>JAAVID010000031.1 GCA_014799395.1 Oscillospiraceae bacterium | reverse complement strand
AATCGCGCTCCTCAATATCGTGACGGACAAATTCAAGCGTGGGATAATGCTCGTCCCAGGTGCAGCCCGGCGAGCCCTTCAGCGACTCGTATATCGCGTATATCTCCTCCGCGTCGCACGGGAGCGCCTTTGTTATCTCTGTCATTGCTATGCTCCTTTTTTGCCGTTTTTAGCCCCGTTATCTATCAGCAGCTTTTTCATACGCTCAAATTCATCTGCCCATTGCGGACGACACGCGTTAAGATTTTCCTCAACGATGTCAAGCGCGGTAAGCCCGTCGTGATCGGTGGCGTTTACGTCGCCGCCGCTGTCGATAAGTAGCTTTAGCAGAGAATAATTGGGATTGTCCGCGGCGATAAGCACCGGCGTTGCCGAGCACAGGCGCTCGTGTTCGCCGTTCGGGTGACCGTATTTGCAGCGGTGGCACATAACCCTGTTCACGTCCGCGCCGTATTCGATAAGGACCGCGGCTTTTTCCGTTCCGTGAGCCATTACTATGCTGTTATCCGCCACGATGCCGAGCAGCGTGCGCTCTCCGTCGCGGGCGGGTCTCTGCCACGGCAGCCCCGCGTCCTCGACGTCCGCGCCGTATTTCAGGACGCGTTCAAGGTCGCCTGCCCTGCCGTTCTCAAGCTGAAAATACAAATTATTATAGTTTTCGGCTTGAATTTTTATTTCTTGTACAGCCCGACCGCCGCATATTATGACGCTCGGAAAAAGCACTGCCGCTCCCGTTATTAACATCGCCAAGCCTTTCGCGCCGTGAACGCGTTTCATAATACCGACAGCCAACAGCACCGCGCCGCAGAAAAAAAGCCGAAACGGAACGACATTATACAAAAAAGACCGGATCATTTCCATTCCTTTACCTCTCTGCGGCTTTTCAACGCGGCATATTTGATAAGCCGCGGACGGTTATACCTCTGTATGATAACGAACAGCATATCGAACGCCGCGCCGAGCACCGATGTGATAACGAATACCCACAGCTCGCCGAACCATACCGCGAACAATATAGCAGCCAGACTTGCGATAATATCTATCTCGTGGACGATCTCGGCTTGACAGGTCGCGCCGATAACGCGCTCTATCGGCTTCTTTTTGATGTTGAACGCGCTCTCGTCGGCGGTCGGCATACGGTCTTTCCACTGCTTTACTTTCAGCTTTTTGTACAGCTTTTTCTCGAATTTCCGCTCGCCGAACCACGGCTTGCGCCAGTCGGCTTCGCAGCGCATTACCGCGTCGACGATATTGCCGATAAACAATCTTATCGTGAAATGATAGCACACGGTCATTGCCGTAATGCCAACGGATATGCAGAGCTTCGCGCCGTTGAGCCTGTAAATGCCGAACGCCGCGAACATCAGCGCCATGGAAGCGGCGGCGGTTATGTACATAAAGCGCTTGAAGCGGCTTATCTTTTTTATCGTTTCCAACGTGTTCATAACAGCCCCTTTTCGACCATTCTCTGCGCGGCGAGCATAATGCCCGTCTTGCCCGTCGGGAACGTCAGTCCGCCCTGTAACCATACCGCATACGGCTCGCGGAGCGGAGCGTCGGCGGAAAGCTCTATCGAAGCGCCCATCGTGAACGCGCCCGCCGCCATTATCACCTTGCTGTCATAGCCGGGCATATCCCACGGCTCGGGGCTTACAAAGCTGTCGATAGGCGAGCCGCTCTGTATGCCCTCGCAGAACGCCGTCAGCTTTTCGGGACTTCCCAGCTTCAGCGCCGCGATTATGTCCGTACGCTTTTCGTTGTACTTCGGGAACGCCTCAAAGCCGAGCTGTTCAAAAAACGCCGCCGCGAACACCGAGGTTTTCAGCGCCGCGCACACCGCCTCGGGAGCGTGGAATAATCCCATATACAGCCCGCGGAGCTGGTTCAGCGAGCAGCCGACCTCCTTGCCCGCGCCCGGACAGGTCAGCCGATAGCTGCACTGTTCGATAAGGTCCGCCCTGCCCGCTATGTAGCCGCCCGTCTCGGCGATACCTCCGCCCAAATTCTTGATAAGGCTGCCGACTATCAGGTCCGCGCCGACCGCCGTGGGCTCTCTGTCCTCGACAAGCTCGCCGTAACAGTTGTCGACCATAATTACGCAGTCCTTGTTGCTGCTGCGTATCGCCTGTATTATTTTCGATATTGTTGAAATATCGAACGACGGGCGCAGAGAATACCCGCGAGAGCGCTGGATATAAGCGAGCTTAGCCTCTGGAGCGCGTCTTGCTATCTCCGCGTAATTCGGCATACCGTCGTTTAGCAGCGGTATCATCGCGAAGTTCACGCCGAAATCCCTCAGCGAGCCGCAGTTCTCTCCGAGAATGACCTCCTGCATCGTGTCATACGGCATTCCCGTGACGGACAATAACGTATCTTTGGGGCGAAGCACTCCGAAAAGCGCGGTGGTGAGCGCGTGCGTGCCGTTCACGAAATTGTGGCGGACAAGCGCGTCCTCCGCGCCGAGCACCTGCGCGAACACACGGTCGAGCTTGTCACGACCCTCGTCGTCGTAGCCGTAGCCCGTCGTGCCTTTGAGGTGTATCTCGCTCACGCGGTTGTCGATAAACGCTTTCAGAACGCGCTGACCGTTGTACTCGCAGAGACTGTCCAACTCGGTAAACTGCCCTTTGCATTTGTGCATTGCCGCTTCCGCCGCGGCGGTTATTTTATTGTCAAATTCAAAAACCGACATTTTTTCCTTTTTCCTTTCTTGTCACTCTTCAAACGGATTTTCGTCAACAAATTTATTCCACTCTTTTTTGTCCTCATCGGACAGAATGTACAGATACGGATAAAGAATATGAAGAAGTTCGGACGACACGAACTTTTTTGCCGTTTCCTCATCGTCAAACACATAGCGAAACCGACCGTATGAATTTACAATTGTGGGGTGAAACTCACCCTCGTTCGGCTCCTCTATCAGCCGCGAATTCCTGCTCGGCTCGGGTATACCGTACTGTTCCGGATATTTTTCACAGAACTCGTGAAGCACATAATATTTTACCGACTCGTCCGAATGTGTTACGCCTTTTTCGTCCACTCTGTGACAGTGCTGTATTGTAAATTTCAGGAACTCAAACTCGTTCCCTTTTTCAAACCAGAAGTATGTATAAATACCGCGCTTGCTGTTTTGCGGCATATTGTTCGGGTATAAATCATACCATGTGAACGTTTTCCGTTTCGCGGCAAGATAATACCGCTTTGAGCCTTTCCAATAAAACGCTCAAAGGACTTCCCTCCTATATGACATAATAATCTATTTTAATTATACCGCTTTTCCCTTTTATTGTCAAGATTTATTTTCCCGACAATTTGTCCGCAATCATAAACCGCGGTTAATCAACATAATATTTATTGTCCGATACAACACAGTCAGGGGGGAAATTCTTTGAAGCAATACAATGACAGCAATCAAGAAAGATGTGTTATACTTGGGAAATTCATTGTTGAAAATAACGCTACGGTGCGCGCTGCCGCCCGTCAATTCGGGATCAGCAAAAGCACCGTTCATCAGGATATTACCGTAAAGCTCGAGAAGGCTAACAAGGCTCTTTATGAAGAAGTAAAATCCGTTCTCGACAAAAACAAACAGGAGCGCCATATCAGAGGCGGCGAGGCGACTAAGAAAAAATACAGAGAATTGTCTAAAACCAAGTTTGCGAATACATAAACAAATACCCCGTCAAAAGGCAATTGACGGGGTATTTGGATATACACACCACAGTTTCGCCGGTTTTTTTCAAAACGCGAAATGTGAAAATCAGGTGAAAACGCAAAAAAGTATTGACAAATCGGTAAAAATCTATTATAATTCAAGTTATATAACTCACGTTATAATAGAGGAAGTAACTAAATGCCGAAGGCAAAAATAACGCGTGAAATGGTGGTAGACGCCGCGTTCGAGACCGCAAGGATAACGGGTATCGAAAACGTCAACGCGCGCACGGTCTCGGAAAAGCTGGGCTGTTCGACGCAGCCCGTGATGTATCATTTCGCGAAAATCGAGGAGCTTAAACGCGCCGTATACGAGAAAGCCGACCGCTATCACACAGAGTACCTGATGAACATCACGAACCCCGAGGAGGGTATAATGCTCGGTATCGGACTTAATTATATCCGTTTCGCGATACGGGAGCCGAATTTGTTCCGCTTCATTTTTCAGTCGGGATACGCGGTCGAGAACAGTCTGCTTGAAATGGTGGACAGCGAGGAGCTCAAGCCCCTGCTCGCCATGATGAGCGGAGCAATGGAGATGACCGTTGAACAGACCAAGGAGGTATTCGTGACGATAGCGATGTTCGCTCACGGCTACGCGAGCATTATCGCCAACAACTCGCTCGAATACGATGAAAAGACGGTAGCGGCGCATTTGAAGCGCGCTTACCGCGGCGCGGTGCTGGCAGTAAAAACGGGAGGTAATTAAAATGAAAAGGCTGTATGAGAAAAATGAATTGCTGTTCGCGATATTGTGGATAGTCGCATATTGCGTGATTTGCGGTACGATAAGAGGAAATTTCGGAGACGAAAGCCCCTTGATGACCGCTGCGCTCGCCGTGTTCACGGCGGGAATACTTGTTTTCGTGAAGAAGAATGGGCTTGAGGAAAGATACGGGCTTTGCAAATGGACGGGCAAGGCGGCGGATTATTGGTATTTTATTCCGCTGCTTATTTTAATGACGGGAAATCTTTGGGGCGGTGTGGGAATGGATTACAGCGGACCGGCTCAGGTGTTCGCGGTCATTTCCATGCTGCTTGTCGGGTTTGTCGAGGAAATGATATTCCGAGGATTTTTGTTCCGTATCCTGCTGAAAAATGACCCCGCACCCGTGGCGATAGTTATTTCGGCGGTGACGTTCGGGATAGGGCATATCATCAATCTTTTCACCGGACATGCAAGCATAGAAACCGTAATTCAGATACTTTTTGCTATTGCGTGGGGATTGATTTTTACATTCGTATTTTACAAATCCGGCAGTCTGATAGTGTGTATTATCGTTCACGGAATGATCGACGCGTTCTCAAAATTCGGCGATCCCGGCGATATTATGATGTTATCGTACATATATATAGGAGCAACAATCGTGGGTGCGGTCGCGTACTGTATTTATCTAAGCAGAAAGCCCGCCGCTCTTAAGAGAGAGTAAATAACGATAATATGACAAAAAACCGTGCGGGATTTCCGCACGGTTTTATTGTTACATCATCGGAGAAAACAGCCTTAACAGCGACCTGCCTATACGCACGAAAAAGTTCACGTTCAGGCAGTCCTCGTAGGTGATCTCTTGGCACTCCTCCAGCGTTTTCAGATAGTCCGCCTTTACGTCGAGCACGCAGTCGGTCTTGTACATCCACGTCGCGCACTCAAAATGCAGATAAAGGCTTCGAAAATCGAGATTTATCGTGCCGACAACGGCTACGCTGTCGTCCGATACAAAATTCTTCGCATGGATAAACCCCGGAGTGTACTCGTATATCTTCACGCCGAGCTTTGTCAGCTTTTTATAATACGCCCTTGTGACCGCGTGAACGAACCATTTGTCGGCGATATGCGGCGTGATTATCCGCACGTCCACCCCGCTCTTTGCCGCGAGAGTAAGCGCCGTTACCATTTCGTTGTCTATGATAAGATACGGCGTGGTGATGTAAACATAGTCCTTTGCGTCGTTGATGATGTTCAGATAGACGTTTTCGCCGACGGGCTCATCGTCAAGCGGACTGTCGGTGTACGGGATAACGTAGCCGCCGCTCCTATAAGGCGCAATATCCGTTGCCCGCGGCATATAGTAATCGTAGGACGCGGGCTTGGATTTGTTGAGATAGTTCCACATTGTGAGGAACATCATTGTAAAGCTCCACACCGCCTCCCCTTTCAGCATTACCGCCGTGTCCTTCCAGTGACCGTGCTTCTCGTATGCGTTTATATATTCGTCGGCGAGGTTTATTCCGCCGTTGAACGCCGTGTGCCCGTCGATAACGAGTATCTTGCGGTGGTCGCGGTTGTTCATCTTCGCCGACCATATGGGCTTGAACTCGTTGAACACCTTGCACCGTATTCCCCTTTTCTCCAGCTGATCGAAATATCTGTACGGCAGCGTAAGCAGACAGCCTATATCGTCATAGACCACTCTCACGTCGACGCCCTGCTTTGCCTTGCGCTCAAGTATCTCCAGGATAGTATTCCACATTTTCCCCTCCTGAATAATAAAATATTCGAGAAAAATGAAGCGCTCCGCCTTTTCAAGCTCCTTTATCAGGGTCTCGAATTTTGCCTCGCCGCTCGGGAAATAGGTGGTTGAGGTATTTGTGTAAACGGGATAGCCCCCGAAATGATAAAGATACCTTGCCTGCTTTTCGACCGTTTTCACGTCGTCGCGGAGATCATGCACAAGCTCGTTGTTCTGCGGCAGAAGCAGACGCTCCTCCGAGTTGAAGCGGTTCATTCGCTTTCTCAGACGGTCGCCCGAGTGACTGTTCCCGAAAAAGACATAGAACATCACGCCGAACACGGGAAACAGCAATATCGGTATCATCCACGCTATCTTGTAGCTCGGGTTCATATCCGAGTTGACGATGAACAGCACTATGATCACCGCGATTATCTCAAAAACAAGGTATGAATAGGTATACAGCGTTCCGAGCGTCCAGAACAGCGAGATAAGATACCCTACCTGAAAAATTATCCCGATAACGCAGACCGTCGTCCTGTTGAATACGCGCTTTAACAGCTTTGCCAAAAAGTTCATTTTATGTCACCTTACTTTATATTGCTCCGCTAATTAAATATTTGCTCTCTCAGAGAGCCGGGAGAGGATGTGGGGGCTCCGCCCCCAACCCCTCGAGTGAAGCGAGCCTAGCAATGAGCGCTCGTGAGCCGCAAAGCGGCTTGCGAGCGCCATTGCGATTTGCAAACGGCAAATCCGTTTGCAAACTGGCGCAAAGGGCTTCGCCCTTTGGAAACCCGTCTTATAATTTATTGTTATTTTAATATTATAACACAAGTGAGGAAGAAAATCAAGTCAAAAATATGTGAAAATTAAAAGGGCAGTCAACCGACCGCCCTTTGCAATTTGTTGAATTATCCGCCTGCCGAGGGAACGACATATATTATTCTCTCGTCGGCGTTTGCGAAATCGAGCTTATCGCGCGCGATGTCCTCAATGTACTCGTCCAGGCTCTCGCTGCTCTTGAGATAACCGTCGATCTGATCGTTCCTCGCCCTGACGGCGTTCGTCTCGGCGACGAGCTGTTCGTAACGCTCCATATTGTTCTTTATCGCGATATTGTCCGAAATTATCGAATACGCGACGTAAACGGCGGCTACCACCACCGCGGCACCCGCAAGGAAGCGAACAAGTCCATGCCGCTTCTTATTTTCACGAGCTTCGTTTGACCGCAGCTTTAATGACATGAACCTCTTCCTCCCCAATTTTTGTCTGTTTCTTTTTATTATACAACATTTTGGTTCTCAATTGCAAGTGCTTGAATTGATTTTCCCGCGCATTGTCAAAATGTTTGGATATTTTACCAAATATTACCTTTGAGTTCTGTGCAATTATCCCAAACGAATTCCGCGCGCTATCGCCGATCAAGCGTATAAATCTCCCGATCGTTTTACGCCATGCTATCGAAGCCGCGCTCTCGGCGAGGTTCAAGATCCTGCCGACGGTCACGATATAGGCGAAAACGCCGGCTCCGAAGCCGAGAACCGTGTAGACGCGCACAAAATTGCCCAGCGACTCCGAAAGCTTGAAAACAGCCGCCGCCGCAAGCATAAAGAACGCGATGTCGCATACGAATACAGCCGCGCCGAAGCGCAGTATCAGGCGAACGATACGCAGCGCCTCATAAACCAGACCGAAAACCAGTCCTACCGCGAACGCGATCATAAAGCAATCGGGAATTGAATAGCTCATTTTTCCTCCATATCATTATCGAAACAGCTTTTTTACGGGTCCGTCGAGCACGCTGTGGCGGTTGTACGAGATAGAGTTCACGCACCCCGTCATTGAAAAATCTCCGCTCTCCGCCTCTAAGGTTATAACGTGGAGATCGTCGCCCTTTATGACCAGCTCGCCCATTACGGTGCTCAGGACTATGCGGCTTTCCGTGAAGCTGTCAATGTCCTTTACGCCCGATATGCGCAGATTTTTTCGGTTCTCCATAATGATATTGTGAGGAACAGCCGTCGTTACCTTCTGCATAAAAAATACCTCCTGTCTTTTTTAACCAATATATTCAACGGACAGGAAAAATATGTCAGAGGCTTATACGACCTCGTACAATGCGGACGCGTCCTCTTTTTTCGTGAATTCCTTAACGTCCAGCACGCGCACTTTAAGCGGCTTTCCGATAACGATCTCGATTATATCGCCCGTTTTGACCTCGTAGGACGCGCGGGCGGGCTTGCCGTTTACCAGCACCTTTTCCGCGTCGCACGCCTCGTTGGCGACCGTCCTGCGCTTTATAAGGCGCGAGACCTTAAGATATTTATCCAATCTCATATTTTCTCCTTAACAGAAACAAAAAGCGGCGGGAAATACCCGCCGCTGACCGCAGTAATAATAAAAATTACTTGCCCGTAACCGCGTCCTTCAGACCTCTGCCTGCCTTGAAAGCGGGAACCTTTGTAGCCGCGATCTTGATCTTCTTCTTTGTACGGGGGTTAATGCCGTCTCTTGCCGCGCGCTCGCGAACCTCGAAGGTACCGAAGCCTACGAGCTGAATGGACTCACCCTTTGCAAGAGTTTCGGATATTGTAGAGATAACAGCCGAGATAGCCTTCTCTGTATCCTTCTTGCTGAGTTCAGCCTTTGCTGCTACTGCTGCTACTAATTCTGCCTTTGTCATGTTGTTAAAACCTCCAAAATAATCTATATATCTAACGGTCGGAATGAACCGCTAAAGACTGTTGAACAATACCTCGGCAATACGGCTCAGCGCATCCTCGGAGAGCTTGTCCAGAGTATCGCCGTTTTGCGCCGCCTCGTTTTCGACATTTCTAAATCTCATTATAAACCCATTTGTCGAATATGTCAAGGCTTTTTCGCCATCTGTTTTTAAAATTCTGTCTAAATTACAAAAACTTAACAGGATATTGCCGAGTAACTGTTGATTATGCGCAATACTTCCCTCAATATCGTCCGTATCAAGCTCGTCGAGAACGCGCTTTATCCTCTCGATAAAGTACCTTGCGTCGTTGATGGGAAGCCCCGCTCTTTCCGCGCGCCTGCATATCTTCTCTCCCCTGAGCAGAGCGGGAAAGGTTTTGGGTACGCTTTCGAGCGTTTCCGCCGCCGTTTCCTGGTGCTTGCTCTTTTTCTTGAGCGCGTCCCAGTTCCTCAGCACCTCGTCCTCGGTATCGGCTTTTACCGTGCCGAAAACGTGAGGGTGCCTGTAAACGAGCTTTTGGCAGATGTCGCTGCACACGTCGTCGAAGTTGAAATTGCCCTGCTCGGTCTCTATCTGCGAATGGAACACCACCTGCATAAGCAGATCGCCCAGCTCCTCGCGGAGCATTTCGGGGCTGTTGGCGTCTATGCCCTCGCAGACCTCGTAGGCTTCCTCGATAAGGTCGGTGCGTATGCTTTCGTGCGTCTGCACCTTATCCCACGGACAGCCGTTCTCCGAGCGCAGTATCTTCATAATGTGCAGGAGGTCGTCTATGTTATAACGGCTTTTGAACTCAAAATCCATAACTGCCCCCCGAAAAAATAATCTGCCTTACTATAATACCCTATTTCCCGCTATTTTGCAAGAGGTTTTTTGATTTTTTTTACATTTTTCCGCTTTATTATGCCACTTGTACGAAAAACGCCGCTCAAAATCAGTAATATTGCATAAACGAAAGCTCCCGTGATTGTTGAAAAGATAACGTTCGCGGTCGAACCTACCGTTCCGCTAAGCATTTCGTGAGCGATAAAGGCGGCAAATCCGCAGCATATCCCGCAGACAAGAGGAGGGATCACCGCCTTGAAAACGCCTATTTTCCGAGGGAGATGTCTGCGAAGGGCGGTCATTCCGCCGGCGGTCATAAAGATGTAGCCGATAACGCTTGACAGCGCCGCGCCCGCGATGTTCAGCCTTGGTATCGAGATGAGCAGAGGGTTGAGCAGGAGCTTTATCAGCACCGAGCCTATCATCAGCAAAAGCGGGATATGCGCCTTGTTTATCGACTGGAAGATACCGAACATCGCCGAGGACATTACCATAAACAGCCCGCCAAGACAAAGTATTATAAACGAGTTGAGGCAGACGGATACTTCGGCGGCGCGGGACTTGTAGAGCATAGATAATATCGGCTCGGCGAGCGCCGCCGCGCCGAAGCACGCGGGACAGGCTATCAGAGCGCCCGCGCGGAGCTGTAAAGCTATCTTGTCCGAAAGCGCGTCCTTGTCGCCGCGCTCCCACGCGGCGGCAATTTCGGGCGCGGCGGTCTTTTCGGTCATCCCCGCGAACGACGGTATCAGCATAAACAGCGACATCGCGATACCCGTGTAGCTTCCGTACATAAAGTTCGGCAAGCCCGCGAGTCCTCCGCACTCGGCGTAAATGCTGCCGAACGCCGTGTTGAAAAATTCGGGGTTCTCAACAGCCGAAACGGATAACGTGCGCGTGACCGTGAGCAGGTCGACGAACGACACGCAGTTCATTACCAGCGCCGAGGCTGCTATCGGGGCTATTTCTTTCAACAGCCGCGCGCATATATCGCGGCGGCGGTAGGTGCAGCGCGGCGGCATGGGCTCTTGGTTGCGTGTTCTGCGCTCGTTGAGCACAAGAGTTATCAAGCCGAAAAACTCGCTTATGCTCACCGCGAGTATCGCGCCCGCCGCGGCATACGGGAGCGCGGCGTTGTACGCCTGCTCAACGGTCGCTGCGTCGATGCCGAACACGCTCCTGCCGTTATAGAACGCGCTTTTCGCGTAAAAAATGACCGCGTAGGAGATACCGAGACCGAACACCGCCCTCGACACCGCCTCGGCTACCGAAGCCGCCGCGGACGGCATTACGTCCGACAAGCCCTCGCGGTAGCCGCGCAGGACCGACGCGATACAGCAAAGCATTACCGCGGGAGAAATGCAGATCACCGCGAGAGTGCTCTGCGGCGAGCACGCGATATGCTCCGCGAACGGCGCGGCAAACACCGCCGCGGCGATAGTTCCCATCAGACCTATCACCGAGAACACTATAAGCGCGCAGCGGCGCACGGCTAAGGCGTACTGCCCGTTCCCCGTCGCGGCGCAGCGGGCGGTGGTGCGCATTATCACCGTCGGAACGCCCGCGGCGGTGAGCGCGAATATCGGCGAATACAGTCCGTAAGCCGTGGAAAAATATCCCATTCCCGTGCCGCCGAGCAGGTTCGCCAAGGGTATCTTGAACAGCGCGCCGACTATTTTGGTTATCGCCATTGCCGCGAAAAGTATCGCGGTGTTTTTAATGTATCGGGTCATAATTTTCGTCCTTTCGGCAATTTGTACATATGCTTGTACCAATTATATTGTACAAAAGGCGAAAATATGACCCGTTTAAAAGTAGAACAGCTCCTCGAACTTCTTGTCAAGCGCTATGCAGAGTATCAGCGCGAGCTTTGCGGTGGGGTTGAACTGCCCCGTTTCAATGGAGCTTATCGTGTTGCGCGAAACTCCCACCGCCTCGGCAAGCTCGGTCTGCGACATTCCCTTTTCGGCTCGCGCTTGCTTGAGGTTGTTTTTCAGTATCAGCTTATCTTCCATTATCACGCTCCGAAAAATTTACAGAAAAAGATCGCGGCAAAAATCACTCCCCCGATCCCGAACGCGATCCCCTGAATAAGATAACGGTAACTCTTGACTTTCGAGCACCGATAAAAGCACCCGACAGAGTTTGCGAGATTGATCGTCGCAAGGTAGTCCTCGACGGGCTGACCCTGCGCAAGACGGATAAACGAAAATACGATACAGCATACTATCAGCGCAATGATTATCCACAGCATCGACTTGTCGTTAAAATGCTGCTCCATTTCATCGGACTGCTCCGCTCGCGCCATTTCGAGAATTTCTTCCTTTTTCATATTGTCCTCCTTAATGACCCATAAAAAACCTTACGGTCGCGAAAACCGTCAGTGCCGCAAGCACTATTCCCATTATCAGCCAGCTTATCTGCTTCAGCCTTACAAAGCGGTATATGCAGCACACCGCCGTAGAAAAGCAGACGGTCGCGGCAAGGTCCATTATCGGCTCGCCCTCCTCGCGCACGCATACAAAGAACCCCGCGGCAATAACCATTGCGATCGCCATCCACACCGCCGACCTGTCGCGCACCGCGTTTTCCATTTCGTCCTTTTTCTCCGCCCTTGCCTTTTCAAGAATTTCTTCCTTTTTCATATTGCCACCTCCGAAAGTTATGCCAAGTTTTCTTGTCAATACCATTATAGCATTGCCAAGTTTACTTGTCAAGAGGTTTGCCAAGTTTTCTTGGAATTTTATAAATTACGCACAAGTTTCCAACGGCGAATTTGGTATTTATGCACAACAAAAGCGCCGTATCGTTTGAATACGGCGCTAATTAACAAAAAACCTATAACCTTACAGCGAAAAGGTAAAAATCATAATCAAAACAATATTGGGAAACGGGATTCTTAAGGGGCTTGCCCCTTAAGCGGAATAGGGCAGAGCCCTTGCACTGAAAGCCACTGCTCACATAATCGTTTTCAGATATTCGGTGAGCTTTGCGGCGGTCTTGTCGTGAGTGGTTATCGACGGGTGCCAGTCGGCGGAGTAGCCGTCGGAAGCCTGCTGAACGTCGAATTTCAGCGTGGAGATGTTGCTGTCGCCGGTTTCGGCGGTGTAGTTCTCGACTGCCTGCTCAACGTACGGGAACAGTCTGTCGGTCATTACGCCGAGCGCGCAGACTATCTTCGCGTCGGGGTTGTTCTCGCGTACCTTTTTCAGGAACTCGGTGTATGCCGCGCAGTATTCCTCCTGACGGTCTTTGTGAGTAAGCGTGTAGCTGTCGTCGTTAGTGCCGAGATTTATTACGATAACATCGGGCTGGCGCTTGGAGAAATCCCAGTCAACGTCCGAGGGAGCGAAGAGCCCGTGGGTCGCCCAGGAGTAGCCGAGCTTGGTGTAGAACTTCGGCACGGTCTGCGCGGAGACCTTCTTTTCGCCGTCGGAATAGCCCGAAATAATTCCGTAGCCGCTGAACGATACCATACTGTAATCCGCGTCGAGCGCCTGCGCGGTCTTATACGCGTACGCCTTGGTAACGTCCTCGGTCTTTGTGGAGAAGTTGTGATCCTTATCGGGATCGTCCGCGCCGTAGCCGCAGGTTATCGAGTCGCCGATAAACTCTATCAGCTTGTCCTTGTCCGGCGTGGGCTGTATGGGCGAACCCGTTACCTTTATATCCGTTACCGCTATCGTCGACATAGGCGACTCGGAGAGCTTGACGAACGATACCGTGACTTCCCGAGGCTCGTCGCTTTCAAAAACGGTATAGACCTCCTCGGAATGGTCGACCATATCATCTATTACGCGCTCGCCGTTTACATAAATGCCGACTCTCGCGTGATTATCCGCACTTGCTTCGGAGGCGCTGTTGCTGTCGCCTATGACCTCGATCGTGCATTTTATTCCCGTAAACGTGAACTCGAATCCCGTGCCCGAAAGCGCGCAGTAAAGCCTGTCTATATCAAAATATGTACGTCCGAGGAGCTTTACGTTTTCCTCGGTCGCCTTGTAGGCTGTTTCGGTGTTCATATCTGTCTCCTCCGTTGTCGAAGTTGTCGAAACGCTGTCCGACGAAATAACATCATTCGGGTCGTCCGAGCTTTGCTGTCCCGTACTGCCGCAAGCCGTAAGCATAAGCGCCGCGCAGATAATTAACGCTAATTTTTTAAACTTCATTTTTTACCTCCTTATTAAATTTACCTTTACTATTTTATTACTTTTTAAGGGAAAAGTCAAAAGGTATTTTATTATATCGATCAAACGGTGATATTTGCGCGTATTTTTTCGAGAGTTTTTTCGCCTATGCCCTTTACGTTGATAAGCTCGTCGACGCTTGAAAAGCCGCCGTTTTGATCTCGGTAGTCTATTATCGCCTGCGCCTTTACCTCGCCTATCCCGCTCAGCTTTTGCAGCTCGCGGCTTGAGGCGGTGTTGATATTGATAATGCCGACGGGTTCGGGCGTGGTCTGAGCCGCGGGAGTTTTCGTACTTGTCTGCGCCTGTTGGGTACTCTGAGGAGCGACAGTGCTTTGGATACCGCTCGTCGTGACGGAGGATACCTGCGTTTGCTGGACGGTCACGTTCTGCTCCTCCGAGGGAGCGCTCGGCTCGGTTCCGTCGTCGTAGATGACCGTCGAATATTCGGGAAGGCTCTCGAGCACGAACGCCTCCCCCGTCGACGGGAAGATACTCTTTACCGACATACCTATGACCGCAATGCCTATCAGCAGAAACACGGCGGTCATAAAGCCGTTCCGAAAGCCGTTGTCGTTCATTTTCCACACCCCCGAACCGATAGTATACTTTCTCTAATTATAGCATATTTTTCACAAAAAAGCAATTTTTTTTTAAAAACTTATATTTTTTTGTGGAAAATTCCCTTTGAAAATTTTTTCTTATTCTGTTATAATCTTAAATGTAAATGACGAAACACGTTGTACCAAGGGTATGTAAATCTGATCACGCTCATTGTCGGGATCGGTGTGCCCTTGGTACGTCGTGTATTTTTTTGTTAAGGAGTGTTTTTTATGCCGCAAAATCGTTTTGAGCGAGTTGCTTTCGCTTTTCTTACGGTGGTCGTCACCGTTCACGCTTATGTCTTTTACAGTCTTTACGTCGTCAACGGGCGGACGCTTATGACCGTAAACGGCGCGGACAGCGTATTGTCCGCGATAAACGCCCAAGGGGGAGTTTATATGTTCGGGCGCTTTCTGCCGATATGGGCGGTGGTGCTGGTGGAATTCCTGTTCGCGTTCGCGCTGGAGGTGTTTATGGGAAGCCCCGCGTCGTTCAAGCTGGCGTGCAGGGTATTCGACCCTAGGCAGACTAACCCCGTGCTGTTTGAAACAGCGATTATCTGCGCGACCGCGGGACTCATGTGCCCGGCAATGAGCTTTATCGCCGCGTGGCTGTACTATCCGTACTACGCGGGGTTCAACCTGCTTACGCTGCTAGCCGATTGGGTGAAGCTGGTATGCTTTAACTTCCCGTTT
>JAAVID010000030.1 GCA_014799395.1 Oscillospiraceae bacterium | reverse complement strand
GAAAAATATCTTCAATTTTATAGAAGATTTTATAAAATTCCAGATAGTGTAAATGATATAAATCTCTTGGCGTACCACAGAAAGGTTAAGGGTATTAATTTTGTGGTCATAAACTCATGCTGGGGTGAAAGAAGCTATGATCGTGCTAGTACTGTGTGCATTGCCTGCCAGCAAATCGGTTACTTGTTGAATGAATACTTATCCCGTGAAATTAACGATATAAACATTACTGTTTCACATCATCCTTATGACAGAGTATGCGAAAATTGCAAAACTTATTATAATAACTATGAATCTGCTTTGCAAAATTTATATTATCATACAGATTTGGCATTGTGCGGTCATGTTCATTCATTTTACACTAAAGAAAATGCTGCCGGAAAAGGTGCACATGAGTGTGTAGTTGGAAATGGGACTATAGGTGAAAATACAACGTTTGCACTATATTGCATTGATACATTCGGTCTTTATATGGAAATCTACTGGCTGAAATTAAACAATCGAAATTGGATTATTGAGCGGGATTCGGAACAGTTAAAGTTACGGCCAAAGGAACATATGCGTTTTAATGATAAATGGTTAAATCATCGGTTCTGCGTTAACTACACAACATATTTAGTAGGCGAAGATAAACAAAATAGCATTTCTGCCGGATATTTCTTTCTAAAGCTTTATTCAATTGTCTTAGGCACTAACCGCAGCAGTGTCTTTTCAAAAGACAAATTGCACTTTAAGGTGGAAAGTGCAACTATTGAGCAAGCTATTAAGCAAGTATTATTTGATTGCTATGGAACAGTAATAAGTTCTGTTTCAAAAAGCGATCAACCGCAGTTTATAAATTATTTTAAGAAGTTGAATTGGTTATGCATTGATAACCGTGGAAATATGCATATAACCACCGATGGTATCTCTATTTATAACGAGCTTGCTGAAATGCTAAATTGAATCCCCCTCATATTCCGACCCCTTTGGTTTTGAATTTTGGCGGGGATTATTTACAAATCCTTTATTAGTTTGAAGAACAGGATGAGTCTGAAAAAATGGGAAAGTGAAAATCCATTAATCATAAAAATGTAAGTTTGTCAATGATATTGGACAAAATTTTTAAAGAATTCGATAGGCGACAACCAACCGAGCGGGCGCATGGGAAGGTTGTTAGTCTGACCTAAACGCGCAGCTAGCTGCGCGTTTAGGTCAGCGCAAGAGTAGAAACTGTGGCAAGAGTAAAATTTGTTTTGATCTTCGCGGTGTGAACGCTCTACCTTGCCGTTGTGGCGCGGCGTGTACGGGCGGATCAGCTTGTGCTTAACCCCAAGACGCTCTAAAGTGCTTTCAAAGAGCGTAGGCTTATCTTTCTTGGCAGGTGAAAAGCGGTTAGTAAACTCAAAACCGTTGTCCGTCTGAATACACTCAACCGTAATACCGCGCCGTTTAAACCACTTAATGACACGCTCGGCGAAGTCCGCCGATGAGTATGTACTCTGTTCCTCGTATCCGTACAGAAAGCGCAAACGAGAGAACTCATCAATAGCCGTATACTGGTACAGCTTCATTTCCGGGTCTGTAATACACTTTCGCGGGACGACCTTAACGTCAATCTGAACGCGTTCTCCCGGGTGGGTCATTTGCTCGTATGGCTTTGGCTGCCGCTTGGGAGGTTTGGGCTTGTTGGGAAGCAATCCAAGCTTCTTCATTACCCTGTAAAGGCTTTCGGGGCGGCGGGTGTAGCCCTTCTTTCTTAGCCTGTGCCAAAGCTCGGTAAGCCCAAGGTTAGGGTTTCGGCGGCGGTAATTGCGGATCATCGTGATTTCTTCTTCGGTGTGTTGGTTAGGGTGGCTGTGCGGTTTCTTAGACTTCTCGGCAAGCGATTCTATGCTGCCGTCCCATCGTTTTAGCCAGAAATATATGTATGACCGTGACTTGTTGTACTTGCGCGATGCCTTTGCTACTCCATTCTTTTCGGCATACTTCATTAGGGATTGACGAAACCGCATATTTTGTGTTATAATGTCCATGAGAGGTAGGCTCCTTTCCGGTGGATTTTGTGTGGTAACTTTATTTTACCAGATTTTTGCCCATCTCTCAATATTTTTTACTTTCTTGTCCAACATCTATTGTAGCACAACACCAAATTTATCAGACTTTGAAATCCGCTCTTGACAGGGAGCGTAAAATGTTGTACAATAATATTAAGCATAGGCAGCACCGCACAATTACCGCCCTACGGACTTTGTCGGCGTTGCCCATATATGGCTAATTCATAAAAAGGAGAAATTATACTATGGGTTTACTTAAAGCGGGTATGGGGGCACTTTCGGGTGCGCTGGCGGATTCCTGGAGAGACTATTTCTACTGCGACGCGCTCAGCTCCGATGTGCTTGCGGCGCGCGGCTGGAAGCGCGTGGGCGGCAAGTCATCCAACACCAAGGGCAGCGACAACATAATCTCCAACGGCTCTATAATCAACGTCAACGAGGGGCAGTGCGTGCTTATCATTGATGGCGGAAAGGTTGCGGAGGTCTGCGCCGAGCCGGGCGAGTTCGTTTACGATACCTCTACAGAGCCGAGCATCTTCTACGGCGACCTCGGCGAGAGCATAAAGGCGACGTTCAACTCGATAGGCAAGCGCTTTGCGTTCGGAGGCGAGGCTCCGAAGGATCAGCGCGTTTACTTTATCAACACCAAGGAGATAATGGGCAACCGCTACGGCACGGCTTCGCCCGTTCCGTTCCGCGTTGTGGACAGGAATATCGGTCTTGACGTAGACGTTTCACTCCGCTGCAACGGCGAATATTCCTACCGTATAACCAACCCCGTGCTGTTTTTCAGCAACGTCTGCGGAAACTTCGGCGATACCTATCCCAAGCGCACTATGGACAGTATGCTGAAAACCGAGATAGTTACGGCTCTCCAGCCCGCGCTCGGCAAAATTTCCGATACGGGGGTACGCCCGAGCAGTCTGCCGTCGCATACTATGGAGATCTGCGACGCGCTCAACGAGATACTGTCCAAGAAGTGGGGCGAGCTTCGCGGTATGACGATAAGCTCGTTCAATATGAACCCGCCTTCGCTCTCCGCGGAGGACGAAAAGCTCATCAAAGACCTCCAGAAAACCGCTGTTATGCGCGACCCGGGAATGGCTGCCGCTCATCTCACACAGGCGCAGGGCGAGGCTATGAAAACCGCCGCGGGCAACGCGGGCGGCGCGGCAATGGGATTTTTCGGTATGAATATGGCTCAGCAGGCAGGCGGTATAAACGCGGGTAATCTGTACAATATGGCAGCTCAACAGAACGCTCAGCAGCAGGCAGCGCCCGCTGCTCCTTCGGCGGCGCAGAGCGCGGCAAGCTGGTCCTGCTCTTGCGGAGCGGTCAATACGGGCAAGTTCTGCACCTCCTGCGGTTCTCCGAGACCCGCGAGCGCGGACGGCTGGACGTGCTCCTGCGGCGCGGTAAACAAGGGAAAATTCTGTATGGAATGCGGAAAGCCCAAGCCCGCGGGAATGCCGCTCTACAAGTGCGATAAGTGCGGCTGGGAGCCCGACGACCCCACAAAGCCCCCGAAATTCTGCCCCGAGTGCGGAGACCCGTTCGACGCGAACGACATAGTATAACGTTAATTGAACACGCTCTAACAAAAAGGCTGCGCGGTAGATCCACGCAGCCCGCTTTTTTGCCGGAAAACTCAACCGAATACCTCAACCGCGTAATGCCCCTCGGTATTTTCGTTGAAATCCACGACCGCGGTCCAGTTAGCCGAGTGCTTTTTGTCAAGCTCGATGGTCTCGTTCAGCGTATCGGTGATATGATATTCAAAGGTCTGCGCCGCGCTGCCATCCTTGCCGTTTTCTATGAGCTTCAGATCTATCGTTCCCGAGGTCACATTTCCCGTAACGCATATCTTGACCGCGTTTTTGTCCGCCTCCAAGGTATCGTCGTAGTGAGCGTAATTTTCGTCGTACTCTTCCTTAATGATATTGCGCTCTATTGACGCCAGCAATATGTGCTCGTCGGAGCCGCAGCCGCTAAACAAAACGCAGAGCGACAATAAAAGCCCCCAAACAGCAAATAATTTCCTTTTCATCAAATTATCCTCCCGTCCGAAATAGTAATAATTCTGTCCGCGTATTCCGCGACGGCGGGATCGTGCGTTACGATAATAACGGTTTTTCCGCCGTTGTTTAATTCCTTGAATATTTCCATAAGCTCAATGCCCGTTTTCTTGTCGAGCGCGCCCGTGGGCTCGTCGGCGAGAATAACGTCCGCTCCGCTTGCGAGAGCGCGCGCCAACGCCACTCTCTGCTGCTGTCCGCCCGACATTTGCTTCGGCAGCTTGCGGAGCTGCGCCTCAATTCCCAAACGCGCGGCGGCTTCTTTGACCCTGCTTCGCCTTTGAGATAACGGAAGCCGTCTGTTTATAAGCGGAAGCTCAATGTTTTCGTAGGCGGTATATTTCTCCATAAGCGCGAAATTCTGGAACACAAACGTTATTTTTCCGTTCCGTATGGCGGATAATTCCCCGGAGCTCAGCTTTAAAACGTTTCTGCCGTCGAGGAAATAATCGCCGTCGGTCGGCGCGTCCATACAGCCTATAATATTGAGCAGAGTGGATTTTCCCGAGCCCGAAGCGCCCATTACCGCGGCAAATTCTCCGTCGGCAACGTCCAGCGAAACATCGTTCAGCGCGTTTGTAACGACGTCACCTATCGTATATCTCTTGGAGATATTTTTTAATTTTATCATTATTCTTCCTCCTTTATCAGCGAAGCGGGATCGTACCGCCCTAACAGCTTTATCGGAACAAAAAGCACGAGTATCGTCAAAATAAGCGCCAAGCCTATCGAGCACAAAAGCGAGCCCGAGCAGAGCGTCCGCAAATATATCTCGCGGTAGCTTCGGATTATATTGCCCGCAAAGCTGCGGTAACTCAATACAAACGCGATAATTCCCGAAATAACATTCAAAAATATCATTTCCAGACCCAGCGACAAAATTATTTTTCCTTTTGTGCTTCCGAACGCTATTTTTATGCCGTATTCCCTTTTCTTTAACAGAACGTTTACGCATAACGTCGATACGATCGAAACAGCCGAGCACACGAGAACGATAACGGCGAGAAAGGTCAGCTGCGCCAAGGAATCCTTGTTGTTGGTTTCCCAGAGCTTTGTAAAATCATAGATCGATACGACGCTGAATTTAATGCCCTTTTCCATTGCGCGAGCGTTGAATTCCTCGGCAACGCTCGGGGGACAGCTCATAAATATTTTTCCTACGGTCGCGTGGTGGAGCATATTAAAATCGTTTTCGCTGAGCTGTTTTTCCAGCTCGGAAAACGGCGCGAAAAACGAGTGATCAAGCGAGACGGGCGGCATTGTGACGGGGTCGCTGTCATCGAACCATTTTTTGCCGTTCAAAAAACCCGCTACGATATATTTTTCCCGCGAATTTGTCATAGTGAGCGTATCGCCGACCGACAAAACGCCGTTGAAATCTTCCCCCGCGTACAGCGGCAAAAACAATTCGCCGTCCTTTTCAACGGGCCGAAAGTCATTTTCCGTGAGCTCGAAATTCACGATTTTCAGTATCTCGGTATCAATGTAAACGGTCTCCGTAAGCGCCGGATAACGCTCGTTGTCCGGGTATGCTTTTTTATTCAGCGCGATAAACTCCGGATCGTCCGTCAATTCGTCGAAATACGTCCGAGTTATATCATACGCGCCGCAGACGGAATTTTCCCGAGCGTTTACAAGCGCCTTTAATTCCTCAAAGTCCGCGCCGATATTATCTTCGTTTTCGATATACGCCGCGTCTATTCGGTAGGTATTGCGCGTGTCCTCGCGAAACAGCTTTCGGACGTCGGAGAGCTGCGTATAAAACGCAAGACTGTTTGTGAGCGTTATCAGCGCAAGGAAAAATGTAAGCGTATTTAACGCCGTTATCAAAACCGTGCGCGCCTTATTATGCCATAAAGAAGAAACGATCTCACGTATCACAGTTTCACCCCCTCGGACGGCTGAATGTGCAGAATAAATCTCACGGGAACTATCATCGCGATCATTACGGCGACCGTGATCGAAAGAAGCAGTCCGACCGCCAGTACGGCGGCGTCCGCGATATTTATCCCGTCACCGAAAAACTGCCATATCGCGGTTTGCGTAAGCGCCGCCAAAAACGCGGAAATACCTATGATTTTCAAAAGCTCAGCCGTAACTAAGCCTATCACACGGAAATTGCCCGCTCCGAACGCTTTTCTTACCGCTATCTCACGCCTGCGCACCGCTACCCAGTAATACGAGATAATGACGGTGTTTATCAAAGCGAACAGAAACAGTCCCGCGGAAATAATATTTTCCATAGAAACGGCGCCCTGAAAAACATCGGTTTTGGTTTCCGTTTTTGAACAGGAAATATCGGCGCTCGGGATCAATTCGGTCAGCTTTTCTTGAATTTGGGAATAAGCGCTGCCGGCGTCGGAGCGGTTTGAGGAGATACTCAGCACGACCTCTTTCTGCCCGTCAAGCGCTTCGGGAAACGCCTTGAAATAATCCGCGGCGTTCAGCGTAAACGAACTTACGAGAAACGGATACTTTTCGCAGTCGATCTTTTCGATAACGCGAAAGCTGTTGCCGTGTATCGTAATTTCTTCAAATTCAATACGGGACGGAGCGATGATCCCGTTTTCGGGAATATGCGCAATGCTTCGGGAAACGGGCAGCGAAAGCGGCTCGTTTTGCTTCATCACTATACTCGGACGATACGCGCCGTCGAACTCCGTAAAATATATCATCATATTTTCCAGATAGATGTTGCAGCTCTCGGCGCAATCCGCAAGACGAAGCAATTCGCGCGCAGATATTCCTTTCGGAACGCGGATAAAGACCCTCAGCTCGTCCGCGTAGGCATAACGATTTTTCGTCCGTATTATGTCGTTGGCTTTTGAGGTTGACAGCAAGCCGCTGCATAATGCCAGAAACGCGCTGAAAAAGCACAGCAGTATCATTGCGCACACGCCCGTATAACGCTTAAAAATTTTTAACATGATCTTTTCCCCTTTCTGCCTATATGACTTTGCAAAATATAAAATGTTACAGATTTTTTTTAAAATTTTCTCAAAATTCGAGAGACTTGACTTTTTTGGGGCTATCTGATATAATAAAAAAATAATCGCACATAAACGGTGGTGAGGATAGATGATAACAATTGCGGTATGTGACGATGACAGCCAACAGATCGGCGCTTTGAAAAAAATACTGACCGAGTGGAACGACCGCGCGGTCATAAACGAGTACGGCTCGGCGGAGCAGTTTCTGTTGGATTATCCCGATACCCCCTGCGATCTGCTTCTGCTCGATATAGAAATGGGCGGTATGAGCGGTATGGAGCTCGCAAAGTCGCTAAGAGAAAAGGGAGATATGCTTCCTATCATATTCATTACGGGATTTTCGGAATATATCGGCGAGGGCTATGACGTGGAGGCGCTTCATTATCTGTTAAAGCCCGTCGACAAGGAAAAGCTGTTCCGAGTGCTTGACAGGTACGCCGACCGTCACAGAGCGGACGACAGGATAATTCTGCCGTGCGGCGATGAGTCGGTGCTTGCGGCTTCCGATGATATTGTGTGTTTGGAGGCGTTCGGGAAGAAAACGCAGGTCACTTTCAGCGGCGGAAAAGAGATGGTCTGCACCTGCGGATTGGGCGCGCTCTCCGGGAAATTGGGTCGAAATTTTATTTCCTGTCACCGCTCGTATATCGTGAATATCGGGTTTATCGTCGGCATTTCAAAGACCGAGCTGACGCTTGCGGGCGGGAAAAAAGTACCGCTTTCCCGCAGATCGTATAACGGCGTGAACAGGGCGTTTATCGACTATTACAAGGAGGAGCGGAAATGAAAACATTCCTCATAGCCGCCGTCATAATTGTCTGCGCCGCGCTGTTGACAGCCGCGTTTTTCCTTGTAAGGAAATTATTTTATTATCTTGTAGACAAACGTATCGCGGAGTTTCAGAGCGACCTTATCAATAAACAGACCGAGGAAATCCAGAATATGTACCGTCAGATGAGGGCGTGGCGGCACGATTACCGCAATCATATACAGAATATGAAAAACCGTCTCGGCGAGGATCAGGGCGAGCTTGAGCGGTATCTCGACGAGCTGGCGGAGGACCTCACGCAGGCGGATACCTCGCTCAAAACAGGCAACGTTATGGCGGACGCCGTGCTTAACAGCAAGCTGTCTGTCGCGGAGCGGAAAGGTATCGAGCTGAATGTCAAGGCGCAAATTCCGGGCGGAATGACTATGACCGACGTTGAGCTGTGCTCGTTATTGGGAAATCTCATTGACAACGCCATAGAGGCTTGCGAAAAATTGCCGAGCGGTCAGCGTTTTCTGCGCGTGTATATTGATAAATTCAAGGGGCAGTTTTATCTTTCCGTGCAGAATTCCTCACCGTCGGTAAGGTTTGACAAGGGAACTTTCCACACCACAAAGGAGGGCTCGCACGGGTTCGGGCTGTTCCGTATCGACCGTATCGCCAAGAAATACGGCGGATATGTCAACCGTCAGTATGAGGAGGGAATATTCGCGACAGAGCTCCTGATTCCATTAGATGGATAAGCCTTGCCATTCATACCGTATTTTGACCACTCGTGCCGAAATTTTGCGCGAGTGGTATTTTCGGTGTTATAATAAATAGCGAGGTGAGAGCTGTGAAGCGCGTTAAAATAGCAAAATATAC
Organism: Oscillospiraceae bacterium; assembly: GCA_014799395.1. Classification (GTDB taxonomy): domain Bacteria; phylum Bacillota; class Clostridia; order Oscillospirales; family Ruminococcaceae; genus CAG-115. The sequence goes on along the minus strand of JAAVID010000030.1, from coordinate 7,976 downwards.
CAAAGAGAAAAAAGAAGCGGCGTGGGCGAAATTCAACGCGGAGAAAGCCGAGAGGAAATACGGCTTGTGGGATAATCTCCGCTATGTGTTTGCGCAGGCGTGGGCGGTCGACAAGAAAATGGTGCTGATAATTTTCGCGGGCTTTTTGATCAACAAGGGCTGTGAAATTACGGCTATGTTTACGGATAAATATGTGGTGGAGCTTGTTCTCGGCGAGGAAAACAGGCTCACGCTCGCGATGATCGTTGCGGGTCTGCTTATCGGAGAAAGAGTTCTCGCGAGCCTTAACAGCATCACATACACCTATAATTGGTGGGTCGGCAGCTTCCGTTTCCGCAGACATATGAAGAGCATTCTTGTAAAAAAGAACGTTTATACCGACTACGAGAACAACGAAAAAACATCGGTAAACGACGCGCTTAACAAGGCGCATTACGCCTCGGAAAACGTCGCATACGATACGTTGTACAATATTAAGGAGCTGCTCGGAAACATTTTCGCGTTTGTTGCGCTCGGGGGAATATTGTCATTTCTGAGCCCCGTTATGATACTTCTTGTTGCCGTGCCGAGCTTTATAAGCTATAAGATAAACCGCCGCAAGATGATGTGGATATGGAATATGGCGGATAACTGGCAGAACTATGACCGTCAGCTTGAATATATCCACTCGGCGGCTTCAAATATCTCCTACGCTAAGGATATGCGGATATTCAATCTGCCGAGGTTTTTCAAGCAGGTGCTTGACCGTTCCTTTGCCGAACGTCTCAACTGGCACGAACAGCAGGACGAATGGTCTTTCGGACACGACGTGCTCGAGCAGGTCGTTATGTGGACGGGTTATATATTGGCTTACGGATATGTCGTGTACAAGGTGTTCACGGGAAATATCGGCGCGGGCGACTGCGTGCTGTATTTCAACGCGATCTCTCTGCTGTCAAATACCGTGTATGCTCTTGTGGGAAGTTACAGCGGATTTCAGTGGTCGAGCGACAATATTTCGTATGCCCGGGAATACTGCGATCTTCCCGACAAAACCAACCGCGGCGAGGGCGAGCCTTTGCCGAAAAGCGATTATGAGATAGAGTTCAGAAACGTCAGCTACACATATTACAAAGCCGACGAGCCTACTATCAAAAATCTTTCGTTTACGCTTCATAAGGGCGAACGGCTTGCTCTTGTCGGGCATAACGGCGCGGGAAAGACTACGCTTATCAAGCTGATGTGCGGACTGTACGACCCTACCGAGGGCGAGATTTTGCTGAACGGCAAGCCCGTAAACGCGTATAACCGCGACGAATATTTCACGCTTTTTTCGGCGGTATTTCAGGATATAAACGAGCTGCCCGTAAGCATTGCGGAAAATATCTCGGGCGAGAGCTACGAGCGCACCGACAAGGAAAAGCTCGAAAAATGTATGAAACAGTCGGGGCTGTATGAGAAAGTAATGTTGCTTCCCGAAAGGGAAAAAACTCATCTTGTGCAGAGCTTGTATGACGACGCTATCGAGCTTTCGGGAGGTCAGAAGCAGAAAATGGCGCTTGCAAAGGCGCTTTACAAGGACGCTCCGATACTGCTGCTCGACGAGCCTACCGCCGCGCTCGACCCGATGGCGGAACAGGAAATGTATCTTAACTACGCGAATTTCTCCGAGGGCAAGGCGAGCGTTTTCATATCGCACAGACTTGCTTCGACGCGCTTCTGCGACAGGATAATCATGCTCGAAAACGGCGAAATAACCGAAACGGGCACGCACGCCGAGCTTATGAAAGCGTGCGGTAAATACGCGGAGCTGTACGAGCTGCAAAGCTCCTATTACAACGACAAGGCGGTGAACGAAGATGAGTGATTCCAAAGATATAAAGATGACCGCCAAGGAGCGCCGCAGCATTATAATGCGCGCGATAAAGCTCAACGAACAGGCGGACAAGGGTTACACGTTAAGGTTCGTACTGTGTAAAATTCTGTCTCTTGCAAACGAGTACTCTTTTATATTACTGATAAGCGTTGTAACAAACGGAATTGCAAGCGGAAAAAAGCTCGGCGAGCTGCTTATCTCTACGGGAATATTTTTGTCATTCTGCCTTGCGGCGCATATAGCGGTAATATTTATAAAGCGGCGCGAAAGCAGTCATAACGCGAAGCACGATACGCGGCTGCGCGTTATGCTGAACGAGAAGCTGATGAATATGGATTATGTGCACCTTGAAGACCCCGATATGCAGAACCGTTACAGTATGTGCATGGATTACCTGTTTGACTTTCATGGAGTAGAGTCTGTATCGAGAAGCATAGGAAATTTCGCGGAAGCCGCACTCAGGATAATAATAGGCGCGGCGCTGATAATACCGTCTGTGATACTCGGCGGCGGTCAAGCGGGCTTTGCGGGTTTTGTTACCTCTCCTTGGGGATTTTTGACTGCCGTTGCTGCTGTCGCCGTTTCGGAATTTATCAAAAACATATATTTCAACAGAAAAACTTTTTTTCTCTATGAAGGCGTTATGGGTGATAAACGATTTCAGGTGAATCGCCGCTCCCATTATGCGTATATGAATTATGTCGTGAAAAATTACCGCAGCGGCAAGGAAATTCGCCTGTACAACGAACAGGAGCTGATATTGAAAGAAATGCAGCAGAGCACGGATAATATCCATAAACTGTGGCTGAAAGCATTTTCCAAATGGAAAAAATACGGCATTGGCGTTGAGCTGATGAACCTTATTTCAAGCGGCGTTATGTACGGTTACGCTATTCTCAGGGCGATATACGGTACGATCTCCGCCGGTGAGGTCATAGCGTTTGTTATGCTGTTTACAAGGGTATTGCGAGGTATTACCGGCATATCGAACGAGCTCGCCGACTTCAGAATGTCCGCCGAGCGCTGCAAGGACGTTTTCGATTTTCTTGAGATACCCGACAAGAAATACAAGGGCACTATCCCGACGGAAAAGCGCAATGATAACGAATACGAATTTGAGTTCCGCAATGTGTGGTTCAAGTATCCCGGGAGCGAGCAATACGTTCTCCGCGACGTTAATTTAAAATGGCGTATCGGCGAGAAAATGGCGCTTGTGGGGCGAAACGGCTGCGGAAAGTCTACGCTCGTAAAGCTGCTGTGCAGGCTCTACGACCCCACAAAGGGCGAGATAACGCTCAACGGCGTGGATATACGCAAATATGATCATGAGCAGTATATGGCGCTGTTTGCCGTGGTGTTTCAGGATTCGAGCTTGTTTTCGTTCAGCGCCGCCGAAAACGTGGCGGCGAGCACGGAATTTGACGCGAAGCGCGTTGAGGACTGTATCCGCAGAAGCGGACTGTCCGAGCGTCTTGACAGTTTGCCGAACGGTATCAACACATATCTGTACAAGGATTTTGACGAGCACGGCGTTGAAATATCGGGCGGCGAGGCGCAGAAGCTATGCATCGCGAGGGTTGTATATAAGGGGTCTCCGTTTATCGTTCTGGACGAGCCGACGGCGGCGCTTGACCCTATCTCGGAACACGAGATATATACGGAATTCAACAATATCGTCGGCACGAGGACGGCTATCTATATCTCGCACAGACTTTCGAGCTGCCGCTTCTGCGACGAGATAACGGTTATGGATAACGGCGAGATCGTCGAGCGCGGAAGTCACAACGAGCTTATCTCGGCGGGCGGAAATTACAGCAAACTGTGGTCGGCGCAGGCGGAGTATTATAAGGATACGGCGGGAGAATTGTTTCAATAATACGCAATAAGAACGGTGAATTTGAAGCGCTGCGCCCGAGGGTCAGTCAACTGCGGCTTGATATTATGGCTCGGACACGATTTTATTTAGAACCTGTCCACATAGCCCGAAATGCTTGGATTGCGAAGCAAATTTTTACGAGGACAAGGAAAAGCGACGACGGCGTACTGTATGTACGCCAAGGAGCTTTGACGCAGTACTCGGAAAAATTTGCCGCAAGACAAGCGTTGAGCGGCTATGTGGACAGGTTCTTATTCTTTTTGCTGTCGTCCGAACTTGTTGCCGAAAGGAACAAAGCAATAAGCTTCTCCACTTGGTTTTTCTTGCTGTCCGGAACCTTTGAAAGCATCGCGTTGATTTTGGGATTTTCCGTATAGTGAGCGCTGCCGTAAATCAAATAATCGGTTGAAATATTCAACGCGCTTGCGATTTTAGCGAGTGTCGGAACTTTAAGACTGCTCCGACCTGTTTCCACAAGACTGACAAAATCCACGGAAATATCCGCGTACTCCGCAAGCTGCTCTTGCGTGATACCGCGTTCCTTGCGGACTTCTTTTATTCTGCCGCCGATCTCTTTGTTGGAAATATCCATATTCCACACCCCTTTTAGTATAATTATAGTATAACACAGATCCCAACACTTTTCAAGTATAAATTTCCGGTCAAATGTACCTTATTTATATGCTGAGATCGTCAAAATTCCGTAATATTTTAAGATATTACAGTTAAAATATTCGGTTATATATCTTGCTTAATATTGGTATAATATAATGGAAAAGCGGTGATCGAGTTTAGCGCTGCCATCTGCAACAATAGTGACAAGTGTTTTGAGTTTAGCTTATTTTATCCTCTTCCAACGCGGTTTAATGAGTTTTACTCGGGGCAGCCTGCCATAAAATAAGGAGTGTACAAAACAATATGAGCGAAGAAAAAAAAGGGATCGGATATGAGATACCACGCCCCGAATTCCCGAAACGGGCGGTCATTACGGGCGGAATGCCCTACGGAAATAAGGAACTGCATTTCGGGCATATCGGCGGTGTGTTTGTCTTTGCCGACGTTTACGCGCGTTTCCTGCGCGACCGGATCGGCGATGAAAACGTCATTTTCGTTTCGGGAACCGACTGCTACGGCTCGCCGATCGCCGAGAGCTACCGTAAGCTTTGCGCCGAGGAAAAATTCGAGGGAACGATCCGCGACTTTGTGGCAAAAAATCATCGGGCACAGAAAAAGACGCTTGACGACTATCTGATCAGTCTGAACGTTTTCGGCGCGTCCGGACTCGGCAGAACCGCCGAACTGCACGACATCGTTTCGGACCGCTTTATTCGTAAGCTTTACGACAACGGACACCTGAAAAAGATCGTTACCAAGCAGTTTTACGATGAAAAGGCGGGCTGCTTCCTGAACGGACGGCAGGTCATCGGAAAATGCCCCGTGGACGGCTGCTGCTCCGAAAAGGGCTACGCGGACGAATGCGACCTCGGACATCAGTATATGCCCGAAAATCTCATTGACCCGAAAAGCACGCTTACGGGAGAAACGCCTGTAATGCGCGAGGTGGAAAACTGGTACTTTGACCTGCCCTCCTATCGTAAGCTCATGACCGAGTACGTCGGAACTATCTCGAAGCAGAAAAACGTGCGCCAGCTCGTCTCCAAGACGATCGACGAGTTTTTGCAGCCGCCGGTAATTCACATTAAAAACGAGCTTTCCCCGAACTATGAAGCGATCCGTGAGCAGCTTCCCGCGCACGAACTCCTTGAAGAAAAGAAAAAGCCCTCGTTTACTCTCGTGTTTGGCGAACTGGACGAAATGAACCGCGCCTGCGCTGTTCTTTCGGCGAACGGTATCCGTTTCCGCACGGGAAAAACGCTCGTTCCGTTTCGCCTCACGGGAAATATCGAATGGGGCGTAAAAGCGCCCGTTCTCGAAAACGAAGAGCCGCTCACGATCTGGGTCTGGCCCGAATCCCTCTGGGCGCCGATCTCATTTACCGCCGCCGCGCTTGAACAGCAGGGGCGGGACAAGTCGCTCGTCAAGGACTTCTGGTGTTCAAAAGACGCGAAAGTTTACCAGTTTATCGGGGCTGACAACATCTATTTTTACGGCGTTGCGGAAATGGCGATGTTTATGGGACTTTCCGAAGGGGAAAACACGTCCGAGCCGCCCGAGGGAGAAATGCAGCTCCCGATCCTCTGCGCGAATAATCACATTCTGTTCCTTGACAAAAAGGCGTCCAGTTCCGGCGCGGTAAAGCCCCCGATGGCGGCGGAGCTCCTTGATTATTATACCGCGGAACAGCTTCGTATGCACTTCCTCGGATTGGGGCTCGGTCAGCGGAGCGTCAGCTTCCAGCCGAAGCCGCTCAACCCGCAGGCAAATCCCGACGAGGCAGATCCCGTGCTGAAAGACGGCTTGCTGCTCTCGAACGTATTCAACCGTATGATACGAACCTGCTTCTATACGGTTCAAAAGCACTGCGGCGGAAAAATGCCGGTCGGAGAGATTGACGAAGCGATCTTAGCGGACGCGAAAAAGGCGATCCTCGATTACGAGCGGTTTATGTATCGGTTTGAATTTCATCAGGCGACCTACGTCCTCGACAGCTATATCCGCAAGGCGAGCAAGTATATGTCGAAAAACCTCGGAGAGGCGGATAAGAACGAAGACAACGAGCTTCGCCGCCACACGCTCATTCAGGTGTTCCATATGATACGCACGGCAGCGGTGCTGCTGCACCCGATGGCGCCGCAGGGAACGGAAATGCTGCTCGAATATCTGAAGCTTGAGCGCTCATTCTGGAGTTGGGAACGTATCTTTGAGCCGATGTCCGCGTTTACGGGCGGCGAGGATCACGAGCTTAAATTCCTCGAGCCGCGCGTGGATTTCTTTACGCGGCACCCGAGCCAGTTCGCGGCGGAAGATTGACCTCGTGGGAGCTTTTCAATATATAAAAAAGGGAATACCTTTTTAGGCGCGTACGGTATAAAAGTATTTCGGTATCGGGCCACTGGTTGCGACGCGATAGAGAAGTTCCCCAAATCGTTACGACAAAATGCGAAAATCCTCCATACAGTCTAAACTGTATGGAGGATTTTTATTTTGATTACGACCGGGAGAGCGTTTTTTCATGTGATACGGTTTTATTTTTTGTTCCTTGCATCTGCGGTTTCTAACGGCAAGTTCCATGTCGGAATTCACCGGTACCGCGAGCTTCTTGACTTCACTCTGCAAATTCCTTTCAATATCCGCTAATTAGTCGCTCGAAACCGGATCGGAATGCTTGAACTGCTCTGCAAGCTTATCAAGTGATTTTTCGAGGACACATACTCTATCCGATACCGGACCAACAGGCTTATTTGTTTTTTCATATTTTTATTATACCATTTTTTCATTGCTGTGCAACTGTTTTGTGCGGCGTTGCCTTAATAAGCTTATTTCCCGAAGCTATTAACAACTCTGCAAATAATTTAACAGACAAAGTGACAAAAAATATGGGATACACTTTTGCCGATATGTGGTATCTTGTTTTTGGCGGTTTTTCTCATATTGCCGAGAAACGAAAACTTAAGTACTCTTATGCAATTCAAGAATTGGAAAAAGAGTTGAAAGAATGGATAATTTAAGGCAACGCCGCACAAAACAGTTGCACAGCAATGAAAAAATGGTATAATAAAAATATGAAAAAACAAATAAGCCTGACTTCGGATCTTTTAACCGGCGAGGAAAACGAGGTTGGCGACAGCGGCTACATTGGCGCTGATAAACGCGAGGACTCGATCGTTCGCAACAATAAAGGCAGGAAGATTAATTACAAAATTAATCGCAAACCATCGCAAATCAAGAAATTATCCCAAAGCGGGAGATATGTAGCGAAAAAATCGGAACATAAAAAATCTTCGATTCGTGCAAAGGTCGAGCATGTTTTTGCTGTTGTTAAGCGGCAACTTGGCTACCGACGAACGCGGTATCGAGGTCTGAGAAAGCAGACTTCTAAACTTCATATGATGTTTGCTTTGGCAAACTTGATCTTAGCTGACAGACTTTGTCCGGCAGCTTGATCAAGTGCGCCTTGAAAGCAAAATATACAGATACTGTGTTATATTTTTCAATGCTGAATACTGCTGCATTTCTCCGGTGCATTATGCGGTGTTGCCTTTACAAATTCTTTAAGAGTCCGAAGAGCAGGATGAGACTGGAAAAATGGGAAAGTGAAAATCCATTAAACATAAAAAGCACTTG
>JAAVID010000029.1 GCA_014799395.1 Oscillospiraceae bacterium | reverse complement strand
GTCCAAGCTTGAGATCGAAACAGATCAAGAACATGGTACTATGATTTACGAGGTAAGTTTTGTATATAACGACTATAAGTATAATTATGACATCGACGCGTGCAACGGGGCTGTTTTAGAGGCAAAGAGCAACCCGATCGATGACAAGGGAAAGGACGAAAAGGATAAGTCCGACAACATGGATAAACTGCCCGGTGATAACGAACAGGACAGTAGTTTAAACAACAGCGTCACTACATCGAACAGTGAAACGGGCATAAGCTCCGACAGAGCCAAGGAGATTGCATTCTCTAATGCCGGAGTATCCTCGGAAAGCGCGGTGTCCAAGCTTGAGATCGAAACAGATCAAGAACATGGTACTATAATTTACGAGGTAAGCTTCTTCTACAACGACAGCAAGTACAATTATGATATCGACGCATATACCGGAGCGATCACGGAAACAAAGATCAGCCCCGTAGAAGATAAAGGCAATTCCGAAAGCAAATCTAACGATAAAGAGCAGAAGCCTTCCAAATCAGATAAAGACAACGAAAAAAATCCCGATCCGAATTCGGAAAGCTTTATAGGAGAAACCGCCGCCAAAGCTGCGGCGCTCTATCGCGCCGGACTTAATGCGGGCGATATTACCGAATATAAATGCGAAACCTACATTCAAAAGGGCACATCGGTATATAAAATCAAGTTTATTTCGGGCGAGTATGAATATAGCTGTGATGTTGACGCCGGCTCGGGAGATATCGTTAAATTTGACAAACAGTCAAGGCACTAAGGCAGCATTCTAAGAAATAATTATTCCCGGACAGCGAGGTTCTGTTCGGGATTTTTGTCTCCATGTATGATAGAACCGGCTTTGTTTTTCCATTCCTTTATTCGGTTGTTTGCTGATTTTTTAAGCGCATATCAGGTTGTAAGTAGTTTTGGCTAACAATTTTTGAGGGATGGATTTCAAAAATCAAGTTGAACGGCTCGCCGCTTCAACTAACGAAAATATACGTATATTTTCTATGGCTTGCTATCAATACCCAAACGCTAAAAATACGTATTCCAAATTTTCGGGTTTTCCCTCTCGAATTGGTTACCCTAGGCTAACTTGCGGTTTGAATTTTTCTTCGGAAGTGCCAACCCCTCGGATTTTTGATTTTGAATTTGCAAGCGGAAGATTGGTTATCCAAGACTAACTTGTGATTTGTTTTTTACTTGGGAGTGCTTACCCCTCGGATTTTTTAATTTGTACTTGCAAGAGAAAAAGCAGTTGCCTGTGACTAACTTGTTACTCGTGTTTTCTTCCGCAAGGTCATACCCCCTTAAAAAAATTTCTGCTCCCCTTGATGTCAAATCATCAAGAGGAGCTTTTTTCGTTCAAGAAAGAATTAGAATTTCTTCTCAAGATCACTTCTGGCTCGGATAATTTTCTCCAGCCAAGTGTTGACGTTCGTCCGACACGCCGCCGCATTATCTCCTTGTAATTTTTCTTTCTGATCTGCCAAATCACTCTTGAATTTTTCAAAGAGCGCGAGGTACTCGTCTTGAAGTTTTTTGCTGCCGCGCTCAAATGCTTTACCCCTCCGGAAATTATTGTACTTGTATCGTTCTTCTTGACATTGCTTGTAAAAATTATCGCGTTCAAGCTCATGCTGGCTGCGGAGCTTGTTATCTTTGTCTTGGAGTTTGGCACATTCGTTGTGGTATCGCCGCCGTGATGTGTTGGCGAAGAACGACTTCCCGCACCGAGGGCATACCCTAAAGAATAAGCTACGATCCGACAAATAGGATATGTACTGCACATAGAACTCTGTGAAGTTTGAGCAAAATATTTTTTCGATGAGGTCTGCCCTTTTATAATAATGTAGCTGTTTCAAATCCGAGAGGGTAGTCGGGTTGTGAACGAGCAACAAAAACTCTTGCTCCATACTCTGCTCTAATTCCGAATACATCTCCCGTCTGCGCTCGGCGGTGAAAGCGAATATACCTGCCGTTCCGTTCGCCGCTAAATGCTTGACCTGATAAAACTTACAGAAAAGGTAGTTAATGATAATTCTTTGGAATGTGTTCCCCTCGCTCCATAACTTCTCCAACATCTTATAGTCCGAAGCTTTCTCACTGTTGCCGCTGTCAATCGAGTGGAGCATTGAGCGGAAGATATTTGCTACCTCCGACAAGTGGTTCGTTACAAAGTCATAGCTGTCCATAAGCAGACTGCCGAGCGGTCGTTCCTCGGATAACATCAACACCGAGCCTTTGTATTTTGGGAGTAGGTCGAAATCTTCAGCGATCTGCCGGATTGCTTTTTCTTCTCCAAGATAAAAATGCTCTGAGTTTTCTCCAAACTCTATATAAAGGAGAACCGGATTTTCAATAGTTTTAGGTGGCAGCTTAATTACAAGTTTACTCTTTGAATTATCCCAAGCGAATTTTTCAAACGGTATGACCATTCCGGCTTCTGATCGTTTCATAGTATGCCCCTTTCAGTTTTTGTTCGTCTGTGTAAATTATATCATATTTTTTGAAGTTTGTCAATCTTTTGTATCTGTTAAACAAGGGAGTAAATTTTTTCGAAAACTAAAAATTTTTTAAAAAATCCTCAAAAATCCACACAGAGGAACAACGAATTTGAGCCTATCTTATACGATATTTAGCAAGTGCCTTTAGGTCAATCAATGCCCATAATCGCGCCTGTATAGCTATTTCGTATTGATTTCCCGTTTCTCTGTGTAGAAAGCTCAAAAACCTCTTAACTTTTTAAATTTTCTGTCGTATAATATAATTAAAACCAGCGCATGCGCTATAAATTTTTATTTATGAAAGGACTGATTTATTTGAGAAAATTCAAACAAGTAAAACGCAAGGAGATCGTGTTCTCTTTGGACGAATGGAGCAAAATCGAACGTCTGGCGGCAGAAGCGAACCTCAACACTACCGATTGGGATACTCAGAAAATTCAAATTTCATGATAAGTCACACCCCTATAATTATTAATTTTATTATATTATAACATATTCTTTTATTTGTGTCAACCAAAAATAAACCAACTATAATTAAAATGAATAGTTGGTATACAACTAATTGTAAAACGCGGCATAAATTTTTTAGCGGATTATGCAATTTATTGCTTTAAAGTCTTGACAAACGCGTAAAAATAGGTTATAATAATATTGCATGATCCGCCGATTTTGTCGGAAAGAGAGGTTAATTATGTTAGACAAAATTACGGCATTATATTGCAGACTCAGCAACGACGATGACTTGAACGGCGAAAGCAATTCTATCACGAATCAGAAAGCCATTCTCCAGAAATACGCGGACGATAACGGTTTTCGCAACGCTCAGTTTTATGTTGACGACGGATTTTCCGGAACAAACTTCAACCGTCCCGATTTTATGCGAATGATGGAGGACGTTAAGTCGGGCAAGGTTGGCACAGTCATTACCAAAGACTTGTCAAGATTCGGGCGTGACTATCTTATGACAGGTCAGTACATTGAGATGATACTTTCCGACTATGACGTGCGATACATTGCTATCAACGATGGGGTCGATACACTTCGCAGCGAGAACGAGATGATGGTGTTCAAGAACGTTTTTAATGACTGGTACGCCCGCGATTGTTCCAAGAAGATCAAGGCAGTGTTCAAATCCAAAGGTCAGTCGGGAAAGCCTTTAGCGAGCACACCGCCCTACGGCTATAAGAAGTCCGAAACGGATAAAAACGTGTGGGAAATTGACGATGATGCCGCACAAGTTGTCAGACGAATTTTCAAGATGTGCATTAAGGGATTGGGACCTGCTCAGATTGCGCGGCAGCTTCGCTCAGAAAATATTCTGATACCTACCGCATACGCTCAATTCAAAGGCAGAGGCGGAACGCGGACTTTCAAAAATCCCACTCGTTGGGGCGAACAAACGGTCAACAAAATTCTTGACAGGATTGAATATGCCGGACATACAGCCAATTTCAAGACGCATAAAAAGTCCTATAAGAATAAGAAACGTATTGAGAACAGCAAAGACGAATGGCTTATTTTCGAAAACACGCACGAGCCGATTATTTCTCAGCACGACTTTGATTTGGTACAGGAAATGCGTAAGAACAAACGCAAAATTCAGAAATGCGGTGAGGTCAATCCGTTTTCGGGAATGGTTTACTGCGCGGATTGCGGAGCGAAAATGTATCTCTGCCGCTCACGGAGTTTGACAGATGAGCAAGAGCATTTAAAGTGCAGCACCTACGCCAATGATTCGGACGAGTGTTCGGCGCATTATATACGGACAATTGTTCTGCGGCAGTTGGTTCTTGGAGAACTGAATAAGCTGCTTGAAACGGTTCACGCGAATGAAGATGAGTTTGTAAATACGGCAATGGAGTACGCTTCGACCGCTCAATCTCAAGAGGTCAAGAAAGCGCGGAAAGTTCTCACACAGTCTGAAAAGCGTATTGCCGAGTTGGACAAGCTGTTCACAAGGCTCTACGAGGACAATGTTTCGGGAAAAATTTCCGATGAACGCTTTACCCAGATGTCCACGAACTATGACGGCGAACAAAAGCTGTTAAAGCAGACCGTTTCCGAACTTAAAGCCTTCATTGAGGCAACGGAGCAGAAAACCGCGGACGTTTCCAACTTTATCCAACTTGTCCGCAAATATACATTTATAAATGTACTCACTCCGGAGATAATGCATGAGCTTGTGGAGAAGATCGTCGTTCACGCGCCCGATAAATCAAGCGGGCATCGGGAACAGCGCGTTGAGATCTACTTCAGGTTCAATGTGGCGAGCGCAACAGCGACGCTCGGTCACGGCAATCATGGCAGAAAGAGAAAGGCTGCGTAGGGTTCCTACGCAACCTTTTCAAAATAAACGGAATACTTCTTTACCGCTACCGCCCTTTCGAGGGGCAAATTATATTATTTTTCGTCGCCGCGGTCGTCCAGTATGGACGGCGCCTGTTCATTCGCCTTTTGAACGCGCTTGTCTATCCACTTGGGAAGATTTATCAGCAGCATAATAACGACGGTCATTATCGTGATAAACAGGCACGGCATATACAGCGCGGTAGGTCCATTGCTTGTCTCAACGTCGCGGAACATACGCATATAGCTCGAATATGTGACGAGAGTACCCGCCGCCGCGATAACGTGAATTACCGTCGCAATCTTGGAGTGACCGAGCATAAGCACAAACAGCCCGACTATATAGATCGCCGACGATACCAGCCAGTATATCGACGACGGGTCGGCGCTTATCTCGGGGTCGTCCATACCGCGGATAACCAGCGGACCGAATATCCCCAGACACAGCGCGAATATCGTTGTCATTACCAGCTCGAGAACCTTCAGTATTATCACGGCGATGCGTGCCGCGCCCTCGCCCTGGTCGCGCACGAAAAAGAAAAAGCTCTCCTTTTCTTCCTTTTTTTGAGCGGGTATTTTATTGTTCAGCTTTACGTTTCTTCCCATTATTCTACCTCATTGTTTTCCGTTTCTTTGCCGCCCCAACGGTCTATTCCCGCGCGGCGCATTGCTCCGAATATCCGCATTTTTATGCCCCTGTTCTCGTGCTCAAGACGGGAAAGAAGCTCCTTGGTGGTCTGCCGCGAGGTGGTCTTGTCGGCGGGACATTTCGATTTGACTATCTCAAATCCGTTTCTCCGTGCGCACGACATAACCGCGCTCTCGGGCGCGAAAACCAGCGGACGTATAAGAGTTATGTCCTTTCGCGAAAGATAGGATATAGGCGCGAAACAGCCTATCCTCCCCTCGTTGAACAGGTTCATCATAAACGTTTCGATAGCGTCGTCGTTATTGTGACCGAGCGCTATTTTGTTGCAGCCATGTTCCTTTGCAGCGTCGTGAAGCGCACCGCGGCGCATTTTCGCGCACAGCGAGCAGGGGTTCGGCTCTTTGCGAATATCGAAAACTATCTCGCCGATGTCGGTCTTTATCAAGTGAAACTCCACGCCGAGCTCTTTGCACATACGCTCAACGGGCGAGTAGTCGGTCTCAACGCCGCCGAAGCGCGGGTCGAGCGTTATCGCTACGACGTCGTATTTCTTTTCGTAGAACCTGCGCATTTTCGCCAGCCCCGCCAGCAGCACGAGACTGTCCTTGCCGCCCGACACGCCGACGGCTATTTTGTCGCCGTCCTCTATCAGGTCAAATTCCTGACAGGCGCGGCGTATGTATCCGAGAATTTTCTGCATTGTTCCGCCTCCGAGTAAGCCTTTTCCGAGCCTACTCTACTATTATATAGCATTTTGCCCGTAAAGTCAATATCTCCGTTTGTAATAATTTTGTAACAATTTGTAACCGCTTTGTAATTGCTTTTTAATTATCGGTATGGTATAATAAGGTAAAAAAGGAGGATCGTTATGAAAAAGCTGCCATATACCGTCATAATTGTAGGATTTATCGACGTTATGTTTTTCTTTCCCATAATATGGCTTATCGCGGTGTCGCTCTGCGGTATAAGCTTTGTCAGTCCCCCTCCGTCCTATTTGAGACTTTCATTCAAGAACGCTCCCGAAAACACCGCCTATGTCGACCTGTTGGTAGAAATGGATACCGATGACAGCAAATATGTTCAGTTCACCGAGCCGCCCCGAAAGCGCACGGGAACGACACCCGACGGCAGCGCCGTCTACGAGACCCTGAACATAGACGAGAACAGCGCTGTAACGACCTTGAACGACGACGGACTTGTCAGCTTTTCCCTGCATTGCGGCGAGAGCACGGGCGTTCTTATTCTCGATAACGGCAGCATGCAGTTCACTACCCGCAACTATTTCATGCCGATACCCGGCGTTCCCGACGATGACGCTCGTATCAAAGCGGCGTACATTGACAAAAACGGGAACGTTCTCGGCATCACCGACCTCGCGAAGTCCCGCTATGTCGGCGGCAGCGACTACGTTTTAAAGGCGGACAGCGATCGCCTTGTCATCGGCTACCCGGGCAGACCGTCTTGGGTTTCCAAGACAGCGGTCATTATCCTGTTCGCGGTCGAGGGCAGGGCGCTCGCGGGGCTGATCGTGTTTATCATTCTTACAATAGCTACCGCCGTAAAAAGGAACCGCGAAAGGGGCGTACAATGAAAAACATACCGTATACGGGAATTGTTTATATCCTCGCCATAAGCATAATATTGGTGATACCCGCCGCGCTTTTCGGGCTATGCTCGCTTTTTGACTTCCGTTTAATAAACGGTGAAAACGATCCTATGCGACTTGGTTTGTCCTTTACAAACGCTCCCGAGGGCACTGTCCGTATCGAACCGCTTGTAAAATCGGAGGACGGATACACAAGCATTTCCGAGTATTGCGAGGAAATAGAGGACGATTGGCTGAAATTATCGAACGAGACCCCCGAGGAAATACAAAAGCGCCGCGGCAGGTTCAAAGCCGCATATATTGACGAAAACGGAAACGTCCTCGGAATTACCGACGCCGCGCGTATGAAATACGGCTGCTCCAAACCGCGCGGACTTTCCGCGGACGGAGATACGCTGACATTCGCCACGGGAAACGCCGCGGATTGGCAGATAAAGCTGCTGCTTGTCGTGTTTCTGCTTGAGCCGCTGACAATTGTCGGTCTTGCCGTGATGATAATTTTGTCGGCGGTCAATGCCGTTTCCGAGAAAATAGCCGAAAGAAAACACACATAACAACCCCGTCGGTCGTGTCCGACGGGGGTTAAATATTACGGTTGAGTTCCGAAGATGACCGAACCGCCGCTTGTTATGCACAGCCGCTCCGCGTTTCCCGACGAGAAGTCGTTTCCGAGGTCGAACTCCGACCAGTCCTCGGCGGTTATGCGTATCTGCGCCGTGAGCGCGTCGCCCGCGGCAAGCGTTCCGCCGCCGAATTTGACCGCGCATTTCGTGTCGCAGTTATCGCCCGACGCGGACGATAATTCGCCCTTTACGCTGTCGGTTATCGCAGTGTAATTGCTCCCCGAGACCGCCGCGTAGTCGCACCAGAAATTAAGTCCGCTCTTGCCGTCCTTGGTGAAGAAATAGTCTATCTCTAGCGACGACAGATCGATAGCCGCTCCCGCGCCGTTCTGCAGGTCGAGCGTAAACTGAATGGTGTTGCCGTTTCCGCTCGTCTGCTGTTGGTTCATTGTGACTTTCAAGCCGTCCTTAACAGCAGTCGGATTTGACGGGGGATTGCTCGTCGACTGCTGCGACTGAGAGCTTTGCTGACCGTTGGAGGAGTTCGGCGTGTTCGGATAATCCGAGGGCTTTACAAGCCCCGCGCTCTCGCCGTTCGGTTCCGTGCCGAAAACGAGCTTTCCGCCCTCGTACAGCGCGAGCGAATTCGCACGGACAAGCTCCGAGCCGTTCGTGCCGGCAAGCTCCGCGAACGACGGGTCGTTATCGGGCGACCAACCGTCCGCCGCCATTCTGAACTGCACTTCCTTTTTATACGCGCTCTGTCCGCCGGGGTAAATTTTGCTTCCTCCGAAGTCAATGCTGACGTAATAAATACCGTTTTCCTTATCCCACTCGTACAGCCCGCCGAACGCCGCGCCCTCGGCATAGTTGAGCGAGACCGTGACCGCCGACGGGTCGGAAAGCTCGGATAAATTCACGAAATAACGAAGCTCCAAATCGTCGGCGACCCGCGCGGGCCACGCCGATTGATTGTACACCATAGCCTTTATCTCAGTGAACCCGCCGCCGCTTGCGTTAATGCGGTACTCAACGTACATCTCCTCGCCGACTTCCTCGACCGCGCCGAAATCAACAAGCGTTTCGCCGCCGTACTTCTTGTACATTTTCACGAGCGCACCCGTAAAGCCCGCGTTGTAGTCGTCCGCGACCTCGTTCTTGTTGTAGTCGGTGACGGTATCGGTATAGCCGTCCGAAGCGTCCGGACCGCCGACCAGCGCACCGTAAAGCGTGTGACGGTGATAGTTCGGCTCGCTCATATTATCCGCCCACGAGCCCTGCGCGGTACGGTGATGAGGGTGCTCGGGAGGGTTCTCGCCGAACCCCACGACAAAGCTCCGCCCCGTACTTCCAAGCGCGTAGTTTACCTGCCCCTCGCAGAAGTCCATGTACGTCTTAGCCTTGTCGGAGGAGCATTTGCCGCCCTCCGCGTAAGACGCCGCGAGAAACGCCGCGGTAGTCGCATAGCGCAGACTTCCCCACTGGTCGACCCACGCGAGACCCTTTGGCGAATATGTAACGCTCTCGCCGCCGATACCGCACCACCAGTCGAGATTTTTCTCGATCTTCTGCTTGTACTTGTCCTCTCCCGTGAGGTTCGCGAGCAGACAGACCGCGCCGTTGTACTTGTCGTCCCAGCACATCGTCCACTTGTAGTTGCCCTCGCACTGAGCCTCGTAACTCTTCGCCTTGTCGAGGTAGGAGCTGTCGTCCGTCGCGATATACAGCCATACCGCCGCCCACATCAGCTCATCGTTAAAGCCGCTCCACGAGTTGTAAAACCCGTTCGCGGCGGTGTAGCCCGAATCGCTTTTTGTATCCTCGGCGAATTTGTAAAGCGACCTTGCGTGCGCAAGACATTCCTCCGCGTAGCCGCTGTCAATGTCCTTGTAAACCGCCGCGCAAGCCGCCAGCGCCGCCGCTGCCTCCCCGACGACGGTAGATCCCGGGGAATTTTTATCGACCTTGAACGACGGGCGGTTCATCTGCATTACCTCGCACGCGCCCCACCAGCCGTGATCGGCGTTGCCGTCGCCGACTTGGTAATAATATACCTCCTCCTCGGGGTGGCATTTAATAAGATAATCGCATATCCACTTGATATTTCCGAGCGCGTAGTCCAGCTGTCCACTCTGCTCGTAGGCGGCTTTGTCCTCGTAAACGCTCCACGCGAGCATTGCCGCCGTGTACGCCATGGGCAAGTTGAACTTTACGTTATCGCCCGCGTCGTACAGCCCTCCGGTGAGGTCGAGACCCACGTCCGCGCCGTCCGTCATTCCGCTGTCGCCGCGCCAGTTTGTACGCGCCGTTTCCTCGTCGATGTCGCCGCTTCTTTGAAGCTCGTAGAACAACAGCGACTTCTGGAGCGCCTCGCCGTAGTTGAACGCGCCCGTGCCCTTAACTCCCTCATAGCCGTTTCCCGTCGCGGAAAGTCCGTTTCCCGACGGACGGGAATTATCGCCCGACGGCGGTACATAAACATTTCCTCCGTCCGAGATGACGTTACCGTCGTCGGAACTGCTCTGCGAACTTTCGGAGCTCGCCGAAGAACTTGACGACGAACCGCTTTCGGAATTCTCCGAAATATCCGAACTGTCCTCTCTCGTAAAGCCGCTGTCAGTACAGCCCGATAACAGTATGACCGCCGCGAGAATTCCCGCGAATAATCCGCGCTTGTGCTTCATAATTTCCCTCCATTATTGCAAAACCGCGCGGAATTACCCGCGCGGCGGCTTTTATTATTTATCCTTGTATCTGCTCACAAACGTCTTAGCCACGGGAAGTATCTTTTCATACTTCGCGTCGCCGCCGTCGACTGCGCCCTTGAAGAAGCTGTACAGCTTTCTGCTCGAGACCTGCGCTGCCGCGCGGTGAGCAACGTAATCGTGTGTCGCGGCAAGATCGGGATTGTCCATAATGGCGATAGCGAAGTCGACAAACCTCTGCGTATCGCTGAATTGCAGGAAGTTGCAGGCGGTGACGATACTCGAATAGAAGTTCGGCGATACTATGACCTCGCCGTTGTATTCCACGTCGCCGCGGAGCAGACAGTTCAGCTCGTCGTCCGACAGCTTCTTTATAGCGTACGCGGACTCTATCATCTCGCAGTCTGGCATCTGCTCCGACTTTTCGAGAATGGTAAGCGGCAGAACGTTGTTGCTTACGGATTTGCGCCTTACGGTGCTCAGCTTCGCCGAAAGTATGGAGAACTGTCTGGGCTTGTACTCGGCTATGCCCTCGAGAAGAATTCTCAGCATCTCTTTCGGGAACGCGTTAAGCGGTATCTTTACCGACGGGCTTCTGAACCCCGTTATTCCCTCGGGAACAAATATCGGCTTCGGCGCAGCAACGGGTTTAACCTCCGTCACCTCGCCGTCTTCGCCCTCCTCCGTTACGGTGACGGGCGGCGGAGCTTCGGGATAAATTATATCCGTATACGGCTCGGTTATCTTCTCAATGACCGCGCAGCTGTAAGGAATATCCTTATCCACGCAGGAGACCGCGCCGTGATGTCCTTTAAGAAGCGCGGAATGAAATCCCGACAAATGATATACTATACCCTGCACGCGGCGGCGTTTTACCTGCTCGTCGGTGTTGACCCTCGTTTTCGGCGCGAAATAGTCCAGCGGCTCGGTCGGCACAAGGAAGCACGGCTTAAACGTCTGATCGCGCCCCATAACGCGGCTGTGCTCCGCGGTTCCGCGTACCTCGTGCGAGATGTTGTAGCCGCCCCAGAAGAATATTCCGCTTCCGTCGGTGGGATAATAGTCCGACATATACGCCGTATACACGCCGTCCTCCAACAGCGCGAATATATCCCGCAGACCCGCCGCGAGCGAATCGCCGTCGTTCAGCTTGTTAAAGCTGTTTCCGAGCGCGTCGTGAATTTTTTGGTCATACCCCTGAAATCCCGGGGAAAACGACACCAGCTTATCGCTTTGTTTATTTGAATGGTTCGGACAGATCAGATTTATTACGGGATCGGTACCGATAAAGAACAACCGCGTCTGCGTACTTGCGCTTCCGCTGTAATCGGTATGTCCCGCGAGACAGGTACCGATAGCCGCCTCTCCGTTCTTCACGGAAACCAGCAGCACGCTCTTACCGTTAAGATCTATCGTTTCGGATTTTACCTCGGCGCTCATTGCACTCACTCCTTTACCGTGTTATCGTTGTTCAAGGCTCAGCGCGATAATATCCGCAATTCCGCCCACATATTTTTTATCAAACGCTTTTTTGGGAATATAAGCGACCGCCGAATTGTTCTTATACAAAATAAACATTTTATCCGACTCGATAAAATAATCCAGCTCGCTCCACGGAACGAGGTCGCGGCTTTCGTAGGTGCAGCTTTCGCAGGCGGCAAAACCCGCTCTGCTCACCACGAACGTTATCGGTTGTCTTGTCGCGAGGTCGGCGTCCGCCATACTTCTGAACTTCGCCCTTGCGACCGCGTGGGTGATGATATACACAAGCAAAGAAGCAATACCGCCCGACGCTATCGAGATAGGCACGAAATACAGGATATTGTCCCGCGAAATACCGATAGTAATATGCAGTATGCCGAATACTATCAGCATAATAAGCAGCGCGATAAGCCACAGGAACTTCACGAGCTTGAAGTTGAGGAGCATAATAAACGCCGCAGCGGTCTCGCCGTCGTCGAGCGTGCCCTCTCCCGTGTAGGTCTCTTTTCCGGGCGAGCATTCGGTGTACATCGACTTCAGCGGGAACATACGCTTTTCGTGCTGATAGCCGAAGCCGTACTCTTTCTGGCGGCATTCGATTATCGCGATAGCGCGCAGTATCTCCTCGATATTCTTTATTATTTTGTTGGTAATGCAGAAGCTCTTATTGGCGGTCTCGATGGTTATCTCCTTGCGGGTTATCGAAACATTGCGCACCATATCCCAGCTGTAAACGAGCGGCGGCTCGGAGCCCACCGTGCCGTATACTGCGAACACGCTTCCGATAATGTATGTACGACCGCCGTCATCATCGTTGACGCAGACGGGTTTTAAGTCACAGAAAGCCATTTCGGGCACCTCATCTTTCCGAGTTTTTGGAAATTGATACAATAAATCATTGTATACATATATATTATATTATAACATATTATTATAAAAAAATAAAGGGGTATTTTAAAAATGTGAAAATTTTTTCACAGTTTCGGCGAATAATGGTAAAAAAGCCCTGCCTTTGCAGCTAAAAAAACCGGGATTCCCGTTTTTTAGCGCTAAGACTTGCCTTATCAAAACACGAAAACGGGGAGCCGAAACTCCCCGCGTTTCATAAAAATAATTACCGCCTTGCCGTAAGATGCGGTATAAAACCCGCTAATGGCCGGGTGGGTAAGATGGATCAACGTTTACACGCTCCCGCCAACAATAAGGCGAAGCGTAAAGG
>JAAVID010000028.1 GCA_014799395.1 Oscillospiraceae bacterium | reverse complement strand
GGCATGTAACACGTCCTCTATTCGTCACGAGACCCAGCCCCCTCTTTCCCGAAGGGTGTCCTCTTGCACCGTGAGACAACATAGAAATTAAAAGAAACGAAACCACCGCCGACAACAAATAAAACCTCACCCCCTGCAACAGCATATAAAATCAAAAATTCTCAACATTTCCCTTTAAACACGGACAAACCCCAATAATCCCCTCGCTTTTGTACAAAACAACGAAAATAAAATTGACCGAAAAAGCTATTGACGGGTACAATAAAATGTGGTAGAATATATGGTAAGCACTATTTATTGTGCATTATATATTAAAGAAGGTTTTGTAAGCAATGATCAGCATTATAAAGAAGGACAACACTAAGGAGAGCTTTAACGTTCAGAAGGTAGTGGACGCGGTGAATAAATCCGCGACCCGCGTTATGTATAAATTCAAGCCCGAGGAGCTTGATTACATATGTAAGTTCGTTACAGACAAGGCGTATGAAAAGAATGCCGACGAGATCTCCATCGCCGAAATGCATAACATCGTCGAGGGCGCTCTCGAAGCCACAAACCCTGCCGTAGCCAAAAGCTACAAGGACTACCGCAACTATAAGCAGGATTTCGTGCATATGCTCGACGAGGTCTATGTAAAGTCGCAGTCGATAATGTACATCGGCGACAAGGAGAACTCCAACTCCGACTCCGCGCTCGTTTCCACCAAGCGTTCGCTTATCTTTAACGAGCTGAACAAAGAGCTGTACAAGAAATTCTTTATGACTGCCGAGGAGCTCCAGGCTTGCCGCGACGGCTATATCTACGTTCACGATATGAGCGCCCGCCGCGATACTATGAACTGCTGTCTGTTCGATATGAAGTCGGTCATGGAGGGCGGCTTTGAAATGGGCAACCTTTGGTATAACGAGCCCAAGACCCTCGCCGTCGCGTTCGACGTTATCGGCGACGTGACCCTGGCGGCGGCTTCCCAGCAGTACGGCGGCTTTACGGTCGCAAGCGTGGATATTCTTCTCGAGCCGTATGCCGAAAAGACCTACAAAAAGCAGTACGACCGCTATATAAGCCTCGGCTTGTCCGAGGAGGTCGCAGACCGCGAGGCTATGAAAGACGTTCGGGTCGACTTTGAACAGGGCTTCCAGGGGTGGGAGTACAAGTTCAACTCCGTTTCGTCCAGCCGCGGCGACTATCCGTTCATCACGATGACCGCGGGCACGGGCACGGGCAAATTCGCGAAAATGGCGAGCATTACAATGCTTAAGGTACGTATGAACGGTCAGGGCAAGAAGTCCTGCAAAAAGCCCGTGCTGTTCCCGAAGATAGTGTTCCTGTACGACGAGAACCTCCACGGTCCCGGCTGCGAGCTTGAGGACGTGTTCGAGGCGGGCATTGCCTGCTCGCAGAAGGCGATGTACCCCGACTGGCTCTCGCTTACGGGCGACGGCTATGTTGCGGATATGTACAAGAAATACGGAAGAATTATCAGCCCGATGGGGTGCAGAGCGTTCCTCAGCCCTTGGTACGAGCGCGGCGGAATGGAGCCCGCGGACGAGAACGACAAGCCGATATTCGTCGGCAGGTTCAACATAGGCGCGGTATCGCTCCATTTGCCGATGATATACGCCAAGGCGCAGCAGGAGAGCAAGGACTTCTTCCAAGTCCTCGACTACTACCTTAACCTTATCAGACGTATCCATCAGCGTACTTACGATTATCTCGGCGAGATGAAAGCCTCGACAAATCCCTTGGCTTACTGCGAGGGCGGTTTCCTCGGCGGTCATCTCGGCATTCACGATAAGATAAAGCCCCTGCTCAAGGCGGCGACCGCGAGCTTCGGCATTACGGCGCTCAACGAGCTGGAGGAATTAGCGTCCAAGAAGTCCATTGCGGACGGCGGCGAGTTCGCGCTGAAAACCATGGAGTTCATCAATAAGAGAATACAGGAATTCAAGCGCGAGGACGGCCATCTGTACGCTATCTACGGCACTCCCGCCGAGAACCTCTGCGGCTTGCAGATACAGCAGTTCCGCAAGAAGTACGGAATAGTCGAGAACGTTTCCGATTTTGAGTACGTTTCCAATTCCTTCCATTGCTGCGTTCGCGAGGACATTACTCCTATCGAGAAGCAGAACAAGGAGGAGCGTTTCTGGAACCTGTTCAACGGCGGCAAGATACAGTACGTCCGCTATCCCGTGGACTACAACAAGGGCGCTGTAAAGAGCCTTGTGCGCCGCGCTATGCAAAAGGGGTTTTACGAGGGCGTTAATCTCTCTCTCGCTTACTGCGACAACTGCGGTCATCAGCAGCTCGAAATGGACGTATGCCCCAAGTGCGGAAGCACGAATTTAACGAAGATCGACCGCATGAACGGCTATCTCAGCTATTCGAGAGTAAAGGGCGACACGCGCCTTAACGCCGCGAAAATGGCTGAGATACGCGACAGAAAGAGTATGTGATGAAAAAACTTGCCGAAAAATTTACCGAATGGGCGAAAGCCAACGGCTGGAACGTCAAATTGGCGGATAAGGCGCGGGATCTGCCCGAAAGCGTTACCGAACGCTATAAGTTCATTCCCGCAGATTGGCTTGAATTTATTCGCTGCTTTGAGGTCTGCGCCAACGGGGCGGACAACGTATGGTTCGATACGGGCGAGTATGACGAATTTGAACAGATCTCCCTCGAAGCCGCCGAGGGCGACGAGGAGTGGACGAACAAGATACGCGCGTTCTGGGATAACCATATTCCCGTTGTAATAAGCGTTGCGGGATATTACCACTACTACGCTGTCGGAGTAAGAACGGGAGAGGTATTCAAGGGAAGCGAGCCCGAATTCGAGGAAGTTGAAATTGCCGCGCCGAGTTTTACGGATTTTGTGGAGTACATAATCGGCGGTAAAATAGTATTAAATTAACGGAGAAATTATGCGTTATCATAATATAACCACCGACGATATGCTCAATGGAGACGGGCTTCGGACGGTGCTGTGGGTGGCGGGCTGTACGCATCATTGCGAGGGCTGTCACAATCCCGACACCTGGGATATCGACGGCGGGATACCGTTTGACGAGGACGCGGAGAACGAGCTTTTTGAAAAGCTCGCTCCCGACTACATCAGCGGTCTGACGTTCAGCGGCGGAGACCCTCTCCACCCGCAGAACCGCGATGAGGTCACAAGGCTCGCCAAGAAGTTCAAGGAAAAATTCCCCGATAAGACCGTATGGCTGTACACGGGCTATACCTTTGAGGAGATAGAGGAGCTGGAGATAGTTTCGCTGGCCGACGTTATCGTCGACGGAGAGTTTATAAAGGCGCAGTTTGACGCCAAGCTCCACTGGAAAGGCAGCGCGAACCAGCGCGTTATCGACGTTCGCGAGACTTTACGGCTGAAAAAGATAGTGCTTTTTGACTGAACAAGTGTGGTTTTTTGAGCGAAATTTAGGAAATTTGTGCAATAAAACCCACTTGACATTTTGGAAAAATAGATTTATAATGTAATTGTTCACAGGTTATATCATTACCGCTGTGATAATATTTACTTTTTTGAAAGGAAGGGAATCTGCCATGACCGAGACCACTACTCGACATGATTCCGACAAAAGAGTCATCCGGACGAAAAAGGCGATCAAGGCGGCTCTTTTCAGAATTATGGAGGATAAGGACATCTCCTCTATCACCATAAGCGAGCTGACTCAAAAGGCGAACGTCAACCGAAGGACGTTTTACACGCATTACCGCAATATCACGGATATCTTGAACGAAATTGAAGGCGACCTGGTGGCGGCGCTCAGCGAGCTTACCAAGAAGTTTGACGCGAACGATCTGGAGGCGAGCACCTACGATCTGTTTCTGGGGCTGAACGAGCTTATTACCGTGGAATTCGACTATTACTTTCATCTTGTGAGAGTGGATATGCGCGGTATGCTTATGTCGCGGCTGAAGAACGTGATAAAAAGCTCGACCGACAAGCTGCTGGAGAGCTTCTGCAGCAGACACGGACAAGACGCGGCGGTCGTTTCCGCGTTTATTGTCGGGGGATTTTTCAACACCTATCTTGAATGGCACAATCACCCCGACGAGATACCCATAGAGCGCGCGGCTAAGCTCGCAAGCTGTATGGTCGGTTTGTGTGTGGATAACGTTGGTGAAACGGTTTCTCGTTAGCGGACGTAAAATTACATAATAAAAAACGCGGAGTTTTAGGCTCCGCGTCAGACTGTCGATAAACCCTCGCACCGCGCCGCCGCTTTGCGGCGGCGCTTACTTCGTCAAAGCCCTAACGGCAGGCATAAAGCCTAGCCGTTAGGACTTTTCCTCGTCTGCGAGTGTTTCTCGCCAGTCTGGGAAATGCGAGTAAAAATACTTTTTCTACAAGCTGACGCGGAGTTTTGGGCTCCGCGTTTCTTTTATTCTTCCGTTTACTCCTCCGTGACCAGTCCGCCCTGCTCGGGGTCGAACGGCGTATACGGCTGCTGCTCCGTGAAATTCACGGACAGCTTGTGATAGGGGCATTTCAGCGAGATAAGGTCTCCGCCGCGGTTTGCCGTGACCGTGACTTTTTTGCCTCCGAACTCCGTGTCGGCGGTAAGAACGCCGTCCTCCGAGGAAAGGCTCTCGTTCGGGAGCGCCGACAGACTGTCTATCGAAGCGCCGATGACCTCGGGAATAAGCGTGTATACGTCGTTATCGTCAACGTTGAACGACAGCTCGCCGAGCTTTGCCGACCAGCCGTCCGCGCCGAGCGACATAGTCACGCCGTTCAGCTGTTTCGGCTCGGTGAACGAGAACACCCACTCCGACGCGCCCTTTCGCGTAACGTCCGCCTTTGCGGTGAGGTCGTCGTACACTATCTCCGCCGCGACCTTGTAGGTAGTGTCGAAATTCGGCGCCGCGGTCAGCGGATCGAACGGCAGCTTCGAGCAGCCGCACAGCATACTTATGCCGACTGTCGCCGCGGCGAGAGCCGTTTTTTTTGCGTGGTTCAAAACAATTCCTCCAATTTCAGATTAAAGGAGCGTAAACCTCGGGCAGAATGTTAATAATATCGCTTGCGAGAATTGAGGCGGGGTGCATTGTTCTGCAAAGCAAGTCCGCCGCGTATCCGTGACAGTACGCGCCCGAGCTTGCCGCCAAATACGGCGGAACGCCCTGCGCCAGCATTGCCGCGATGATCCCCGTGAGTACGTCGCCGCTGCCGCCTTTCGCGAGAGCCGCGCTGCCCGTCGTGTTGACCGTGACCTCGTCGCCCGCGCTGTCGCAGACGACCGTATACGCGCCCTTTAACAGCACCGTCACGCCGTACTCGGCGGCGAACCGTTTTGCCGCGCCGATACGGTCGTGCTGTATCTCCGCGACGGAAAGCCCGCTTATCCTCGAGAACTCAAGGGGGTGCGGCGTTATCACGGTATCGCCTGTCCGCTCCTTTAATACATTTATATTATCGGCAATTGAATTTATTCCGTCCGCGTCAATAATTATCGGGCATTGCGCGTTTTTAATGATATATTCCGTTAATTTTCGCGTATTTTCACTGTTTCCGAGTCCGCAGCCTATCGCGACCGACGTCATTTTCGGCAATAGCTCGGCAATTGGATCTTGAGCGTTTTCGCCGGCGAACCCGTCAGCCGTTTCGGGGAGCGGCAGGAACGTATTTTCGATCAGCGTTCCCGTGAGCGCTTTTACGGTCGACACGGGCGCGGCGAGAGTACATAAGCCCGTTCCCGAACGCAGAGCCGCGCGGGTCGACATCACCGCCGCGCCGCTGTAACAAAGACTTCCCGCGATGTTCAGCAAGCGCCCGAACGTTCCCTTATGCGCTCCGACAGTGCGCGGCGGAAGTACTCCGCGCGAGCAGCCGCCGTTGAAAATAGCCTCGAATTCCTTGAAGCAGCTGTCGTCAATGCCTATTTCCTGCGGGATCATCCTGCCGCAGACCTCAAGCGCCGAGGGGTTCAGCAAGCCCTTTTTCATCGCCGCGAGGACGTGCGTTTCCGTCGCCTTGAAGCACCGGGGGTCGAACTCGCCCGTATCGGAATTAACGCCGCTCGGAACGTCCACGGCTACGCGCACTGGGCGGTTATTGGCGGCGGTCAGCAGCTCCGCAACGTGTTCGGGAAGTTCTCCGTGAAAACCCGTTCCGAATACGCAGTCAACGACGATTTGGGCGTTCTGCACAAACGCGGTGCAGCGCTGCTTGTCCGCGTCAAGACGGTATACCTCGCCGTTCGGAAAGCCGAAATGCTCACGGGCGCAGTCGGTGCGCGGCTCGCCGTTCACGAGGACTACGCGAACCTTGAATCCGCGCTCCGCCAGCAGCCGCGCGATAACGAACCCGTCGCCGCCGTTGTTGCCCGCGCCGCACAGCACGGCGGTAAGACAGGGCGCGTTGTTCTCGATGATCGAACCGGCAACGGCGCTCCCCGCATTATTCATCATTTCCGAATAGCTTATAAACCGCGAATCGCAGTCGGCTTCGGCGGCTTTCATTTGTGTGTTGCTGACAATATATCTCATTATATCACCTCTGTAAATATTTTACATCAATTGCTTTTGATTGTCAATATATCCCTAAAATGAATATTTATTTATGTAAAGCCGCAAAAAAAGGGTTGAAATAATAGTGAAAATATGATATAATTGTATTTGTATAAATTTATTCGGAAAGAGAGATGCTTACAATGGATTTTTTAGAGGGGCTTACCAAGGTCAATGACGCGGTAAACACCTTCGTGTGGACAAATCTGGGACTGGTGCTGCTTATAGGCGCGGGCATTCTGCTGACGTGCGCGACCAAATTCTTCCAGGTCACCCACATAAAGGAATGGTGGATGAAAACCATCGGCGGTATGTTCAGCAAGAAGAGCAAAGCCCGCCACAACAAGGAGGAGGGCTCGGTATCGCAGTTCCAGGCGCTTTGCACGGCGCTTGCGGCGACTATCGGAACGGGCAACATCGCGGGCGTGGCTTCGGCGATAGTTGTCGGAGGTCCGGGCGCGGTTTTCTGGATGTGGATAGCGGCGTTCTTCGGTATGATGACCAACTTCTCCGAGAACATTCTCGGTATCTATTACAGGCGCAAGAACGCCGAGGGCGAGTGGAGCGGCGGCGCTATGTACTACCTGCGCGACGGTCTGGGCGGCTATAAGGGCTGCAAGTACATAGGACGGTTCTTTGCGGGTTTGTTCGCGGTGTTCGCGGTGCTGGCGAGTTTCGGTATCGGCAATATGGGTCAGATAAACAAGATAGTTATCAACCTCGACAGCGCTATACTGAAAAATATCGACCTCGGCAACGCGTTCGGCGACGTTAAATGGACGCACGTTATCATCGGCGTGCTGCTGATGATACTCGGCGGATTGATAATCCTCGGCGGACTTAAGCGTATCGCGGCGTTCGCGGAGAAGGTAGTGCCGTTTATGGCGTGCTTGTACGTTCTCGGCTGTCTTATCGTGTTTTTCGCGAACATTACGCAGATAGGCGCGATATTCGCGAGCATTTTCAAGTTCGCGTTCGGCGTTAAGGCTGTCGGCGGCGCGGCGGTCGGAATAGGCATAAAGACGATAATCACGCAGGGCTGCAAGCGCGGCGTGTTCTCGAACGAAGCGGGTCTCGGCTCGTCGGTAATGGTACACTCGGCTTCAAATGTCCGCGAGCCCGTAAAGCAGGGTATGTGGGGCATTTTCGAGGTATTCGCGGATACCATGGTAGTCTGCACAATGACGGCGGTCGTAGTACTCTCCTCGGGTAAGATCGATCTTGAAACGGGCTTGGCAGCCGAGGGCACCAACGACGCGACGCTTGTAGCGGACAGCTTCGGAAACGTGTTCGGTCCTATCGGCAGCATTTTCGTATCCATCGCGATACTGCTGTTTGCGTTTACGACGGTAGTCGGCTGGTCGCATTACGGCTCGAAGTCGTTCGAGTACCTGTTCGGTTTGAAAGCTGCAAAGGGCTATAAGATATTCTTCGTGCTGATGATGATCTCGGGCGCGATCATGACAAGCTCTCTCGCGTGGGATATTTCCGATACGTTCAACGGTCTGATGATGGTGCCGAACCTTATCGGCGTGCTGGCTTGCCTGCCCGTGGTAGTCAAGATAACCAAAAACTACATCGACAGACGTATCAAAAAGCTCGACGTTGAGCCTATGCTCTCTTACGACCCCGCGATACAGGCGGAACACGCCAAGGACGTAAAGCAGGAAATGTTGGAGGAGATGGAGGATTCCAAGGTATAACAGAACTTTTCGCCATAGCACCAAAAGTGCTATGGCGTTTTTGTTGGTAACAGCAGTAACCTTGCGGTTAAAAAAATGGGATTCCTAAGGGGCTTGCCCCTTAGGCGGAATGCAAGGGC
>JAAVID010000027.1 GCA_014799395.1 Oscillospiraceae bacterium | reverse complement strand
GATCGACAATTTTGCCTGTCGGCAAAATCGTCGATTTGGGGAAAAACTCTTGTTTTTCCCCAAACCCTTTTAGCGCTTGTGGGGGCTCGGCGCTTCGCGCCGCGTTGCGCACTTCGTGCGCAACAGCCGTGCTTACGCACGGCTATCCGGGCTTTGCCCGGACCCAGCAAGGGCTCTGCCCTTGCATTCCGCCTAAGGGGCAAGCCCCTTAGGAATCCCGTTTTTTTAGCTCAAGTGGGTAATGCGATATTAGCAAAAGCCCGCGCATTTGCACGGGCTTTTTATTCCATTATTCCTTATTGTCTATCTCCGCCTTAGAAGCCTTGGCGAACAGCTCGTCCACCTTTGCCCCGTCGATCTTCGTCATCAACGAAACTACGATCACAGCCGCCATTGCAAGCGCAAACGCGGGCGCGAGCGAATATATGCCCGTCGCCGCAAATACCGGAACGTTCTCCCAGATAATGACAGCCGCGCCGCCCGTGATTATTCCCGCTACCGCGCCGCGGATAGTCATTCTCTTCCAGAACAGCGACAACAGCATCGCAGGTCCGAACGCCGCGCCGAGACCCGCCCAGGCATAGGACACCAACCCCATCACGGAGCTGTTCTCGTCAAGCGCGATAACATACGCGATGACCGCTACAATAATAACCGTGCCGCGCGAGATCCACATAAGCGTTTTCTCGCTCGCGTTCTTCTTGAACAGCTTGAACATATCGTTCGTAACAGCGGACGATGTTACCAGAAGCTGGGAATCCGCCGTGCTCATAATCGCCGCGAGGATAGCCGAAAGGATAATTCCCGCGATCAGTGCGGGCAGCAGCGAGCTCGACAGGAACATAAATATCTTTTCACTGTCGCCCATTTCGTTGAACTTTGCGAGCAGCTCCGCGTTTTCGGGATTATGCAGGAACATCATACCGAATACGCCGACCAGCACCGCCGCGCCGAGCGTCACGAATACCCAAACAGTCGCGATAAGGCGGGATTTCTTGATGAGGTCGCTGCTCTTTATCGCCATAAAGCGAACGAGAATATGCGGCATACCGAAGTAGCCGAGACCCCAGGCAAGCCCCGAGATAACGGTAGTCACCGCGAGCGAGCCGTCCGGAGCCTTGATAAAGCTGAAATAGTACTCGGTGACAGCCTCCGCGTTGAGCGCGCTCTGAAACGCTCCGCCGAGGTCGGGGGTCTTTATCAGCAGCACGATGGGAACTATTACCAGTGCCGCGAACATCAGCATACCCTGTATAAGATCCGTCCAGCAAACCGCGAGAAACCCTCCGAGGAACGTGTACGAAATGATTATCAGCGCGCCGATAGTCAGCGAAAGCGTATAATCCGTTCCGAATACGAAGTTGAACAGCTTAGCGCCGCCGCTGAATGCCGAAGCGGTGTAGATCAGGAAGAAAAAGAAAATTATAACCGCGCATACAAAACGCACCACGGGCGAATCGCTGAAAAAGCGCTTTTGCAGATACTCGGGAATGGTGATAGCGTCGCCTGCCGCATAGGACATCTTACGCAGTCTCGAGGCGCAGATACGCCAGTTGAGGTAAGTACCGATAAACAAGCCGATAGCTATCCAGCTCTGCGTAAGTCCTCCGACCAGTATCGAGCCCGGAAGTCCCATAAGCAGCCAACCGCTCATATCCGAAGCCTGCGCGGAGATCGCCGTCGTCCAGCTGCCGAGCTGCCGTCCTCCGAGGAAGTAGTCGGTCATATTCTTCGAGCGCTTGAACGACCATATCCCTATCCCGAGAATGATCAGCGCGTACAGAATAAACGCCAGTAATGTAAAAAAGTTAAATTCCATCAGTTATCTCCTTATAAATAATAGTCCATAGTATTATAACATATTTTTACAAATAATGCAAGTCCTTTCGTGAAAAAATAACTCTTGGAGTAACAATTTCCTTTAATAATTCACCGACGCGTGAAAATAATAATAGCGCAAAGGTTCTTCGGACATATCGTATTGATTTGCCTTTGCTATTATTGATTTCAAGGAGAATTTTAATTATGTCTAACAAACAGTCTAAGACCAGCTTGAACAACATTAAGATGCAGGCTGCTAATGAAGTTGGCGTTACTCTTAACAACGGTTACAACGGTGACCTTACCGCAAAGCAGGCAGGCTCTATCGGCGGACAGATGGTTAAGAAGATGATCGAGTCTTACGAGCAGGGCTCTAAGTAAGTACGATCGGGCATTTCAAACGATCCCTCGGACAATAGTCCGGGGGATTTTTTGTATATTACGGCAATATAGGGAAATACTATACATATTAACTTTAAGGAGGAATTTAATGTCACAATTTAAATGCAATGTCTGCGGCGCGGTTTTTGAAGCGCCCAACCACGCCGAAGCGGTCTGCCCCGAATGCGGAGTTTCGGGCGCGGACATCGTGGAGGTACAGTCGAGCAATCAGAACAAATACGCGGGAACGCAGACCGAACGCAATCTTGAAGCGGCGTTCGCGGGAGAATCGCAGGCGCGCAACAAGTATACGTTCTTCGCGGCAAAGGCAAAGCAGGACGGCTTTGAGCAGATAGCCGCAATTTTCCAAAAAACCGCCGACAATGAAAAGGAACACGCCGAGATATGGTTCAAGGAGCTCGGAGGTATCGGCGCGACCTCGCAAAATCTCAAGGCGGGCGCGGAGGGTGAAAATTTCGAGTGGACGAATATGTACGCGAGCTTCGCGAAAACCGCCGAAGAGGAGGGATTTCCCGAACTTGCCGGAAAGTTCCGAATGGTCGCGGATATTGAAAAGCACCACGAGGAGGTCTACCGCGCTCTGCTGAAAAACGTCGAAATGCAGGAGGTTTTCAAGAAAAGCGAAGTAAAGGTGTGGGAATGCCGCAACTGCGGACATATCGTCGTCGGCACGAACGCCCCCTCGACCTGCCCCGTCTGCTCCAAGCCGCAGAGCTATTTCCAGATATGCCAGGAAAACTATTGACGAAAACGGCGAAGGCTACGCCTTTTTTATTTCGTCTCAAATAAAAATTCGGTGTCAAGTGCAGTCGCTCGACACCGAAATACTTATATACCACACGCGCCTTAACAATACCGCCGCTTGCCTTTTATGTATCGGAGGTTTCCTCCGATGATCCCGTTGATGTTTCGTCCGATGACGAAGTGCTTGGTACTTCCGATTTTATCGTTATTCTGTCGCAGGTGTACTCGAACGCGTACTTTATCACATCGTCGGTCGACATTTCGGTAAACCAGTACTCGTTCATACCGTCCTCGAGTATCCACTTGAACTCTGCCGCGAGCCTTTCGGCGTTCGCTCCCGAATAGTAGACGGTATAGCCTACGTCCGAGCCGCTTGCCTTTTCGGCAAAGTACATCAGCAAAAACGTGTCGTCGTCGTTGATGTTGTCCTTGTACCAGTCTACGCAGTACTTTACCTTGTCGTCGTCGGTTTTAAGGCTCGAGTCGTACTTCTTGAATACGACATACGGCTGAATACCGAGCTTGTCATAAACAAATCTAAGGCTCTCGCCCGTCGCCTTCGTATCGTTGAACCATTGCAGCTCGTCGATCACGCAGTCCGCCTTGAACGCTTTAAGGGGGTTATTTTTTTCAAGGGTAAGCACGGGGATCACGGGCTCGGCTGGCTTCGGAGGGATATAAGAAGAAGTTGTGGATCCCGAGCTGCTCGTTGTGGAAGCGGACGGCGTTGAATCCGATACCGACGAATCCGGAACGCTGCTTGTGATGTTGCTCACGTCGCTCTCGGTATCCTTTACGCAGCCCGTGCAGGAGTGTCTGATAACAAGAAGCAGCACGATAAAAAGCACTATCCCGACTACCACTCCGCCTATCGCGATGTTCGAGCAGCCGCTTCTTCGGTAGCTTCTCGGACGTTTCGTAGACGGCTGCGGAGCGCATCCCCCGTTCGGTCTGCCGCTCACCGGTCTCGGCGAGACTGTCGGTCTGCTTCCCGCGGGTCTCGACCCGTTGGGTCTTGGACCGTTGGTTCTCGCGTTGGTTCTTGGAGCGCTGCTTCTCGGAGCGTTGCTTCTTGGAGCATTGCTTCTCGGAGCGCTGCTTCTCGCGTTTGGTCCTCTTCCCTGTCCGTTTCCTCCCGTTATACCCATTTTGCTACGTCCTTTCATTATTGTCTGTTAAAATAGTCGATACCCCTGTCGGGATTGAAATATGTGCGCAGATAGCCGTCGGTCGATACTATCACAAATTCGTTCGTGCTCTCGACATAATAAACGTCGTCGCCGTCCTCGGCTTCGATCTTATGCAGAACGTCGGGGTGAGCGACGACCGCCGCCGCGGCTTTTTCGTACTCCTCCGCCGAGGAAAAGCCCATTTCAATGCCGTGCTTTTCGTAGTGCTGGTTCAGCAGCTTCTGATTTCTGAAACGAAGCGCGGGAACGCTCGGCGCGCTCTCCGAAGTACTTTCGGGTTGTACTGTACTTTCGATTTGCGGCGTACTCTCGATTTGAACCGTACTTTCTTCTTGTACCGTACTTTCAGTTGATGATGTGCTTTCATTTAATACTGTACTTTCATTTGATATAGTACTTCCATTTTGCGTTGTACTTTCATTTTGTGACGCGCTTTCGCTTTGGGCAGTACTCTCGCTTTGCGATGTACTCTCGGGTTTTACGGTACTTTCGTTTTTCACCGTACTCGTTGTGCTTTCGGATCGTGACTCAACGGTACTTGAATAGCCGCCCGGCAAATTTGACGTGTCTTCCCCGCCGGACAGCAGGAAAAACAGCGCTAACGCCGCGGCTATCAGAAATAAGCCGACAGCGATCAACCTCTTTGTATTGTCAAAATTCATATGTATCTCCCTTTTTTGGTCTTTCTATTATATTATAACCTATTCGACGATTTTTTGCAAGTACTTATTGTTGATTATCACTAATTTGTAAGAAAAGCAAGAAAAAAGCGGCAGTCGGGAGAGATCCCTTGTGCCGCTTTATCTATTCATACCGTTTTGGAATGTGTTTTGAGACGTTTTTGAAACGTTCTGCGGAAAATACAGCCGTAATGAATATCAAACGGTATCAACCGATTTTTCCGCGATCTCGAGCATAAGCTCGAATACGCGCTGTTCCGCGTCCTTGGGAACATAATACGAATCCGGGAACGATATGTCGAGCGTCTCCGATTCCGCCGCATCATAACTGCTCGGCTTTATCAGCGAAAGCAGCTCCTTTACGGAAGCGCTGTTCATATCCTTTCGGTAAATGTTCAGCGTAAGGAGAGGACCGCGGTGTATCTTTAAAATGAGGGTATCGTCGTTGGAGTAATCGGAATTTTCGTACAGCGATTTCAGATAGTTTATCGTCCGCGTGTAGTCCTCCGCTATCGGGAACCAGTACTTAAAGATGAATCCCTTGTCATTCTTGAAAACTATCTCGCCGACCTCCGAAGCCGCGTGATAGTATTTCTCGCGAACCTCCTCCGCGTACAGCTCCGCAAACTCACCGAGCTTATCCTCGGGTATCGTCAGCGTTCCGAATATGCCGTCAAGCTGTACCTCGCAGCCGATGAATTCATTATCGGTTATCCAAGAGCTCTGCATTTCGGAAAAGCCGTCGAGCCTGCAAAAGTTGTCGATAAAGCGGTGTATTACCGTATCGGGCGCCCTCTCGGAAATATGTCTGCTTATAACCGTTCCGTCCTCAAGCGTAAGGTCTACGCAAAACTGACCGCCCATCGTCAGACCGCCGTATACCTCCTTGCAGGTATTATTGTAGTCGTTTATCAGCTTTTCGATCTCGGCTTTATCGGTTATTTCATATTCTCCACATTGAGTCTTATCCGAATATTTCGTTTTCCAAACCGAGACATGCGCGCTCTCGACCTTATCGGAGGAAACGTTGAAATACCGCTGTCCGAACGAGCCCGTCTTATCGAAAAGAATGTATATACCCAAGCCGAATATCAGCGCTCCAAGCCAGTACACCAGCGTTTTCACGACCTCGCGGCGTGCGTATCTGCGGAGCAGGACCAGCAAAAGCATTATCAGCGCCGCCGCGATAACGGCTATGACCGCGGGAATAACAAACCCAAGCAAAGTCGAAAACATCAGCACGGTCGTAACCGACCCGACAGTCGTAATAACCAACATCGCGTAAAAATACGCCTTGTTGATGACCCTCGTGCCCGTCTGCTCCTGCCTGCGCGACTTAAAAAGAACATACGCTAGAAATATCAGCGCCGCCGCAAGGACCAGTACATACAGCATATACAGAGGGTTCAGCACCGAGAACTCGCTGCTGAAAAATTCCGAGAAATGCGGAGGATCACCGACATCGGTGCTGAGCAAAGGTTGGTAACCGTCTCGTATTTCCCATATCATCCCGAGCGGCGGAAACAGCGAAAACGCTTTTATCAGCAACTCTTCGTCGTTTCGCACACCCGTGATCGCTTCGACGAAACAGCCGGCTATTCCGAAAACGACGAGTGCGGGAGCTATCAGCGTCATCAGCGACATTATCCCCGACTGTACGGGTCTGCCGCAGCTCACCACCGCGATAGTCGATACGATATACAAAAACGTAAGCAGCACCAACGCCGAAAGCACCATTCCGACCGCGAACAGTACGCACTTAAACGACGGTTCATAGCCGTACATCATATCCAGCCTATCCAGCGTGCTCTGCGTCGGGAACGACATTATCAGCGCGAAAACGCCCGCGGGGATCACCGGCGCGACATACGCGGTATATCCGCTCAGGAAGTCTCCCCAGAAACGTTCTTTATTCGTAAGCGGAAGTCCGCCGAGCATATCCGTGTACTTTCTGCGGTTGCAGCCCGAGAACGCGTTTACCGCGCCTATTATCGGCATTATCAGCAGCACCGCGACGCATATCGCCGAGATAGGCTCTCCGACATCGTAAGAATGATATGAAAGCCACCCCGGATTATTATAAATTCTGCCAAAGGAAGAATATATTTCAGGTGCGCGAAAAGGCAGCACAAACAGATTGCATATCAGGCAGATGATAAGACCGCGCAGCTGCTCTTTCAGCCGATAAAGAAAGTATTCGCGGAAAAAACTCTTTTTAGACGAGCTTGGAGCGGTCATAGTTCAGCGCCTCCATTTCATAGACAAATATCTCCTCAAGCGACAGCGGGAGCAGCTCGCACGGAGCTTTCGCGCCGACGGTCTTTACGGTCTTGTCCGCGTCTCCGCGGGCGATTATGTTCACCATACCGCAGGACTTCTCGATAAGCAGAATGTCGAGGTCGGGGAAAGCGCTCTTGTCGGGAACATCGATAGAGCACTGCACCTTGTGGACTTCCCCTTTCAGCTCGTCGAGCGCGCGGCTGAACAGCATTTTGCCCTCGTGGAGCACGCCCACCGTGTCGCAGAACTCCTCGACCTCCTTAAGGTTGTGCGAGGACATAAGGATAGTCATCTCCTTGTCGCACATCGCGTTTACGAGCATTTTCTTCATAGCCGAGCGCATCGTGGGGTCGAGACCGTCAAACGCCTCGTCGAGAAGAAGATAGTCGGGAGATACGGCTATCCCGCATATCACAGCCGCCTGGCGCTTCATTCCCTTGGAAAAGCCCGCGAGCTTTTTGTCAAGCGGAAGTCCGATAACTCCGTGGAGCTGCTCAAAGGTCTCGTCGGAGAAGCTCGGGTAAAACGTCTTGTAGAACTTTTTCATCTGCTTTAAGGTCATATTGTTGAACTGCGAGGTCTCGTCGCTGACGAGGAGCAGTTTTCCCTTGACCTCGGCATTATCCCATACGGGCTCGCCGTCGAGAGTTACGCTTCCGCCGTCAGCCTTATAAATTCCCGAGAGTATCCTCAGCAGCGTGGATTTTCCCGCGCCGTTGGTACCCAGCAGACCGTATGCCGCGCCCTTGGGTATCTCCAGCGAAAGATCTTTTAACACTTCGAGCTTTTCAAAGCTCTTTGAAACATTATCAAGTTTTATCATAACAGTCACCTCTTATTCCGCGTATGTGCGGATATATTTCAGCATAGCGCTTATTACCGCCTGTTCGTCCTCCGCGGTGACGCACAGCGCGCCGTCCGCAAGGTTGGTTGAAATTATATTGATATTTTTGGATATTTCGTCCGAGGAAACCTCGTTCATGGGCTTTATATAGCCGACAAGCTCCTTTGCTATCGCGCTGTCGTCGGTGGACGAAATGCCGATCGATATTTCATCTATCGTTTCGCCCTCGCCGCGCGAAGTATTGTCATCGCTTGTCATATCCCAGTAGCCCCACAAAAGCCTGAAGACATAAGTAAATTCCTTCTCCGCGGGGGGCTTGTCGGTAACATTCGCGGGGTCGTTGAGAAACTCCAGAGCGTTTGTGTAGTCATCGTAGATAAAATACTGCTCCCAAGCGTCCGTGCCGTTCGTGGAATGGTCTATATTTATTTCTCCGATAGGGTGGGTATAATTGTGATATGAAAAATTATTGATAAGGTCGCGTTTCAGCAGCTCCATAAGCTCTTCTTCCTTACCCTGCGCGACATAGACCGCGGGAGAATCAATGTAGCCGAGATGTGAATCATGGGTTATCGTCCGATACGATATGCCGATGGTGTCATACTGCGGGTCGTCGACAAATCCGAGCGCGCTGCTGTCGGTGGGCGTGAGCTGTTTTATCGCGGCGCAAGCCTTGGAAACAGCATTTTCCCTTGCGAGCTCGCCGTCCATAGTATACCGGATAGGACCGTAGCTGCGCACCACCTCGCTGCCGTCTTTAAGGACGTATATAATGGTAAGAGCGCTGTTCGTTCCAAAATCCGCGTCTTCATTTATACTGTCGACTATCTTTTTATGCTC
Organism: Oscillospiraceae bacterium; assembly: GCA_014799395.1. Taxonomy (GTDB): domain Bacteria; phylum Bacillota; class Clostridia; order Oscillospirales; family Ruminococcaceae; genus CAG-115. The sequence continues at coordinate 22,513 of JAAVID010000027.1, read as the reverse complement.
GGACAATATCGCGTCAATGGCCTCGTCGGAACGGTAAACAAAGCCTTTTTCTCCCGATAAAAAGTAATAATCTATAAATTGAGTGCCCGTTATCCTTACCTCGGAAATAAGCGCCCGCGGCGGAATATATTTGTCCACGCCGAAACCGCGCGTGAGATACGCCCAAAAGGTAACGCACCCGAACGCGAGACCTATCGCGGCAAACCTGAGGGCGGTCATCCAAAGCCACTTGAATGTGCGCATATGAACGACTTCAATTACCGCATACACCACAAATGCCAATATCAGCGTAATGAAGATATTTGCGGAAAAGTTCTGATCCTGTATAAAGTGGATAAGCCCGATAAGGAACATTACGGAGGAAACGGCAATAACATGATACGCGCCCGCGAAAACAAAATCCCGCCCCGTTTTTTCGTTCTTTCTCAGCTTGCCGAGGAAATACGCGCCGGCGATAATCACGGCAATAACGGCTGCCGCTATCACCAGATAGATAGGTTGGTCGTTTAAGAAAAAGCCTTTTTGGAACATTAAGACGTTTTTATTACTGCTATAATAACCGCTATAATAAACATCGTGTAAGTTAAAACGCCATATCGCGCTGAGCCATAATCCCAATGACGGAATAACGGTGAGCATATTTCCAAATTCAAGGGTCGGGTCAACGCCGATGCTGTTCTCGAACGCGCATAGGCTGTAAATAAACACAAGACCCGACGGGAATATCTGGCTTATCAGCGAATACGTCACCGCGCTGCCCGTTCTGCCGCAGCACGCCGTCACAAGGCAGGATACCGCGTACGCTCCCATATATCCGACAAACAGCAGCAGGATATACGACATATAAGTTTTAACGGCTCCGTATTCAATGAGATTGGTGATGTGTGAGCTGTAAAAAGAAAGTTCACGTGCACCGTCGCTTACGCTGCCGTTCGCGATCGCCGTAATTATAAGACCGACCGCCGAGCAAGGAATAAACGACAGCATATGCGCGGTAAGACCGCTCAGGAAATCACCCCAAAACCGCTGACGGTAAGTCATCGGGAGACTTCCGAGGGTATCGGTAAGGTCCCGCTTGACGAAAAATCTGAACGCGACCGCGGGGGTGACGGAGATCAGCACCGCAAGCACGGCGATCGCAATCGGCTCCGCAATAAGCACAATATTCTCCGCATTAGAGCATTGCAGCATATAACGCCCTCTCACGTCGCTGTCGTCCGTCAGAGCCATTTTGTTTAAAACGTCTACGAAATAGACAAACACCGCGCCGACAAGCGTCGTCGAAAGGAAATTGAACACCGCCGAGGCGACGGTCATACCGCGCATTCCGCGCAGCTTGTAAAGTATGTATTTTTTCATTGTTTCACACCACCTGTTCCTCGGTATAGCCGTCGATGATCTTTATCAGGTCGGATTTCTCCAGTCCCTGTCTCAGAGCGTGGGAGACCGCCTCCGTGAACGTCTCGGCGCTGCGTTTTCTCACAGCGTCAACGTACTTTCCGCGCTCCGAAACATAGCTTCCCTTTGCGGGTATGGAATAGATAAGTCCCTGCGTTTCGAGACTTGCGTAGGTTTTCTGAACGGTGTTCGGATTTATCGAAAGCGTTTTCGCTATCTCGCGGACGGCGGGGAGCTTTTCTCCCTCCGCCATTTCTCCGCACATTATCAGCTCCGTTATCCGCCGCTCAAGCTGCTCGTAAATGGGCGCTCCGCCCTCCAGCCGCATTGTAAACATAATTTCACCTCATTGTGTTATTATTGCTCGGAAATCTGTATTATTCGTTGTAGTACAGTTGTATTATATCACGAGAGTTGTGATTTGTCAATAGTTTTTTTGAAATTTTTTAAAAAAGAAAAAACCGCAAGAGAAAAACTTGCGGTTTTATTAACGAATTAAAAAATCAATCGCAGTAGCCGAAGCCGAGAACGCCGAAATAGTGGTTCTCGCCGCCGTTTACCTTGATCTCTACCGTATGCTCGGCAGTCTCGTCGTTGTCGATAACGAGCTCGGTAACGGGATTGTTCCAGCCGTCGCTCTGATAGGAATTTACCGTCGACGCAAGCTCGCCGTCAACGTAAATCTCCGCCTCCGCGAACGCCTTGCTGTTGTTCGCCTTGTAAACGAGCTGAAGCGCCTTGCAATTAAGCTTGAACGTCATAGACGCGTCGTCGCTGCCCTTGTACATCCAGCCGTTATGGAACGCGGTGTGCGTGTCGTTCTCGACAAATCCGACAAGCTCGGGCTTGAGCGTTTCGCTGTCGATGAAGTGCATATTGACGTACTTATCGCTGAATACGGGAGCGGGGAGCGTTCTGTCGACCGTGCCCGTGTTATCGTCGAGCGTTTTCATTACGGTCTCGTAATAATGCGCCACAAAATCGCGGACTATCTCGTGACCGCGCTGGTTGGGGTGGCTCTCGTCGTCGGAATAATCCTGCCACGTCATTCTGCCCTCGGCGAACTCAACTCCGAGAGAATCGGGCTCGCTTATCATCGGCAGACCGTAATTATTGCCTATCTCGCTCATATGAGGCTGGCAGGTGTGACCGTTCATAATTACCGTAAACAGAAGCACGACCGCCATATCGTTCTCCTGCGAGAGCAGCGTGCGGACAAGGCTTTCGTATGCGTTTTTGTAGCTTGTTTCCATACCGTCGTTCACGGCGAACTCGACAAAGCAGATGTCGGGGTTATGCGACAGCACATCGCGTTCGAGACGGACGTTGCCGAGTATCGACGGAGTTCCCGAAAGACCCGCGTTGACATAATTTATCTTGGCGTTCGGGTACTTTTCGCACAGCCACTCGTACGAAAGATTTGCCCAGCACAGCTCGGGATTGTTCGGCGCTACCGTAAGACCCTCGGTTATCGAGCCTCCGATATACGCGACGGTTATCTCCTCCCCGTTTTCCGCTTTTTTCAGGACGTTCGCCATTCGCGTCATATCGCCCGTTGTCATAAGTGAACGTTCAACCATAAGCTCGTAGATCTCCTCCTCCGAAAGATTTGAATAGTCTATCTCGGAATTTTCCGGCGCGCTCGGCGTATCGCTTTCCGTGCTGTCGGTGCTGTTTGTTTCACTTGACTGCACGGTGCTGTTATCGGAGCTTGAACCCGTTGACGTACCCGAAGAGCTGTTCGAGCCGTCGTTATTGCACGCCGTAAGTAAAAGCAGCATTGCCGCGGCAATCGCAATTATTTTTTTCATAGAAATTCTCCTTTACTTAATTGAACTATAAGCTATTATAGCACATTTTCTTTAATTTGTAAATACCTAAAACGAAAAAGGCAGAAAAGCCGCTCCCGCAGCCACGAAAACGGACGGCAGCATATTCGCCACGCGCACCTTTTTCCCCCACACGAGATTAACGCCTACGCAGAAGATAAGTATCGAGCCGACCAGGGAAATATTGTTCTGCGCCGCCTCGGTGACTACGGGCGAGATCAGCTTCGCGAGCAGCGTGATCGCGCCCTCGAACACGAGCACGGGTATCGCAGAGAATATGCAGCCCTTGCCCATTGAGCAGGTCATAACGATAATGATTATAAGGTCGAGTATCGCCTTTGTAGCGAGTATCGAAAAGTCGCCCGTAAGACCGTCCTGTATAGCGCCGACGATAGCCATTGCGCCTATGCACACGGTCAGCGACGCGGTAACAAATGCGTTCACGAAATCCTTATCCTTTGCGTTTCCCGTCTTGACCTTGAGCCATTCTCCGAATTTCTCGAACCAGCCCTCGATATTGATAAGTTCGCCTATAAGCGTTCCGAGCGCTATACAAATAACCACGAACATCGACTTCCCGCCGACAAGCAGCATCTGCTCCATTGCGCCCGAAATGCCGATAAACAGCACCGTTATGCCACAAGCCATGTTCAGTCCCTCGCGGACGCGCTCCGACATATATTTTCCGAAAAGAAAGCCGACAACGCCGCCTAGGATTATCCCCGCGCAGTTTATCAGCGTGCCGAGACCTATCATAATTACCTCACCTTATAGTTTTATCTTTGTTATCAGCGCCACGCACTCCACATGCCGAGTTCTCGGAAACAGATCGAACGCCCTCACCTTTTCCACGGCGTACCCGTTTTGTGCGAGGAATTTGCAGTCGCGCGCGGCGGTCGCGGGGTTGCAGGAGATCATTACTATGCGCTCGGGGTTCATTTTTACGCACGCCGAGAGCGTTTCCCCGCCGCAGCCCTTTCTCGGCGGGTCGAGAACTATCACGTCGGGAGCAAGTCCTTTTTCCGCAAGCTCCTCGGCAGCTTTGGAAGCGTCCGCGCAGATAAATTCCGCGTTGGCGAATCCGCTGTTCAGCGCGTTCCGCTTGGCGTTGTCCACCGCCTCGGGAACTATCTCCGCGCCGATTATTTTCTTTGCCTCTTTTGCCATTGAAAGCCCTATCGTTCCCGCGCCGCAGTACAGGTCGAGTATCGTCTTTCCCTTAGGCTGAGCGAATTCGGTGGCTTGTCTGTAAAGATTTTCGGCGGCGGGAGTGTTCACCTGATAGAACGATTTCGACGAAATTTCGACCTTAACTCCGCACATAGTATCGGAAATTTCCGCCTTTCCCGACAATAATACCTCGCGTTCGCCGAGAATAACGTTGGTTCGGTCGGGATTGATGTTCAGCACCACGCCCGTTATCTCGGGGAATTTTTTCGTCAGCGCCGCCGCCAGCTTCGCCATTTCGGGTGTTTTTCTCTTAACGACCAGCACTGCGCAGACCTCGCCGCTGTAATGACCGCGCCTCAGGAAAATGTGCCGCATTACGCCCTGATTGTCGCGCTCGTTGTAGACGGAAATTTTCAGCGTTTTTAACTGTTCTTTAATGAACGCGACCATTTCCGAAAAGCGTTCGGGCTGCAAAAGGCAGTGTTCTGCGGGAACAACGCGGTGACTTCTCTCGGAAAAGAAACCGCTGACGATCCCGTCATCTGTTTTGGCGAGGGGCATTTGCAGCTTGTTGCGGTAGCCGTTGACATTATCGCTTCCGCATATCGGGAGAAATTCGGGAGATAATCCGCCAAGCCGCTCAAACGCGTCGCTGACTATTTGCTCCTTTGCCGACAACTCCGCTTCGTAGGAGATGTGACGGTAAACGCAGCCGCCGCATTTTCCGAATACGGGGCAATCGTTTTGAATACGGTCGGGCGAGGGAGTTATAATTTGCTCAGTCTTTCCGTATGCGTAGCTTTTCAGCACCTTTAAAACGCGGCAGGAAATAACGTCGCCGACCGCCGTGAACGGCACGAACACCGCCATTCCGTCAACTCTGCCTATTCCGCTTCCCTCGCTTGTGAGCGCGGTTATTTCGAGGTTTATAATGTCGTTCTTTTTCATTTTACCCTACCCGTAAAAACAGTTTTTTCATTTCGTTCCATAGAAAATTGCGGTGTTTGGCGTTTTCGCTCGACACCGCAATACTTCCGAATAGCACGCTCCATAACGCGAGGTGCCTGATTTACTTATCCTTTTTGTTGTCGTTTTCGTCCATCTTGGGCTTGATAACGTGATCCCACAAAAGCTGTCCGGCAACCGTTCCTACAAGGATAACAAAAAACTGTTTGATCATAATATCACCTCCTTATATTTCGCCTAGGTTCTTGGCCTTTAAATACGCGTTGATAAAGCAGTCTATATCGCCGTCCATTACCGCGTTGATGTTCGCGTTCTCGCACTTTGTACGCACGTCCTTGGCGAGGGTGTACGGCATAAATACATACGAACGTATCTGGCTTCCCCATTCTATTTTGAGCTGCTCGCCCTTGATGTCGGAAATTTTATCCAAATGCTCCTGCTCCTTTATCTGCACGAGCTTGGACATCAGCATTTTCATCGCGAAATCCTTGTTCTGCACCTGCGAACGCTGGGTCTGACACGCGGTAACGATACCCGTGGGCTTGTGTATCAGGCGCACCGCCGAGCTGGTCTTGTTGATGTGCTGACCGCCCGCGCCGCTCGCTCTGTACACTTCCATTTCAATATCCTCGGGACGTATCTCGACGGAAACGTCCTTTTCGAGCTCGGGCATGACCTCGACGGAAGCGAAGCTGGTCTGCCGTCTGCCCGAAGCGTCGAACGGCGAAATGCGCACCAGACGGTGAACGCCGTGCTCGGATTTCAGAAAACCGTAAGCGTTGTAGCCCTCAATATGGATAGACGCGCTCTTTATTCCCGCGGTATCGCCCTCGAGGATATCCAGTACCTCGGTCTTGAAGCCGTGACTGTCCGCCCATTTTGTGTACATTCGTATAAGCATCTGCACCCAGTCCTGCGCCTCCGTGCCGCCCGCGCCCGCGTGGAACGACACGATAGCGTTGGAGCTGTCGTATTCGCCCGTCAGCAGCGTGGCGAGCTTCTGCTCCTCGTATTCTTTTCTGACGGTCTCGGCAAGCGCGTTTACCTCGTCCGCCATGGTCTCGTCGTTCTCCTCCTCGGCGAGCTCGATCATAGTGAGCACGTCCTCGCGGTTGGAGCAGAGCTTCTCAAATCCGCCGATAGTCTGCTTGTACTGACCTATCTGCTGCATTACCGCCTGCGATCTCTCGGGATCGTCCCAGAAATTCGGCTCGGTGGTTTTCATCTCCAGCTCGTCGAGCTTGATCTTTATGCCGTCTAAATTCAGCGCTCCGCGCAGCTCTTCAAGCTGCGGCTCCAGCGCCTCCATGGCAAGCCTTGTTTCATCATACTGTATCATAAATTTCTCCTAACCAACAAAAAAACCTTAACTGTATTATTATATCATATTTTTACATTATTTTCAAGTACTTTTCATTAAATTTTATCTGACGAAAAATTCTAAAGCAAAAATCGCAGTAAAAAGAGACAGACAAATAACGAAGAACAGGTGTTCCCGAAACGAGCGCCGAACCTGCTTTTCCGAAAACGCAAACATATTCGGATAACGTTTGTTCACAATTACCTCGGCGGTCTGACCTTTCCGTAATTTGAACACACCCTCTGTATACGAACCAACCATTTTCCCAACAACTTCTTTTCCGTCAATGCTGTAACGCGCACTTGCATAACGCGTCGCGAAAAGATGACCGCGTACAGCCCCGAAAGCGCTTATTATCTCCGCGGTAACACGAACATTTTTGTCCTTGAGCGCTCTGCGAAAGCGCACCGATCGTCTCAACCTTATTATATTAAATATCAATGAAAATAAGCAAAACAAAAAATAGATGATGTGCTCAAACGGTATACGCATAGCTTCCCTTTCGTTCACCTACAACAAAAGGTCGGAACGCGCCCGACCTCTGCTTTTATCATTATTTTCCCGTATTGCGCTTAATGAGCTGCTTCATCTGATCGATTATCTGCGCCTTGCTCGGCATACTGTCCGTGAAAACGGTCGCGCCGCCCGCCGCGGTTCCGAGCATGAGAGCGTACTCCTGATCTACATCGTTATCAAGCATACCCGAGATAAAGCCCGCGACCATAGCGTCGCCCGCGCCTACGGAATTCACGACTTTGCCCTCGCACGCGTCGCAGAAATGAACGTCGCCGTCCGAGTCCAACAGCATAGCGCCGTCGCCCGCCATAGATACCAGAACGTTCTGCGCGCCCATTGCCCTGAGCTGAGCCGCGTATTCGATGACATCGTCCTTACAGGTGGGGCGCTCTCCGAATATCTCCGCGAGCTCCTCCAGATTCGGCTTTATGAGATACGGCTTGTACGGCAGAGTGTTGGTAAGAAGCTCGCCCGTAGCGTCGACTACCGTTCTCACGTTTTTACCCGAAATATACTCCAGTATCTGCTGATAAATATCCTGCGGCAGACTGTCGGGAACGCTTCCCGCAAGCAGGAGAATATCTCCGTCCTTCAGCTCCTCGAACCGCAAGAACAGTTCCTTGAGCGCTCCGTCGGATATTTTCGGACCGTTCGCGTTAAGCTCGGTCTCGCCGTCGGATTTCAACTTGATGTTGATACGCGAAAGTCCGCTGTCGAGAACCACGAAATCCGCCTCGATGCCGTGCTCTATAACGCTCTGCTCGATAGCCGCGCCCGTAAATCCCGCGATAAAGCCCATAGCCTTGGACTTTATGCCGAGCTCGGCAAGCACAAGCGAAACGTTTATCCCCTTGCCGCCCGCGCATACAAGCTCCTTTTCGATCTTATTCACCTCGCGGAACTTGATGTTGTTGACAAATACGACATAATCCAGCGCGGGGTTGAATGTAACCGTGTAAACCAAATTTCGTCACCTCGAATAATCTTTATATTTTCTATTATACCACTTTTTCGGAAAAATTCAAGTAAAAATTATCCAATTCAGTAATTTTTCACAATACTAAGATATTTTTTGACCTCGTCGACATAGACCTGCGCTATATCGGACAAGGGATTGTACTTCTTGCAGATATATCCGATCTCCATTACCGAGTTGCGGTTTTCCTCGTCCTCGCGGAAAGGCACGGTGGTGTATTCCTCGCCGTTGAGCTCGTCGCAGGTTATTCCCGAGCAGAGCGTGTAGCTGTTGAGCCCCACCATTAAATTGAGCTGCGTGGCGCGGTCGCTGCTGCGGATAACGCGCGGGTATTCCCTGTCGCCGAGTATCTCCTCCGCGAAATACGAAGCCACGCCGTCGCCCTGCTCGAACGACAGGCACGGGTACTCGCTGAGCTGTTCGAGCGACAACGAGCTTTCGTGCGCCAAGGGATGATTTTTCCATAAATAGACATACGCGCGGCAGTCTATCAGAGGAAAGAACTCGAGACCGTTCTCCGTAAGCATACGGTCGATAATTTTTTCGTTGAACGCGCTCTTGTACAGTATGCCTATCTCGCTTTTCATACTGCCGACGTCCGAGATCACTTCAAGGGTTTTTGTTTCGCGTATGGCAAAGTCGAACGTTAACGTATCAAAGCGCTTGACCATTTCGACAAACGCCTTGACAGCAAAGGAATAATGCTGAGTTGAAACGCCGAACTTCCGCTTTACATTGCCGTTTTTGCCGTACTTCTCCTGTAAAAGCTCGTACTGCTGATACACGCGGTTCGCGTACATAAGGAACTCCGTGCCGTCGGGCGTGAGCGTAACGCCCTTTGCCGTGCGGAGGAATATCGAAACGCCCGTTTCGGTCTCAAGCTCGCGTATGGCGCAGGAAAGCGCGGACTGCGTTATGAAAAGCGCATCCGCGGCTCTGCTCATAGAACCTTTTTCGGCGACTGTGATAGCGTATCTTATCTGCTGTAAGGTCATTCCGATTCCTCGTTTTCGCCGTTATCGTCAATTTCGCCGATTTCGCTTTCTTCGTCCGTCTCCTCGCGCTTTGAGAGCTTTTCGGCGAATATCATTATCACGATAAGAAGTATTCCGCTTCCCGTTATAAACAATCCCGGTTTGAGACCCGCGGGGAAGAAATTCAGCTCTATCGTGTGTCTGCCCTCGGGGACTTTAAGGCACATAAGCGTATCGTCGGCGGTCGAGAGCACCTCCGTCTCCACGCCGTCAATATACGCCGTCCAGCCCTCCTCTATCGGGATAGACGTGAAGAGCGCGCAGTCCTCGGCGGCGTTGACCTCGACGGTCAGCGACGAGCCGGTTCTTGTTACCGTCGTTTCGGTGTTCATCGCTTGTACTCTGCCGTTGAAATCGGCGAGCTTTTCGTCGTCGTTATAGAAAAACAACACGTCCTCAACATAGGCGTTTTCGCCCGTCAATTTCAGTTTCGCGGTAAAGGTATCGCCCTCGGCGTAGGTGCCGAGATAGGCAATGCTGTGGTTTTCGTTCTCGAAATAATCCTTGATATAAACATCGTTTACATACAGCTCGCATCTGCGCTCGTAATTTGTCGGAAGATACATATAAACCGCGCCCGAATGCGGAACCGATACCTCGTAGGAAATATAGGCGTCGTTTTCGTTTATGCGCTTTTTGTAGGAGGTATGCTTATCGGTGGTCGAGCCGATATTGATGTTTTCGCAGTTGAAAACGTAGTCGTATATCCGCGTATATATACCGTCGTCCTCCAGCATAGAGAAAAGGTCGGTATATACGGGCTCTCCGACTATCAGCGTGGCGAGGCTCATCTGCGCTTCAAACGGGTCGTCTCCCTCAAGCGGTTTTCCGATAAGTCCGCCGTCCGCGAGATACGCGATAGGAAGCGCGTCCGTGTTCTCGTAAACGGTAATGCCGGGACCTTTATCGACGGGAACTGTGTCGGTATACGGCACGAGGTCGTCCCGCTTCGACAGCACATACTTTACGCCGAAAATATCGTCGGTAAGCAGGGTCGCGCCGTCGTAGCGTGTGTAGTGCTCGCGCGCGCCGTAGCCCAGCTTCTTCATCAGCTTTATCACCTTGGCGTTGAACGTGCTGGTGCTGTGCGACATTCCGTACATTCTCAGCGCCATCGTATCGTTTACGCAGCGGTGAAAGGTCTTTTCCATACGGTAGAAGCCGTCGTCGAGCTCGTGAACGCTGTCCGTTACGCCGCGCGTCGGCGGTATCATATCGACATAGGTAGACCGCGGAGAGTAATATATATCGCCGTGGAGCTTGCGGACGGTTATAGCCGCGTTCGCGAGCAGTTCAACGGAAACAAGACACGCGAGCATGATACGCGTGAACTTTCCCCCGCGCTTTTTATACGCGGCGGTCATAGCCGAAACGATCCCGAGCGCGATAAGCGGAATAACGATTATCAGCTTGGTATCGAAACGCTCGTGACCCGCGTTGTAGTCGGACAGCAGAAGCACGCCTAAAAGGATCGCGAACGCCGCGCCTATCGTCTTTCCGCGGACCGAGGATATTTTCTCGAACGCCTCAGCGCCGAACAGTATCAGCAAAAACGAAATGATAAAAGAATAGCGGAACGGCATCCACACGGGAACATGCCCGCCGTGCCAGAACATATCAACGGGCTTTATATACATCGACAGGAACATCACTCCGAGCAGGAAGCCGCCCGAAACGCGTTCTCTGAGGGATATTCTGCGGAACATAAAATAAACCAGCGCGAACAATATGCCCAGCGTTCCGCAGTACAGCATCGGAAGTCCCTCGGGGCGTATCGTGTCGAACGTTGCGGGAAACAGCTTTATAAAGCTGTCGGCAAGGTTGAAGTTCTCGGCAAAGGAAAAGTCGGGATCGCCGAAGTCAAATTTGCCGTTGGAAAGCGATTTGTAAACGGGAAGTATCATAAAGCAGCTCGACAATATCCCGGCTATCGAAGCGAAGCCGTAAACAACGGTCGAGCCGAGTATCCCCAAGCCCTTTGCCGTGCTCTTTCCCGAGGCCAGATAATAAACAAAATAGAGCGCGGAAAAAATGCCGACCATATATCCTATATAATAGTTGGCAACGAAAATATACACGAGAGACAGCGTGTACAGCAGAAATTTACGCTTGTCGCAGACGCGCTCCACACCCGTAAGCACAAGAGGAAGCGCGATAAGACCGTCCAGCCACATCGGGTTTATCATCTGCGAGGTGAAATAGCCCGACAGCGCGTACATTATTGAAAAAAGTACAACGGTGTAATCGGAATAACCGCGCCGTCTTTTCAGCATAAGCGCCGCGGAAAAGCCCGTTGCCGCGCACTTTGCGAGCTGCATTGCCATAATGCCCTCGGTTATATTCACGCGCGGGAACAGCCAGATAATAATATTGAACGGGCTTGCAAGATAATAAGCGAACAGCCCGAGGAACTCCCCCGAAAGCGATCCGCTCCAACAATAAAATATGCTCTCCTTGCCCGCGAAAACGTCGTACATATAGTCGAAATAGTACACATACTGCGCGTTCAGATCCAGTCCGAGGACGGAATTTTCGCCGAACGGGTACACGCCGAACAGCGCGTACGCGATAAACAGTATCACAGGCGGCAGAGCCAATGAGATAAGATATGCTTTTTTGCGGAAGCAGAAGCTCCGCGCCTTTTCAAGTGCTTGTATCATCAAGAAATTCCTTTATTCGCCGATTATTTTTACGACAACGTTCTTCTCGCGCTGACCGTCGAAGTCGCCGTACATTATGTACTGTCGCGGTCCCAGATCGAGCTTTCCGTCCGAGATCGGAACGCAAACGGACGCGCCGAGAACAGCCTGCTTGAGATGCGCCCTGCCCGAGCTGATATAGTCCACCTTGTACTCGCTGTCGCCGTCGGAGAGCTTTTTGAGCATTCTCAGCCAGTCCTTGTACAGGTTCTCGTTATCGTGTTCGAGAAACACCGACGCAGTCGTGTGCTGAGAAATGACTACGCAGATGCCTTCGCCGATCATACTCCTACGCACGCACTCCTCTATTTCATAGGAAAGATTAAGAAACTGCTCGGGTTCGTCCGTTGTGACTGTCAGCACCTGTTTAAAATGTTTCATTTTCGTTATCCTTTCTGTTTTACGCGCTTACGCGCGGTCATACGATAGTGAGCGTTCCCCTCTCGACCGAAGCCGTGATCCGCGTCTCGCCGCCGTTAAAGCTGTACACGCGGCTTCCGTAGACCTGTCCGCTCCACAGGTCGGTGTGACATTCGCCCGTGTCGGTCTGAAAATCCACGGATACCGAGCTTTCGGGCGGAAGCGAAATATCAACGTCGCCGCGCCTTGACAATATCTCGGTCTCGGAGATAACATACTCAAAATTTACTTTTATATACCCGCTCGTCGTCGTAAGTCTGCCGAGCGAGACCATATCCTCGCACAATATATCGCCGCTCTCCGTAAGCACGCTGAGCTCGCGGCTGTCCACCCTGCCTATCTTAACGTCGCCGAGCCCCGTGATTATCTTGATATCGCGGAAGCTCCTGCGCGGGAGATACAGATACAGCCCGAACTCGGACTCGCTCCCCGCGAACAGCGATACCACAAAATCGGCGCTCTCCGTTATCGACAGGCGGTTGTCGCCGATCTCGAACGACAGAGGCAGATCGTTTTTGTACGTTACCCGTATGCTCTCGCCGTCATACGGTATTACGGTAACATCCAGTCTCTGAAGGTCTACGTCTATATACTCGTACAGCTCGAATTCAAGGTCGTCCCTCGCTACTATATCGTGGTTCGTATTCCTAAGCAGGAACGCGATAAGACCGAACACAGCCGCGCACACGAACGTGACCGCGAGCATTCTGTTTACAATTCTTTCCATTTCACCATTCTCTCAGCCTGTCACAGCGGCGCTTCACGATAAGAAACAGTCTTGACGCCGCGTAGCCGAGCTTTATCGCGAGCAGCCCGAGAAACGCGGTGAAGAACATTCCCGCAAGCCCCGCAAACAGCATAAGCTCCGGCGACAGCTCCGAGATCACAAAATCCGCCCGAAACACCAACACCGCCACGCCCAGCACCGACATCATCAGCCCGAACGGTATGCCCATTACCGCCGCGGAAAGCATAACGAACATCGCCGCGAACACCGCCGCAAACACTATCCAGAAGCCCGTGTAGTACAAAAAGACCTTAATTTTTACAACCAAACAGTTCACCTCATCAAGCCGAGTTCTCCAACATTGCCTTTGTGGATTCATATCATTTTTCGGTAAACACATTATTATTGTACCACATTTCTTCAACAATGTCAACATTTATATAAAAATGTTTATCGCGAAAAAATATTTGTTATTTTTTAACAAAAACGCTTGCAATTATTTTAAATATATGTTATAATTTATATAAAAAACAATTGTGTATTTAAAGAGCTATCTTTCTATGGTATGCTAAGGAGGTTTGCTATGTCCCCGAATATCCCCGATAAATACGCCGGCAGGCTTGTTTCTATGATGCAGTGCGACAAGAACGCTGTTCATTTTTTCTGGTCGGTTCGGGATAACGTAACGGTGCAGCTCACGCCCGTTTTCCCCGAGGACGTTAAAGACCCCCTGTACTATATCCGCGAAAGCGGTATGATAGACGAGCAGTCTCTGCCCGTTTTCGACGTGTTCTGCGCGAAAATAGAAAGCGGGATACTGACCGGCACAACGGAAAACAGCGCGGGAACGGATATTTCCGTAAAGCTTAACGGCGATTTTGTGATGTGTCATATGTACGCGCTTTTTCTGCGCGGCGAGGACAACAGGATAACCGATATACACTTCAATCTGCGCCCGTATTCGCCGAAGGAGCTGTTTGACCGCGACGTTCTTAAATTTTTCACCTCCGACAAAAATCCGAAGCTGTACTCTCAGAGGTGCGCGAACACCATCAAGGCAAATCCCGACAAGAATATAGCGTTTATTCAGTTTGACGTCGAGCGCTTTAAGCTGATAAACGAGACCTACGGCGTTGAGACGGGCGACGAGCTTTTGCAGTTCATCAACGATTCGCTGGCGCTCGTCTGCTCCGAGGAACAGCCGTTCTGCCGCCTTACCGCCGACGTTTTTATGATCGTCACGGCGTTTGATACGCATAACGAGCTTGTCGCGTTTATCCGCAAGGTGGAAAGTATGCTTTGCGGCTATAAGGAAATGGAGTACCGTCTTGTATTCGGCGTGGCGGTCGTGGACGACAGAACGCTCCACACAAGACGGCACGGCGACAACGCTTCGCTTGCCCGTCAGCTTATCAAGGGAAACGCGCTTGAAAATATCGGTTTCTACAATACGGGTATGAAATCGGAGCTGCAAAAGAAGCAGTCGATAGAGGACGATATGCACAAGGCGCTTCTCAACGGCGAATTCTTAATGTATCTCCAGCCCAAGCATTCAATAAAGACCGGAAGGATAATCGGCGCGGAGGCGCTTGCGCGCTGGCAGCACCCGATAAAAGGAATGATCTCCCCGGGCGATTTTATACCCGTTTTCGAGGAGAACGGCTTTATATTAAAGCTCGACACGTTCATCTGGGAGGAGGCTTGCAGGCGCATAAGATGCTGGATAGACAACGGTATCCCTCCCGTTCCCATCTCGGTAAACGTTTCGCGCGAATATTTGCAGTCGTATGACGTTATCGAAAAGGTGACCGAGCTTCTGAAAAAATACGACGTTCCGATAACGTTTCTGGAGTTGGAGATAACCGAATCGCTCGACGGCACGGGCGTTGAGGACGTTGTAAAGAAAATGAAAGAGGCGGGCTTTACAATGCTTATGGACGACTTCGGCTCGGGTTATTCCTCGCTGAATATGCTGAAAACCACGCAGTTTGACGTGCTGAAGATAGACCGCAGCTTCCTTTCGGAGTTTATGGAATCTCAGCGCGGGCGCAAGATAATCGAGCACACCATTTCGATGTCGCAGGATATAGGTCTTGAGATCATCGCGGAGGGCGTTGAGACTATCGAGCAGGCGGAATTCCTCAGCGAGTGCGGCTGCGACTCGGCTCAAGGGTTCTACTACTCAAAGCCCCTCCCGATCGCGGAATTCGACAAGCACCTTATTGAGGTCAATATGAAATAAAAATAAACGGGCGGAATAATCCGCCCGTTTCAATATACAAAAATTACTTGATTTCGTTTTTCAGATTTTCGCTCATCTTATCAAGCGTGGAACGCAGAGCCTTGAGCTCCTTATCCGTCACGCCCTTGAGCATTGTTTTCTCCGCCTTGTCGAGAGCGGCGAGCACCTTTGCGTACATCTTCTTTCCCTTTTCGGTAATGTAAACGTGCGTTTCCCGGCGGTCGTTGTCGTTCTTTTCGCGGCGAACTATACCCTCGCGCTCCATATTGCGCAGAGTGATACTTATGGTCGGCGCTTTGAGATCGGTGATCTTCACCAGCTCAAGCTGCGTCAGACTGTCATTCTCCATAAGCGGTTTCATAACGTGACGATAAGAATAACGCATTCCGATACGCTCCAGCTCTTGGCACACACAAGCCCCAAACAAGTAGCTGGCTTCGTTCACGCTCGCGATAGAGTCGTTGCCCTGAACCATTAAGGAGTTATTATTGGTAGCCTTCATATGTATTCCTTCTTTCAAGTCGTCCGTCCTATGTCCTATGTAAAAAATCAACTCCCACTTTACCTCTTAATATAATTATAACTCTTTTTTCAAAGTTGTCAATAGCTTTTATGTGAAAAACGGGTGAAAATTCGTCAACTAAAGCCTTTTGCAATGCGGCTTTACAGTATTTGGGATCGTTGTTTTTTTAAATTCTTCCACTTATGGCATATTGTGGAATTTCTTATTTATTTGCCTACCGCCGAGATGGAATAAGTGAACGCTTTTTCCTCTCCCGCGTTCAGTGTGACCGCGCCGCGCTTTTCGGCGAATACTCCCGTTGCGTCGTCGAAATCCGCCGAGCCGCACCACGGCTCTATGCACAAAAACGGCGCGTCCTTAGCCTGCCATACGCCGAGGCTCGTGAAATCGGGATAGTCCACGCGGACGCCCCTGTTCTCCTTATCGAGGAGCATTACCGAACGCGAGACCACCTTGTCGAAATAGCACACGTCCTCGTAGAACAGCTCGTGCTTTAACGGGAGCACGGTCTCGCCGTTTAAGAGCGGACGACGGTTGTTCTCCTCGTGCAGTCCCGTTTCAAGATTGTAATTCGGCACCGCGGCGGTCTCGGGCTTGGCGAATTCGAGACGGTGATCGGTAAACTCCTCGCACGCGAACGCGGGGTGAGCTCCTATACAGAACGGCATAGGCTCGGCGGAGTTGTTCTTAACGCGGTAGGTCACCGCTATGCCGTCCGATTTGAGCGTATAGGTAACGGTAAAGCGGAAATCGAACGGGAACATTTCGAGTGTGTAGTCGTTCTGCTCGAGCGAGAACGTCACGGACGTGCCGTTTATACTGTCCACGGAGAGCTCCAGATCGCGCGCGAAGCCGTGCTTGGTGATCTTATACTCCTTGCCGTTGATAAGAGTTTTGCCGTCTCTGAGCGTTCCTATCATCGGGAACAGCAGCGGAGAGGTCTTGCCCCAGAACGCGGGGTCGGCGCGCCACATAAGCTCACGTTTTCCGACCGTGAGCGATTTGAGCTCCGCGCCCTTTGAAATGAGCTTTGCCGTACAATTGTCGTTTTTCAGCTGAATATCCATTTTGTCCTCCTGTTTTTTCAAAATAATCAATACTGCGGCGGTTTATTTTCATTGCGCTTTTTTGCCCACGCGCGCACTATCACCATAACCATGACCACTATCGCGAGCATAAGAACGACCTTTATTATTATCGTGAACAGATCGTTTTCGCGCTCGCATATCGCCCACACCTGACCTTTCGCGTCGCGGAAGAACATCGTACCGTTCGTCGAGACCGCCGCTCTGCCGTCGGTATAGTCGATTATCTTGGCGAGCTCATGAAGCGATACGTTCCCGTCGTCGCCGTCGAGTACGTTGTACAGATACCAACGTGTCTCGCCGCTATCGGAATGCGGCGCGGCGGTGTAGGCGCGCTGTCCTCTGCCCGTGCAGATAAACGGCGCAGAGGGATTTTTAAGCTCCGGGAACTCCTTGACGACCTCCATGTTAAGCCCGTCCAGTACGAAAAAGCCCTCGCTAGAGCCGACGTAAACGCGGTTGTTGAGCTCCGCGGGCGCTGTGAGCGTGCCGCCTATCGCGCAGCTTATGAGCGTTTCCTCCTCGGTCTTGCCCTCGTCGGTGAGGCGGAGCTTGTACATATTTCCGTCCGCACCCGACATAAATACCGCGTACCTGCCCGCGCAAACGGCGGTTATTTCGGCTCCGACGGGGTTCTCGGCATAATAATCGACTTTATAATCGTGGACAACAAGGTTCTCGCCAGAACCGAAAAGAATGTATTCCTTGAACAGCGACGGCGAGGTCACGGGGCTGTCCGCGGCGTATTCCCATACGGTTTTCAATCCGTCGGTGAAGTTCGCGCAGACGTATTTATAATTTTCTCCGCTTTTAACGCCGAAGTAGGCGAAATCGCCGAGCAGAGCAACGTCCGTGACTATCTCGCCGAATTCGGCGGAACAGAGCGTCTGCATATTCTCGGTGTTCACGACAAATATTTTGGTACGCGCCGGCTGAACTAGAACGCCGTTCTGCACCGCGCCGCTGTTATTTTCCGAAACTTTTTCGTCGAACTCCGCGGAGGCGGTCAGTTTGCCGTCCTTTTGAGTGAGCTTGTTGACCTTGTTCAATGTCGGGACGAGCAGAAAATCTCCGTCGGCGAGCGGCACGCCCGCCGTTTCCGCTTCGGGAGTGCTCCACATTATCCTGACGTAATCCTTATTATACGGCGTTTTGGCGTTTACCGCCGCGCTTTCGTCGGCAAAGCCGGTATTCTCCGCAAGCGCCGCCATGCCAGTCAGCAGAAAGGTCAGCGCCGCCGTTATACACATAATTGTTTTTTTCATTTTGTTCATATTTTAAACGCCTTGTCCGCGAGAAACGCGTACAAATACATCTCCTTGATTGGTTTTCCCGTAAATTCGGGGAGTATCTTGCTGTAAATTTTGACCTGCTTGGCGTAGTTTTCGCGCTCCTCCTCGAGATTTGTCACGGTGTCGCTTTTGTAGTCCACTACGACGATACCGTCATCCTCGACGAAATACAGGTCTATCTGCCCTTGAACGCTTATCCTGCCGTCATAGTCCTGCCCCACGTCTCTGCCGCGTATCTCGGCGTAGAACGGCTGTTCGCGGCGTATCTCGAGACTGTTCAGCATTCGTTTCCCGAGTTCGCCGCGAAAGAACGCCGCGATATGCGCGGGCTCGACTATCTCAGCCTCGCGCTCGGTAAGCCGGCCGCTTTCGACAAGCTCCGCTATCGCCGCGGAGACGGTCTTTTCGGAGCAGTCCCCGAGACGGTCGAGCGGGATAAACTGCATCGTGTGGTGGTAAGCGTTGCCCTTTTCGGTGCCCGAGGGCTTTCCGCTCGCGAAGCTCGGCTTTATCAGATTTACGGGGCGCACCGAGTTCCGGTGCGCAAGCTCCGTTACGGTGAACTTAGCCTGTTGGCGCGTTTCGTCGGCGTAGGGGTAGCGCTCGTTCATAAGCGTTACAAGCTCCTCCGCTTCCTCGTCCGGAACGTCGTACTCCTCCTCGGCAGCGGTCTCCGCCGTCGGAGCGGCGCCGTCCGTGCTTATTCTGCGGATACGGCAGTCTATGCCGTCAAGCGCGAAATCGTCCGCCGCGTCCTCGGGAGCGTATCTCATAAGCGAGCCGAGCACCCACTTGAACGGCGCGGTCTTATCGAATATTTCCGCAGGAGCAGGTTCCTCGGGAATATTCGGGTCGAACTTCTCGCCGAGATCGAATTTTCCGACCATTATCAGCTTTTCCCGCGCTCTCGTCATAGCGACGTACAGGAGACGGAGCTCCTCGCCGCACTGCTTTTTCCGAATAAATCGGGAAAGCGAATTGTAAGCGAACGTTTTTGTGCGCAGCCGCTTCTTTACGTCGACGTTTTTCAAGGCGATATACTTATCGCGGTTCACAAGAAGCGTACCGGAGCAGTCGGCAAGGTTCATAGCCGACTGGAGCTCCGCCATTACGCAGACGGGGACTTCAAGCCCCTTGCTCCCGTGGAACGTCATTATCCGCACCGTATCCTCGGCGCTCTCGGGGCGAGCCGCTTCTTCGATCCCGCCTTGAGAATTTTCCCTCGCCCTGTCGATAAAGCGCAGAAAATCGCTGAGATTGCCGCCGTCGCGAGCCGCGAAATCGGATGCCAGCCTTTGCAGCGCGCGAACGTTTGAAACGCGCTGAGCGCTGTCCTCGAACGCCGCGACGACCGAGGTTATGTCCGTGTCCTCGTACACCTTGCGGATAAGGTCGTTGAGCGAGCCCGAGCTGTTACGGTAACGGAACGAGCTCAGATCCTCGATAAAGCGCTTCAGCTTGGGGTTTATCACGCGTCCGACCGTGCCCGTTTCGTCGGTGAGCTCGCCGAGGTCAAGCGGCTGAGCGCATACTCTCAGGCAGTTGTACAGCGAGTACTTTTTGCACGCCTTGGCAACGCTGCGCGCCTGTTTTTCGGTGAGCGCGTCCTCGGCAACGCCGAGAGTTCCGAGCCTCAGCTGCGCCGCCTCCTCCGCGGTAAAGCGGTAGATCGGCGACATAAGCACCTTTAACATCTCCTCGTTTTTCAAAGGATTATCTATCGTTTTAAGATAATTTATCACGAGCGTTATTTCCTCGGTATCGAGGAAGTTTCTGCCCTTTGGCGCGGCGGAGGATATTCCCAGTTCCTCCAGAGCCTTGCGGTAGAGAGGGATCTTTGACTTGGAGCGGAGCAGTATCGCGAAATCGGAATAACCGCACCTTGCCGTGCCGCCGTCTTTCGTCACAAGGAAATTCCCGTCGTGAAGCGCCTTTATCTTCGCCGCGACGAACCTTGCCTGCGCCATATCCTTATCGTCGTCCGCGCTGTCCTTGGCGTCAAGTAAAATTATCTCCGAGGAATATCCCGGCATATCGGGATATTCCGCGCCGGGACGGAGCGCGTGTCCGTCCGCGTAGTCCACGCCGCCGTACTCGGAGGTCATAAGCCCCGAGAACGCCGCGTTCACCGTGTCGATGACCGCCCGTCTGCTTCGGTAGTTGATGTTGAGCGGAAGCTCCTTAAAGCCGTTTTCAGCAAGATGCGCCATTATCTCGGGATTGCCGCCGCGGAACGCGTAAATAGACTGCTTTACGTCTCCGACATAAAACAGCTTTCCGTTGCCGAGAAGTTTAAAAATATCCGCCTGTATATCGTTGGTATCCTGGAACTCGTCCACGATAATACAGCCGAAGCGCTCCGAAAGCTGAGCGCGGAATCCCTCGTCGGAACGGAGCTTTTCGAGCAGCGCGAGCTCGCAGTCGGAAAAATCCACGCAGCCCGACGAGCGCTTTATCTCCGCGAGATAGCTCCGATAAATACGCAGCAGCTTCACAAACGAACGCACCGCCGTCCGCTGACGATAAAACGCTTTTTCCTCTTCGTCTTTATCTACGGCATAGCCGAGAATATCCGCGACCGTTTCCTTGAACGCGTTTTTCGTGTTGGTGAAGAGCTTTCTCGTGACGGTTTTCGAGCCGCTCCTCGGGTCTACCGCGACGGGGTTCTCCTCAACGGTCCTGACCGCCGCGAAAAAGCCGCTCAGCGTTTCAAGCGACGGCGCGTTCTCAAACGGCTTAAAGCCCGTTTCGATAATTTCAAGCCTGCGCGTATCCTCAGCGATATAATTTAAGATCGCCGGGGCTATGTCGTTAAGCAGTTTATTGGCGCTTTCTATCTTGCTCCTGTTTTTGGAGTTCGGTTCGAGACCGCCGAGGATCTCCGTTATCTCCGGGATAAGGTCGCGGCTGACCTCCTCGTACAGCTCGGCGATATGGCGCGCACGCTTTACCTTGGCGGAGAGCATATCGATCAGCGGGGCAAGATACTCGTTTTCGAGATCTTCGATACTGTCGTAGACGCGCTCCGCATTGTCGAGCCAGTTCTCCGCGTCCGCATAGGCGGACAGCTCCTCCGCGGTATGGATCAGATTGTTTTCAAGTGAATGATCGTTCTCGAAATCAAAGGTATAAAACAGCGTTTCGCGCTCCTCCTTGGTGAACGCGTTGTCCCCCGTAAGGGAGGTATCGTACATATCCCGCATCGCGAGCTTTATTGCCTGCGACTGGAGCGACGTCTTTTTTGCCGCGTCCGCGATAGTGAAGTTTATCGGCAGGTCGAACGCCTGCGCGTTCTCGCGTATCATTTTAAGGCAGAACGCGTCGATAGTCGAAATGGAAGCCTGCCGCAGCGCAAATATCTGCTCGCCGAGATACGCGCGTTCCTCCTCGGAATTTTGGTCGTTGATTCTTTCGGCGAGCGCCTTGTTGAGCTTTTCGCGCAGACTTTTCGTGGCGTTTCTCGTAAACGTTATAACGCACAGCGAGTCCGCCTTTATATCCAGCGTTCTGTCCGAGAGCAGACGGATAACGCGCTCTACAAGCAGGGTGGTTTTACCGCTGCCCGCGGCGGCGGTAACTACGGCGGGCGACATATGAGTGTAGTCGACAGCCCTTTGCTGGTCCGGATTCAGATTACTCATTCCGCCCTCCTTTGATGTACGGGTTCTCCCATTCGGGGGTTGTTTTTGTGCCGTAAGCGCGCGCTTTTTCCACCGTGAGAGCGTTAGCGCCCGCGTTTCCGCAGATGTCGCCGAAGCGGCAGTACTCGCAGGGGTCTTTGCGCTTGTTCTCGGTCTTTCCGTGTACGTCGCGGTGAGTTTCGGTGCAGACGAGCGGCAGCGCGCTCACGTCTCCGTCAAACAGCGCGCCGAGCTCCTTTCCGACCGCGGCGAGAACGTCCTCCCGCAGCTTGTCAAAGCTCTCCGCGTCCGCTTGGTTGAGCGCGTTCGGGGTGAACGTCTTTTTTATCATCTCGGCGGTTTTCTCGTCAAGCCCGCCCTCGGAGGATATTTTATCCAGCACGAACTCAAGATACCCGTCAAGATCCTTTCGCGTTATCTCGTCGTTTATCAGCAGCTCGTTGGGGTGATAGTTCATCGCGAGCATACGGTACGGCGGCATCTCCTCCTCGACCGCGCCCGTGTTCTTTGACGGAGCGTAGCTTACTCCGCCGGGTCGGAGCGTGAGGGTGGGGTTATTTTTATTCGCCTCGCACAGCGCGAAAAGATACAGCAGCATCTGCAAATTCGAGCCGTGGAGCGTGTTGTTAAGATCG
>JAAVID010000026.1 GCA_014799395.1 Oscillospiraceae bacterium | reverse complement strand
TGATTTGAGCTTTTCCGAGTAAAACACAAAATAAAAATTATCGGTTTTCTCGTGCGTTATTTCGGGAAAAAAAGCCGACATTCCCTCTTTTACGCCGCTCGACCTTGCCTTTATCTGTACCTCGATAAAAGTTCCGTCCTCTTTCTTTACCACACAGTCTACTCCGTGGTCGTCAACTAACGGCGTATAAACGTCCAAGCCCTCCAGAAGCATTCTGCTCATAAGTTCGAGCTCCATTCGCTTTCCAAATCTCGCTGATTTATTGAATAATTCGCTCATTGTCATTCTCCTTATAACCCGGCAAACTATTTCTCCTCATAAAAAATCCCCGAAATACGAAACTCTCCGTGATAAACATCGTCGCGCTCCGTTCCGTCGGGGCGCTCCAGTCCGAGAATATCGTAGTATTCGTTAGTAAATTGCAGCTTGTCATAAGGAAAGTCCTTTTGAATTTCCTTGACGTATTCAAACGCGTTCTCCATTGGCGTAATCCCAAGCCCCGCGATAGCGTTCAAAGCCGCCTTCGTTTCGGGTCGGTTGGCGTATTCAACGTTGCCGGGGTCGTTAAGCTGTTCCTCAAACGTCTTTTTATCCCACCAAATAATTTGCTCTATCTGACAGGTATTTCCCGCGGCGAGTATCAAACGAAGAAAATCGCCGAAATTACGGGCGAGGGGGAAAACCAAATGCTCGCAGCAGCACTCGGCGTCAACGGCGAAAACCGTCTCCCCGAAGCCGTCAATAAAACAAAAGTGTATCCCGTTATCCCAGCCGAACGTCTCCGCTCCGACAGGCGTGCAGAAGCACGGGTCGTTGCCGCCCGCTTCCAGACCTATCCACCTGCCGTCTATATTCAGTTTCTTGTATTCTTCAAAAATACCGTCCATTTTTATATCTCCTTAACGCTTGACAAAAGCGAAATATTCTGTTATAATGATTAAGTTACTCATTCCTCAATCTCGTTAAAGGAGGAATTTATATGCAAGAAAAGAAAATCGAAAAAGCCGTTTTAGTCTCCGCCGACATAGGCGAGTACGACTGCGAGGTCTCGGTCGACGAGCTTTCCGAGCTCGCGAAAACCGCGGGAGCGATAGAAACAGCTCGCGTTATCCAGAAGCGCGAAGCCTACGATTCGGCGACCGTCATCGGCGAGGGCAAGCTGACCGAGGTAAAGGAGCTCTGTCAAAAGCTCGAAGCCACGCTTCTGATATTCGACTGCGAGCTTACCGCTTCGCAGATACGCAATATCGAGGACGAAACGGACGTTCGCGTTATCGACCGCACAATGCTCATTCTGGACATATTCGCGGGGAGAGCCGTCTCGCGCGAGGGCAAGCTCCAGGTAGAGCTTGCGCAGCTCCGTTACAGGCTGCCGCGGCTTATGGGCTTGGGAACGAGCCTTTCCCGTCTCGGAGGCGGAATAGGCACGCGCGGTCCGGGCGAGACCCAGCTCGAGACCGACCGCCGTCACATTCGCCGCCGCATTGACAAGCTCGCCGCCGAGCTGAAAGAGCTCGAGGAGCGCCGCGGATATTCCCGTGACCGCCGCAAAAAGGACAACGTTCAGGTCGGCGCTATCGTCGGGTATACCAACGCGGGCAAGTCCACGCTGCTGAACCTGCTGACGGGCGCGGACGCTCTCGCCGAGGATAAGCTGTTCGCGACGCTCGACCCGACCTCGCGGTCTATCGAGCTTCCCGACGGGCGAAATCTTCTCATCGTCGATACGGTAGGGCTTATCCGCCGTCTGCCGCACCACCTTGTCGAGGCGTTCAAGTTCACGCTCGAGGAAGCCGCGTGCGCGGACATCATTATCCACGTCTGCGACGTAAGCGACCCCGACGCCGCCGAAAAAGCCGATGTAACGCTGAAAACTCTCGCGGAACTCGGAGCTTCGGAGATACCCGTCGTGACCGTGCTCAACAAATGCGACAAGATAAGCGAGAACATTCCGACGGACGATAAGACCGCCAAAATAAGCGCCCTCAAAAACGAGGGAATAGACGAGCTTCTGGAGAAGATCGCCAAAAATCTCCCGCAGACGAGCCGCCGAATGAAGCTGCTCCTGCCCTACGACAAGGCGGGCTTCACCTCGCAGATACGGGAAAACGGCAAGGTATTCTCCGAGGACTACACCGAAAACGGCATAGCCGTCGACGCGCTTGTGGACATAATGCTCATCAAGCAAATGAGCGAATACGAAGTAAATTAAACACTTGGGGAGGAGAAAATCCTCCCCAAAATCTTTTATTAAAGTCACATAATAGCCTTACAGAGAACACGTTCAGCCAAGATCCACCCCATAATGGGAATCGGGATTCCAAAGGGGCTTGCCCCTTTGGCGAGGTGTGGGGCGGAGCCCCACGACTGACCTACTCTATAACTCTCTTACTTAACTTCGCCAAGCAGCACTTCCGCGCCGCCTACGGGTCTTATCGTAAGTACATGGCACGAGCCTACGCCGAAAATCTTCTCCATATTCATTTTGAACTGCTGGAGCGCGTCAAACGGCACGAACGCCTGTATCGTTCCGGCGAAGCCGCCGCCGTGAACGCGGCACGCGCCCTTGCGGTGGAGCGTATTCTCCGCGACATTGAGCGCTATCGACAGGCACTGACTGCGCACGTCGGAGCTCGGGTAGATGTTCTGTAAGTACTTGAACGAGCTGTCGCCGCTTTCCTTGACCGCCGCGAGGAAGTCGTCAAAGCGTTCGTTTTTCAGCGCGTGAACGGCGCGTTCAACTCTGTCGTTCTCGTGGAAGAAGTGAACGGCGCGCAGAACCGCTCTGTCGCCGACTTTCTCACGCAGACCGTTTATATTCAGCATAACGTCCGCAAGCGCTATCGAGCGGAGCGTTTCGCAGTCGAAATATCCCGCGACCGCTTTCATTTCGTGAGAAATAGCCGCGTATTCGCCCGTGAGGTCGGCGTGGTCGCCCTTTGCGTCGACAATGCACAGCGCGTGACCGTAGCTTGCGAAATCGCACGGAACGCTCTCGATAATGGGCGTGTCGTTGTCCTTGAAGTCGATAGCGACAAATCCTCCGACCGAGCAAGCCATCTGATCCATAAGCCCCGAAGGTTTTCCGAAATACTCATTCTCGGCGAACTGCGAGATCTGCGCGACCTTTACGGGCGAGACCTGTCCGCCGTTGTACAGGTGCGAAAACACGGTCCCCACAAGCACCTCGAACGCCGCCGAGCTCGACAATCCCGAGCCCTTCATTACCGTAGACGTTGTGTACGCGCGAAAGCCGCCTATCTTGTGACCGTTGCGGCGGAAGCCCCTCGCCACGCCGCGGATAAGCGCCGCGGAGGTGTTTTTCTCCTCCTCCTTTATCTCGAGGTCGGAAAGGTCTATCTTATCCTCGGGAAAGCCCTCCGATTTTATCGTGACGATATTGTCCTCCGTCTGCTCCACAACGGCGATAACGTCAAGGTCGACGCTCGCCGCGAACACCTTGCCGTTGTTGTGGTCGGTGTGGTTTCCGCATATCTCCGTGCGCCCCGGCGCGGAGAAGAAACGGTGCTCGCCCAGCGAGCCGAAATACTCCGCGAAGCCGCACTCCGCGGTCTTGTAGCGCTTTCTCTGCGCCTCAAGCTGAGCCTCGGGATAAAGTACGCCGATATTTCTTACGATAGGTTTCATAGTAATCTCGTCCTTTCGTTTTTTTATTGCGGATCTCCCCGCCATAGATCACTCTTCATAGAACATATGCTTAGCCTTTTCTTTATGAGCCGAAACGCTCAGCACCAAGCCCATACAGGCGTGCATCATTATCATAGCCGTGCCGCCCGTGCTTATAAACGGCAGCGGTATGCCGATAACCGGGACTACCGACAGCACCATTCCGATATTGATAATGCAGTGGAACAGCACCAGCGCGAATACTCCCACACAGATAAGCCGCCCGAACGGGTCTCCCGCGCCCGAAGCGTTGGACAGCAGCTTCAGACACAGCACAGCCAGCGCGACCACCACCGCCATACAGCCGATAAATCCCATTGTCATACCGATATATGAGAACACAAAGTCGTTGTATATCTCGGGAATATCGATTATCTGAATGTCGTTCTGAACATCGTGATATGTCTGAGGGTCAAACCCCATACCCGTAAGCTGACCCGAACCCAGCCCTATCTTGCCCATATACTGCTGATAATAGACGTTGCGTATCTGTTCCTTTCGTGTAGCCTCGTCAAACAGCACCAGAAAACGCAGCCGGTGATGATCCTTCATCACATAATTCCACGCGACATAGATCACGGGCGGAACGGCAACGACCGCCGCAATTATATACTTCCACGAAACTCCGCCCATAAACAGCATTACGATAAAGATGAACAAAAACACCAGCGCCGACCCCGCGTCGCCCTGCGCCACGATAAGCGCCGTCGGAAACAGTCCGTGAGCGCACACCAGCAGCAAGTGCGGCAGAGAGTTCAGCTTGTCGCCGAGCTTTGAGATGTGAAGCGCCAGCGTGATTATAAACACGAATTTCAGTATCTCGGACGGCTGAATGGTAATGCCGTTCACGCCGCCTATCTGTATCCAGGCGACGTCGTCGTCGCGCTGAACGCCTATCGGCGACCACACCAGCAATTGCAGTATCACCGCCAGCGGCGCGTAAACATACCACAGCTTGGCGATAAATTTATAGTCGACAAAGCTGATGACAAACGAAGCGAGCACGCCGAGAATTGCAGCGATAAACTGCGTTTTCACCACGCCCTGCGGGATATACCCCGTCTTGTACATCGAATTCACCAGAAATATGTCAAACACCGTTATGATAACGCATATCGCCGGCAGCACCTTATCGACGCGCTTGATATGCCCAACAAAAAAATCAAGTATTTCTTTCATTCTTCTCCCAAAATTTTCCAAGCGTTTTTGTGGAATAAACTAAAAAGGGTTTCCAAAGGGGCGTAGCCCCTTTGGCGGGGGTTGGGGGCGGAGCCCCCGCATACCCCCCTCCCCGCTCTCGGGGGGTATATAAACTTACTTCTATACATCTTATATTATATACCTTTTTTCCCGTATTTGCAAGAGAATTTCACCGAATTTTGCCTTTTACGGAAATTTCGCCAAAAAATAAAAAAAGCCGAGGATTGTTGAAAAATCTTCGGCTTTTTATATAATGTATCTTATTTATTCCGCGTCGGAAAGGTCAAGCGGATCCTCCGAACAGGTGTACCGCACTCCGAGACCGTCCTTGATGTACCAGCGTGCCGAGCTCCCGACCGTGCCTATTTTCGTACCCGCCGTTACCTTGTCGCCGACTGCCGCGGCAACGCCGTCCAGCGAGCTGTAATAGTAATAAAAACCGTCATTGCCGAGAACCGCGACATAATTTCCGTACCCGCTGTTCCACTTGTTTTCGCTGACCTCAACGACCTCGCCGTTTACCGTCGAATAAACGGGCTCGTTTTCGGGAGCGTTTTTGTATTTGTAAAAGAAACGGAACTTGTCCTCGTGACCCTGAACGCGCGACAAATCCTCAAATTCACCGTAGTTCTTTACGGGCTTGTTCACGGGTTCTTCGGGCTCGGGATACTCCGTCAGCAAATCGAATGTAAGCGCACGGATATGGTCGGACGCTGAGCGCGGAACCGCCATAAGCACCCAGTCTTGCCAAGCGACCGTATAGCCGCGCAGATACCACAGCTTTCCGCCGTTCGCGACATCGCAGACCTTAATACCGTATTCACCGCCCGAGGCGTAATAATTTACGGTGGATATGATCTCGCGCTTGCCGTCGCCGTTAAGGTCGCTGAGGTAAATGCTGTGTATGAAAGAACCGCCGTAAAGAGTTTCGCCGTTCATATAAACGCCGTACAAGTTGCACTCAAACTCTGCGCCCTCGAATTCTGGCATTGTGAACCTAAACGTTTGGTTCTCCACAGATTCTTCATCAAGCAGGTCGAACACAACGCTCGTATTATCTCCCTCGAGCGTGAAATTCTCCAGCAGCTTAAGGAACGTAAGCACCTCGCTGTATACGACCTTATTGTGCGAATCGTCCGTATAATGCTTGACGATCGAAAGATCTCCTCTGCCGTCAAGGCTTAAGACGCGCCCGTCGCGGAGTTGATTCCAGATTTTACCGTTCGCGACATCGCAGACCTTAATGTATTCTTCCTCGCCCGTATTTACGCAGGAGACAAGCTCGCGTATGCCGTTCATGTTAATGTCGCAGAGGTAAAGATTGTATACGGGAGTGCCGCTGTAAAGAACCTCGCCGTTCATATAAACGCCGCTTGTGTCACACTCGAACTCCGCGCCCTCGAATTCGGGCATTGTAAACTGTACACTTCCGTCTTTCAGAACATATTCTTTATTGAGCTGGTCGAATATTACCTCGCTCTTGGGTTTGTCGGTGACATCGGCGCTGTTGTCGGTGATATACAGCGAAAATTCAACCTTGCGCTCCGTTACCTCGCTCATAGTGTCGTTCGGGTCGGACAAAAGCCGTATAGTCGCCGTGCCCTTGTACACGCCCGTTTCAATTTCGGGAGCCGGCGGTGTGGTGCCGTCAAACATACCGTGAACCATAGCCGCGGTACGGAACGTCATCTCCTGAACGTATTCCTCACCCGGCTGAATGATACGCGAGCTCTCCGCCATATCGGCATTATTCGCGGCTGAAACATCAACCAGCTCGCAAAGGTTGCTGTGCGAAATAAAGGTGGTTATCTCCGTATGCGTGTCCTCTCCCGTAACGGGCATAAGCAGACCGATAGGCTTATCGGTGGTGTTGCGGACTATCGCCTTGACGCGTATATCGTCCTTAACGTCAAACTTGCTGTCCTCCAGCATTACCGAAAGCACAACGCCGTCGAAATTCTCCGAAACGCTCATACCCGTTATACCCAGCTCCGTCAGCAGCCGCTCGTACATCTTAGTATTCGCGTACTGCGAATTGATAACGCCGTATTCGCCGAACTCGAGGCTCTTGTTTTGGCTTCCGGGGAGAGGATAACGTCCGTTTCCGTAATTGCGGGCGCTGCATATCCCTCCGTGCTTGCTTAAGCAGTACAGCCACTTGTCGCCCTTTATCATCGGGGTGAGATTGTCGCTTACATAATATTTCCCGTCGGCGGCAAAGCCGTTCTGCTCTATCATTACGACCTGCCCCTCTTCAATATCGCCCTTGTAGACCTTGTCTATCCTGAACTTATTATACGACTTTCCTACATAATCACCGTAAGATTTCTTATACCACTGATGTGTATCGTCAATAAACTCGCCCGAAACGATATACTCGCAGCCGTATTTCTCGTTGAACATCTCATCATACGACGCTGTCCATTCGCCGTACGAGTTATCCGGCACTACGATTTCAAGCCCCGAATAATCGCCGTATACCTCCGCGTTGTCGGGGTATTCGCTCTCGAAATATACCTCGTACTTCCAGTCGGGCAGGCGCTTTTTTATATCCTCGTATATGCTCTGCTTGTAGCCGCCGTAAACGCCTTTGTCGAGCGCGTAGTCCTCGAAGCCCGGCACGGGATAGCGCGCTTCCTCAAAGCCGATGGGGTAATAATTATTTTCCTCGCCGTTCCACCCGAGGAAATATATCCACTTATCGCCCTTTATCATAGGCATAAAACAGCATAAATAATAAAAATTGCCGTCATGAACAATGCCGTTGCCGCAGATGATTATCTCCTCGCCCTCAACGCGGTCGCCCTTTACTACCCTGTCTATTTTTAACTTATTGTAGCTGTATGAGATCGTGCCGTCATAATAGCTTGTATCCTCGGGGGGAGTACACTGGTGCGGGTCGTCCACAAACTCGCCGAAAACGATAAGGTCGCTTTCCTCCTCCAGCGTGATAAGATCGTCATACACAATACGGTCAACTATTCCGTATTGGAACTTGGTAAGCTCCGAAAAATCGCCCGAGTAGACGTATTTCGCCTCCTCGGGATATTCCGCGGGCGCATACATCTTACAATCGCTCACCGCCCAAGAAGTATTTGCCGTATTTGCCGTATCCGCCGCATTTGGTACGGAGACAACGTCGTTTTTGCCGTTGATATATTTCATACCGAACACGCCGCCGACCGCCAGCGCCGCAACGCACGCCGCCGCCGCGACCCAGCCCGTTATTATCTTCCAAGCCGGAGTGCGGCGCAAAACGACAGTCTGCTCACCGTAGGTATCTATATGCTTCGCTTTCGCTATCAGCTTGTCGTCAAGCTCTGTCAGCGCTTCAAAAAGCTCGTCGTTTTTCACAGATCATAGCCTCTCTTTCGTAAATATTCGCGTAAACTTTTTCTGACGCGGTTCAATGTAATGTAGACCTTGTTTTTGCTCACCGCGAACTCCGCGGCTATCTCGTCAATGCTGTCGCAGTACCAGTATCGGCAGACGAAGAAATTGCGCTTAAGCTCGGGGAGCGTGTACAAAAACTCGTTTATCTCGCGCACGAGAGCCTTGACGTCGAGCGATTGCTCCGCGCTCTCGCCGCCGCCGATAAGCTCCGAGAGCTCCTCGAAAACGACATCTCCCCTGCCGCGCTTTCCCGCGAGCGACCTGCGCCGCGTATTTATCGCGATGTTGCGGGTCAGCTTGCCGAGGTACGCGGACAACAGCTCGGGCTCGTGCGGTGGTATGCTCTCCCAGGCTTTCATAAACGCCTCGTTTACGCAGTCCTCCGCCTCGTCATACGAACCGAGAATATTCGCGGCGATCTTCGAGCAGTAGCTCGTATATTTCTCCGAGACCGCCTTTATCGCTTTTTCGTCGCGGTCAAAAAACATCTCGACGATCTCACGGTCGGTCATT
Source organism: Oscillospiraceae bacterium (assembly GCA_014799395.1). Classification (GTDB taxonomy): domain Bacteria; phylum Bacillota; class Clostridia; order Oscillospirales; family Ruminococcaceae; genus CAG-115. The sequence goes on along the minus strand of JAAVID010000026.1, from coordinate 6,879 downwards.
TGCTCACCTCGCTTATATTTGTCGACAAATACGGGTTTTTGCCCTTTCATCTATATACACACAAAATAATTAAATTTCTTTCACTTTTTCTAAAAAAAATAATTTTTTTGATAATAATGCGCCTTGACAAAGTTTCTTCCAAAATATTGTACAAAATCACGGTTGACAACTACAATATATTGTGATACAATATAAATGCAGCAAAAAGCAAAGGGGGAATAAAAATGGTTGACGTTAATGTTACAGGCGGAAAACTTCCGCAGGAAGAGATAGATTACTATATCGAGTGCGCAAAGGAAAAGTATCCCGAAAAGCACCTGCGCTCTATTGAGCTCGAGCTTGACGGCGATTTCGTAAACGCGAAGTATCACTTTTCCGACGTGCCTTTCCAGCGCATAAGAAGAATAACGGGGTATCTCGTAGGTACGCTCGACCGCTTCAACAACGCAAAGCGCGCCGAGGAAAAAGCCCGCGTTAAGCACGAAATGCAGTAATTCCACAATCAAAAGCTCCGCCGATTTCAGCGGAGCTTTTTTGTATAAAATGTTAAAATTCACCTTATAACCGTACAGCGAAAAGAATATAATTACAATCAAGACAATATTGGGAATCGGGATTCTTAAGGGGCTTGCCCCTTAAGCGGAGTGTGAGGCAGAGCCTCACACTGACTTCTTTACTCCATAGTGCAGACTATAACATTCTTCCCTCTTCTCTTGCCGATATACAGTCTTTGGTCGACAATGGAGATAAGCGAATCTATGCCGATATGGTGAGGGGTCTTTATCGGGGAACTGCTGTCCTCCACGACGTTCTCCGAAGTGAACTCCATATTCTTTTCCTCGCTGTCCGCGAAGCCGAACGTCATAGTGACCTTGACGCGCTTGCCCCCGCTCGTTATATCGAGCGCGTTTATCGCCGACTTGATAACGCTTATGCGCGCGTAGCATTCCTCGTGTGTGCCGCGCATAACGATAAGCATTTCCTCGCCGCCCCAGCGGCAAGCCATCTCGTCGTCCTTGGTGTTTTCGATTATTATCGACGCGACGGATCTCAGCACGATGTCGCCGCAGTCGTGACCGTAGGTGTCGTTTATCTTCTTGAAATCGTCGAGGTCGCCCATTACTATGCAGTAGCGCTCCTCGCTTTTCTCCAGCTCGTCGAAATATCCCCAGAGACTGTGGCGGTTGCTCAGCCCCGTAAGCGAATCGTGAGTCGCGGTGTAATTCAACTTTTCGTTGATCTTCTGTAGCTTGCCGAGCAGCGAAGTTACCTCAAGATAGAACATAAGCACGAACGCGATGACCATCACCAGCGTGAACAATACGTTGATAAAGCGCAATACGATTATCTCGGTGTGCGAGAGCCGGTGCAGTCCCGTAACGCTGTATATCGAGCCCTTGACCTCGACCATAATAAGCGTTATCGTCAGCGACAAAAACGTTATAACGCCGAACGCCACCGCCGCCTTTACAAACGTCCCCTTGTCGCAGTAAACGAAAAGGTAAAACCCGTACAGCGGAAACGCCATAAGCGGATACAGAAAAAAGAAAACCTCCGTACCTTGGATCGACGTAACAAGAATAGCGTGAAACAGTATCTCGACAAACATCGCGATTATCCACCCCAGCGCGTGACCCTCGATATTATGCCTCATCGTATATGTTCCGGAAATAACGTACATCAGTACGCTTACAATATTTACCACTACCATCAGATAAAGCCCGAAGCACAAAAACGCGATAAGAAACGTCAGGTGCATAAAACCCGCGGCATAACACAAAACGTGAAATCCCGAGTACGACTCTAACCTGGCGCGTATTTCATTTTTTTCCATAGCCTATCCCCTCGATAAAATGCGGACAATTTTCCGCCGCTCTTACTGTCTCATCAAACTATACAAATTTACACACTATCATTATACCACACTAAAACGGAAAATGTCAACACGCAAATACAATAAAATAATAACAATATGTTGAAAAAATTATACAAAATCACTATCGCGCTAAAAAAATATCTATACCTATTGACAAATTTAGTATAAAGTGGTATAATAAATCTATCGTTAAAACGATAATCATTACTGTTTTGGAGGTTTTTTCTTATGAAGTATGTATGTCCCGTTTGCGGTTATGTTCACGTTGGAGACTCCGCTCCCGAAAAGTGCCCTCAGTGCGGCGTTGACGGAAGCAAGTTCAAGGTTTCGGCGAACGATGATAAGCTCGTTTTCGCGTGCGAGCACGAGATCGGCATTACCAACGGCGTTCCCGCCGAGATAATCGAGGGTCTGCGCGCTAACTTCACCGGCGAGTGCACAGAGGTAGGTATGTACCTCGCAATGGCAAGAGCGGCTCACAGAGAGGGCTACCCCGAGGTCGGTCTGTATTACGAAAAGGCGGCTTGGGAAGAGGCGGAGCACGCTGCGAAGTTCGCGGAGATGCTCGGCGAGGTAGTTTCCGCGTCCACCAAGGACAACCTTACAAAGCGCGTAGCAGCCGAGCACGGCGCTACACAGGGCAAGCTCGACCTCGCGAAGATGGCTAAGGAGAACAATCTCGACGCTATCCACGACACCGTTCACGAAATGGCTAAGGACGAGGCTCGCCACGGCAAGGCGTTTGAGGGTCTGCTGAACAGATACTTCAAGTAATAGTTGCTATATTATATGAAAATCCCCCGTGGAACGTCCACAGGGGATTTTTTGGTATGCTATGTACAATCAGACGCCGTATTCGCTCTCGTCACTGCAAAGCAGAAGAATGCCGCCGATCAGGTTGCAGAAAAGAAGAACCAGTACGCAAACCGCCGTAGAGGGCTTCTGCGTCTTCATCTGGTTAAGCGCAACAAAACCGATGATCGGAGCGATAATGGTCCAAAAAAGCGCGATCATACCGATGATAATAAATACCTTTGCCGCTGTTTTCATAATTTTTTCCTCCAAAAATTCATATGGCTGCCAAACCAAGGGGCTTACCGACAATTTATTATAGCATACTTTTTGTTGCTTGTCAATACAAATTGTCAAAATAGTGCACGATTTTCCGAAATTTGCGAAAAAATTGCGGTATCAAGCGAAAAGCTCGACACCGCAATACTTTTTACCAAATGTCCCATACGGGAAAAATAAGGTGTTTACAAATAGCAATTAACCCTTAACCGCACCGAGTGCCACACCTTCAACGATGTTCTTGGAAATGAAGATGTAGACAATAACAACGGGAATGATCGACAGGAAGATGAACATATAAACCTCACCCATATCTCCTGCCTGAGAGTTGATTCTCGAACGAACCGCCGCCAGCGCGATAGGAAGCGTCCACTTGCTCGAGCTGTCCAGAACGAGCGCGGGAGTGAAGTAGTTGTTCCAGGAAGCAACGAACGCGAAGATAAGCTGTACCGACATAGCGGGCTTCAGCATGGGAAGCGCGATAATGTTGAACGTCTTGAACTCGTTGGAGCCGTCAACACGCGCAGCCTCAATGACCTCCATAGGCATCGAGCTCTCGATGTATTGCTTCATATAGAAGAATACCGAGGGAGCCGCGATAGCGGGGAGAATGAGCGGCCAGTAGGTGTCTCTCATTCCCATAGCGCCGATCACCTGCAGGAAACCTGCTGCGGAGATCTGCGTGGGGATCATCATAATAACAAGGATAAACTTAAACAGCAGGTTCTTTCCCTTGAAGTCGTAAACGTGGATACCGTAAGCCGTCATAGCGGAGAAGTAGCTCGTAAGGATACTTGCCACAGCCGCGATGATAAAGCTGTTCAGCATGGTAATCGGGAAAGTAAACATCGTCGTGTCGTTCCAAGCGGTCTTAAAGTTCGCAATGAAAGCATTGCTCGGAATAAGCGTAAAGCCCGCCTGAAGCTGAGAATTGGAACGCGTTGCGTTGATTATCAGCAGATAGAACGGAAACAGCGAAAGCAAGGTTACGAAAACGAGGAAGATATAGGACAACACCCTTGCAATGTTGGTTTTTGCGCGAGTACCCTTGGTCTCGCCTGTTGATACATAAGTAGTTGCCATATCAATTAACCCCTCGCTTTCTTGGATTTCTTCTTGCCCTTGTCGGGAGAGTTCATTGTCTTAAATACAATGAAGCTCAAGATCGCCGTAATAATGAAGATTATTACGGAAAGCGCACCCGCCATACCGTAGTTCTTGGACGGACCGAAGTAGTTGTTCAAGTACATGATAAGCGTCATCGTGCTTCTGTTAGGCGAACCGTTGCCGCTCGTCATGATCTGCGGTACATCGTACATCTGCAGACCGCCGATAAGCGAAGTGATAGCAACATAAACCATAATAGGCATCAGCAGCGGCAGCGTAATTTTGAAGAATACCTGTCCCGCGCTTGCGCCGTCAATGGAAGCCGCCTCGAAGATACTCTGGTCGATACCCATAATACCCGCCATCAGAAGAATCGTTGTGTTACCGAACCACATAAGGAAGTTGATAAACGCAATGACCGTTCTCGCAGGCCATACCTGACCGAGGAAGTCAAACGTCGAGCCTGTCGCCGACACAATAAGCTGGTTGATAGGACCAACGTTGGAAAGCAGTGTAAAGAACAGCAGTGAATACGCGGAAGCCATTATCAGGTTCGGCATATACATAACCGTCTTAAAGAAGCGCTGCCCCTTGATCTTCAAGCGGTAGCTTGTGTAAATTACGGAAAGCACCAATGAGAAAACCAGCTGCGGAACCGCACCGATGATCCACATTATCATAGTATTTCCGAAATAGGTGAGAAAACCTATACGGCCGTTAGCGTCGGGCGTAAACAGCGTCGCATAGTTTTTAAAACCGACAAACTCGGGGCCGATAACTTTCAGACCCGAACGATAATAATCGAAAAAGCTGTAATAGAACGTGGACAAAAGCGGAATGAGCTGGAATACGATGTACACTATAAAAAACGGTGCGATAAAAAAGTAGCCCCATTTAGCATAGCTGATGGACTTATGCTTTTTGGTCATTACAAAACACCTTACCTCTCATTTTTCATTTTTAGCCGTACCGCAAAACCCTACAAAAAGAGGTGAAGCGAGCATTACGCCTCACCTCTTAAGGGTTAGGATTTTAGATCAATACGCTGCGTAAATCAGTCAAGAGTCAGCTTCTCGGGCAGCTTGAGCTCAGCGTAAGCCTCGTTGATAGTTGCAACGTAGTTGCCCCAAGCGGTATCGAGGTCAACAGTGCCCTTGAAGTAATCCTTAAGGTTATCCTGGAGCTTCTCGTTGAGGAGCTGGTCGTAACCGGTAGCGTACTTGAGCTGAATGTTCTTAGCGCCCTCTGCGAAGATAGCCCAGTCGTTCTGACCGCCAAGCAGCTCGTTACCGAAGTTCGGGTCGTTGGTGTAAGAATCGTTGATAGCGGTGTTGTTTACGAACTGAGAATCGATCTCAACCATCTGCTTGAGGACAGCCTCGTTGCTCTGGAACGCGTTCATAATGTCCGCAACGATCTCGGGGTTATCGGTCTGAGCGCCTACGAGCAGCCATGTGCCGCCCCAGAAGTAGCTCTGAGGACCTACGCAAAGACCCCAGTCGCCTACGGTGTTTCTCTCGCCGTAAGGAGAATCCGCAATTACATTGCCGTTAGCGTCCTTCTGCTGATCCTTTGCGTTGCCCATAGAGAAGTTGTAGTACCAAGCAGGACCGAAGAAGCACATTGCCTTACCTGTGTTGAACATGTGGGAGTTCTTCTCATCGCCCCAGATGCCGTCGTCAATGGTGTAGCCCTTATCCATAAAGTCCTTGGTCTGCTTGATCCAAGCCTTGATCTGAGGATCAACGTTTACATTGCCGTCAGCGTCTACCCAAGCGGAAGATACGTTGTTGGAGAAGGTTCTGTAGGTCTCAGCGAAGGAAGGAGTCATCAGATAGCCCTTATCCTTAGCCTTGGAAGCAACCTGCTCAAACTTATCCCAAGAAGACAGTGCTTCCTGAACCTCTGCGGGATCGTCGGTGCCGAGTACGTCCTTAGCGATAGAACGTCTGTAGATCAGACCTGCGGGGCAGCACTGGAAGGACATACCCTTCTGAACGCCGTTGCTGTCTGTGCAAGCGTCAGCGGTGTAGCTGTATATTGTGGAAGCGTTGGAGAATCCGATGTCCGCAACGTTCTTGGTGTATTCGGAGTCAACATACTTCAGGATATAGTCAGCCTCTGCGAGGAAGATATCGATCTTGTCGTCAGCCGCAGCGGAATCCTGAGCAAACAGAGCTTCATCGAGCTTCTGCTGGTAAACGCCGTCATCGGAGGGGTTGATAGTCCACTTTACGGTATATCCATCGGGAACCTTGTAGTACTTATCAAAGAAGCCCTTGAACTCATCGTTCCAAGCCCAGATGTTGATAACCTTACCCTCGGAATCGGAGGGCTTAATGCCGGTATCGATCAGCTGAGGATTGTTCTTGTCAACAACAAAGTTGGAGTAGTCGGGCGCGTTGTCGTTGCCGGCATTGCCTGCGTCGCTGTTGCCGGGTGTGCTGTCACCGGCGTTGCTGTTGCCCGCACCGCTGTTGCCGGGGGTGCTGCTGCTGTTGTTGTCGTCGGTGTTACAGCCTGCCAAAGAGAGAACAGCTGCGGAAGCTACCAGAGCTGCCAAAATTCTTTTCTTCATAGGTTTATTCCTCCCAAAAAATGGTTTCTGTTCGCACGGGGCTCTGCGAGTATCCCGTAATTATGAACAGCCTAAGATTTATTCATCGAGAATTTCGCGTCTCGATTTCATTTGTTAGTTTATCACAAATTCGGATTTTTTTCAAGTCCTTTTTTGAAACTTTTTTTCCCAAGCCCCTCCGAAAACGTTTTCAATGGAAAATCGTTGTTTAAATTGCCGGTCTTTTAAATTCACCGCGAAAAAAATC
>JAAVID010000025.1 GCA_014799395.1 Oscillospiraceae bacterium | reverse complement strand
TTTCTGCCACCGGCAGAAAAAAGTGATTGATCGGCGAATTTGCCTGTTGGCAAATTCACCGATTTGGGGAAAAACTCTTGTTTTTCCCCAAACCCTTTTAGCGCCTTTGGGAGAGCCGCCGCTTCGCGGCGGTGCGGCGCTCCGCGCCTATGCTGCGCACGGCGTGCGCAGCTGCCGTGCTTCGCACGGCGTTTTGGGCTGCCGCCCAAACCTGCGCAGAGGCTCTGCCTCTGCACTCCGCCTAAGGGGCAAGCCCCTTAGGAATCCCGTTTTTTAGCTGCAAGTCTTTAAGCAAAATTAAAGTTTATTACTCTGTGAGGTTTCCCGAAAATCTCCGTCTAACAAGTGAAAGGGGGAATAAAAATGCCGAACGGTGAAAGTAGCTACCGCCGTTATCTCACAGGCGACGACAACGGTATCGTCGAAATAGTCCGCGAATACAAGGACGGGCTTATGCTCTACCTCAACAGCTTTGTGCGCAATCTCACCGTTGCCGAGGAGCTTTGCGAGGACGCGTTTGTAAAGCTCGCGGTGCGAAAGCCGCCCTTTCGCGAGAACTCGTCGTTCAAGACGTTTCTGTATACTATCGGACGAAACACCGCGATAGATTATCTCAGAAAAAACCACGGAAACGTTATCGCGATAGAGGAGCTTTCCGATACCCTCAACGACGACAGGGAGAGCTTAGAGCAGTCATACATACGCGAGGAGAACAAGATAGCCGTTCACCGCGCAATGGGCACGCTGAAGTCCGAATATAGGCAGGTCTTATGGCTCACCTATTTCGAGGAGCTCTCCAACAAAGAGACCGCCGCCGTGATGAAAAGAGCGTTCACAACATCGAAACATTAGTCTATCGTGCGAGAAACGCACTGAAAACAGCACTTGAAAAGGAGGGCTTTGAATATGAAGAATTATGAAGAAATGGCTCAAAGCGTATTAAAGCGCAGAGATACGGAAATAAAACGGCGCAAAAGAGCGTTCCTTATCGGAGCGCCGTGCGCGGCGGCAGTTCTTGTGGGAGTTGTCGGGATAGGCGCGGCGGTCGCTTCGCAGAGCCGCGGGAAATATATTCACCCTGCGGTCGCGAAGCCAATCGATAATAATGCCAATGCCGCGGGAAATAATAACATAGGTTTTGACGCGATAGGATACGATACCCCCGCGGCGTCAGCTGCCGCGTTCCCCGAATACACTACCGGAAATATTGACATCGGCAGCCCGGAAATTGCCGCCAACACAAACACCGATATGCCCGAAATTGCCTCCGAAACAAATATTGATCTGCCCGTAAGCACCGCGGATATTGAGACAACTCCCGAAATTGCCCCTGTTCCGAACACGAGCGCTCCCATGACGACCTCGCTTGATATTGCCGCAGTTGAGCCGCCCGTTGTTGATTATACCAACCCCAATTCGGGCATAAACGATATAAAGGTACTCGACATTGACAAATTCAATGAAAGCGTTACGGGTATTGTAACTTTCGGTGACGGTTTCACGCCATACGGGCTTGAAGACCTTGACAGCTTTTACGGATTGCGTTTCAACCGTCTCGGAATGCTCCACCCGAATTGGACGCTTGCTTATTATGACCTCGGAGTTTACAAGCGCGAGACAAACGACGGCTTTATCGCTAAACTTGAACTGTTATACACGCAAAACGCTCTCGAATACACTACGGAAAGCGGCGCAAAGATATACGTTGCGGCGCAGTACGGAAAATTTGACCCCGTTTCCGACGAAATGCTCACCGCCGATAAGCCCGTTATCTACCCCAAACCAGAGACCTATACCGAGTACGACGAAAACGGAAACATTATCGCGCAGGGAACTGCCGCCTACGATCCTACCAAAAATCCTCCCATTACTCCCGAACCCGACGAGGGCGTGTCCACCGTCAACGGCTACGAGGCGCTTATCTACCACTACACGGGCGACCTTCCCGACGACATTCCCGAAGAATGCTTCGTTGCCGACCTCGATATGAATTCACGCGTAAGAATTTGGTCTATGGGTCTCTCCGAGGAGGAATTCCTGAAAGTTCTTGACGACTTTACAAAATAAATACTAAACGCCCCGTTCAGTCCGAACGGGGCGCGTTATTTAACTATGTATCAGCTTACCTTGCTCTCGACCGACCGCATCCACTGCATAAGCTCGGCGATTTTGTAGTCGGCTTGCGTGTAGCCGTCGCGGTAGGATTCCATTATCTTCGCGCCGTCCTTCTCGAATTTCGAGATAGCGGGCAAAGTCGGGCGGAAGATGAAAATTCTTCCCTGTTCTTCCAGCTCCTCCATAAGCTCGACGGTTTTCCAGTAGCGCTCCACGCGCGACAGGCACGACTCCACAAACGCGGGGTAATCTCTGTACATCGCTTGAATGACCTTGCGGAATTTGCCGTAATCGGTAGGCGCGACCGTGCCGTCGGGCTTGGTGAGGATTATCACCAGCTTATCGCACCCCATATCGAGCGCGCGTTCGATCGGAATACTGTCCGCGATCGAGCCGTCGAGATAGTGCCGCCCCTCCATTTCCACGGGTTCGCACAGCATAGGCACGGAGCAGGTCGCCTTGCAGATAGTCAGCAGGCGTTCGCAGTCGTTCTCCTCGGAAAAATATTCCGCCTCGCCCGTCTCCATACAGGTGCAGACGTATTCGGTCTCAATGCCGCTGTGGAAGTATGTATCAAAATCGAACGGGAATTGCTTGTACGGATATTCAAACGCCATTTTATCGAGATTTATCAGCTTTTTCGAGCCGAGGAACTGCTTTAACCCGTAGTACGATTCGCTGCGCGGAACGTTTATCATTCGGCAGGTCCTTCCCTTTTGCCGCGAGACGTAGCTCATCGCGTTGCCGCCGCCCGCCGAAACGCCGATAACGTAAGGGAAGTACAGACCGTTTTCCATAAGGCGGTCGAGCACTCCCGCGGTGAAAATCCCGCGAACCGCTCCGCCCTCAAGTATAAGACCTGTTTTCATTTTTTATCACCGGACCTTTGCTGTATTTTATAATATAATTTGTGACATCTCCCGTAATTTGGGGAGAACCAGCGAAGCGAATGTCGAATTATCATTGATGCCCATCGCCGAGCTTTTTTAACTCGGCGCATAACTTGCTTTATATATTATATCACCGAAAAATTAACTTTTTGTAAACTTTTGCGCCGCGGTCGTTGTGAAAATCATACAAAAAATCAAAGAAAAACAAGCTCCGATTTGCCAAAAAGTCATAAAAAACCGCGGTCAAAGACAAGCCCTGCCGCGGCTTTTTATCAGCGAATTTTTTCGACGTTATACCCCGCCTGTTCAACAAAGTCGATAATATCGGGCGTTGCGGCGTAGTGCATAGCCCCGACGGCGACGAACGCCTTTCCGCCGTTTTTCAGCGTATCTGTGACATATTCCGCCATTTTTTGCTGACGGTTTTCGTACATCTCAAAGATGTACTGCTTGTACTGTTCGGCAAGCTCCTCGGGCGGCTCGTCGACGGCGAGCATATCCTCCAGCGCCGAAATATCGCCGTTCGCCCACGCCGTATACAGGTCTTTCATCTGCTGTATCTGTTCATCGTAGTCTGTGCGGACGGTCTCGAGGAGCGCGTATATCTGAAGCTCCTTGCCCTCGTTCGCGTTGACCTGATACTGCTCCGCGGCGCTCTCTATCTCGTATATCTCCTTGTTGTGCTCCTTAGCGTAGGTCAGCATTGTTCTGTCCGTGCCGAGCTCGGATTTGTAGCCCGCGTCCTCCGCGAGCATTGTCGCCGCCATACTGCTCCACACCGCGGGAATATAGTAGTCGTAGACCATATTGTACAAGCCCTTTTCAACGAACCACTTGCGTATCTCCTTATAATCCTCGCCTATGTATTCCTCGGCGGTACAGCCCTTTAACATCATCACCTGCATAGCGGACGTAAGCTCGGCGGTGTTCGCTTCCAGTTCCTGAACATCAAGCTCGACCGCCAGTACGTCGCTTTCGTCAAGCGCTTTGTAGACCTTATCGGGATAGACCGCGTCCTCCGTGCCGACGTGCATAGTGCCGAGCATATATACAACGCCGCCCGTCTCCTTGTCCGTCACCTTAAAGAACGGCGGAGTTATCTCGTTTTCGGCTCGTCCGCAGCCCGAAAACAGCATAACTGCGCATATTAAAATAACCGCAAACAATCTTTTCATATTACCGCCCCTTTGAGTCCCTGTAATTTTTTATCTTCCACACCGAGAAGAATGCCAGCACCGGCACATCTATCAGCGATATAATACCGAGCGTTACTCTCAGCGCGTCGGGAACGGGAACGTCCGCTATCCCCATAACTCCGTTTATTATGCCGATAATGCCCGATAATATCAAGCCTACGGCAAATCCCAGGTCGACCGTTTTCTTTTTCATATCGTCACTCCCTTTCCCGAATTCATTCGCCGTCCTTGCGCCTTTTCGCCGCCATACACGCGTTAAGTGCGCCCGTCGCCGACGCTATGACCGCGCACAGCGAGTGTCTCTCTAAGCCGTCGACAAAGCACATCACGACCGATACCGCGCATAATACGCAGAGAATTATCGACATTATATACGCTCTTTTTTTCATATCGTACACCTCATTTCGTCTCGCAATTCATAAGCGCGTTGTTAATTCGGACATTGCTCCTCCGATAATTCCACCCCGCGAGGAAAAACATCACCGCAGCGCTCACCGCGACAGAGACCGCGAAGATCAGTGCCGCCGCAGGCACGGAAACGCCGAAGCCCCTGCGCATTACGGTGTTTTCCCCGATAACGGATATAAGAATAACAGGCAAAAACGCAACGTAGACCCCGAGCGCTCCGCCGCCCGGTATTATCGCGAGAAAGCTCGACATAATAAGCTGGGGAGCCAGAATGACCGCGCCTATTATCAGCGTGTCGGCGAACTGCTCCGCCTCCGCGCCGGTAATTCCCAGAAAGATAAAATACGCGCCAACGCATACAACCGAGACCCCGACCGTCAATATCGCCGAAAACAACGGCACGGATTTTGTATACAGCTCTTTCGCTATCGGAAACGACCTCACCAGCTTATTCGCGGCAATATCGCGGCAGCCGCAGATAAGCCCTATCTCCGTCAAAAACAGCGACGGGAAGTAAATAAATATCTTCGGGAACATATATTCCTCGGCATTTGGTGCGTTATGGAAAATAAACGGCAGCACCGCGGCTCCCAGTGAAAAAACTATCCCGAACCAGAAGAAAAACGTCATTTTCATCCAGCTCCGAAAAAGAAACTTTAATCCTTTCACCGTTATCCCTCCCTGTTCCAGCGCTCTTCCGCTTTCACCGTCACCATGATAAGCGATACGATGTAGAACGCCAGCAGAATTGCGCAGATAATTATCGTTACGTTCAGAGGAAACGTCGGAATATCCTCCTCGCCCTTGCCGTTAATGCCCGCGTAAAACCCGAAAGCAAAGCCGACTATGCTGAACGAGCCTATCCTTACCCACGGGCTTTTTATGTGGCTTGTGAAATTGATAAGCCCCATCATAAAAAACGCGGTTATAGTCATTATAACGATCATAAAATGCCCGAACATGATCCCTCCGACCACCGCGTACATCGCTATCGGAAATAGCGACAGCACGTTCGAGAACAGTGTCGCGCGGCGGAAATGCCCCGCGCCGTCCGCCACCGAGTGGAAAAACTTATAACCGGGCTGCTCGCGCCAATTCCCGTTGAACACGGCGCTCACCAGCGCGAACCCCAAGGTCATAGCCACCACGCCGCCCAGAAACGTCAGCATTCCCGTAACAAACCCTTGAAAGTGCTCGTTGTTTACAACTCGTATCAGAACGCCGCCGACTATCAGCAGCGCCGTATTTCCCGCTATCAGCGCGCCGCATTCCTTAATTGTGTTTTTCCCGTGAAACAACTTGAACGAATCGTAATATTTCATCGCCGTTCCTCCGCGTATTTCAACATTCCTATGCTCAATTGCTGGAGAGTGGGGCGTTCGCAGACCGCGCCCTCGGCTTCAAAGCGGCTCTTGTGAGCGGCAAGCGCAAGCCCCTCAAACACCGTCTTGTTCACGTTATGCGACAGCATAAGCGCCTTTGAGTTGTCGTAATCGGCAGCGTCGCCGCGCACGATAACGTACTTGTCCTTTAAGTCCTCAACAAACCCCTGCTCGATTATCTGCCCCTTGTCCATAAACACAACATAGTCGGCGGCGTTCTCCATATCGGCGATGTTGTGAGTGGAGAAAAGTATCGACTTCTCCCCGTCGCCGTCGTCGAGATAACCCCTCATTCTGTCGCAGAGCCTGTCGCGCATAAGCGGGTCAAGCGAGCTGCCCGGCTCGTCGAGAATAAGCAGATCGGTCTCCCTGGCAAACACCGCCGCAAGCGCCGTCCTCATTCGATTACCGTCCGACTGCTTGTACATCGGCTTGGATCTCTTGGTGTTCTCGTCGTCGACCTCAAGCTCCTGACATAACTTGTTGAAGCGCTCCCTGTCGAATTTCGCGTATGCCATAGACATAGCCTCCGCTATATCCTTGGCTTTCCACCCCGCGGGGAAGAACCCCTGCGCCGCGCAGTAGCCTATCCGCTCGCGGAGCTCCGCGCTGTCTATGTCCTTGTACTCGCCGAAATATGTGACCTCGCCCGCGCTCGCGTGGATAACTCCGCACAGCACGTCGATAAGCGTGGTCTTGCCCGCGCCGTTAGCACCGATAAGAGCGGTAGCGAAGCCTTTCGGCAGCTCGAGATCAATACCGCCGAGCGTGAATTTACTGTATTTTTTCGTAAGTCCCTTTGACGATAAAATAGTATCCATTATATGTACCTCATAATATCAGTCGAATTTATAAGCCTTAGCTCCCTCGGCGAATGCCGTATACGCCTTTTCGAGCGCGTCAATGGCGGTCTTTTCATCGGCGAACTGCGCCACGACAGCCGTGTTCATTCCGCCTATTCCCAATGCGGAAATTACATACTTACCGTCCTTGCCGCCGCCCATATTTCTCGTAACCTGAAGCACCTTTGCGTCAATAATGCATTTCCTGTCAAGTGAATATATCAACATATCTTTATCCTCCCTATATCTCATACAAAACCGTAATCATCTTAATAAGCTCCTCGCGCGAAACTCCCGCCAGCTTTGCCGACTCCATAGCGTTCTGCAAATGCTGCTCGAGAAGCCGCAAATGCTGCTCGCGAACCATCTCCCTGTCCTGCGGGTTGACTATATACCCCTTGCCCTGAACGGGGGATATCAAGCCCTCGTCGGAGAGCTGCTCATACGCTTTCATCGTCGTGATAACGCTTATTTTCAGATCCTTTGCCAGTCCGCGTATCGACGGCAGATATTCGCCCTCGGCGATCGCGCCGCTCATAATGTCGTCCTTGAACTGCGCGGCAATTTGTTTGTAAATAGGCACGTCGCTGTTCTGCAAAATCTTCATCTGTTCACCTCCCTGTTTATAGTGTTTATATTCTATATATACAGTATAAACTTTTTTGAGTATTTTGTCAAGTACCTTTTAAAAAATTTTTTCGGCAAGCGCAACCTTGCGGCGTTTTTTTCCTACTACATAAGTGAAACGCTAATAAATTTGCTACGCAAAAAAACAAGCACAATAATAACCCGAGGTGAGAAAATGGACGACGCACAGATAATAGAATTATATTTTGAACGCAGCGAGCAGGCACTTACCGAAACGGCGGCGAAATACGGGCGGCTCTGCGAGGGCGTTGCGTACCGCATTCTCGGAAGCCGCGAGGACGCCGAGGAGTGCGTAAACGATACATATCTTAACGTATGGAATACCGTTCCGCCGAAAAAGCCGGACAATTTCCGGGCGTTTATCTGCAAGATAACGCGCAATCTTTCGCTTACGAGGGTGAAATTTTATTCCGCGAAAAAACGCGACCGCGGAGCGCTTGTCTCGTTCTCGGAGCTGGAGGGCACGCTCTCCGACCAAGCGCCGTTTTTCGAGGACGACGGCGAGGAGCTCGGACGCGCGATGAGCGACTTCCTCCGCACGCAGTCTCCCGACGCGCGCAACGTATTTATGCGGCGCTACTGGTTCCTCGAAAGCATTGAGGACATCTCAAAGCGCTATTCGTTCAGCCAGAGCAAGGTAAAGTCGCTGTTATTCCGAACGCGCGAAAGGCTGAAAAAGTATCTCGAAAAGGAGGGCATAGAAATATGAGCGAAGAAAAACTGATATGGGGCGCAAGCTATATCGACGACGACCTTGTCTGCGAGGCGATAGACTACAAGCCGCGCAGAATTCGGCTCGCTCCGCTTGCGTGCGCGGCGGCTGCGGCGGTCGTTCTGGTGACGGCGTTCTCGGTGTTTGCGCGGCAGATAGGCAGTTCGCCCGTGCTCCCTCCCGATTCGGCGGACAGCAGTTATTCGGAGGACATATCCTCCGCAACCCCTCCCGAGCAAGCCGTTGATATAGGAGACGGAATGACTCTCACGGGAACGCCGCTCGATAATTCCGAGCTTGAGGAGTTCTCGATCGAGAACTATTTCGGCGGCGCTTACTGGTCGACGGAGCAAACATTTCTTGACGATCTCGGCGTTCCCGAGCTCAAAGATGTGTATATGAGAATGGATATTATGCAGGGTACCTTAAACACAATGAGTATCAAACGCCCCTCCGCCGTGACCGCAAACGGGCGTACTCCCGCGCGTATAAAAACGGCAGACGGAACATACGAGGAGCTGGGTTACACCTACGAGAGCTTTTATAACGCGTATCTCAGCGCGTTTACAAAAGAAACAACAGAGGGCATATTCAACAACTATCTCTTTATGGACTATAACGGCGCGCTGTTTTGTCAAGACGCAGCCAAAGGCAGTATGATAGGAGAAGTCCACCGCGAGTATGAGCTGCTCCGGAAAAGCGATGAGCTTATACAGTTCGGAATGGTCACCTATTACGATCGGAATTTTGAACTTCAAAGAGAATACGACCCCGCGCTGCGAGATGAATACGTCGTAGCATATACGGACTTCAAATTCGTGATGACCGAGGACGGCTGGCGCTCCGAAAACATTCCCAAGGAAACATATCAAAACTCGCCTCTCACGGGAACGCCGCTTGATAGTTCCGAGCTGGAGGAGTTCTCGGTCGAGACCCACCTCGGCGACGGTTATTTAACGGAAGAAGATGAAGAATTTATTGACAGTCTCGAAATTCCCGAACTGAAAAACCTGTGCCGAAGAGCGCTGTGCTTAACGCAGTACAGCTTAAGTACGTGTAACGTTCCTCACACATCCGCTGTAACGGCAAATAATCGGAAAGTGCCGTATATAGAGCTTGAAAAAGACGGCTGGTCTATCCAATACTATGAAACGGGATATACATACGAGAGCTTTTATAACGAGTATTTAAGGGCATTCACGAAAGAAACGATCGAGGAAATGTTCAAAGAATACGATGTCTTTTTGGATTATAACGGCGAGCTGTTTTGCAGCGACGGAGCCAGAGGCGGTTGGCTGGGAGAGGTTCACCGTGAGTATGAGCTGAACTTAAAAACCGATACCGCCGTTGAATTCAGAATACTCACATTTCATAGCGACAGCGACGGCAATCCCGCGCCGGAATATATTCCCGAGTATCGCGACAAATACGGTTTAGGTATTACCGAATTTAAGTTCGTTCTGACCGAGAACGGCTGGCGTACCGCAAGTATTCCGAAGGAGGGCTTACTAAATCTTCCCGAAGAAAAAGACGACCCTATAACGCCTTTTACCCCGTCGGACGGCGTGCAGGCATACGCGGATATTTTCGAGGAATTCGTTCCCGAAAACCCCACAACGTACGGACCTCCGCTGACTGCCGCCGAGGAAATGGACAGTCTTTTGCCAAATCCCGACTACCCCGAATATGACGTGGATTCGTACTATCTTGTCGAGGTCATAAGAGCGCTGACGAACGAGGAATATATGCAGATGAACGGTTGGAAAGACTCGATCGGCGGCAGCGGTTTCACGGTATACGAGGTAAACCTCGTAGAGGATCTGATAAGCGGCGAAGCCCCCGACCGCACCGAATTTGTCCGCATACCCGCGGGCTTTGGCGCGCGAACTCAAAAGCGCAATGACCCCGCATACGCTCCCGGTGAGAGATTCACCGCCGTGCTGACAAAGCCCTATAAGGACAACGATTATGTAATATCGGTGGGCGATTACTGTTTAAGGTACGACCTGCCCCAAATGAGCTTTACCGAAAACGACGAGGAGACTATGCTCTACTTTAGGGGTAATGGTCTTGCGCGCCACCCTATCCCCGACCTCCCGTTCGAGACCGAGGATATAAACATCGCGGCGGCATACAGCACCCCGCAGAACCCCGCGACCTATATTCAGAAAATAGCCCTTGACGATCTTGTAGACTTCCTCCGCAGCGAATGGAAAAACCGAGGTATTTCCTCCCACTTTGAGGAACACCCCGTTGCCCCGATTATTGATTGAATACAAAAAATCCCCATTTCTCCGAGAAATGGGGATCGCCTTTTACTTGATATTGACGGTAGCGTTTCCGTTATTCGTCTGGTTTATATTTATCGCTCCGTTTGACTGCTCGTACTTTTTCACATATTCCTTGAGGATATACTCTATCTGCTTGTTTTTGCTCCTGCCCTCCTCGGCGGCGATCTTTACCAGACGCTCGTTAAGCTCCTCGTCAATTCTTAGATTAAAAAAAACCGTACTCAACCCGTACCACCTCCATACCATAATAGTACATAAAACCGCACAATTTTTCTAGCTTCATTTTGGTACTATTTTGGTATTGACAAAGAGCCGTTATTCGTATATAATATAAAAGGTAACAAAAAAGGCGACAGGCGGCAAATCCCGTAGGCGGTGATTGTGTGGTGTTGCCAAAAGACAAAAAGGAGTACTTATATGGAAACAATAACGTTTATGACGTCGCTGCTCACCTTTTATCTCAAGGGCGAGATAAAGGCGGAGCAGAATTTTCTAAGACTGAAAAGACCCAACACCTTGCTTACGTTTATACCGCTCGGCGCGAAAAAGCACAACGTCCCTATCAATCAGATAGCGGACGTAAGCACGAACTTTAAGCTCGTTTTAAAGAGCTTTCTCTTGGGAGCGGTCGAGATCATCATCGGGTTTGCTATGTTCGGCGAATCGTTCTTTTTCGGGCTTCTGCTGTTTTTGCTCGGCGCGTTTACGATAATCAATTCGTTCCAGACCGAGCTTAACATCAGAACCGCTTCGGGAACGAGCTATTATCTGTTCTTCCTGATATTCGAGAAAAGCAAAGCAGAGCAGGCGGAAAGCGCCATCAACTCAATGATAGGCTCGCGAATGGACGACACCAACACCCGCGCCGTCACCGAAAAGCAGACCGACGCGCTGATAAACGCGATAAACTCCAACAAAAAGGACTGAAAACAGCTGACCCTCCGCGGACGTTCGCCACAAATTACGTCCGCACAAAAAATTCCCCCGAAAGGGAAATCCTTTCGGGGGATTTTATTCTCTTAAAAATTATTGATCGTCCAGTATCGCGTAAATGCGCTCCATTTCCACTTGGGGAGTAAGCGCGCCGCGGTCGTCGTAGTCTGCGGTGATAGTCACGCCCATTTTGCCGTTTGGCAGGTTGGTGAAGTCGAGAGGGTTCTGCGCAACGACCTCGTATTCAAACGCGAGAGTAATAGAAGCGGGAATGCCCTCGATAGCCGTAAACACGATACGGAAGCTGTCGCACTCTCTAAACGCGAACGCCGCGACCTTATCATCGTCCATAAGCACGGGATCGACTACCTTTTTGCGCTCCTTAAAGGAGGGTTCTCCGTCCTCGTCGTAGTCGGAATATACGTTCTGCACCGCGAGCATTTTGCCGTCCGGAACGCCCGCGGTAAGCGTAAGATTTCTGTACATAAAATCGGCGGTGATAGGCGCGCCCTCGGGAGTTATACCGTTATACACGCTCCCCGAAAGCACGAAAGTATTATTGTCCTCCTGCGCCAGATTAAACAAAAATACGGGCGCATAGCTGATATCCTGGTATGTAGCCAGAATTTCCGTAAGCTCCTCGGCGGACATATTGCCGCTTTCGTTGGAGTTCATACGGTTCAATATCTCGGACAGCGTTTCGTTGGCGTTGAAATCCGCGGTGTATATTCTCGTTACGGACACATTCGAGCCGTCCGTCTGCGGAATGTCTCCGCAGAAAGCAAGGTCGTGGGAATTCATTATCAGCACAAGATATAATACCAATGCCGCCATAATTATCGCCACAAGAATTATTCCAATAGCAACTTTCATAAGTACTCCTTGTTAAACGCAATAAAGGTTGGTATCCCAATCGGGGATATACGGGTGATGTCTCATATACAGCTTGTATTTTTTATTCATTCCGTTCACCATAAGCGGGAGCTTGAACATATCCTCGTTTCGGTGATACAGCGCGACATTGAGCTTCGGTCTGAAGTTCGCGATAGTCTCCGCCGCTCCGCGGAGCGCGTTCTCCTCCGAACCCTCAACGTCTATCTTGATGTAGCTCGCCGCTCCGCCGCGGAGCATAGTGTCGACCTTCATCATTTTGACCTCGCGGTATCGCGCGGGATCGGCTCTTTCTCCGTCCTTGGAGACCGCGCGCGAGCTCCTGCCCGCCCGCAGACTGAACGCCGCTGTGGTGTCCTCGTCCCACGCTCCGACGTTGTACGCCTCCAACAGCGCCGAGCCTATCATATACATCTTCCGCTTGAGCTTGCGGTAGTTCTTCATATCGGGCTCCATAGCGTACAGCTTGGTAAACTGCATTGAGGTCTCGTTCAAAAACTCGACCAGTGTGTCGCCGTTGTACGCGCCGAGGTCGACGTAGGTCTCCTCAATGCCTATATCAAGCAGGTCGAACTTCTCCTCCGACGGCGTTTCGACCGCCCTCAGATATTTCAGCTCGCCGCTTAGCTTATAACGTATAACGTTCTCAAAAACGCGTTTGGACTGCTCGTCCGCAAGCATATCGCAGACCTTTTTCAGCTCGCTCTTGTGTTCGCGCGCGAATTCGAGGTCAAACAGCCCCTCTCCCACAACGGGAACATTCGGCGCGTACAGCTCGTGCTTTTGGGCGATCTCGTATATCTTATCCATAATTTCGGGCAATTGAGTGCCGAAGCAGACGAGGATAACAAAATCATTATATTCCGCCTCTATCTCGGAGAGCTTTTTCACGCGATACCCCAGAAAATCGTGACCGCGGACAAAATCATCGCTTGCCATAATATCTTCAACGGGAATATTTTTTTCATCCAGCACGGCTTTGATCTTTTCCGCGCCATCTCCCATACCGTACAGCACTATTTTCTTTCCGCATGAGCCGAGACGTTCCCACAGATCGGAGCTTATCTCGTCAAGAAAAAACGCCATTGCCAACCCTCCGTCAAGTCATCTGAATTTGCTCGATCTCCTTGGTACACTCAACAAACAGATTTGTAATAACGGAGTTGTCGATATTATACTTTTCGGTAATTTCCTCAAAACGTTCCCAATCCGCGCTGGTGTATGACATTGCCATTTCAAACACGTCGCTGTAAATTCCGCCGCGTCTCAGCAAGCCCTTTTTAATATCGTTCGTAAGCGGAAACTCATCGAGCGCCTGCGCCAGTGCGCGTTCGCCGCCGAGCACCACCATTGACAGCAGCCCCATAAGGTAGAACGATTCCGACTGCTCCTCCGCCTCGGGGATCAAAAGCGAGATCTTCTTACAGAGCTTCGCCATAAGCAGCGAGGTCTTCATTGCCTCAACATTATCGTTATGCGTGAGCTTCTGCATACCCATAAGGTATACCCATTCGCGCAGATAATCCAGTCCGAGTATCAGTATAGCTTGATTTATCGACGATACCTTGTTTGACACTCCGAAATACGCGGAGTTGATAAGGCGCAGTATTCTCTGACATATTGCGGTATCGCGCGACATTACGTCGACTATCCCGCCTATATCGGGTTCGGGCTCGGAAATGAGCTGCATTACCTGCATAAGGTTCACGGGCAGAGGCTGTATACTGCTTCCCGACATAATGGCGGGCTTTGCGAAATAGTAGCCCTGCATATATGTGCAGCCGAGCTTTTTTGCGTACTCAAACTCGTCGCGCGTCTCAATCTTCTCCGCGAGCATAAGCTTGTTGGAGTATCGGCAGACGTAAGCGGTCTCCTCAATGGATTTTTGCGGGGTTCTGAAATCTATCTTCACGAGGTCGCCGAGCTGGAAGAGTTCGCTGTACGCGTTGGAATACTCGAAGTCGTCGAGCGCTATCATATAGCCGAGCTCTTTGAGTTCCTGGCAAGCGTCGAGAAGATCGTCGTCTGTGAGCTGATTTTCCAGTACTTCAACGACGAGGATCTCGGGCGAGATCATTTTGGGGATACCGCGTTTAAGGAGGTTGCCCGTAAAGTTTATGAAGGCTCTTGCGTTTCCGATAACATTTTTCACGTCGAGCCCGAAGAAAGCGTTAGTGACCACATCGGCGGTAGACTCATCGCCGGAGACGCCGTTATAAGCGTTTTCGCTGCCGTTGCTTCGGTAGAGCAGCTCATAGGCATAGACATTGTTTTCGTGGTCAAAGATAGGCTGTCGAGCCATATAGACATTCATAAAAACACCTCCTCAAATCTATACACAATTTTATTATACTATATTTTCGTAATTTTTTCAAGCGATACTAATCAGCTTTTGCGGGAATAGCGATTTTTTGTGTATTTTTCACAAAAATGACAGCGAAATTTTTCCGCAATAACTTAATGGTTAAATTAGAATTTTCCTTAGTAGCATTTAGTTTGTTAAGTTTTCTTTGCTGACCGCTGTGGTTTCGTTTCTTTTAATTTCTATGTTGTCGCACGGGTGCAAGAGGACACCCTTCGGGAAAGAGGGGGCTGGGTCTCGTGACGAATAGAGGACGTGTTACATGCTGCCCCCTCTCTCCCTACGGG
>JAAVID010000024.1 GCA_014799395.1 Oscillospiraceae bacterium | reverse complement strand
CTCCTTAATCGTCAATATCTTCGTCGTTCTCAATTGCGTTTTCTGCACCGGTAACAGTTTTTGCTACCATAAGCGCCGCGCTTAGTGCCAAAAGGATTAAATTCACGATTTGCTTTTTACTCAAATATATCACCACCTTTCATTCTTCACAGTATCCATATTCACACAGAATCTCGGAAATGGTTGTTTCAACACCATTCGGGATTCCGCATAAATCCACAACATCTTCCAAAGTGTAGCCGTAATTGAGCATAAGATCGATATACTCCTCGGGAATGTCATATGGAATTCCAAAACGTTGATATCCATTCCACATAGGCGGACAGCTGTAATAACTTCTCACGATTGTGGGCTGAAATTTATAGCGTATTAGCTTGCCTTTGTCGTCGATTTTCATAATATCTCCGCAGTCATTTTCGATTTCCACAAACGGCAATTTATCCAAACCCAGAATCATCAGCGCATTCTCGAGAATCATATCCGTGCTTGCATATGCGTAAAATCCGTCAGCGAAATGATACAGCGCAAGCGGATTGTCACCTTTTACGAAGTACGAATTATTCTTCTCATCAAGCAGCGTGAACACGAACGGACCGTTGATCTTTTCCGACATTTCGGCAAGAGATTTTTCGCTCAATTCTCCCGACTTTTCAAGCAGCTGAACAGCGACATAGCTGTCCGTTTTGATTTTGGAAACAGGGAGATTCATATCGTGTTGCAGCTTATCGTCGTTGTAGATAATTCCGTTATGAGCAAGCGCAAATTTTGTTCCTCGAACCTCTCCGTAAAACGGGTGGTTATTATAATTCAGCTTGCAGTCGCCCTGTGTAGCCATTCTGGTATGTCTGAGAATAATATTAGCGTCCTCGCTAAGTTTCAGGGAAATCTCATGGGCGGCGACAGGTCGTTTGTAAATCTTCAATTTGCCACCCGAGTTAAAGGCGAATCCCGTGGCGTCCGTTCCGCGAATTTCGCATTCGGTTGCTAATACGTTCATAAAGCATTCGCGTTGTGTCGCCGTAAAGACCTTTTTGTAGTCGATTAGTCCGAAAATTGCGCACATTATTCGTCCTCCTCTCTTTCGACTGGAGCGTTGACGTACAGTCTCCGTTCCTTTAAGTATGTGATAAGCTCACTGCAATCGCTTTCGTTGAGCGACATAACGAAATCCGACCAGCTTATTTTTGCAAGCCGAACATCATCACAATGAACTGCGAGGTTGCAGATTCTGTTCACCAACTCCAGCGTCGCAATCAGGGTGTTGTACTTCAGCGTTCCGCGGAACATTCTGAACTCGACCGTGTTCCAGTTTGTGATATTAACGCAGGTGTAACGACTGTTGCCGTCATTCTTAGCATGGTCAAGGATTTCCTTTGGGCTGTTCTTGTAACCATACCGTGCTGCCCACTGGTTCATCTGCTTCTCGGTTCTGCGGCTAAACTTCAGAAGTTCGTTCCAATGGTGCTCGACAAAATACAAAACCCGTGAGATCGCGTCATCTTGCGCCTCACGGGTATTTCCGAATGTTTCTCTGTTGACATGAACGTGCAGTCCACACGTTCCCGATTTGTGACTTTTGTAGCCCAGCGAGATTGCCTCGTGCATGACATCTTCCCACGGCATTTCGTTTTTGTGATAGTCGAGTGTCATGGGGTGAGTAACGATCTCCATGCCGTCGTCAAGGCTGCCGTCGCATTTGATATAGATTCTCCCATCGCCGGAATTTGCGATATCCAGTAATATATCCGCGTTATCGTCGTCTTTGCCGCCGTCGTCAATCTCAAGTTCCACACCGAAAAAGCGCTTACCGTTGCCATAGAAAATGGGGGCGGGTTTGTAGCTGTAATCGTGTATGGGTTGTCCCTTTTCTTTGTCATAACATCCATCGCAGTACGGGTAATCGCTTATGTAATTGGAATAGTCCTCGTGAACGATACAGCCACACCGCTCACAGGTCGTGTAGTGATTGTCGTAGCAAGCCCGACAGAGCGTTATTGTGGAATCTCCTACATCTTCATTATCCCAAATTCGCTCACCACAATGCTCGCATAATCTGGTATAGCGTTCTAGACAGCTTGGGCATAATACCTTGCGGTCAAATTCCGTGAAGTCCTCGCCGTGGATTTCCGCGCCGCATTGTTCGCAATGTTGAATTGTTTCTTTGCTCATAGTTTCTTCCTCCTTGTAATTTGGGTACAAAAATTCCCCGAAGCCTTGCGACTTCGGGGAATTTTCTGTGTGCCGTTAATATACGGAAATGCACATATTGCATTCATTGTTATAATATATAATTGAATTTTTGGAGGATACCAACTGTTGTTACTTGACACCGTTCAGCAAAAATGTTATAATTATGATATAGTAAATCTTTGAGGTAAACAAAAATGGAGCTTAATAACGAACAGGTGATCTACTCCTCGGAAAAGTGCAAAATCACAAAAGGCGAATACAACGGAAAACAATGCATAAAAAAGACTGGCGGCTTTTCCCGTGAGGCGGTCAATGCCATAGCGCGGATAAACTCCCCGTACATACCGCTTATTTATGAGGTCGGCAAAGACTATATCATCGCCGAATACACCGACGGTATCGACTTATCGGCGGCGAAAATCTCTCCGAAAAACGTTTACGAGATCGCCCTCGAGCTGTGTGTGGCGCTTGAAGAATTTCATAAAAACAACGTTATCCACCGCGATATAAAGCCGTCCAACATCATTCTCGGAAATGACGGTCACATTAAACTTATCGATTTTGACGCGGCTCGTATAAAGAAAGCCACGGTCGACAAGGACACCGTTTTTATCGGAACGGACGGCTTTGCTCCGCCGGAGCAGTTCGGCTTTGCGCAGACCGACGAGCGCAGCGATATTTATGCACTCGGAACTACTCTCAAGCTGTTATTGGGTGAAGATTACGCGCATTGTACCTATAAATCTGTAATTGAAAAGTGTACGCGCTTTGATCCCGAACGGCGATATAGAACGATCGGTGCGGTAAGGTCGGCGCTTGTACGCAGCAGGTATCTTCGGTTTGCTGTTCCCGCTGCGGCGGTCTTGGGATTGTCGGCTGTCATTTCTGTGATATTTGCTTTTTCCAATCCGTCCGGAATCACCTCCGATACTGCCCGCCTGCCCGAAAACAGTGTGCAGGACGGTATAGGCAAACCCGAAAGTGATGAGCAGGACAGCATTTCCGAGCCGACAAGCAATGCTTCAACTTCAGACAGCACGGTTTCTTTTCCCGACACCCGCGAAATAACCTGGGATATGCTTGCGCTGCCGAATGATTTCCCAAGACTTGCGGACGCGGTAACAGATTACAGTGTTTCGGCATCCGAATCTTTTGAAACTAATAAAATATACAATCTGAGATACATTATCTCTTGGCAGAAAATGAGCGACGCGGAATTTGATGAGATCAAGGAAAAGATCAAATCATGGCTGGGAACAACGGACGACGGAACATATTCCGAAGATAATATATTTCAAGAGTATGCCTTTTCTGTCGGCGGATATGATGTTTCGCTGCAAAAAATACTTACACAAAAAATGCTTCCTCATATATTCGGAGATTCCGATGAATTTTTTCAAGGCTACATAGAGATCGAAGAGCACGGAGACGATCTCAAGCTGCCAAGCTTTAACTGTACGTTCGCGGACCCGTCCGCGGAGGAGCTTGGAGATCGTCCGCTGCGTTGGGAAGATACCGTGATCAACGGGAAGATACCAAAGCTCTCCGATAATGTTACGGAAGCAGTAGAAGTTTCGGATAACGGATATGCCGTTACATGGAACAAGATGTCTATCGGAGAACTGGGCTGCGTTCTTCGCGATATAACGGATTTTTTAGGAACATCTCAATGCGAACAAAATTTTATGCCCATCCGTTATATGACATGGAAATTTCCCGGCGGAAGATATCGGGTACATGTTGATTGTAATTCATACTCTGACGGGATTTTTTATAATGTGCATTTGTATGTGCCGAGGGAGACATAATAAATACTCCGGGAACGTCACCGTTCCCGGAGCAATTCTATGTGGTAAGAATTTCAAACTTGTTTTCAAAAAGCAGATTGTTCGTGATAAAAACGGACTTCCCCGAATTTATCGCGTAAATGATGATCGAATCGCGTTTGTTCCGCGCGTACAGCACCGGCAATCCCACAGATTTTAACAGCGAATTCGTTTCATCAACGTCAAGCTGTAAGCCGAAGCAGAATGCGATCAGCTTATCGCGCGACGGCATTTTCTTCCCGGACAGTATCTGATACGCGTAAACTCTGTTAAGACCGCTGCCTTTTATCACCTCGGACTTTTTTAGTTTTCTGTTCACAATGAGTTCGTTGAGCATTTCGTGCAGCGGCTTGTCCGTGAACTCGCCGCTGTTGTTTTTGATGAACTTTTCAATCTCGTGAGTTTGCTTGATCTCGTTTAGGAGTTCATCTGTTGACCTTTCGTGTTTGGGCATAATAAACACCTCCGTTTATATTATAGCATAAAATGTTTGTCAGTGGTATTATTTATTGTTTTTCCGATAATCCAAAGCATCGGAGATATCTTTATGCCACTTGTTGATTATATTTGACGGTACATTGCTATATAAGCGGAAAAGCTCGTCAGTTTCTTTTATAAATTTATTTTTTATCTCCTTTTCCGCATTGTTTATCTCATCCTGCTTTAATGCTGCGGTTCTTCCGAGAGAATTAGATTTTTTGGCTAACGGAATACAAATTATTCCTAAAATAATGGATGCAGCCAACATGATATATCTTCCGGCGATAAATGCATTAAGAAATAAAAGATTGACAATAATTATCCCGATTGACATAACTACACAAATTCCAATCATTGAGCCACAGCCCAAATCATTTGATTCATCATTGGCAATTTTAAGTGCACCACATAGAATGCCACCGATTATTCCGATCACAATGATTGGAACTATTGAGCTTTCTTCAAAGATGTAGTTGAAAAAAATCGCATATAGCGAAGTAACCAACTCCACCGTTGCAATAACGACAAACCAAAAGAAAACATAGGCTTTGCTCTGACTGTCATTGTCAAGAGATTTTATCTCAAAGTCCTGTTTGCTATGATCGTATGCAATATAACGTCTATATGCGGCTTGCATTTTGTTCTCAAATTCGATAATCCTATTAACGGGCTTCATATATTCCGTTAATTCGTTTTTCAGCGTTTTATTACCGTATTTATAAGCTTTTTGATAATTGGGATTATTATCAAACGCGGTTTGTTGTTTTTGCAGATCGAACGGCTTGCGTACTTTTAATTCCGCGCACAATTTCCCCAAATATGCATTTGCATTTTCGGGCTCTTGATTCAACGCCTGCTCACAAAGCTCGTCTGCCTTTTGCCATTGTCCGTCCTCAAGGCATATAAAGGCGCGTTTTATCAACGGTTCAACTGTCGGGGCAGAAATAGGTGCCGAGACTACTGCTTGAACAGGAGCTTTATTTAATGGAATCAACTTTTCTATAACATTGACCAGATCTTGAAAAGCTCTTGGACTGCTCAGATCCTGCGCTTGTAAATGTTTAAATTCACTTGGCATATCATAGGCGTCAATATCTTTATAGCAAGGAATCAGCATTTTATCTTTGTTGTTATTCATAAGCGCGAGATATCTGCTCCATTCATTCTTGACCCATACCGCGTTATAATAGTCATACTGCGTTCCGATTGCAAGCATAACCTTTGCCGAGTTCAATGCGCTGAATATGTAAGGCTCGTAATCCTGCCCAAGCTTAGCCTTTAAAGTAATGCGGCTGTAAAACACCTTATATCCCTTTTCGGTAAGGACATCATAGATGTCGTGAGCAAGTTCGCTATCAACGGTACGTTGACCGTTTTCATCACTTTCCTTATAGCATATGAATACGTCAAACGCCTCCTCGTTCTTTGCAATCTCCAGTATTTCCTTTTGCAGACGGTCAATCTCTTTTGCCTCAGCACGGTAAACAGAGCGCGCTACAGAATCCGCGTACTCCTGCGCCATTTCAAAATTGTTGTCGTCAAAAATACTGTCAAACGAAGTGCGGTGACAAGTGGGTATCTTCTTGCCAGTTGCGGGGTCGTCAACATATTCAATACCGTATTTACAAAGGCAAAGTCCCCAATATGCCTCGGATTCTTCGGGAAACTCCGCAACAATGCTTTCGTACACCCCTGCAGCTTTATCAAATTCACAGCCGCTTCTTAATCTGTTGGCGCGATTGAATAAATTCACCTTTTTCTCATTATCGGCGGACGGTACTGTCTGCTTGGTTCCACAATACTCACATGCACAGACGGTGGTTTTCTCCGTTACATTAAGATCTCCGCCGCACATTTTACATTTAAAGATTGCCATAATTTTCCTCCTACTTATTTTTTCAATTCCTTACACCGACGATTCCTATCTGCAAGCAATACCATAATATCTGAGATTTTCTTAGCGGCAAGCTCCCTGTCGGAGTTCACCAACGCCGCGAGGTTTTTAACCTCACTCTGCAAATTCTCCTCAATATCCGCCAACTCATCGCTTGAAACGGGATCGGAATACTTGAATTGCTCCGCAAGCTTTTCAAGTGATTTTTTCAGTTCCGAATCGTCGCAAAGGTCTACTATATACTGTGTATCCAATCGGAACATTTTCATTGCCTTTGTAGCGATTTCATCACAGCTTTCCTGTTCCTCGATAATATCCCGTGCGTTATCCGCGCCGATAAATCCGATAGCGGAAATCGCCAAGATCAACACGGAAAAAACAATAGATACCCACAGCGGAACAGCGGCAAAAAAGCCGACAATAGCGATAACAACCGCGAAAATCAGCTGCACAGCCATATATGCGATACCGATATTCAAAATCGGAAATCCGTATACCTTGCTTTTCAGACCATCATTTTTCAGCGAGTACCAACCAATTCCGCACCCCGCGCAAACGGCAATTATCGAGAACACAAACTCTATCCAATACGCTCCTGTTTTTGGGAACGGTATCACAAGATATAGTATGCAGAATGTAACTAAAACTATCGCGTAGACCGCGACTAAGGATGTCATTTTCTTATTCATAGCTTACTCCTTTTTTGCACCGCAGTTGGGGCAGAAATTGCTTGTTATTCCCGTTTGTCCGCACTTTTTGCAATCCCATACAGCGGGCGCAACTGGTTTCGGAGAACCGCAATCGGGACAGAACTTACTCGTGATACACTTACAGCCGCAGTTCGGACAATCCCATGCGGCGGGCGGTTCGGGCTTTTTCGCGCCGCAGTCGGGGCAGAATTTCGAGGTGATATTCATTGCTCCGCAGGAGCAGTTCCACGAATTCTCGGCGGACTTTACGGATTCCGATAAGCCGTTTCCGATATTGTTTCCAACGTCACCCGCGGTATTAAATATCGGGTTGAGCGCGTCTCTTGTCATATTCATAACGCCGCCCATTGCACCGAGCGTTACACCGAGACTTGCCAGATCGCCAATTCCGCCTGCACCGCCCGAGCCGTTGCCGGTAATACCGTTCTGCATAGCCTCCAAGCCGACTTGACGCGCGGTTTCTTGCTGATAGGTGTACCCCTTTGCTTTCATTTCCTCGGCTTCCGCGAGAGCCTGTGCTTTGTACGCCTCAGCCTCTGCCATTGCCTTTATTTTCAAAGCCTCAGCCTCGCCTTGCGCACCTACCATTTTCAGTTGAGCCTCGGTCTGTGCCTCTAACAATCGCCGTCCTTGAGCCGCCTCTGCCTCTGCCTTGCGGATCTCCTCCTCACGAACGCGCAAGGTCTTATCCGCAAATTGCTGTTTCAGACGTTTGAAATTCGGGTCGTCGTCGGGTGTCATAACCGAAGTCACGAAAAACTCGGGCATTGTCAGACCGTAATCGTCAAGTGTAATATTTATCTCGTTACGGAGTTTTACAGATAATTCGTCTATATGCTCGTCAATCTCAAGAATATTTATATTTTCTTCCTTGATAGTTTTGGCGAGTATCGACTTCACCTTATTCATAACGAGCGACTTGAACTTTCCGACCATAGCCGAGGTAGAAAATCCGTCGCCGACGATCTCGTTCTGGCTAAGTTCTCCGGCTGTACCGACTACCTTTAACAGTAGCTTTCGCGAGTTTGTAACGCGGATATTAAAGCTGCCGCAAGCGCCTATTTCGATATGTAACCCGCTCCCCGGGTCGAACAGGCGAACCTTGCTGTCGGTTCCCCATTTTACGCCCATTTGGGTAGTCATATTGACGAAGTAAATTTCGGAATGGAACACGGTATCCGCATTTGTGGATAACTTATAGACATCTTGCAGTAACGGCAAATTCTGCGTTGCGAGCGTGTACCGCCCCGCTCCAAACAGATCAAGCGCCTTGCCGTCCTTGAAGAAAATAGCCTCCTGACTTTCGTGAACGATAAGCTGGCTTCCGAGATTGAAATCCTCGATAGGGTGTTTCCATACAAAAACATCGTTACCGCCCTCGTACTTGATAAGGCTTGCTAAGCCCTGTTCCTTAGCGGTTTGCGCGGCAATCTGCTTTTGCACGTCAATGACGGTATCGCAAAGCGGACAAGTGTAGCTCGCGGCATTCTTGTCGGCGGTTATCTTACACGAGCAGGACGGGCAAGAGAATTCCGCAAGCGCGCTCATGCTCTCCTGCGTTACAAGCTGATTATGGCACACGGGACATTTCGCGTCCTCGCCCTTTGTCTGATCGTACAGCACGGTGTTTCCGCAGTGCGGACACTCGCGCGTCGTCATTTTGTCGGTCTTGACGTTTATTGTGTAACCGCAGGCGCAGTCGATTTTCTTACGGGCGAAAAAGCCCGTTTTACCCTCGGCATAGCTGCCGCAGTGGGGGCATTCTATTACAAATTTTGACATAATTACCTCCCGAATCAATAATCTTTCATTTTACCGCACCTTGAGCACTTTTTGTTGAAAATGTTGGCGAAATTCCCGCCGCAGTATTGGCAAACACCTTTTTGGCGCCATTGTTCAACCAGTTTTGCCCTCTCATCGCTTTGTGCTTGTAAACTTGTTTGAGCCTTTACATAATTTATCTGTTCCTCTTGATATTGCCTCCTCTCCGCTCTTTTTCTCTCCTCTTCCTGTATCAACTTGTTCTTTTTTGCTTCACATATTTGAGCATATCTTTCTGCTTCAAACAATTTCCCAAATGAACGAAATTGTTCAGCGAGAGCTGAAAATTCTTCTATCTGCGTAGCGGTTTTCATTCGTTCCAAAACCGAATTATATGGTATTAAATATTCTTTTAATTTACATTTTTCCAGTAACTCGTCAGCGTCTTTATATCCAAGGATCGTTTCAAACAGGTTCTTTGCCTTATCTAAATCATTTGGTGTTTTTACTTCCTTGTAAAGATTAACTGCACGATTATATATTATTTCTTTAATGTGATCATCACACTTTTGGGCGAGTTTTTCTGAATCTTTGTAATTCTTTATAGAATCAAATATCTCTTTGGCTTCACGATATGCTGTTTCCGTTCTTGCTTCAGACATTTTTGAAAAGCCATTATTATAAATGCTTCTTATTTTGTAGTTCTCCATACGTGCTCTAATTTCATCATTTCCAAAACGTTGTATTTTTTGTAATTGTCAAACAATACATAGCTATCACTGTATGTAGCTAATTTTTCCTCAGATGTTAATTGTAACTCTGCCAAAAGCTTAATTAAATATGCATTTGCGTTTTCAGGCTCTTGGTTCAATGCCTGTTCGCAAAGTTCATCTGCTTTTTGCCACTGTTCGTCCTCAAGGCACATAGCAGCGCGTTTAAGCAAAGGCCCAACGTTGGAAACAGCAGACATAACAACGGGCTGCTGAACCGTCACATTCTGCTGTCCGTTTGAATTCTTAGGAATGATCTTCTCAATATTGCTAACCAAATCCTGAAATGCTCTGGGACTGCTCAGATCCTGTCCCTGCAAATGCTTGAACTCCTTGGGCATATCATAAGCGTCAATATCACGGTAGCACGGGATAAGCGTTTTTCCGTTGTTCTTGTTCATCAGCGCAAGGTAACGGCTCCACTCGTTCTTGACCCAAACGGCGTTATAATACTCGTATTTCGTACCGATTGCAAGCATAACTTTAGCACTGTTTAAAGCGCTGAATATGTAAGGCTCATAGTCCTGTCCGAGCTTAGCTTTAAGGGTAATTCTCGAATAGAATACCTTGTATCCTTTTTCGGTAAGAACGTCGTAGATATCGTGAGCAAGCTCGCTGTCAACGGTGCGCTGTCCGTTCTCGTCACTTTCTTTGTAGCAGATGAACACATCAAACGGCTGTTCATTCTTGGCGATTTCAAGAATTTCCTTTTGCAGACGGTCGATCTCTTTAGCCTCGGCACGGTACACCGAGTGAGCTACGCTATCCGCCCATTCAAGAGCCTGCTCGAAATTGCTATCCTCAAAAATACTCTCATAAGACGTGCGATGACAGGTCGGGATTTTCTTGCCCGTAGCAGGGTCGTCAACATACTCAATACCGAATTTGCACAGACAAAGACCCCAATAAGCCTCCGCCTCCTCGGGGAACTCGGTGACAATGCTCTCGTACACACCTGCCGCCTTGTCAAACTCGCAGACACTGCGTAGATGATTGGCACGGTTGAACGCATTTATTTTCTTTTCATTATCTGCAACAGGAACAGTCTGCTTTGTTCCACAATATTCGCACTCGCAGACGGTTATACCCTCTTGCACACTTAAATCTCCTCCGCACATTTTGCACTTGAAAATAGCCATTTTTGTTTCCTCCCACAATATCAATAAGTGTAAAAATTTGGTGATTTACACGAAAATGCTGTACGATACACATAGTATGATCATTATAGCATAATGCTTTCTTTATTTGGTAAGCCGTCGGCTTACAAATCGACATTTTATTTGTATGCAAAAATCCGATCGATCTATTTAATACCATACAAATGCAACATCTGGGCAATACATCGCAATATTGAGTTTAATGCAAGTTATACGGCGAAAAACGCACAATATACAAGTATTATATCACAATCTTTAATAAAATGCAAGAGATTAATGATAAAATTTAAATAAAAGTAAACTGCGAGGTAACAAAAATGGAAATAATTGGATATGATTTTGGGCTATTATTGAGAGAACTTCGAGAAAAAGCTAATCTTACTCAAAAGCAGTTAGGCAACAAGATAGGCGTTTCCGAGGGCATGATAAGCAGATATGAAAACAATATGTCCGAGCCGCCGTTTGAAACGGTACGCGACTTCGCCGCGATATTCAATGTATCAATGGACTACCTCGCGGGAATGGAAAAGCAGCGCAGCATTCCCACAACGGGACTTACCGAGGAGCAGATCGACATAATGCACGAGCTGAGCAGCACACTCCATAATATGAATAGCGGTAGTAAGCCTAAACTAACACAAGAAAATTATGAAATACTCGGGAAGATTACAGCCGAGCTTTTCAAACAAAATCACAAATAAAAAAAGGGTACAGTCTCGCACGACTGTACCCAAATTGTACCCAAAAACGCCAAAAGTTCACGATACTCCGAAACAAGAAAAACCGCCCACCTCCAGCGGTTAAGCGGTTTCCCTATGGCACGCCAGGAGGGATTCGAACCCCCGACCCTCTGGTTCGTAGCTACGGATAATTCTTTTAATAGCTTTTTATGTTGTTTGATATTTTGCTATATAATGCGGTTTAGCGGCGTTGTTCATTTGATGGTATTTCGTGACATTTTGTGCGCTGTCGTATCTTTGGCGCACAAATGGCGCACAAAATCTCGCTGTGATTTCAACCGTTGTGAACACGGGGCAAGCCCTCCGCAGGAGCGCAAAGACTTTTGATAGTCGCTAGGCTGTCAAAAGTAACTTTGCGTTGGTGTTGACGGAACAAGCCGCTCATTTTTGAGCAAAAGTCCTCGCCCTCCGCGCATTGCCGCTAAATCAGCGCGAGAATTGCCCCAGAACACCGCTTTTGCTCTTTGGTGTGAATATATACTCCAATGCCGAGAAATGCCATACAAGCGAAATGGGAACGTATAGCAAGCCATAGAAAGAACCGTATTCTTTCCGAAAACCACACGAAAACCACCCATAAACCGCCTTTTGTTCTCGGTATAGGTTTTACATACAAGCCACTTATACGCGAAATACGAGCAGCTTAAACGGATATACAGAAAAAGCGCGGTTTCCCGCGCCTCTCGAAATTATTAACTTTGCTTGTAAAGATTATTCCTCGTTCAAGCGCTTTTTCTCCACCTTATCGGCATATAAAAGCACTTCCGAACGACCAAACCAGTCCAAGCGCTTAAAAATGCCGAGAAGTTCATCACACCATTTCTCAAGGCTTGTATCGGTGTGGCAGTTGTCCGAATCATCGACTTGCAGAACCTCCTTAAGATCGTTTTCTACCTCTTGTGCTATTTCTGCGAGCAGAGCCAGACTGTTATTGCGCGGTACAAGCCCGCTTTCGATTCCGGCTGATACCGAGAAAAGCAGATCAATCAGACCTCCGATCTTATCAATAACCATTTCAATTGAGTTTTCCATATAAATTTTCCTTTCTGTCTTGACAAACTCAGCGAAATGTGATACACTAGACTTGTCAGAGTGCGGAGTGTACCACACTTTCACCGAGAGAGCCTTTGCAGTTAGCAGCTGCAAGGGCTTTACTTATACTTTAAGTTCCAGGTTAAAGCCGTAGTTCATATACGGAGCGCCGCCGCCCGTTATCGCCTTGAAACTGCTCGCAATCACCGCGCCCTTATCGAGCAGCGGAGCGAGAGCGGCTGCAAGTTCGCGGTTGATGTAGCCGATAACCGCCGCGCCCTTGTTGCGTACCGCCGCCACAATCTGAATTGCGTTGCTGTCGTGCGTGTTGCCCTGTTCGCGGCGGAGCGTTACGGTGATATCGTCGGCGCTGTACCGCATCAGCCGCTCCAGAAGTGTCTGGCGGTTGCCGCGTGTTACTCCTACCGCCTTGACCTCCATTCTGCGGAGCTTAACCGTTATCCAAGCGCGAACCATAGCGGCCGAGCGGCTGATTCCTTGCTTTACAAGCGCATTGGCGATCGTCATAACCTTTGATTTGATGTTCATAGTGCTTACTTCCTTTCATTGATTTCATCGAGGAGCTGTGCCGCGTATTCGGTCAGTTCCTTTACGTCCGTGTTGTCGGGTTCGTACTCATTCGGGAACGGTGGCATTTTCTTCACCTCGCTTTCCTTTGTTCTATTTATATTATACACCTTTTTCGTGTGCTTGTCTAGCGGTAATATGCACAAATTTTGTGTGTATTATTTGTGCATGTTATACACTTGAAATGTGTGTACATTTGTGGTATAATATAGTTAGGGAAAGAGGTGATATAATGCCAATAAGGTATAAAATTGATGTGTTATCAGCCTTAAAAGAAGTGGGCTACTCCTCATACAAGCTCCGACAAATGAAAGTATTCGGAGAACGTGTTATAACACGCTTACGGCACAAAGAGAGTGTTTCTTATGACGTTCTCGCAAAAATCTGTGAGCTGCTCAAATGCCAACCGGGCGATATTTTGGAGTATGTCGAGGAACAGCAAGAAAACACTGCCGAATAACGTACAAGCCGCTCAATCGTCGAGACTGAGCGGCTTGTTGTTTTTTGCATAGGATTTTGCGGCACAATTTTTTCACGGTTCATCCTTATATTCGCCTTTGTGGTCGGTAACAAGCCACGCAAGGGAACATTTTAACGACATTGAAGCCATAATGATCTCCTCAAGCCTTAGAAGGCGGGGATTTCTTTTTCGTTCGCTAAACAGCGTCCTCGACATTCCGATTTTCTTTGCAATCTCGGTATCCGTTTTGCAGCCGTTAATAGCTCCCTGTGCACAAATATTTCGTATGACTGTTTCGCTCGCCGCTTCTATCGGCGATGGCTTTAGCTTTGACATAATTCTCACCTCGTTTCTATTTCATTCTGTCTATATTATACACTAACTGTATATTAATTGGGAAAAATATCAAACACTTAATGGATCCGCGATCTCCGAGACAGTGGAACGCGATACAGACAATCAAGAGTAAAAAAGCCGCTCGACCGTTATTGATCGAGCGGCTATTTCTCAAAATTTTTTCAAAATCCCCTTGACAAAATAGGATAAATCCTATATAATGAATATAGGATAAAAACTATATTGAGGTTAAAAATGCAGAATAATGAAATAATATTTTACAGAACAGCGCAAAAGGAATGTCCTATGTTGGACTTTTTGAACGGCTTGGACGTGAAAATGCGTGCCAAAGTGACGCGCACGGTTGATCTCCTCCGCGATAACGGGGGTGATCTTCGCGAACCGTATTCAAAACCATTGTCGGACGGGATATTTGAATTGCGTATAAAGGTTGGAACGAACATTACGCGAGTGCTGTACTTTTTCGTTATTGGCAACAAAATTGTGCTAACACACGGCTTTATTAAGAAAACGCAAAAAACGCCGCCTGCGGAGGTTGACAGAGCGAAACGCCACAGAGCAGATTATTTAAGCAGGCAGCACGAAAATGATGAGGTCAGAAAGGAGAATTGATATGGACGATATGCAGAAATATCTTGATGAGCAGCTTAAAAATCCCGAGTTCAAGAAAGAGTATGACGCGCTAGAGCCTGAGTTTGCCCTTATCAGAGTGATACTCGACGCACGGCGCGAAAAAGGTATTACTCAAAAGGAACTTTCCGAACGTACGGGCATAGCACAGGGCGATATAAGCAAGCTGGAAAACGGCAGCGCCAATCCGTCCGTAAAAACGCTCAAAAGAGTAGCCGCCGCTCTCGGTAAAAAAGTTAAGATCGAGTTTGTTTAAGAATTAGCCGCTCTCCAGATCGGGGAGCGGCTATTCATAGCCATTTCGGACACCCAAAAAAGGCGAAATTTCCAAGCCCCTAAAAAGAGGTTACTTCCCAAATCGGGAGAGCGGCTTTTTATCGCTCGCCGCCGTAGACGCTCAAATTTGCGTTTTAAGGGGCTTGTGTGCTTTGGGGGGTAAAAGTTCATTGCCGATATTCAAAAGTCGCCTTAAACGCGAAATTTGAGGGGTTAGCGGCGATTTGGTTTTTCAAGTGCCAAGTAATGTAAAATATCTCGCCTTGCCTCATCACTGCCGTAGCACACGGAAACCGCATAGCCGCTCGCCTTAAGGCTTTCAATCCAGCCGCGCTGATAGTCGGACAGCTTGCCGCGCGGCGCTTTGAGTTCGATAAACAAGCCATGACAGCCGCCGCGAGGAACGGGTAAAAACAGATCGGGAACTCCCGCCTTTACGCCCATTCGCTTAAACCGAGCGGCTTCACGCGCGTTTCGCTTGCCACCGTTTGGAATATGGAAGATCAGCGATAATTCGGGAAATTTGCCTGATTGTGCTGTTGCCCATTCTATAAGACGAATTTGTTCGTTATCCTCAATGTGGTTCATTCAATCACCCCATAATTCGTAAAAGTTCGAGAAAGTCCGAACAGAAAAAAAGGGAGAATAGCTCGGATTTTCCACTTGATCTTGACGGGAGCCGAACCGCCTTTTTTCGTTGCGCTTTTCGGGCGAAATCGGCGCATTTCGAGCGCCTTGCAAATGTTCTTTTTTTATGTTGGACTTTTTTGGAAGTTTCTGTACATTTCACGTTGTGGTTTTTAAGTCAAAATGCCGCATAAGGGTCTTTTTTTATGTTGTAATTTTTGTCTAGTTTCCAGGTCAAACATTACAACGTTTTTTATGGTGGCATTTTGCGGCATTTTGTGCAAAATGCAGAATTTCAAAATATCTATTGTAAAAAAGGCAAAAAAGATATATAATATAATTGGTTAGGGGACAGAATCAGCACGAAGACATGTTCCTTTACCCCAATGAGAGCTGTCGTGCCGGCTCTCTTTTTTTATGGTCGCACTTTTGCGCAAAAACGTGCATTTTCCTAGCTACTGCAAAACGCCCTTAATGCTCTGTTGTAGCGAAGTTCTTTTATTGCTTTGCGGTGTAGCTGCCACGCTTGATCTCTGCTCAAACCGAGCCGCTCCCCGATCTGCTGGAACGTCAATCCCTCGAAGTAATGCTCCCGGATAACCTCGCGCAGATCGGGCGGCAAGCAGTCAATTGCTTCATACAAGACGGTATATCCGTTCCGCCGCTCGATTTCCTCAAAGACTGCCGCCGCACGTTCATCGGGAACTGTATCTTCGACTAGGATTGAATCTCCGTCACTGCTCTCGCCGAGCGGCTGTTCCAGGCTTTGAGTGTCTATGCGGTTCAACGCGTCATTTTCGCCTTTCAGCAGACCGCGTATAACGTTCTTTAAGGCGTAGTTCAAGTAAGTAATCAACTTATACTCTTTATCGCTTTTATAGCTCTTAACGGCGAAAATAAGCGCGTTGTAGCCCTCTTGCCGTAAATCGTCCAGCGAATACCCGAACCGCTCCAGCTTTGCCGAATAGAAACCCCAATATTGCGAGCACTTCATGTAGATTAAGGCGCGTGTCTTATCCCACAAGAGCGGTAACAGCTCATCATTACCGCCCTCTTGGATAAGTTCCGCAATTTTTTCGCAAGTCACTTGACAGACCCCCGATTTTCGTGTATAATGGAATCAGGACATTTTTCGCTCTGGGGGCTGCATTGGCTTTCGGAGCATTTTTTATTTAAATAACCGCGCGGTGCTTACAGCAGCGGCAGTCGTCAAAAGCCGTCTGCTTATATCATCAAGTGCATTTGTGACATTGTTCAACGTAGATCTTAAATCCGTGAATTCGTTTGCGATATTTGAGATCGCAGCAACCGCGCACTTTTCGCCTGAAAAAAAGCCGCATTTCTCTTTTTCGCACAAGTGATCGTCGGCATTCGCAAATTTTAAAGGACAAATCATAATATCACCGCCTCGTGTTTTGCGCGTGCAATACCACTTCGCAATTCTTCTCCCGTCAAAACAACTGGAGAGATCGGACAGCTGCACATCTCAATAACGCGGCTGTATATGCGTTTTAGCTGCGTGTTATTGGGACTTTTAAGCTCGTCTGCCGTTAGGTTCGATGTAATAACGAGCGGTTTCTTTGCCTTATACCGCTTGTCTACCACGTCAAACAGCAGGCTTAAATTATGTTCCGTGTTGGACTGTGCGCCGAAATCATCAACGATCAGCAAGTCAACATCACGGATTTTGAAGAACGTTTCCTCACTAGTGTTGAAGTTGCCCGCCTTGCGTGTAAGATCGCTCGCAGTGATAACCCAAACGCGATAACCTTTGTCAAGCAGCGCATTAGCGATACAGCAGGCGGCGAACGTTTTGCCGGTTCCGACATTTCCGAGAAACATCAAACCCATATTGTCCGCCTTAAGTCGCTCGAAGTTATCGACATAGTAATGCGCTGTTTCGATCGCTTTAGGTGCCTTGCCCGTATCCGCGCCGAAATTCATAGACTTGTAGAAATCGTCTGAAAAACATTCGTTTTTCCGTTGAGGCGAGGTAAGTTCAAGTATGAGCTTTTCTCGCGCCGTGCGTTCCTGCTCTTTTTCGGCACGGTCCTTTTCCTGCTCGCACTTGCAAAGGCAGTTCATCACTCCGCCATCAATTGCTGCGGCAAGTGTTTCCTTGATACGCATTTGCTTTGGGGTGCGGCAGCTGCCGCAATATAAAAGTCCGTCATCTCCGATGTAGTCCCCCTCGTTTTGCGGATTTGCCGCTGCTGCTTTCGCCGCGAGATTGCTAATAACTTTCGTCATATCCATAAATTGAAATTCACCCCTTAATCATAAAAGTGTTTTGCCTGCTCCGCCAATTCCTCCGGTGTGTAATCGTTCCAAGATTTTTGTTCCGGAGGGTTTTGCGGAGCTTGCTTGTAATTGTGGTCATACTGCCCAGAGCATATTTTCATCATATTCTCCGGCTTGAGGATCCATTCAAACGTTGCCTTGAAGCTGCCGCCTGTTCTGCCGCAAAGAAAATCCGATTTTTCAACGCGCTTGAAAAAATCCTCGAAAGATGAACCACGAAGATTTACGCGAGCTGTTTCAATCAACCGCACTTGTGTAATTGTCAAATCTTTTTCAAGCGGAGGCAGACTTCGGCATATTTCATTGAAAGACCGCTTTACCTCATTAAAGCCGCTCGCGCGCGCATTCTGCTCTCTGCTATTCTGCAATTCTGTATATAATAAAGTAGGTCTGACATTTGACTGACGCGCTGTCTGTCGTTCGTCTGTCATTTGACAGTCAACTTGACTGACATTTTCAACAGCACAATCATAGTCAAGCAACGTGATTACGCTGAATTTTGAGGTTGTTTTGACTGACACTTTGCCCGTCGATTTTAAACGGTCAAGTATCGTTCTTGCCTGTCGCTCCGTGATACCGTTTTCTTGGGCAATTTTCGGGAGCGTTGTAGCGATCTGTCCGCGCTGCAAAGTTATATTTTGATAGTCTGTATCACGCCACGCTGCACCAAGAAGTAGACGTATGTATACAAGCAAAGTGTTGTTATCTGCATACCAAGCCCAGCTCGGCAGATCGTCCGAAATCTTTACAAAGCCCATAGTCGCACCGCCTTAACACAAAGAGATCGGCATAATGCGTGGCGCGGTCTCGGTCTGGGAAGCGGCTTGCGGCGGCGTTCCTTGCGGAATACCCGTTTCCAGATACCGCCGAAAACTGTCAACATTAACTAAAATTTTGCGCCCAGCTCGCACGGAAACGACATCACCGTTAGCAACCGCAGTTCGCACGAAGTGAACCGAGAGCCCTAAAATTTCGGCGGTACTCTTAATTCCCTCCACTTGTATTCGCGGTGTATTTAATTTATTGTCCATTGTCGCCTTTCCCTTTCAAATATTTTTTTACGCCGTTCAACGCGGCTATCGCCGATTTGATACGACTACGCTGCTGACGATAATAAATCCGTGCCTCAAACTCGTTAGCTGGCATATAATATCCACCTTGCTCCCAATTGGAGCAGATTGGTTCGCCTTTTTCGCGCTCGCGTTGTACGAGCGCCCGTAAAGTGCGCGGATCCTTGTTGAGACGCTTGGAAAGTGTTTTCATTGGTGTTGAATTGTTCCGTCCAATCGGTATAAATTCTGAAATCCTCAATTTTTCCTCGCTTTCCGGTTGAAAAGCTCCGCAAAATGTGATATAATATTCTCGGAGCTGCAACCTATTACTGTAAGTCTGTTAGTTCCGTCTTGCCGTTCGGCTGTTGCAACCAGCCGAGCGGCATTCATTTTGCGCTGTTTTCAGTGCGCTGCTCGGCGGCAATTTCGGCGATAATGCCCTTGATCTGCTTCTTTTTTTCCGTCGGCAGCTCACGGCGAAGTAAACGCGTCATTGTCGGCTCACTAACACCCAACTTATCCGCGATAGCGTAAAGAAATACGCCTGCTTGCTTTGCTTCTGCTCGAATATCTGCGTTGCACATACTCTTTTCACCTCCTAAAAAAATAGCACTTGACAGATGATGATTTCTGTGGTATGATTAAGATGAAGATGATTTCTGTGGCTTGGATTAATTCTACCACATTTTTTGTCATTTGTCAAGCAAAGTCAATAAATATTGCAAAGACATTAAAAACATATTATGAGGTGAAAGTTGTGGCACAAGATATAGGGAAAATTTTCGGGGAAAGGCTACGGGATTTAAGAGAAAAAAGAGGATTGACCCAAGCCCAATTGGCAAAAGAATTAAATATATCCAGAGCTGCTTTAGGCTATTATGAAGGTGGACGTGCCCCTAATATTGACACGTTAGATTTGGCAGCGACATATTTTAATGTTCCTCTTGATTACCTTATGGGGCGTACTTCGGCATCCCAAAAAGAAAATATTCCTATATGCAACGATTTGGGAATTACCGAGAAGTCGGTTGAAAATCTAAGAGCAATAAAGGCTAGTCAATTAAATGCTAATCTGCTACTGGAAAAGAACGATTTCAAGGATATTGTTAAACATTTGTGCGAAATTGAACGACTGGAAATGGCAAAAAGATATTATGATACAGTTATAAACCCGATTGCTAACGGCGATGAATTCTATGACAATTTAATTTTGAATGACGTTAAATTGTGCAAATTTATATGTGATAATTTGATCAAGACTTATCCAGAACACAAACAAGAGTGCGAAAAATGCAATGAACGCAATAAATTTGACAAAGATTATATCTTTGATCTTATACGAAAGGCACTTGATGAAACACTATCAGAATTTGGTGCAACATTTGTATATTGTCCTGACTGGCTTTCGGAGGACTATGAAGATATGTCTGCTCTTGAAGAATTTAAACTAACAAAATCAGCCGCCGCCGTTATTGCAAAAATCAAAGATAGCACCGACTGTTCAGCCTATTTCCTTGAAAAAAACAAGGCTGTTAGATCATGCTTAACTAATGAGCTTAAAGAGTTAGAAGCGGCAGAAAAGCGATATGAAGTCCATTATAATAACGGAGGATTTAAAAATTGGAATGAAGATGACTATGCTGAACATATGGGCACATTGAAAGCCAAAATAACCGCAATTAAAACTTTCCTAGAAAAGTATGGTGAAAATTTCAAGTTAAAGAAAGGAACTGATAAAGATGGCTAACATCACCCCGCGCCGCGACAAGAACGGCAACATCACAAGCTATACTATCCGGGTATATCACGGCTATGACAGCAGCGGACGGCGGCTCAAACCGTTTACAACGTCCTACAAGCCCGAAAAGGGAATGACCGAAAAGCAGATTGCCCGAGAACTGAACCGATTTGTCGTAAAGTTTGAGGAACAGTGCGCAAGAGGATATAAACTCGATAACAAGCAAACGTTCGCGGAGTATGCCGAATATGTCATTCAGTTGAAAGAGCGCAGCGGCGTAAAGCACAACACAATCTACTCATACCGTAAGCTGGCGGAGCGCATAAATCAAGGTATCGGGCATTTCAAGCTGAATGACATACGCCCACAGCACCTTAATGAATTGTATGCCCAGCTTTCCAAGAGCGGCTTGCGTGAGAGCGCGGGAACGGCGACAGCAAAGACCTTATCGATCGGCGGTACGGTTTTAGCCGCTCGATTAAGAGTTTGCGGTGCTACGTTCAAATCGATCGCGCAAAAGGCGGGAATTGCCGAAAATACCGTTGCAAATGCCGTTCACGGGAAGAATATAGCCGCCGACAAGGCAGACACGATCGCGGCGGCGCTGGGAGAGAAAACCGCCGTGCTGTTCGACGTCAAAAAGGATATGCAGCCGCTCTCCAACAAAACTATTCTGGAACATCACCGTTTTATATCCGTCGTTCTCGCACAAGCCGAAAAAGAGCTGCTTATTCCGTATAACCCGGCGGCAAAAGCCACAACGCCCAAACCGATTGTAAAAGAGGCTAATTACTTCGAGGTAGAAGATATAAAGCGCATACGCGACTGTCTGGAGCAAGAGCCGATAAAGTGGCGAGCGGCTGTTCATCTGCTGCTCATCACGGGAGCACGGCGCGGGGAAATTCTCGGTTTGAAATGGAACTGTATTGACTGGAATAACAATCAGATCTATATCTGCAATAACTTGTTGTACACGTCAGATCGGGGAATATACGAAGATACTCCGAAAACCGCGAATTCACAGCGTTACATAAAACTGCCCGTCCAGACTATGGAGCTTTTGAAAGAATATCGGCGCTGGCAGTTGGAACAGCAAGCGCTATGCTCTCCCGCACATCAACCCTCACGCGTTCCGCCACACTATGGTTAGTGTTCTGTATTTCAACGGTGTTGACAGTATCAGTATCAGCCGCCGCTTAGGTCATAGCAAGGTCAGCACGACGACCGACAAATACGGGCATATTATGCGCAAAGCCGACGAGGCAGCCGCGAACTGCATTGCCGACGTGATATTTGACGAACCGCAAGAGAAACACAGCAAAATATCATAAAAATAAGCCGCTCGAAACTGAAAACGAGCGGCCTGTGTGTCATATCGTCAAATATTGTTTAATGTAATTTTATAAAAATGGCGCACAAACGGCGCACGAAAATTCAATTTAACTATATAACTATCGTCTTTCTGAAAACAAGAAAACCCGCTCAACCCTAACGGTTAAGCGGGTTTCCTATGGCACGCCAGGAGGGATTCGAACCCCCGACCCTCTGGTTCGTAGCCAGATACTCTATCCAGCTGAGCTACTGGCGCGTACTGTTGCCGAGTATCCTCAACAACAGTAATAATTATAGCATTTTTTTTTGAATTTGTCAAGAGCTTTTCAAAAAAAATTCCAAAAGCGCGGGTTGCTTCTCAAATATTGGGATAGTGTGCAATATCATTGCCGGGATTCCGCGTTGGGGAATACGCTCTTGATTATGTCGGGGAGGTCGTTCCATTGAACTTCTTCCCAGTCCGTCACGCCGCGGAGCGGGAGGAGTTTGAGCTTGAGGAGCGCTCCCTCGCGCAGCCGACGGTAGGTCATAAACTCGACGGTTTTCTTTTCGCCGCTGCTGCTGACGGCGGGAAGCGAATAGGAGAACCTCATATCGTTATCCATCACGTCTTTGACCTTGGTGTTGTCAACGCGCGCGTAAAAGCTGTTGTCGCCCACGCCAACGCCGACAAACACCACTATCGACAAAGCCGCCGCGAACAGTACAAATACGGTTCCGATAATAATAATTGCTTTTTTCATAAAATCGCCTTTCTGTAATATATTGTTGAATATTGCCGTCGTGTTTTATTAAGCTCTCACGCCGCCGCCATTACCTCCTCGGCGCGGGCGGCGGTTATTACGCCGTTGCTCTCCATACTGTCGAGAACCATTCCGAGACGCTGACGCGCAAGCTCCGGCGATTCGTCGGGAGAGTACGCCGAGGGCGCGTTCGGAAGCCCCGCGAGCATTGCGCACTCGTACTCGGTAAGCTCCGAGGGAGCTTTGTCGAAATATCCGAGCGCGGCGGAGGTTATGCCGTAAAAGCCGCTTCCGAAGTAGATCGTGTTCACATACAGCTCGAAG
The DNA here is from genome assembly GCA_014799395.1 of Oscillospiraceae bacterium. Taxonomy (GTDB): domain Bacteria; phylum Bacillota; class Clostridia; order Oscillospirales; family Ruminococcaceae; genus CAG-115. The sequence continues at coordinate 3,886 of JAAVID010000024.1, read as the reverse complement.
ATCTCGTCCTTTGACAGCGCGTTCTCGAGCTCAAACGCCGCGTAGACCTCGGCGAATTTCCGCTCTATCTTCTTCTCCTGCGTGAACCACAGATTTTTCGCGAGCTGTTGGGTAATGGTAGACCCGCCTTGCTCGAACGACAGCGACTTTATATCGTACAGCATAGCCCGTGCTATCGACTTCAGATTGATCCCGTTGTGAGTGCGGAACTTTCTGTCCTCGACGGAGATGACCGCGTTTATGTAGAATTCGGGCAGCTCGGCTATTCTCGCGAAGCCGTTCTCCGACTGCAATTGCGAGACGGTCTCCGTTATCGGGTGAGCGGCTTTGGCGTTATTCCACATAACCGCGCCCTTTATCGCGAAAAATCCGACGACCGCCGCGCAGAGAGCCGCGGTGATACCGACGATACTAAAAATCGTTCTTATAATTTTCTTCTTCGTTTTCATGATTACCCCTCGCTATCAGCCCCGCTGCCTTGCCGCCCATTCTCGTTACGAACCATACGATAACGAATACGATAACGGCGGGAATTGCGGCAAGCGCGAGGATTATGCCGAATGATTTGTGCGCTGCTTTTTCGAGTTTTTGCTTCATTGTTTAGCCCCCTTATATAATGTTGAACTTATTGCCTTAAATGTTTCCGTAATTCAAGGTTTTTCGTTTGCTCTTGCCGTCTCCGACGGTGAGAGCAAAATTACTTGTTGTTACCGCTTACTATGCCGAGATAACTGCGCGAGGTCAGCTTGTAGAACAGCACATACATCAGCGTGAACACCGCGAAGCTCGCAACGGTCATCAGCCCGAACAGCCCCGTGTCGGTCATATTGAACAGCCTCAGCAGCCGCGACAGTATCGGGAACGCGAACGCCATATGCAGCCCCGCCGCCGCAAGCGGCAGAAAGAACACCGTAAGCACCTGCGAATTTATCGCGGACTTGACCTCCCGGCGGCTCATTCCGACCTTTTGCAGTATCTCAAACCGCGCCGCGTCCTCAAAGCCCTCGCTTATCTGCTTGTAGTACATTATCAGCGCCGCCGCGAGAATAAACACTCCGCCCATTAAAATGCCAAGGAAGAACAGTCCGCTGTAAATGCCGTAGTAGTTGTCGCGGAGAGTGGCGCGCGTGTCGATCTCGATAGGTATGTCGTATTCCTGTTCTATCTCGCCAGTAACGTCGTATTTGCGGAGCTTGTCGCAGACGTACCGCACTTCAAGCAAGTCGCTCTCGCTGTCGGAGATATTGAAGTTATACGTTATATAAAGCGAACGCCCGATGTCGTCTTTCTGATACTGAAATATTTCGTCCAGCACCGAAATGTCCTTGACGAAAATGTAGACGGGTATTTCAATTGTCGAGTACAGTTCCTCCTCGTCAAACTTCAGCTGCTGTTCTATCGGGATAATATTGAACTCGCCGACGTCGCCGATAGTTATCGTGTCCATATGCTTGACGTGGTCGGTCAGCGGCTCGTATACCGCTATGTCGCGCTCGCCGAGCGTAATTCCCAGTTCTTTTACCTCGTCAAATTCTTCTATAAGATAGAAGTATCCGGAAACGTAGTAGTTCGACTCCTCGGTATCTAAGTCGGGGTCGGGGAGCGGCACGCCCATATGATTGCGGAGCATTGTTGTGTTAAGTCCCAGTCTGTGCTGTATATACTCGTCGTGAGGAGCGTTCGGAAATCCGCTGTCCTTAACGGCTTGACCGATAGCCTCGTACATTTTATCGAAGTCGCTGATGTCATTGTGAACATAAGCCGTAGTCATAATATCATACGGGTATTCGCGTTCAACATATCCGTTGATACCGATAAACAGCGAGGACGTAGACGAGATAGTTACCAGGACCATTGTCGCCAGAATACAGATCGAAGCCAGACCCGCGCCGTTCCTGCGCATACGGTAAGCCATCTGCGATACCGAAACAAAGTGGTTGGTCTGATAGTAATATTTTTTGTTTTTTTGCAGAATTCTGCACATAACCACACTGCCCGCGATAAACAGCAGATAGGTCGCGATGATGACCAGTATGACCGCGAACGTAAACGCGACCAGAGCCGCGTCGGGGCGCTCAATCGTCACCGCCATATAGTAGGCTATGCCGAGCAGGGTCAGCCCTATGACGGCTCCCGGGATATTCGTGCGCGGAGGGCGCTCGCCCGTGTTTTCGGAGCGGAACAGCTCAATGGGGCGCGAGAAGAAAAGCTGCCGCAGAGAGTTCAGCAGTATCGCGGTAAACACGATAGCGAACCATATTATCGCCCCGATAATTGTCGGAATATCCACCGAAAACGAATACACGAGCTGTTCGGAAAGCATACGGGTCGCCAGAAATTCCGCGAGCTTGGAAAACAGCATTCCGAAGCCCAGCCCCGCGATTATCGAAATAGCGTAGACCAACAGCGTTTCCCATATCAGAATACGCGCTATCTGTACTTTACCGAGACCGAGAATATTGTACAGTCCGAATTCGCGCTTGCGCCTTTTAATAAGGAAAGAGTTGGTGTAAAACAGGAAAATAGCGGAGAATATCGCCATTACTATAATGCCCATGGTGAGTATCTGGGTCATTCCGCTGCCGCCCCTCATATCGTGAAGAAGCGGACTTCCCGCGAGAAAGCCGATAATGTAGAAGATCATGACCATAAGCGACGAGGTGAGGATATACGGCGCGTAGGCTCTGCCGTTCTTTTTTATCCCGACGAACGCGAGGCGCGAGTACAGTGTCGTCATACCGCCTCACCTCCCGAAGCCATTACGGTGAGCGCGTCGGAAATTTTGCGGTACATCTGGTCGGTAGTGCCTTTGCCGCGGTATATCTGGTGGAATACAGTGCCGTCGCGGATAAACAGCACTCTGCGCGCGTGGGAGGCGGCTTTTACGGAGTGCGTTACCATAAGTATAGTCTGTCCGCGCGAGTTTATTCCGCCGAACAGCTTTAAAAGCTCGTCGCTTGCCTTGGAGTCGAGCGCGCCGGTGGGTTCGTCGGCGAGGAGTATTTTGGGGTCGGTGATGATAGCGCGTGCGACGGCGGTGCGCTGTTTCTGACCGCCCGATATTTCGTAGGGAAACTTGGTGAGCAGCTTTTCTATACCGAGCGCCTTTGTAATGGGGAGGAGCTTTTCTTCCATATCGCGGTATTTCATTCCGCGGAGGACTAATGGGAGCAGGATATTATCCTTGACGGAGAATGTGTCGAGGAGGTTGAAATCCTGGAACACGAAGCCGAGGTTATCTCGTCTGAACTCCGACATTTCGCTCTCGCGGATCTTGGTGAGGTCGCTTCCGTCGAGGACGACGCTTCCCGCGGTGGGCTTATCGAGCGCGGCGAGGATATTGAGCAGGGTAGTTTTACCCGAACCGCTCTCGCCCATGATCGCGATAAATTCCCCCTCCTCGGCGGAGAATGAAACGTTTTTGAGCGCTTCGACCTTATTTCCGCCGAAGCGCTGTACATAGGTCTTTTTGATATTGTTGACTTCAAGCAGTGCCATAATATTGTAAACTCCTTATTAAGATAAGAGAGCGGAGCGGAGGCTTTGGGAGAAATTCTGTGTATGTGACTAAGTTATATTGACCTCCGCTCTGTTCTCTGTTATTATTATAGCATAGCCGAAAAAAATCCGCTATTGATTTGTCTTACATTTTTCTTACATTTTTGTAAGGTGGTGATTTTATTATAGCATAGATGGGGGAGTTTTGCAAACGTTTATTTTGAGGTAGAACGGAATTTGTTAGGTTTTCTTTGCTGTCCGCTGTGGTTTCGTTTCTTTTTTATTTCTATGTCGACGCAAGGGTGCAAGAGGACACCCTTCGGGAGAGAGGGCGCTGGACATCGTGACAAATAGCGGACGCATTACATGGCGCCCCTCTCTCCCTACG
>JAAVID010000023.1 GCA_014799395.1 Oscillospiraceae bacterium | reverse complement strand
TTCCGTAAAAGATAGTGTTTCCGCTGCGGATAAGGGGGAAGCCCCTGTAAAATAAAAGATCGTCCATTGGTGTACCTCCATTTGTAATTTTACCAGTCATAGCTTACCGTGCCGCCGTTTAGCAGCGCGATGATGTTTTCGGTGAGACGCGTGACGTATATCCCGCGCACCTTGAAAAGGGTTTTTCCGTTGATGTTGATAATATACTTTCTGCCGTCGTCGGGAATAAACTCGACAACGTCCTCCTCGGTGCCGTAGGTGTCGAAATATTTTTCCCTATACCGGAATTTTACCGTCACATCGGGCGCGGAAGAGGTCTGCTCGGTATACATCTCCTCGCCTATCGAGCTTATAAGCTGCTGATACAGCTTCTTGAACTCGTCGCTTTCAACCTCGCTTCCGTTGTTGAAAAACCGCTTGTTTTCGCTGTCGATGTCGAATTTGTACTCCCCGTCGGGCGTGGTTATCGTGACGTTCTCGACGGTGTAGATATACGGCGAGAGCGGCTGTCTGGAAACGATATCCGAGATGTTGAACGTATACCACGGCGCGCTGTCCTTCGCTATCGAGAAAATGCCGTTTGTTCCCTCCAGCACGGCGTAATAGCCCGTGACCGTCGTAAGCGACGGCGAGTTTTCCACCTCGGTCTCGGAGATTATCTCGTTCCCGAGCAGGAGCGTGCGTATATTGCCGCCGTACTTGAACGTCATTTTCACAAACGGGTCGTCGAGACCGCACGCTTTCATATTCTCGTCGGTCTGCTCAAGATACTCGCACGCGCTCATTGTCATTCCGTAAACGTTGTTGCATACGCTTGAGCCCGTGGTTATGTCTATCTCGGCGGTGACGGGCTTCACAAAGCGGTGAGTGTTGAACGTCGCAATTACGCTGTCCTCGCTCTCCGCGTCCTCGGCAACGTCGAACATATAGCGTATCTCGACTTCCTCATCTAAATCCTTACGCTGAATTTTGAGATAATCGAGCTGATTTGAGCCGTCGCTGTTGAGGCTATCCGTCAGCACGAGGTTCGCGTATCTGTTTACGGGAGAATACGCGCCCGAAACGCTGTAATAATTAACAAGATAAACTTTATTGCTTCCCTCCGTACAGCAATAAGCCGAAGAGGTGCTTGCGGGGTTCTGTATGCCGAAGTTCAGCTTTATGACGCTTCCGTCCTCAAAGCTGACCTCCGCACTCGCGAGAGGAGTTTCGAGACCGTACTTTTCAAGGTCGTCCGCGTTTTCCTCCACGACGCTCTTTGCGGGGAGCGCCGAAAGCGAATTCACGAAATTGCGGACGGACGTGTCGCTCTGCGTAACGCCTTTAAGGTCGGCGCTCGTCCAGTAGTACTCGTCCTGCGAGGAGACCTTGCCCTCGCTGTCCGTCGACGACACGATACGCTTCTGTCTCTCAAACGTGTATTTTCCGTTCTCGTTGGAGACGGTGAGCTTTAAAACCTTGTCGGTCGACTGAGACGTGATATTTATCGTCTCCTCGACGACCGACGAAAGCTCCGAAGAAGAACTTTCATCATTCTCCTTGGGCGCGGTGAGCATTAAGATCATCATAACAACGCCGAGCACGAGCAGTACCGCCGCCGCGATGATGACAGATCTTACGGATTTGGTCAGCTTCATTATCTATGCCTCCTGCGCACCCAGATGACGATACCGAGCACGATAACAAGCACGGGGATAACGATACAAAGAACTATCGCGAGAACGTTCGCGGTCGCGGCGTTCATCTCGAACGTTACATTGGAGAACGTCTTGGCTTTTATCGTGATACCGTCGTCCTTGCCGCTTATTTTGTTGAATATTCCGAGGAAAAACTCGGGATTGTTTGCGTTGTTGTACGAGAGAAAACTGCTTCCGGAGAGCTGGTCGGAGCCGACTACGAGCAGTCTGCTCTTTGCGCCGTTGGTATGGACGTGCGACGACATTACTATGTCGTTGAACGTTCCGCTCTCCGCGGAGTCAATGCTGAAATTCTCATCGAGACCCACGCCGAGCGGGTACAAAAACGCGTTGTCGTAGGTCGTCATCAGCACCTCGCGGTCGTTGGAGCTTCTGTCGAGAACGTACACGGGGCGGAGATCCGCGCCGAGCGTATACAGGCTCGAATCGAGCACGTCCTGCGTATAGTCGGTGTCCTTTATCTGCTGCAAGTGAGCGAATAAGGTCATACTGCTGATAAGGTAGTTCGCGTCGCTCTGCCCTATCCTGTAATATCCGACCGATACTCCGCGGTCATTAAGAAAGCTCTCGATGTTCGGGGTCTCGGGCTGAGAGGTCGAGGCGAAGTAGAACACGTTCTTGCCGTAAGCTCCGCCGTTGTCGAGATACTTGTCGAGCTTGGAGAGTTGAGCCGCGTCGGGGTCGATAGACGGCGCGTACATTATCACGAAGTCAATGTCGGGGTCTATCGTGTCCGTAATGGTCAAATTGAGCGTTTCCGTCTCATAGCCGTTCTTGGAGAGCAGATTGCGCAGCGCCGAGCTGTCGCTCTCTCCGTAGCCCTCGGTGAACGCAACGCGGATAACGTCCTCGTTCGAGACCGCGAGCATTGCCGATACCGCCTCCTGCTCGATATTCGAGCCCTCGACGACGTACTGCCCGTAGGTCTGCAAATAGGTCTGGTTGAACGAGAAATATTCATACGGCGACAATATCTTATGTCTGCCCGTCTTTTCGCACTCGACCACGATATAGTTCGCCGCGAGGGTCTCGCCCTTGAACTGCGAGGTATAATTCGGGTTGCTGTCGAGGTCGAGATAGTCCACCTTGATATGTTCGGTCATATCCATTTTCTTCAACAGCTCGTGCACCTGCTTGTACGGCGAGCTCTGCTCCTCGAAATCCTTTTCGGTGCGGAGAACGGTGAGCGTAATATCGGTGTTGAGCGTCTCCGCGAGGTATTTCTCGGTGGTTTCGTCAAGCGTGTACAAGCCGTCTGTGAGGTCGGCGGAGGTGTTGACGCGCTCCGAGATAAGCCCCACGATAATGTTCACGACAACGACCGCCGCGATAAACACAACGGTAAGCACCACGGACATAGAGCCGTGCTTGAAGCTGCGCACGTTGAATTTACGCTTTGCCTTTTGCGGCTTAGCGGGTTTGTCCTCCGCCTTTTCCGCGGCAATATCGTTGGTCTCGGCAGTATCGTTTATTTCGTCGGCTTCCTTTATTTCCTCGGAAATATTTTCTTCGTTTTCGGGAGTATTCTTTTTCTTACTCAATCAAAGCACCCCCTCAGCTCCAACGGCGGCGTTCGATAAACCGCATTGTCAGAAAGTTAAAGATAACGATAAGGCTCAAAAAGAAAAGAATATTCTTGAGACTGAAAATGCCGACGGTGAATTCGTTGTACTTGTAGAACACCGACAGCGAGCTTATGATATTGCGTATGCCCTCCGAGGGAACGTAATTCGAGATGATGTCGAACATACAAAGCAGTATGTTCGCGCCGATACTTCCGATAGCGGCTATCATCTGATTTTCGGTGAGGTTGGAGATGAAAATGCCGACGGAGATGAAAACGCCGCCCATGAGTATCATACCCACGAAGTTCCCCCAGAACGTCGCCCAGGCGAAAACGTTTCCCGATTTCGCGACCGCCGCGGACATAAACACCGCGTAGATAAGCAGTATCAGCACGGCGCAGAAGAACACGAAAAACGCCGCGAGGAACTTTCCCATGACCAATCCGAACAGGCTTACGGGGCTGGTCAGCGTGAGCTGGTCGGTCTTTTGCCGCTTGTCGTCAGCCATTGTGCGCATTGTGAGCACCGGGATAAGGATCATCATTATAAAGAACATCAGAACGAACACTCCCGCGATCTCGGCAGAGCCCGTCGCGAGACAGTTCATCCATAAAAACAGCCCCGAAAAGCCGTAGAATACCGCCAAGAACACATAGCCGAGCGGCGATGTGAAATATGACGAAATTTCGCGTTTAATAATTGCAGGCATTATTTCCCTCCGTTTTCAACATTTCCGTAAAAGTCGCCCGTGGTGAGCTTGAGGAATATCTCCTCGAGGGTCAGCTCGCTGCTGCGCATGAGCAGTATCGGGTAATTTCTCGCCGCCATGCGCTTGAATACCTCGCGGCGAACGTCCGCGCCCTCCTTGGCGTTAAGCTCGTACTCGAACACGCCTTTTTCGACTTCGCGGTTCATATGGACCTCCACCATTTCGGGGATAGCCGACAGAAGCGACTGCACTTCCTTGTTTGAGCCCTCTATCTGAACGGTGAGCTTGTGGTCGGCGGAGAGACTGCGCGAGAGGTTCTCGGCGGTGTCGTTCGCGACTAATTTTCCCTTGTCGATAACGACAATGCGGTCGCAGACCGCTTGGACTTCCGAAAGGATATGCGACGACAGAATTACCGTGTGGTTCTTGCCGAGCTTCTTTATCAGCGTGCGTATCTCGATTATCTGCTTGGGGTCAAGTCCGACCGTCGGCTCGTCGAGGATAAGGACGCTCGGGTTTCCGACGAGCGCCTGCGCCACGCCCACTCTCTGGCGGTAGCCCTTGGAGAGGTTGCGGATAACGCGCTTTTGCACGTCCGTGATCTTTACCAGGGAGCATATCTCGTTGAGGTGCGAGCGGCGGGGGAGCTTGCATTTTTTGAGGTCGTAGACGAAATTGAGGTATTCGTTGACCGTCATATCCATATAGAGCGGCGGGAGTTCGGGGAGGTAGCCGATGTTTTTCTTTGCGCCGATGGGGTCTTCGAGGATGTCGACGCCGTTGATGAGGGCTTCGCCGCCGGAGGAGGAGAGGTAGCCGGTGAGCATATTCATCGTCGTGGACTTTCCCGCACCGTTAGGACCGAGGAAGCCTAAAATCTCACTTTCGTTGGCGGTGAAGCTGATGTTGTCGACAGCGAGCTTGCTGCCGTAGGATTTGCTTAGATTTCTTACTTCAATCATATGTCTCCTTAAAGTCTAAAAAAACGGGATTCCTAAGGGGCTTGCCCCTTAGGCGGAGTGCAGAGGCAGAGCCTCTGCTAGGTCCGGGCAAAGCCCGGGATACCGCGCGCCAGCGCGGTGGTTGCGCGAAGCGCAACCGAGGGGCGAAGCCCCGCACTGCCGCGAAGCGGCGGCTCCCCCAGAGCGCTAAAAGGGTTTGGGGAAAAACAAGAGTTTTTCCCCAAATCAAAGATTTTGCCAACAGGCAAAATCTTTGATCAATCGTTTTTTTCTGCCGGGGGCAGAAAAAAACGATCCGCGCTTCAAGCAACACTATACAAGAAAGATTTACCTTATAACTAACATTATAATTATAAATCCCCATAGTGAAATTCAAGTGAACTGTAAATGAAAATTAAGCCGACAACAGCTCAATTCCCTTTCTGATACGCGCGAGAGCGTCGTCCTTGCCGAGGATAACGGCGAGCTCGATACCGCCGCCGGGGGTGACCTGCTTGCCGGAAAGCGCTATGCGCAAAGGAAACAGGATAACGCCGTTCTTAACGCCCTCGGTCTCGATGAGCTTGAAGAGAGCGTCGTGAATGTTCTCCTGCGTGAAATCGCCAATGCCCTCAAGGACGGGGAGTATCTTCTTTAAAGCGTCGAGGGAGGTCTCGGGTGTGGTTTTCATCTTTTTGTTGGTGTACAAGTCGAGCGAATATTCGGGGAGCTCGTCTATAAAATCGACCTGAGCGGGTATATCGGTGAAGAGCTCTGCGCGGGGCTGAAGCACGCTGCAAAGCAGATCGAGGTCAACATCGGTACGTTTGCAGGCTTGGCGGATATACGGCTTTGCGGCCTCGGCAAACTTCTCGGGCGGCAAAGCGCGGACATAATGCGCGTTTATCGCCTTTAATTTCAAGGGGTCAAACATAGCGGGAGACTTGGAAATGCCCGAAAGATCGAAGTTCTCTATCATCTCGTCCAGTGAAAATATCTCGTTTTCACCCTTGGGAGCCCAGCCGAGAAGCAGAATGTAGTTGAGTACAGCCTCGGTCATATAGCCCTTTTCCATCAAGCCTTGGAACGAAGCGTCGCCGTCGCGCTTGGCGAGCTTGTGCTGAGCGTCCCTCATAATGTGCTCAACGTGAATATACATAGGCGGTTCCCAGCCGAACGCCGAGTACAGCAGTTCGTACTTGGGCGCGGAGGATAAATACTCGTTGCCGCGTACAACGTGAGTTATTTTCATGGTGTGGTCGTCGACTACGTTCGCGAAATTGTAGGTCGGCATACCGTCGGTTTTAAGCAAAACCTGGTCGTCAAGAATGGAATTTTCAACGGTAATATCGCCGTAAATCTCGTCGTGAAACGTCGTAGAGCCCTCCTCCGGGATAGCCTGTCGGATAACATAGGGAATGCCCGCGGCAAGGTTCTTTTCAATTTCCTCTTTCGAGAGATGACGGCAGTGGCGGTCGTACATCTGCGACGCGTCGCCTTTCTGCGACGCCGCAAGCGCTTCAAGACGCTCCTTGGTGCAGAAGCAGTAGTACGCGCTTCCCTTTTTCACCAGTTCCTCGGCGTATTCCTTGAACATACCCATACGCTCGCTCTGAATATAAGGTCCGTAGTCTCCGCCAACGTCGGGACCTTCGTCCCAGTTGAGCCCGCAGTCGCGGAGGGTCTTGTAGATAACGTCGACAGCGCCCTCAACATAACGCTCCCGGTCGGTATCCTCGATACGCAGAATAAATTTTCCACCGTTCTTTTTAGCGATAAGGTAAGTGTACAAAGCCGTTCTCAGATTACCGATATGCATATAGCCGGTAGGACTGGGCGCGAAACGTGTTCTGATTTCCATTGTTATCCATTCCTCTCAAAATTTAATTTGTCCAATGCCGCGATGTCGCTTTCGATCTGCTCTTTCAGCTCGTCAAGACCCGCGAACCTGCGCTCGGGGCGCAGAAATTTTATCAGCGAAACGGCGACCTTTTCACCGTATAATTCTCCGCCGAAATTCAGTATATGCGTTTCCATAACGGTCTCGCCGCCGTCGACTACGGTCGGGCGTATGCCGATGTTGGTAATACCGCGGTAGTTTTTGCCGCGCACGCTTACAAAGCTCGCGTACACGCCGAAGCGCGGTATCACGTTGGTTTTGGGGATTATCTGGTTAATGGTCGGGAAAGAGAGCGTCCGCGCTATCCTGTTTCCCGAAACGACGGGCAGCTTAAAGCGGAGCTCGTAGCCGAGCAGCCTGTTCGCCTGCTCTATCCCGCCCGTGCGGATAAGCTCGCGGATACGCGTGGAGCTTATCATCTCGCCGTCAAGACATACGTCCTCGACTATTTCCACGGCAATACCGTATTTCGCGCCAAGCCCGGTCAGTATCTCGGGTGTGCCGTGACCGCCCAGCCCGAAACGGAAATTCCGTCCGCAGCACGCGAAGCCCGCGTTCATACGCTTGTGAAGCAGTTCGCGGACAAAATCCTCGTCGGTAAGCGTGCAGACCTCGGCAAAATCGGGCGCGCAGATATACTCCACGCCCATTTTCTCCATAAGCTCGCGCTTGTTCTCAAACGAGATAATGTCCTCGGGACTTCTGAACTTCGGGAGCGTGGTGTCGCAGTTGAACGTAAACACGGCGGGCTTTAGCTTTTGCGCCAGCGCCGCGCCGATAACGCCGATATGCCCCAGATGCAGTCCGTCAAAATACCCCAGCGCGACAGCCGTCCTTTCCGACGGTGCTGCGCCATACGTTATATCAATCAATTTTCTTTACCACCGTCAAATCGTTTTACCGATATCAGTTCATCGGAAGTAATTTTCGCTATCCCGAGAAACTCTCCTCCATACACGCGGAACATTTCTCCGTTTGTAACAACGGCGCTCAGCCTGTTTGCGTCAAGCCTTACGCCGTTTAAATAAAGGCGCTTCTGCTCGTTGTCAAGATGAATTTCGGGATAGGCTTTAAATACGCTCTCGGTCGGCAAAAGCAGTTTTTCAAGCTCGTCGAGCGGCTTTACTTTGAGCTCCTCGAGAGGATAAGCCTCGTTTATGCCGCAGCCGCAGGCGCGGGTCCGCACAAGGCTCGTCATTACCGCGCCCGTGCCGAGCGCTTTTCCTATGTCGTCGATAAGCGCGCGGATATACGTTCCCGACGAACAGTCAACCTCGATAACGCCGTCCGTGCCGTCAAATTCCGACATTTCCAGTCTCGTTATCGTTATCTTCCGCGGCTGACGTTCCACGGTAATTCCCTGTCTCGCGAGGTCGCAGAGCTTCTGCCCGTTTACTTTCAGCGCGGAATACATCGGGGGTATCTGGTATATCTCGCCGCGGAAGCGTTCGAGAACCGAAAGCAATTCGCTTTCCGTAACCTTGACCGCCTTTTGCTCGGTACATTTCCCCCAAATATCGAGAGTATCCGAGGTAAGCCCGAGACGAAATCCCGCGCGGTAGCTCTTATCGCTGTCGGGCAGTATCGATACCGCCTTGGTCGCCGAGCCGATAAACACGGGCAGAACGCCCGTCGCCATAGGGTCGAGCGTTCCCGAGTGACCGACCTTTTTCGTGTGATAACAGCCGCGCATTACGGCGACAACGTCAAACGAGGTGAAGTCCTGCGGTTTGTTCACGACAATTACGCCCGTCATTCAATACCCGCCTTTGCCAGCGCGTTACAGCAAGCCCTTATAACGTTCTGCTCGGCGTCCTCGATAGTTCCGCCGTAGAACGAGCAGCCCGCGGCTCTTTCGTGACCGCCGCCGCCGAACTCGGCGCATATCTCCGCGACGTTAATGAGCTCGCTCGAACGCATACTCGCCTTGTAAACGCCCTTTTTCTTCTCTTTCATACAAATGCCTATGTCCACGCCCTCTATCTGACGGGGGATATTCGAGAGCGCACCCACGTCGTCGCTGTCGATATCGGGAATGCTCTCCACCAGCGACAGCGGCACAGATACCATAGCGACGTGACCGTCCGCGAAGTATTGAATGTTCTTCAGGACCTCCTGCTCGAGGCGAATGCGCCCCTGCGTTTTCAGGTCGAAATTAACATAGTTTATCATCGCGAACTCCGCACCGCAGCCTATCATCTCGGCGGCGATAATGTGCGTCTGCGCGGTGGTGTTCGAGAACCTGAAGCACCCCGTGTCGGTCGCCGTTCCCGTGTAAATGCAGTTGGCAAGCTCCTTGTCGAACTCCACGCCGAGTTCCTTTATCACCTCGTAGACCAGCTCGCAAGCTGCCGCGTATTCGGGGCGGACGAGCGTTCTTTTTGCGTAGTCCGTGTTGGACAAATGGTGGTCTATGCAAAGCTCCGCCTTGTCGCCGAGCTCTTTCATCTCGCCGAGGAGCTTTGTATCCGCAACGTCCACGCAGACGATGTTTTTCGGCTCGAACTCCTGCTCCTTTATCGCCTTGAAAAGGTAATCAAAGCGGTGAGGTATCTCCTCGGGGCAGACGGCTTTCGCGCGTTTTCCCATACGCTGCAGCGCTCCGCAGAGCGCGTGACCGCACCCGAGAGTATCACCGTCGGGGCTTGCGTGCATGAGTATCAGATAATCGTCGTTTTCGCGCAGAAGATCCGCCGCCTGTTTAACGTCAATTTTCATCGGTGTCCTCCCCGTTATCTTCAACGTGCTTGGGCAGATTAGCGATCAAATTCTCGATATGCTCGCTGTACTCAAGCGAATTGTCCGCCAGAAAGATAAGCTCGGGTATCTTGCGCATGCGGATTCGCGAGATCTGCTTTTTGAAGTAGCCCGCAGCCGCTTTCATACCCTCGACAGCCTTTGCGGTGCGCTCCTCGCCGCCCATACAGGCGACCCACACCTTGCAGTAGCTCATATCGTTGGTGACCTCGCAGCGCGTTATCGTCACAAAGCCCTCGGCAACGCGCGGGTCTTTTACGCCGCTCACCGCCGCCGAAAGCTCTCTTCTGATGTCCTCGCTGAGGCGTTTTATATTAAAGTTAGCCATTTAGCCTCCTTTTCAGAGTTAGCTTTACTTTATATGGTTTTCCCCGCCCAAGGCGGGGGAAAACCGCCTTATTCCTGATATTCTTCCATCATATAAGCCTCGAAAATGTCTCCCTCTTTAATATCGGTGAACTTCTCAAGACTGATACCGCATTCGTAGCCCGCCGCGACTTCCTTTACGGAGTCCTTAAAGCGCTGCAAGCCCGCGATATGGTCGTCGCCGACGATAATGCCGTCGCGGACGATACGCACCTGACCGCTTCTCGCGACCTTGCCGTCGAGCACATACGAGCCCGCGACAACGCCCACGCCCGTAATTTTGAATACCTGGCGAACCTCGGCGCGTCCGAGCTGTACCTCGCGGAATTTCGGCGCGAGCATACCCTTCATAGCGGCGGTGATATCCTCGATAGCGTCATAAATCACGCGGTACAGACGGACCTCAACGCCGTTCTCCTTTGCGCTCTCCTCCGCGGACGGGTGCGGTCTTACGTTAAAGCCGACGATTATCGCTCCCGAAGCCATTGCGAGCATGATGTCGCTCTCGCTTACCGCGCCTACGCCGCCGTGGATAACACGAACGCGCACTTCGTCGTTTGTTATCTTCTCAAGCGACTGCTTAACGGCTTCAACCGAGCCCTGAACGTCGCCCTTGACGATTATCGGCAGCTCCTTGACCTCGCCCTGCTCGATAGACGAAAACAGATTGTCGAGCGTTACCTTCTGGTAGGACTTGAACTGCTCCTCCTTAGCCTCGTGCTTGCGCTTTTCAACGAGCTCACGGGCAAGCTTTTCGTCCTCGACAGCCGCGAACGTATCTCCCGCCGACGGCACCTCCGACAGACCCATTATCTCAACGGGAACGGACGGACCCGCCTCGGTGACCGTTCTGCCCTTGTCGTCGCGCATTACGCGCACGCGTCCGACGGACGTTCCCGCAATGAGAATATCGCCCGTATGCAGCGTACCGTTCTGTACGAGCACGGTCGCGATAGGACCTCTGCTCTTGTCAAGCCGAGCCTCGATAACGGCGCCCTTCGCAAGGCGGTCGGGGTTGGCTTTAAGCTCCATAATATCCGCGGTCAAGCCAACCATCTCAAGCAGGGTATCCATACCCATACCCGTCTTAGCCGAAACGGGAACGCAGATGATATTGCCGCCCCAGTCCTCGCAGACAAGGTCGTATTTCGTGAGCTCTTCCTTTACCTTTTCGGGGTTAGCGCCCTCTTTATCCATTTTGTTCATAGCGACGATTATCTGAACTCCCGCCGCCTTCGCGTGGTTGATAGCCTCAACGGTCTGCGGCATAATGCCGTCGTCCGCCGCGACAACGAGTATCGCAATATCGGTTATCATAGCGCCGCGCGCTCTCATAGAGGTAAACGCCTCGTGACCGGGGGTATCGAGGAACGTAATATCGCGTTCGCCGAGATTTACGCGGTAAGCGCCGATATGCTGCGTGATACCGCCCGCCTCGGTGGTCTGAACGTTCGCCTTGCGGATATAGTCGAGTATCGAGGTCTTGCCGTGGTCGACGTGACCCATAACGACAACGACGGGCGAGCGCGGTCTCAAGCTCTCGGGCGAGTCCTCCACGTCCTCGAAAAGGCGCTCCTCTATCGTGATTATGATCTCCTTTTCGACCTTAGCGCCCAGCTCCTCCGCAACGAGCGAAGCGGTATCGAAGTCGATAGTCTCATTGATATTCGCCATTACGCCGAGGTTGAACAGCTTTTTGATGACCTCGGTCGCCGTTACCTTAAGGCGCGTAGCAAGCTCCCCGACAACGATCTCGTCGGGTATCTGGACTTTAAGCTGCTGCTTTCTCGCGCGCTCGAGCTCGAGACGTCTGAGCTTCTGAGCCTCGGTCTCGCGCTGCTTGCCGTACTGCTTGCCCTTTTGCTGAGACTTCTGGTTTATCTTCTGCTTTGAGCGGAAGTTGTCGTTGTTCATCTTGCCCGCCGCCGCCATTGTCTCATAGCGCTCGTTGTACTTGTCGAGCTCGACATAGCTTCCGCGCGTATCGACGGTCTTTCTCACCTGCTCGCCGCGCTGAACAGCCTCGCCCTTCTGCTTCTGCATAGGCGGAGTGTTCACCTTTATCTTGCTCGAATCTATTACAGCCTTAGCCGCCGCGGGCTTCTGCTGAGGCTTGTTGTTATTGTTGTTATTGTTTCGGTTATCCCGATTATCCCTGTTATCGCGGGGCTTGCCGTCACGGTTATCGCGGTTATCGCGCTTGCCGTCACGATTATCGCGGTTGTCGCGGTTATCCTTATTATCGCGGGGCTTGCCGTCTCTGTTGTCGCGGTTATCACGGTTGTCGCGGTTAGGACGATCGTTCTTGTTATCGCGATTATCGCGGTTTTCACGATTTTCGGGACGGTTTTTCTGTTCCTCCTGCTTTTTCGGCTCTTCCTTAACGGGCTCTTTGACCTCCGCCTTAACGGGCTCGACCTTTACGGGCTCTGCCTTAACGGGTTCTTTGACCTCTTCCTTAACCGGCTCGGGCTTAGGCTCGGGCTTTATTTCGGTCTTTACCTCGACCTTAACGTCGGGCTTGACCTCGGACTTCTTTTCGGTCTTGACGGGTTTTTCGGGCTTTTCGGTTTTTTCCGCCTTTTCATGCTTCTCGACCTTTTCGGTTTTTTCGGGCTTTTCAGCCTTTTCGGTCTTTTCGGTTTTGACCGTTTCGGTCTTGACCGTCTCCTCATTTTTCTTTTTCTTAGCCGACTTTTTCTCGGGCTCGGCGGGCTTCTCCGTCTTGATGTCCTTGGTGGAGAGGAACGCCTTCATAGCGTCGCCGACCTCGTGCTTCTTGGTGTACTTTTCGAGAACGTAGCCCACCTCGTCGGAGGTAAGGGAGCTCTGCCCTTTCCTCTGCGTATCGCTCGGGAATATCCTGTCAAGGAGCTCGATAAGCTCCGATTTATCTATCCCGAGATCCTTGGCAACGTCCTGAAGTTTATATTTAGTCTGTTTACTTGGCAATGTAAAATTCCTCCAAATCAAATCAATTATGTTTCTCGATCTGCTTTTTGATCGAGCCGAACAGCCCCTCGTCGTTCACGAGCAGAACGCCCGCTCTTTTGCCGATCGCGTCACGAACGTCGTCCATAACGAATTCGGCTTTTACGACCTCCTTGCCCTCGGCGTGGAAACGAATTTCCTTTTCCGTTTTCGCGGAAACATCGGCGGCTAAGATCACTCCGCCGAAGCCCTTTTTCAGCTCTCCAACGACCGCGTCAAACCCGATAACGAGCTTTCCCGCGCGTCTGCAAAGGCAGATAGTGGATAACGCGTTATTTATCTGCGGTCAGCTCCTTTGCGATAATATCGTATATCTCCGCGGGAACCTGGCACTTGAACGACCGCTCCAGCTTTCTGCCCTTTTTCGCGAGCTCCAGACAGTTTGCGTCGTTACAGATATACGCGCCTCTTCCCGATTTTTTTCCCGTCGGGTCAACGGAGAAGTTTCCGTCCTTGTCGCGGACGACGCGGACAGCGCCTTTTTTTCCTATCATTTCGCCGCACCCCACGCATTTGCGCAAGGGCACGCGCTTTTCACGATCGTTCTGCATAACCGCTCCTTACTCCGCCGCAGTCTCGGACGGTGTCTCGGCAGTCTCGGGAACGGTCTCCGCTTCGGGCTGGACCTCGAGAGGAACGACGATAAAGTCCTCGGGAGTTACCGCGCTCTCCGCCTTGATGTCTATCTTGTAGCCCGTGAGCTTAGCCGCGAGCCACGCGTTCTGACCCTTGTTGCCGATAGCCAGCGAGAGCTGATTGTCGGGAACGACCACCTTGCACGCGCGCTTGTCGGGATTCGGGTTGGTAACGACCACCTTCACCGCGTCCGCGGGCTTGAGCGCCTGCTTTATGAACTCCTCGGGAACCTCGCTGTACAGCACAACGTCCACCTTTTCGCCCTTTATCTCCTTGGTTACGGCGTTGATACGGCTCTTCTGCGGACCTATGCACGCTCCCACCGCGTCGACGTTCGGGTCGTTGCTTATGACCGCTACCTTGCTTCGGCTTCCGGGCGCGCGGCTTACCGCCTTTATCTCCACCGTGCCGTCAAATATCTCCGGGCATTCCAGCTCAAACAGGCGCTTTATCAGCCACTTGTCGTTTCTGGAGACCTTGAGGTACTGGTTTTTGTCGCCCTCCTTGTACTCCTTGGAAACGCCCGAAATATACACCTTTATCACCTGACCGACCTCGAGAACTTCGTTGGGTATCTGCTCGCTTCTCGGGAGCATTACCTCGTTCTTGTTTATCTCAACAGTCGCGTGACCCGTTTTCGGCTCTATCCTCGTTACCGTCGCGGAGACCGCCTCGTTCTCGTACTCGCCCCAGATCTCGCTCAAATGCTGTCTCTCCGCGTTGGAGAAGCCCTGGCGTATCAGGTCCTTCGCGTTCTTCGCCGCGATACGCTTGAACTCCTTGGTGTCGATAGGACAGCGCACTCTGTCGCCGACCTCCAGCCTCGGGTCTATCTTGCGCGCTTCCTCGAGAACTATCTCCTTTTCGGGTTCGTACAGCGTGTCAACTACCTCGATGACCTCTTTCATTATCGAAACGTCAAACCGCTTATTCACAATATCAATATCGACCTGCACGAAATCCTCCTCGTCGTCGTCGAAATGAAGATTTGACTTCAAGCTCTTTTCGATCGCGTACTTTATCTTCCCCGCGAGAATTTCACCGTCTATCCCCTTTTCCTCGGCGAGCGCGGCAAGATTTTCGTAAAAATCTCCGTAATCTTCCCCTTTTACTGTCTTTCTTTTAGCCATTTTCCTATCCCTCCATTAAAGTGTCAAAATCATCAAAATCATCGTAATTTATTGTAGAGACCTCCGAAACATCAACTTTGACAGTTCCGAAATCTCCTTTAATCGTAAGTTTTTCGCCGTCGAAGTCCTCGAGAACGCACTTCACATTCTTCGCGTCCAATCCCTCGACGAGCTTGTAGGTTTTCAGCCGTATCCGCTTTCCGACCGTCGCGGGGAGCTGCTCGATACGCCTTACCGCGCGTTCCAGTCCCGCCGAGCCTATCTCAAGATAATCTATCTTATCCACAAAATCCTGCTTGTCGATCTCGGCGTTTATCAAGCCGTCTATCGAGGTGCAGTCGTCTATCGAGATACCCTCGGGCTTGTCGATAAGTATCCGCAGATACCAGCAAGCGCCCTCCTTGATGAAAACCACGTCCCACAGCGAGTAGCCGTGCTCCTCGACTATCGGGCGCACCACTTTCTCCGCAGCCGCCTCGACCGCGCCGAAGCCTTTAGCCAGCGCCATTCTTCCACCTCATTCCAAGTTCCGACATTATTAAACCTAAAGACCGGAGAAATTATCCCCGGTCTTTGTCAACTATCATAGTATATTATACCACAACAGCCGACAAAAATCAAGAGGTTTTTTTAATTTTTTTCGCTTTTTTATGCGATATTTTATAAGTAAAACCGCCCGAGATATGTCGGGCGGTCAAAATTATTCGATAACTCGATTATACGCCAAATCTCAGCGTATTAACCTTAACGCCGGGACCCATAGTGGAAGAAACGGTGCAGCTCTTGATATACTGACCCTTTGCAGCCGCGGGCTTAGCCTTAGCTACCGCTTCCATAAGCGCGTTGAAGTTCTCCTCGAGCTTGGAAGTGCCGAACGAAGCCTTGCCGATAGGGCAGTGAATGATGTTCGACTTGTCCAGACGATACTCGATCTTACCTGCCTTAGCCTCCTGAACAGCCTTAGCAACGTCGGGAGTTACCGTACCCGCCTTGGGGTTAGGCATAAGACCTCTCGGACCGAGGACCTTACCGAGACGACCGACAACGCCCATCATATCGGGAGTTGCGATAACGACCTCGAAGTCCATCCAGCCGCCCTGGATCTTAGCGACGGTATCGTTGTCCGCTACATAATCGGCGCCCGCAGCCTTAGCGTCGGCTTCCTTCTCGGGCTTGCAGAATACGAGCGTTCTTATGGTCTTACCGGTACCGTTAGGCAGTACGACCGCGCCGCGAACCTGCTGATCGGCGTGACGGGAGTCAACGCCCAGACGGATATGCAGCTCAACGGTCTCGTCGAACTTAGCCTTAGCGGTCTTGCAAACGATGTCCAGCGCCTCGCCCGACTCGTAAACCTTAGCAGAATCAATGAGCTTTGCGCTCTCAACATACTTCTTTCCGTGTTTCATTAAATATCCTCCTTGTGGTCAAGCGGAAATATTCCTCCCACTGTATTATTAGTCAACAACTTCTACGCCCATGGAACGGCAGGTACCCGCGATCATAGAGATAGCGGTGTCGATGTTAGCCGCGTTAAGGTCGGGCATCTTGGTCTCGGCGATCTCCTTGAGCTGAGCCTTGGTGATCTTAGCGACCTTAGTCTTGTTGGGAACGCCCGAGCCGTGCTCGATCTTGCAAGCCTTCTTGATGAGAACGCTCGCGGGCGGGGTCTTGGTGATAAACGTAAAGCTTCTGTCAGCGTAAACCGTGATAACAACGGGGATGATAAGACCCGCCTTATCCTTGGTGCGCTCGTTGAACTCCTTAGTAAAGGACATGATATTAACGCCGTGCTGACCCAGCGCGGGTCCTACGGGCGGAGCCGGTGTTGCTTTGCCGGCAGGGATCTGCAATTTAATAAATCCTGTAACCTTCTGTGCCATGACAAAAATCCTCCATAAAAAACATTAAACGATCTGCGCCGCGCGCAATTTGCAATATTCAGATCTTTTTGATAGCGGCGATCTCAACATTTGTGGGCGTTACCTCGCCGAACATATTGTTTACGTTTACGACCGCCATTTTCTTATCATTGTCGATCTCCGCGATCACGCCCTCGAAGCCCTCGAGCACGCCCTGACGTATAGCGACTCTGTCGCCGACCCCAAAGGACACCGCGGTCTCTTTTCTGCCCTGTTCAAGGGCTCTCACTTCGTTTTCGCTCAACGGCGTAGGCTTACCCTCGGGTCCTACAAAGCCCGTAACGCCTCTGGTATTGCGGCAGATGTACCACGACTCGTTGGTCTCGACCATTTTTACAAACACATAACCCGGGTAAATTTTCTCCTCGACCTCTTTGACGTCGCCGTTTTCCTTTTCGACGGTCTTGGTCACGGTCGGGATAGTGACCTCCTCGATAAGGTGCTGTAAATTTCTGTTTTCAACGAGCTTGGTGATATCCGCCATTACCTTATTCTCATATCCCGAATAGGTGTGAAGAATATACCATTTTGCTTCTGAGTCAGCCATATTTCCCTCCAAATCAATGGAACAGCAGTCCGTTAAGCAATCCGAAAAGCGAATCGATTCCGAATATGAGAACAGCCGCTATCGCGCACATTACGAGTACGACGATAGTGTTATGGGTAGTCTCCTTCGGAGTGGGCCATACGACCTTCTTGAACTCGGATCTTGCGTCCTTGAAATACTTCACAATACCTTTTTTCTTCTTCGCGGGCTTTTTGTCCTTAGACTTTTTCGCCTTATCCGAAGAATCATCGGGAGAGGTTTTTTCAAGCTCCAAATCTTTAGCCATCCTTGCTCCTCCCTGTTACTTGGTTTCCTTGTGAGTAGTGTGCTTTTTGCAGAATCTGCAGTACTTGTTCATTTCAAGTCTGTCGGGATCGTTCTTCTTGTTCTTCATGGTGTTGTAGTTGCGCTGTTTGCACTCTGTACACGCCAATGTAATTTTTACTCTCACTTTCGGCACCTCCTATTTTCTTGCCCTGAGTTGGGCTTATTGCCTCCCTCGACGCGGAATTGCGATTTAACGGGGAATTTTTTTACTTTATGCTTTTTATAAAAACGCACAAAAAAATAGACCCCATTCGAGGTAATACCATTATAGCACAATGCGCTTTGCTTGTCAAGTACTTTTTTAGAAAAAATTTGTTTTTTTTATTTTGTTGAACGCACGGGGGTTATGTTTAATTTGTTGTCGGCGGTGGTTTCGTTTCTTTTTATTTCTATGTCGTCTCACGGGTGCAAGAGGGATTATGTTGTCTGCGGTGGTTTCGTTTATTTTAATTAAATTGTCGTCGCACGGTGCAAGAGGACACCCTTCGGGAGAGAGGGCGCTGGACATCGTGACAAATAGCGGACGCATTACATGGCGCCCCTCTCTCCCTACGGGTTTCCTCTTCCGATTACCTTCCCCTCTCCCACTCACCCCGACCAAATTGCACATTTGAACGTCGCCCTTTCGGTTAGGCTATGGCGCACTAAACAGCACTTTGTCAGCTTAGAGCACATTGGCGCTTAGACTAATCGTCCACATCGGGTAGCCCCGCTTATGGCAACCAACCTTGCCCTTTGTGGTTACGCGTTTAATTTCGTGTTCGTGTCGGAAAAAGCTTCACCGCTACATTTAAAGTCGTGTCCGCGATTGTAATGTTTCGGAAGTCCGAGCAAACAGGTAACGTAAGCAAAGAATTCACAAGTCCGAGGAGACGAACCTAAACTCCGGGACGAGTATTCCCCCACAAATAAAATGGAGGTGAGTGGGAGAGGGGAAAGAGATCGGAAGAGGAAACCCGTAGGGAGAGAGGGGGCGCTGTGTAACACGTCCTCTGTTCGTCACGAGACCCAGCCCCCTCTTTCCCGAAGGGTGTCCTCTTGCACCCGTGAGACGACAATTTAATAAAATAAAACGAAACTACCGCAGACAACAAATTAAACCTTACCCCCTCGCCACCGCAACAAAAAAATCCCCCGTAACGACGGGGGATCAAAATTTTATCAGTACAAACTATTAAGAATAATATCCGCAATTTTGTACAATGGCGCCTGTACCTCCACTGCTCCGCAGTTATACGCCTCCATCGGCATACCGTAAACTACGCAGGTCTCTTTGTCCTGACCTATGGTGAACGCACCCGCCTGCCGCATTTTCAGCAGACCGTCCGCGCCGTCTCTGCCCATTCCCGTGAGGATCGCGCCGATAGCGAGCGACCCCGCGACTTCGGCGACCGAGGTAAACATAACGTCAACGGACGGGCAGTGTCCCGAGACCTTTTCGCCCGGCTTTGACGAAACATACCAACCCTGCATATCCTTGCACAAACGCAGATGATGCTCGCCCGCGCCGACCACGATAAGTCCTCTGCGCAGACGTTCTCCGTCAACGGCTTCCTTGACCTCCATTTTGCAGGAACGGTTAAGGCGCTCGGAATACAGCTTAGTAAATCCCGCGGGCATATGCTGAACGATGATAACGGGAGGGGTATCCGCCGGGAACTGCCGAATGACCTGCTCCAGAGCCTCGGTACCGCCCGTAGAAGCGCCGAGCGCGATTATCGTATCGGACTTCTTGAACTTGGCGCGCCTTGCCGTCATAGTGTTCTGAATTGCGGTATTCATCGCTGCCTTGTCGTTTTCGCTGCTTCCGCTGTTTCCGTATACTCCCGAATTCGAGATGGTATGCGCGGTGCTTGAGACCAGCTTCTCCGCCATTGCCGCTGCCTGGGCAATGTTGGACATATTCGACATAGTCTTGCTTGAAGCGGTCGAAGGCTTTGCCGACGTTGAATAACTCGAGCTTGAGGTCATCGACTTCGGCTTATCGATTATCGCTCCCGGGTGGTTTGACTTATACGCTCGGCGAATAGCGGAACACAACTCCTCCGCGAAATTTGCCATATCGTTATTGGTTCGCGCCGCCGGTTTTGTCAGAAACTCGATCGCGCCCGCGTCTTTAGCAGCCTTGCGCTCATCGGAGCTCGAGACCACGATAGTCGGGATATAATACTGCGGCAGCAGTTTTTTCAGAAACGCGGCGCCGTCCATACGCGGCATTTCAAGATCCAGCGTCATAACGTCGGGCTCGTATTTCAATATCATATCGCGCGCGGAATAAGCGTCTCCCGCTTTTCCGACGACATCTATCATATCATCCTGCTGAATATAGCGGGAGAGTACTTCTCTGAAAAGTATAGAATCATCAACGACCAATAGCTTAATTCTATTCATAAATCTCTCCTAATTTGTTCTGCGCTGCGCTATATTGCCGTTTAACCCCTTTCGGGACGGCGGTATATTGCGGGCTTTATATAGTCAAATTTGGTTTCCCCGCGGTTTATGCTTTCGGCGTGTCCGATAAAGAAGTAGCCTCCGGGCTTGACAACATCATAAAATCTGTTGACAAGAGCCTGTTTTGTGGGCTGGTCGAAATAGATCATAACATTGCGGCAGAATATCAGATCAAACGGCTTTGTCTTGTATTTATCCGGCATAGGGTCCATAAGGTTAAAGGTCTTGAAAATAACCTCGTCCTTTATCCCTTGGCATATCTCGTATTTTCCGCCGCCGAGGTCGTTGAAGTAACGTTTTTTCCATTCATTGGAAAGTCCCTTCATTCCGTCCTCCTGATAAATGCCCGTTTTCGCTTTTCCGATAACGTTCTGCGAAATATCCGTCGCAAGTATGCGGGTATCCCATTTTGCTTTTTCCGCGCCGAAATACTGGTCAATAAGCATAGCGGTGGTATAGCACTCC
>JAAVID010000022.1 GCA_014799395.1 Oscillospiraceae bacterium | reverse complement strand
TGTACAGACCAACGCGGCTACCGCGGAGCAGTCCGCCGCTTCCAGCGAGGAGCTGAACGGTCAGGCTTCCGAGCTCCAGAGCCTCACAAGCAAGTTCATTCTCAAGAAGAGATAATAACTTACAGCCGGGCAGATCGCCCGGCTGTTTTTTTGCGTTAAAAATCAAACAAATAACGCTAAAACGCTTGAATTTCGGCGCGTTTTATGGTAAAATATAGTAGGCGGTATATTGCCGAAATACACATATGTGGAGGAACGATGGAAAAGGTTACGGTAAACGCGAGCACAAGCTACGAGATACTTATCGACAAGGGCATT
Organism: Oscillospiraceae bacterium; assembly: GCA_014799395.1. Lineage (GTDB taxonomy): Bacteria > Bacillota > Clostridia > Oscillospirales > Ruminococcaceae > CAG-115. The sequence goes on along the minus strand of JAAVID010000022.1, from coordinate 10,594 downwards.
CTCGACAGTGCGGGCGTGCTGATCTCAAAGGTCATAACAAAGGGTAAGGCGCTTGTCGTTACGGACGATAATGTCGACGGATTTTACGGCGAGCGCGTTATGAAGTCCCTTTCGGATGCGGGTATTGAGGCGATGAAGCTGGTATTCCCGCACGGCGAGGCTTCAAAGAACCACTCTACCCTGCTGAAAATTTACGAGTTTATGGCGGTGAACGGGTATACCCGTTCGGACTTTATCGTTGCGCTCGGCGGCGGCGTTGTCGGCGATACGGCGGGCTTCGCGGCTTCGACTTATATGCGCGGGATAGATTTTGTACAGATACCGACGACGGTGCTTTCGCAGGCGGACAGCTCGGTCGGCGGAAAGACCGCGGTCAACATCAACGGCGGAAAGAACCTTGTCGGTCTGTTTCATCAGCCGCGGCTTGTGATATGCGATACCGATACATTGAACACGCTTACCCCCGAGTTCTTCTCGGACGGTATGGCGGAGGTTATAAAGCACGGTATGATAAAGTCGGCGGAGCTGTTCGATATTCTCTCAAACAAGGATATAAAGGAGAATATCGTCGACATAATGAAGCGCAACGTGACTATCAAGGGCAAGGTCGTGGAGAACGACGAGCGCGAAAAGGGCGAGCGTATGCTGCTGAATTTCGGTCACACACTGGCTCACGCGCTGGAGAAATACTATAATTACACGGGGCTGACGCACGGAAGCGCGGTCGCTGTCGGAATGAGCACGTTTACTCATATCGCCGAGCGCCGCGGAATGTGCAGGGGCATTGCCGACAGGCTGGACGCGCTGCTCGTAAAGTGCGGTCTGCCGCTTACCGACGAAGCGCCGCTCCACGAGCTGTACACGCTCTCACTCCGCGACAAGAAGCACCTCGCAAGCGGTATGAATATCGTTATCTGCTCTGATATAGGGCAAAGCGAAGTCAAAAAAATGTCGGTCGAGGAGTACGCGGAATTCCTTAAAAGTTAGGAGTACTTATGGATATAAAGATAACACCGAAAAAGCTGCACGGCACGGTGACGGTTCCTCCGTCAAAGAGCGTCGCGCACCGTATGATAATCGCGGCGGCGCTTGCGGACGGCGTTTCGACGATAACAAACCTCTGCTCCTCCATGGATATTCTGGCGACAATGGACTGTATGAGAGCGCTCGGCGCGAAAATCGATTTTCACGGGGCAGGCTCTGCCGAGGGCGATACCGCGGTGATCGAAGGAATTAAAAAAATTCCCGACAAAGCCGTACTGGACTGCCACGAATCGGGTTCGACGCTGCGTTTTCTTATTCCCGTTGCGTGCGCGCTGGGTGTGGAGACCGGGTTTCTGGGCAGCGCAAAGCTCCCGCAGCGGCCTATTACGCCGTTTACGGACGAGTTCCCAAAGCACGGGGTAACGTTCGATTTCTCGAAAGCGCCCGGCGGCTGTACCCTCCCCTGCTCCGTTTCGGGAAAGCTGACGGCGGGGCGGTTCGAGATAGACGGAGGATTGTCCTCGCAGTTCATCACGGGGCTGATGTTTGCTCTCCCCTTGCTTGACGGAGACAGCGAGATCATTCTTACTTCGCACCTTAACTCCAAGCCGTATATCGACATTACGCTCGGCGTGCTTCGCGATTTCGGGTGTGAGATCATGGAAACGAAAAACGGTTATTTTATCAAGGGAAAGCAGCGTTTAAAGCCGTTTTCGGGCAAGGTCGAGGGCGATTATTCGCAGGCGGCGTTTTTCCGAGTGGCGAATTCGCTCGGCTCGGAGCTGAAAATACTCGGCTTGAACGAAAATTCCTTGCAGGGAGACAGGAAAATAATGGAAATATGCGACAGCTTCGATAAGGACGGCGCGCCGTTCGAAATCGACTGCTCGGATATACCCGACCTTGTTCCCGTGCTGACGGTTCTGGCGTGCTTTTGTAAAGGCACGAGCAGGCTTACGAATATCGCGCGGCTGAGGTTCAAGGAGAGCGACCGGCTCTCCGTTACCGCCGAATGTCTGAACGCGATGGGCGGAAAGGTCACGGTTCATGAGGACAGTCTTGAAATTGAGGGCGTGAACGAGCTCCGCGGCGGAGAGATCGAGGGTCACAGCGACCACCGTATCCCGATGTCAATGGCGGTCGCGGCGACGCGCTGCGCTTCCCCGCTCGTTATCCGCGGCGCGGAATGTGTAAAAAAATCGTTCCCGAACTACTTTGACGTGTATGGGCAGCTCGGCGGAGAGGTCGATGTTTTATGAGCGATATAATGTTTCACAAATGCAGGATAGAGGACGCCGCAGGGCTTTGCGAACTTATTCAAAACGAGCTCGGGTATTCGGACGTTACCGCAGACGAGGTTCGCAGTAATATCGAAAAAATGCAGGGCGACGACTATTTCACGATAGTTGCCGAGGAAAACGGCGTTATCCTCGGATATGTCTCGGCTGTGCGCGAGGTATCGCTTGAAGCCGGCGAGTATTACCGTGTTATCGGACTTGCCGTAAGGTCGGAGTATCAAGGACAGAGGCTGGGTACGGCACTTCTCACGCTTGCGGAATCGAACGCAAAGGCAAACGGTGCTCGTTTGATAACGCTCAGCAGCCAATTCAAGAGAACCGAAGCGCACGAATTTTATGAAAAATTGGGTTACGCCAAAACGTCCTTTGCGTTCAAAAAATATTTTTAACTTAAAAAAATAAAAACAGGAGAAAGATATGTCATCATGCTTTAACGGCGGGATAAATATCTCGCTTTTCGGGGAAAGCCACGGCAGGGGGATCGGCGTGGTACTTGATAATCTGCCGTCCGGCGAGGTAATAGACCTTGAGAAGATCGGCGCGTTTATGGCGCGGCGCGCTCCCAAAAAGGACGGCACGTCCACAATGCGCAGTGAAAAGGATATTCCCGAGATATTCTCGGGAATGTACGAGGGCAGGACTACGGGCACTCCGCTTGCTGCGGTCATTTTAAATACCGATCAGCATTCGGGCGATTACGGGAATATTTCCCATATCGCGCGCCCCGCTCACGCCGACTATACGGGATTTCTGCGCTATAACGGCGCGAACGACCCGCGCGGCGGCGGTCACTTTTCCGCTAGGATCACCGCGCCGCTATGCTTTGCGGGAGCGGTCTGCGCGCAAATTCTCGAACATCGGGGAGTTACAACGGGCGCGCATATTCTGTCAATTAAAGAAATTTCGGACGAGCGCTTCGACCCCGTGAACGTCACGGCGGAGCAGCTGGAAACGGTAAAAAACCGCCCTTTCCCTACCCTGTCCGGGACTGCCGAGGAGAAAATGCGCGAGGTGATAAACGCGGCTAGAACCGATCTGAACAGCGTGGGCGGTATCGTAGAGTGCGCGGCTGTCGGATTTCCCGCGGGTATCGGCTCGCCGATGATGGACGGGCTTGAAAATATCATCTCGCGGCTGGTGTTCGCGATACCCGCCGTTAAGGGTATCGAGTTCGGCAACGGCTTCTCCTGCGCGGATATTTTCGGAAGCGAAAATAACGATGAGTTCACGATAAAGGACGGCAAGATCGTCACCGTAACGAACAACCACGGCGGTATTCTGGGCGGTATCAGCTCGGGTATGCCGATAATCTTCCGCGCGGCGTTCAAGCCTACGCCGTCTATCTCCCGTCCGCAGAACAGCGTTGATTTCAAGGATATGACGAACCGGGAGCTTGTGATCAAGGGCAGACACGACCCCTGCGTAGTTCCGAGAGCGGTGCCGTGCGTTGAAGCGGCGCTGAATATCGCGCTTGTGTCCGCGATGATCGAAAATCCGAGGTGATTTTGTGGAAACTCCAAGAATTCGCATTGACGAGGTGGACGACATCTGCGTGCTGATATGCTATCTTATCTACTCGCTGGGCTGTCCTCTCTCGAAAGAACAGCTTATCGAGATAACCTCGCTTGAGGACGCCGTGAATTATTTTACTCTTTCACAGGCTATCGAAAAGGTGAGCGGACATCTCTGCGATGAAACGGATATTGACGGCGAGATATTCTACAACAACACGCCCAAGGGCATAAAGGCGGCAAAGGATCTCGGCGCTACCCTGCCGCTTTCCGTACGCGACAAGATGTTCAGCGAGGCGGTGCGCATATATACGCGCGACGCGATGAAGAAAAAGGGCTCGTTTCTCGCCGTTCACTACATCAGAAACGCCGACAGCTGTACCGTCGGCATTACGATAATGGACGAGACCACGGCACGGCAGAAATATTACACCGCCGTAACGGTCGAAAACGAAGAAGCGGCGGACAGGATAAAGCGTAAGATAAAGTCCGACCCGAAAGCGTTCGCGGAGCATCTTGACAAATTTTTCCAATGTACCGATTAGCGCAGACCAAACGCGGAGTGCCGGAGATAACGTTTGATTATTTTGAACCCGTCCACGGTCTCGATCCCTTTTGGGATATAATCACGGAATACTCCGCCGAAACGGGCTTGCAGCCCGAAACCGTCGATATTCTTTTCAACTACAAGTTCACCGAGGACGGCGAAAAAATACAGTTTTACTGGAACGGCGGCTTTACGGTCTATGTTTTCCATATTCCCAAGGCTCGGTATGATATTGTTTACGGCAGATTGAAAAATATCTGCGGCAAACTTAACCGAATGCTCGCCGAGCGGCATTATTTCGCTAAATACGGTAAATATCCGAATAAAAGATAACACGGCAGAGCGATCTGCCGTGTTAAACTGTATAAAAAGTTAATTGCCACTTTAAACCATACAGAGAAAAGGTATAAATTATAATCAACCGATATTGGGAATCGGGATTCCAAAGGGACCCCTTTGGCAGGAGTGTGAGGGCGGAGCCCTCACCACTGCCATATACTGCTATTCCCCGCAGTGTTCGCAGTCGTGCGTCTGCGCGAATTTTTCCTTGTCGTACTCAATGCCGTTTTTGTCGTAATAATCCTTGACAGCCGCTTTGACCGCTTCCTCGGCGAGCACCGAGCAGTGGAGCTTGTGCGCGGGAAGTCCGTCGAGCGCCTCCACCACCGCTTGGTTTGTAAGCTCCAGCGCCTGTGAAAGCGGCTTGCCCTTTATCATCTCGGTCGCCATAGACGAGCTCGCTATAGCCGAGCCGCACCCGAACGTGCTGAACTTCACGTCCGTAATAACGTCGTTGTCGATCTTCAGGAAGATCTTCATTATATCGCCGCATTTGGCGTTTCCGACCTCCCCTACCCCGTCGGCGTTCTCCATTGTGCCGACGTTGCGCGGATTGGTAAAATGATCCATTACCTTTTCACTGTATAACATATTTCCTCTTACCCTCCTGTAAGTCCTGCCATATCGGCGACATATTTCGCAGATATTCCACAACTTCTTTCGTTGACTTGATGATGAACTCCACGTCCTCGGGAGTATTCTCCTCGGATAACGACAGTCTCAGCGACCCGTGAGCGACCTCGTGAGGTCTGCCGATAGCGAGCAGAACGTGGCTCGGGTCAAGCGAGCCCGAAGTACAAGCCGAACCCGACGACGCGCATATTCCCTTAGCGTCGAGCAGTAACAGCAGACTTTCGCCCTCAATGCCCTCAAAGCACATATTTACGCTTGCGGGGAGACGGTTGTTTTTCGAGCCGTTGAGTATCGAGTGCGGTATCCCGGACAAGCCCTCTATCAGCCTGTCGCGCATTGCGGTGAGCTTAGGCGTGTTTTCGGGAATTTTTTCAACGGCTTCTTTAAGCGCCGCCGCCATTGAGACTATACCCGCGATGTTTTCCGTTCCCGCGCGTCTGCCGCGCTCCTGCGCGCCGCCCTCAATAATGCAGGACGGCATAAGCCCCTTGCGGACATACAGCGCTCCCACGCCCTTGGGACCGTGGAACTTATGCGCCGAAAGCGACAGCATATCGCACCCTATATCGTGAACGTCAAGCGGGATATGCCCGACCGCCTGCACCGCGTCGGTATGGAATAAAACCTTTCCCTTACAGACCGCCGCTATCTCCTTTATCGGCATTATCGTGCCTATCTCGTTGTTGGCGGTCATTATCGTGACGAGCGCGGTGTCCTCGCGTATCGCGTCTCTCACCTGTTCGGGAGTGACGTTTCCATCGCCGTCAACGTCCAGCAGTTCCACCTCAAAGCCCTGCTTTTCCAGCTTTTTCAGCGTGTGGAGAATTGCGTGGTGCTCGGTTTTCTGGGATATTATATGCTTCTTTCCCTTGCGCGCGCTCGCTTCCGCGGCGGAGATAAGCGCCTGATTATCGGCTTCGCTTCCGCCCGACGTGAAGTATATCTCCTTAACGTCCGCGCCTATGCTCTCGGCAATGCTCTGCCGTGCCTTGAAAAGCGCCTCGGCAGCTTGCTGTCCGACCGTATGCAGCGAGGACGGATTGCCGTAGCCCTCCTCCAGATACGGCAGCATAGCCGCTACAGCCGCCTTGCTCATCTTGGTAGTCGCGGCGTTGTCAACATATATTCTGTTCAATATTATCACCTACTCTATAATTCATATATGTTCAATAGGAATTATAGCATATTTTTCCCGAAATGTCAAGAGATATTTCGGGAAAACACACTTTATAAACTATTTTTCCATAAAATCTACATCAAACGAGTAAGAATTATCCTTTGCGTTTTCGATTTCCTCTTCGGTCATGCTGCCCGAATAAACGCATAGTTGCTTTATTCCGTTCAGCTTTTCAAGCTCGGAGTAGTCGAAAAGCATATTTGTTTGAGCAATGTTGTTTTGAAAATTGTAGCTGAAACCGTTTTCGCCACATTTTATCGTTACGGAAAAAGCGGTGTTATTCTTTGCGCTTATACGCAGCAACTCGCAAAAAGATATGCTGTCCGCGATAAAATTTTCGGGTTCGCCGACATAATTTACGTAAAACTCGTCAAACGGAGGCGGCGTGGAAAAAAGCGTGCCTTTTTCAAACTCAAATTTTACGATTGGAAATTTATTACCGCACTGCTCGTTTACTGCACTATAGCCCAAGCTGCGCATTGCAATCTCTCTCTGCTCATTATTGTAGCTTGTAACGCTCAGATATATCGCCAGCGCAATTCCGCCTATTAACACAATATGTACGATAAGAATCACGACAAGAGTTATAATGGAATTTCGCGATTTATTTTTGTTGTATGCAATCTGCACCTCGCCGTCGGTGGCAAAGTTCACCGTGCCGCAGACGGGACAGCTGTAGTCGGTTATGCTGATCTTTCTGCTGCAATGTTTACAGCGTATTTTCATATGTACCTCCTTAGCGGGATTTTTCATACGGGAAGCCTTTTTGACGCGCTGTAAAATTCCTCTTTGCTATCGAATTCGGATATTGAATCACAATAAATTAGATATTTTATTTGGTCATTTCCCCAATAATGAAACCGTAAGATAAATCCTTTGGTAGGACATACTTCTTCCCAGTAACAATAAAAATCATAAAACCAATCTATATTCTGCGGTGTTTGCCTATTGCTTTCAAGATACAAGCGAAAATCCAACTTAATCCTACCGGGAAATGTATTTAAACTTGCATTTTTTTGTGGTCGGTATGGATAATAATCATAAAAGCTTATATCAGCATCGTATGATAATCCCTGCTGCAAAAAGAAGCTGCTTATATATTTTTCGCGAACCTCGCTTTCCAACAGAGCCATACCGTAGCCGTCGCCGGCGCTGTCGACTATGCCATCACGTGCTTGAATATAAAAATTAATTCCATCAAGTTCAAACCGGATTGCGTCATAAGGCTTGTTTGTCGGACTAAATTTTGCAGAAGGGTAGTATTCTTCAACAATTTCCGCTTCGGGATAGTTTTCCTTTGCATATTCAAGAATTGCTATCCTGTTTCTGCCGGCTTGATAATGCCACAAATAAGGATGTTTAGATAAAAAATCAACAAACACACAAAACAAAGCCGCAAGAACTGCAATAATGCTTAATATTTTAATGGTTTTCTTAAGTTTTGTATGTTTGTGGAGTAGAGGGAACAATTTGTAGGCAGCCTGCACCTCGCCGTCGGTGGAAAAGTTCACCGTGCCGCAGACAGGGCAGCTGTAGTCGGTTATGCCAATCTTTCTGTTGCAATGTTTACAGCGTATTTTCATATGTACCTCCTTAGCGGGATTTTTCATACGGGAAGCCTTTTTGACGCGCTGTAAAATTCCTCTTTGCTATCAAATTCGGAGCCCGAATCACAATAAATCAAATATTTTTCTTGGTTGGCTGTCCAATAATAAAACCGCAAAGTAAATCCCCGAGTCGGACATATATCCCTCCAATAGCAATAAAAATCATAAAACCAGTCAAAATCTTGCGGCGTTTTGCTATCATCATATTCCGACTCAAACTCAAGCTGAATACTGCCTTTATACGAGTCCAGAACATCATACTTTTGCGGCCATTGATCCGCAAAGTAAATCTGAACATTATACGGTAAATCAATTTGACGAAAAAAGTCATCAAGATATTTTTCTCGAATTTCCCGCCGCATTATTGCTGCGCCATAACCATCATCGCTCTTCTCGTTCACCTTCCCATCGCGAGCCCGAATAAAGAATTTTAAATCGTTAAAATCAAACACAATTGTATCATAAGGCTTGTTTGTCGGACTAAATTTTGCAGAGGGATAGTATTCTTCAACAATTTCCGCTTCGGGATAGTTTTCCTTTGCATATTCAAGAATTGCTATCCTGTTTCTGCCGGCTTGATAATGCCACAAATAAGGATGTTTAGATAAAAATTCAACAAACACACAAACCAAAACCACAAGAACTACAATAATGCCCAACGTTTTAATGGTTTTCTTGAATCTTGTATGTTTGTGGAGTAGAGGGAACAATTCGGGATTATCATACCCGCACTTGTTGCAGGTTTTTCCTTTGGAAAGAACTTCGCCGCATTGTACACAAAAAAGTTGTTTCATAGGTCACCTCTTTAAACGTCGGGGTTCTCCTTGATGAATTCCTCCAGCAAATTCGCCGCGTAACGGCATAATTCGGGGCACGGGCGCTTTTGGTAATATTCGGGAGTGCGCGGCTCGGGCGTCGCCGACTCCTCCGCCTTTTCGAGACCCAAAAGTTCGCGGCAGATAATGCTCCCGTTATCGGCGCGGAATTTTGCGGCGAGAGCGCGTATCTTCTCGTAAAGCTCCTTTTTCGCGGCGAGGTCTTTCGGCTCGGAATAGCCGTAAAGAGAGCTCAGCACCATAACCACGCCCGAGAACGTTCCGCAGACCTCGCGCAGTCTGCCCATACCGCCGCCAAAGCCGCAAGATAATCTTGCGGCTGTATCCTTGTCAAGTCCAAGCTCCTCGGCGAACGCCACCGCGACCGCCTGCGTGCAGTTATAGCCCGCGAGGAAATTATTGTACGCTATATCGCCTTTCATTTGCAGAACTCCTCAATTGCGTCGGCTATCGGGTCTGCCGCGGTAGTCTCGGTAAGCTCAAGCATACCGCTGTCGACCAGCTTTGCTATTTCGGGGTCGATGGGGAGCTTTGCGAGGACTTTCAGGTCAAAGGTTTTGGCGGTCTCGTCGATATGGCTCTCGCCGAATACGTTGATATGCTTTCCGCAGTCGGGACAGAGCGCGTAGCTCATATTCTCGACAAGTCCGATTATCGGCACGTTCATCATATTCGCCATTTTGACAGCCTTGCCGACTATCAGCGAAACAAGCTCCTGCGGCGAGGTAACGACGATAATGCCGTCCAGCGGAATGGACTGGAACACGGTAAGCGGAACGTCGCCCGTTCCCGGCGGCATATCCACGAACATATAGTCCACGTCATCCCAAACAACGTCCGTCCAGAACTGCTTAGCCGTGCCCGCGATTATCGGACCGCGCCAGATAACGGGGTCGGTATCGTCGGGGAGCAGCAGATTAACGGACATTACTTTAATGCCCTTTTTCGTCTTAACGGGGAAAATAGCGGTCTCATTGCCCTGCGCCTTTTCCTTCAAGCCGAAAGCCTTGGGCACGGACGGACCGGTAATATCCGCGTCGAGCACCGCCGTGCTGAAGCCGCGCCGGTTCATAAGCACCGCGGAGAGACAAGTAACAAGCGACTTTCCCACGCCGCCCTTGCCGCTGACGATACCTATTACCTTTTTAATATCGGAAAGCTCGTGGGGCTTTTCGATAAGACTTTCTTGACGCTCCGAGCAGCTTTCTCCGCAGCTGCTGCAATCATGTGTACATTCGCTCATAATGATCTTTCCTTTCAACCATAATATTTTTTTCAAGACATCCGTTTTCGCAAAAGCCGATGTCAAGCAGTTGTTCCTTAAGCCCGCCGCATATCCTCACAGACGAGGACAACATCTGCGCGCTCCATTTCAGAACGGCGTTTACAAGCTCGGTATAAGCGCTTCTGTTGATATAGTAATCATACACGGCAATGCTTACTATCTCGGTATGCATTGCCCCGAGCAGATCTGCGACCTGCCTTGCGTGTATGTAACCGACGGCGTTGCCCGAATGCATTATCACCAGCACCGTCTGCGCCGCGTCTGTAATAGCGCTTCTGTATACCGTTTCGGCAATGCTTTTCGGGATGACCGAGCCCAGAAGACGTTCGTTCATTTTGTAAACGGCAGTGAAGTCCGCAACGCCCGCGGGACGGATC
>JAAVID010000021.1 GCA_014799395.1 Oscillospiraceae bacterium | reverse complement strand
GCACGGCGGTCTTGTAGTTCCAGCGAACGCGCTTTCGAGCAAGCTCTATCGAGTCCTTGAGACGGTTCTGGATACGCATAAACAGGCGGCTGTTGTCGCGGATAATGTCCTTTAGCTGTTCAAACAGCTCGTTGCGCTTTTCTTGTCCGTCGCGGTCGTGACCGTACGCGCGAATATCCTCGATAAGCCGGCGAGCCTCCGAGTTGTCGAAAAACTGGTCATACAAAAACTGGAGCGGCAGTCTCTTTATATTGTCGATTATGATATGCTCAAAATCGGTATGGAGCTGCTTGGTGTGGTCAAAGAAAAGATCCTCGTTTCGCTTGAAATAAGACGGCGGCTGAGGAAGCGGATTAAAATAGTTGACGAGCTGCTTGCCGAGCCCTCCCGAAGCCGCGGTGCAGAAGCCGATAAACTTCCATTCCGTGCCGCTGTCGGGGTCGTTGGGGATAAAGCACGCGTAAATATCGTCGTAATGGTTGTCCGCAAGCCCCGTATTGAACGCCGCGAACTGCCTGTCCTGCGAAATGCACACCTTTTTCTCGCGCATAAGGCGGCTGAACGTGTACTTGATATACTGCATCAGTATCTGGTGGTTCTTGATGGGCGCGCTGCTGAAATCCCATTCCTCGTCTACAGCCTTTGCCGCAAGCTCGGAGAGGAAATTCGACCAGCTCCCGAGGAACGCGAAGCTCTCGAGCTGACGGCCCGGGTCGTTGAAGTGTACCCCGTGCGGCGCGGTGTCGACGTAATAGAGAAACCACTTTTTGCCCTCGTAGGTACTGGGCTTTAAGGTGAGCTCTATCCTCGTGCCGTCGTCCTTAAGGTATCTCACGGGGAATATCAGCTTGGTATCGTGAACGCGGACGCTTCCCTCGGCGCGGGCGCGGTCGTAGTCGTCCGAGATACTGCGCACCACTATCGAGAAATCCACCTTCATTCCCTTGTCGTGAAGATATTTCTCCAGTATTCCCATAGGCTTTATCGGCAGATTGCAGAAGTCGGTCAGTCTGCCAGAGGGAACGTCGGTTTTCGGTTCGGAAAATCTCGGCTCATTGAGTCTCGGCTCATTGAGTCTTGGCTCGGTGAGTCTTGGCTCGGTGAACCTTGTTTCGCTAAATCTCGTTTCCTCATTAAATCTTGTATCGGTAAACCGTGTTTCGGCAGGTCTCGGCTCATTAAGTCTTGTTTCGGTAATTCGAGGGGTCTCCGAATTCGATCTTTCGGTATTGCCGGTGCGCGGGATAATGGTTATAAGAACCTGCGGCACTCCTCCGAGCACGGTGTCCTCCATTTTCATAAACCCGAGCTCGGACAGAAAATCCTTCATCTTGAAAAAACCGTATTTTGACCTGTCAATGCCGCGGTCGGATAAAAACTTGCTTACCGCCGCCATATGGTACTGCTTATTGCACGGAAAATAATCCGTCAGCATTTTGTACAGCATATCCTTGTCCGCCTCGGGTATGGTGGTTTTTCTGTACTCGGTGCGGTATATCTGCGTTTTGTCGAAAGCGAAATACAGGCTCTTGCCGCGCGGGCTTATATTTTTGGTGATAATGCCGTTCACCAGCAGTCCGTCGGGACAATAGTCTATCGGGAACGTATAGCGCTCCCCGAAAAAGTTCAGCTTGCCGTTTTGCTTTGCCTCGTCAAATTTACGATAAATCTCCTGCTTCATCTGCTGAACGGTATAGCCGTTAGCGAGAATTTTTGTCAGCGCGTACAGCGACTGCTGCGTCATTTCAATTATATCGTCGTTCAAAATAATGCTTCCCGAGCCGAAAAAGCTGTCGGCGGGGTGCTGAGTATCAATACTGCTTATCATATTTTTTTCTCCCGTTTGCCATCTTTTAATTTCAATAAATTCATTATTGTTGTCATCCTGAAACGCGAACATTTCGGAAAAATCCTCCGCGAATTTCCCGAACGAGCCGTAGCCGAGTTTCTCGGGCGAATAGTCGTTTGTCATCAGCCACTCCCCCACTCTCGATACCCGATACAGACCCGGGTCGGGAAACTGCTTCATAATACAGTTATAAAGCTCTGCCTTTTTTTCGTTTGTCAACATTTTATACCTCTGCCGTTTCCGTCTCTTCGGTGTAATCCTCAAGGTCCTCGAGATAATCCGCGTCGTCGAGATAAACGTAGTTTACCGCCTCGGCGAGCTTGCTCTCGGACTGATCCTGCGCGTATCTGCCCTCCACCGCGAGCTCAAACGAATGGAACGCTCCCGAATTCTTAAAATAAAAATTCGTGACATTGATACCCATTATGCGGTAGCCGTCGAGTATCTTCTTGCAGTCGGCGGCGAACGCCTTCGGAGAGTTGTACGCCCCCGCGAACTCGACCGTGATGTTAACGGTATCTTCGGTAGAAAGCGCGTCCACGCCCTTGGCTTGTCCCGAGCCGTCGGGATTGAGATCGACCTCTATCGCAATATCCGCAATATCCGCGATGTATCTCAGCTCCTTATAGCTTCTGTCGTAAATTTCCGCCGCTATGGAACGGTTGTTGAACTCCTGCTTGTCCTCCTTGTAAGTGCCGCTCAGCTTAACGCACATAACGCAGCACCCGACCACCAGAAGCGCCGAGATAACAAGGCTCGGGATATTTATGCGGAAATGACCGCGGGTAACGAGCTGATTTGTCAGCAGTTCTATGCCGATGAGCACCGCGCATATCGGCGAGAGCTTCAGCGGTATCATAAAATCGGGCGCGGGCGAGAACAGACAAATTAACATCACTATCCCGAGGAATACCATTATCAGCCCCAGCGACGCAAACCCCACGCCCTTTTTGACGATAGTCGCCGCGACGCGCTCCGCCTTGTTCCGCGAGTTCTTCTGCCGCTCGTTCATCTCCTTGGTGCGCTTTTCAAGCACCTCGTCCAGCGCGTCAAGCAGTTTTTGGTTCTGCTCGTCCATTCGGCGGTTCTGTTCGTCGAGCTCCGCCTGCATTCTTTCGGCGGCGGCGGTCTGCTCGGCATACGCGCGCGCCTCCTCGGTCATCGTTTCGGACTGTTCGTTTGCCTCGGCAGGATCGTTTGTCGAGGCAGGATCGCTTGTTACGGTAAACAAGTTTGTCTCGTCGGGAATGCTTGTCTCAACGGGCTTGTTTGGCTCGGCAAACTTGTTTGTCTCGGCGGAATCGTTTATTTCAACCGCTACCGCAGTATCTCCCGTTGTTTCCGTTATCACGGGAACTTCAATATTATTTTCGTCCTCCACTCATTGTCCTCCTTTCAATTTTCCTTACTTTAAATTATAACAAATTATTTCTCTCTTGTCAATGGAGAAAAATAAGGTTTAAGCACAAATTTGTAAATAATTGGTATTTGTTGTATACTTATAAACCAAAATGCCCCCAAGGATACCCTTGGGGGCACATATTACTCGGCTATTACAGCTCTGCGAAGTACTTGATAGTTCTTACCATCTGAGAGGTGTAAGAATTCTCGTTGTCGTACCAGGAAACTACCTGAACCTCGTAGAGGTCGTCGGAAACCTTGGAAACCATGGTCTGAGTAGCGTCGAACAGAGAACCGTATCTCATACCGATAACGTCGGAAGAAACGATCTGATCCTCGTTGTAGCCGAAGCTCTCGGAAGCAGCCTTCTTCATAGCGGCGTTGATACCGTCCTTGGTAACGTCAGCACCCTTAACAACAGCGGTAAGGATAGTGGTGGAACCGGTGGGAACGGGAACGCGCTGTGCGGAACCGATCAGCTTGCCGTTCAGCTCGGGGATAACCAGACCGATAGCCTTAGCAGCACCGGTAGAGTTGGGAACGATGTTAGCAGCACCCGCTCTTGCACGTCTGAGGTCGCCCTTTCTGTGGGGACCGTCGAGGATCATCTGATCGCCCGTATAAGCGTGGATAGTGCTCATGATACCGCTCTGAATGGGAGCGTAATCGTTAAGAGCCTTAGCCATGGGAGCCAGACAGTTAGTCGTGCAGGAAGCAGCGGAAATGATCTGATCGTCCTTGGTCAGTGTCTTCTCGTTTACGGAGAAGACGATAGTCTTGAGGTCGTTGCCCGCGGGAGCGGAGATAACGACTTTCTTAGCGCCCGCGTTGATATGAGCCATGCTCTTATCCTTGGAGCAGTAGAAGCCGGTGCACTCGAGAACTACGTCAACGCCGAGCTCGCCCCACGGGCAGGAAGCAGCGTCCTTCTCTGCGTAAATTTTGAGGGTCTTGCCGTCTACGGTGATGGTGTTAGCCTCATCGTCGGCGGTAACGGTGTGAAGGTTCTCGCCGATAACGCCGCAGTAACCCTTCTGCGCGGTATCATACTTCAAAAGATTAGCCAGCATAGAGGGCTTTGTGAGGTCGTTGATAGCTACTACCTCGTAGCCATCGGCGCCGAACATCTGTCTGAACGCAAGGCGTCCTATTCTTCCGAAACCATTGATTGCAACTTTAACTGCCATTGGAATCATCCTCCTGAAAGTTATAATTTTTTCGCGGAATATCGGGCAGTATTTGCCGATACTTCGCGTGATATTACCTATCAAGTAATATTATACTAAATTTTAGCAATTTTATCAAGTGATTTTGCTGAATTTTCCAACAAACGAATGTAAATTTTCAAATGTTGATTTTGTGCATTTTTCACAAATGCGGTATTGCTATGCCACTTTATATATTGCAATATGCTTTTTGAGAATACTATATTTTGTCAATCAAAGAACTCTTTGAACCACAAGTCGGTATTCCCTATGGTGAATTCTCTGCCGTTGAGGTACTCCAGACAGCCCGCGCCGGTGGTGAACGTGAACCTCAGCTTATACGAGCACAGCGCCTGAAATTTCGCGCCGTAACGTTTATTGAACGCGTTCTCGCCGTACTTGCCGTCGCCGAGCAGAGGATGTCCGATATGCGCGAAGTGGGCGCGTATCTGGTGGGTTCGCCCCGTGAGCAGGTCGACCTCGACGAGCGACAACTCTCCCCTGCTCTCCAGAACGCGGTACTTTGTCTTTATCGTGAGGTAGTCGGGGCGCGGCTTGTCCGAGATGAGCACCTTATTCTCCTCGGCGAGCTTTTTCAGATACGCCGTGAGCGTGGCGGAACGAGGTTCGGGAACGCCCCTTACGGCGCACAGATACAGCTTTTGTATCTCCCTGTCGCGGACTTTTTGGTTGAGCACGCGCAGGCTCTCGGCGTTCTTGGCGGCGATAACAATGCCGCTCGTGTTGCGGTCGATACGGTTGACGAGCGCGGGCGTGAAGCTGTTCTCGCGCTCGGGGTCGAACTCGCCCTTATCGTACAGATAGCTCAATATGCGGTTTATCAGCGTGTCGGCGGAGTTGTCGTTGTCCTCGTGGACTACCAGACCCGCGGGCTTGTCGACAAGCAGAATATTTTCGTCCTCGTAGATAACGTTTATTTCCGCGGAAATTTCTCTGAAATCCGTTTCCGTGGACGCTTCCTTTGACAACAATTCATCGCTTAGGTAAAAGCGGAACACGTCGCCCTCTTTGAGGATAACATTCGGCTCGGTCTTTGCGCCGTTGAGCTTTATTCTTTTCTTCCTCATCAGCTTGCAGACGAGCGAGCTTTTGAGGTTCGGGTACGCTTTGGAAAGGAAGCGGTCGGCGCGCTGTCCCGCGTCGTTCTTTTTTATAATGAGTTCGGTCATTCGCAGCACCTTTTTAAAATTTTATAGAACAGTCAGGGAGCTTTGATTTGAATTGTTCCATATTGGAGTCGCTGATTGGATTGCGCTCCAAATACAACCAAGTTAAGTTTGTCAGTCCAGCCAAAGGCGTCATATCGCTGATCTGATTTCCGGACAAATCTAACAAAGTCAAATTTGCCAGTCCTGCCAAAGATGTTATATCACTAATTTGATTGTAGCTCAAAGTCAACCTGGTTAAATCTGTCAGTCTCGTCAATGGCATTATATCACTGATTTTGTAGTTGTAGTCCAAATATAACGCGGTCAAATTTGTCAGACTCGCCAAAGGAGTTATATCGCTGATTTGATTTCCGGACAAATCTAACTCGGTCAAATTTGTCAAACTGCTCAAAGGTGTTAATTCGCTGATTTGATTGAATCTCAAAGACAATGTAGTTAAATTTGTAAGCTTTGCTATCTCCTTCAAGTCATCGTCTGTTATATCGCTTTCAATCAAATTCAGTTCCGTCGTAGTAGCAATATCATACTCAACCCCCAAGATCGTCACCGAACCCATAGACCCGTAAGCCGGAAGTTCCGAGGTGCTTTGCTCCGGCTCTGACTGTGTACTTTCCGTGCTTTGCTGTTCGGATTCCGTACTGCTCTGCTCCGGCTCGGAGGTATCGGACACTTCCGCGTTGGCGCTCACGTTTGAGCTGTCGGAGCTTTCATCGCCGCCCTTGTTCGCGAGCAAAACGATACCCGCAGCGACCAGCCCGACAATAACGACCGCCAACACGATAATGATAACTATCGGCTTTTTTGAGACTTTCTCTGCGACCCGTGTGCCGCACTTTGAACAGAACTCCGCGTCATTCGGAAGCTCTTTTCCGCAGTTTTTGCAAAACATAATATTCCTCCTATTTCTTTGTCCGAGGTTCTTTCGGACACAATTTTCTTATGTAAACAAAATACATCACCAGCGAGATGACCGCCGCGACAGTCCACCCGACGGGCCATGACAGCCATATCCCCTTAGCGCCGAACATCGGCTTCAATATAAACGCGAACGCTACCCTTAAAATCAAGTCGCTGAACGTCGTCACCATAAACTCGACTATTTTCCGTCCGCCGCGCAGAACTCCGTCCGCCGCGAGCTTGAGCGTTACCGTAAGGTAAAACGGAGCGACCGTTACCAGAAACTCTATACCTGCCTCGGCTGCCGTCGCCGTGTTTGCGTTGGCGCTGTCCATAAACAGATAAATAAGGTTCTTCGAGAACGTGACATAGCACACCGCGAACACCGCGGCGATTATCACCGCCGCTATCGCTCCGACGTTGAAGCCCTTTTTCACTCTGGCGAACTCCCTGCCGCCGATGTTCTGCGCGGTGAAGCTCGATACCGAGTTCCCGATGGTGGAAAAACAGGTCACGGCGAACGTGTTCAGCTTTATCGCCGAGGCGTAGCCCGCGACAACGTCCGTGCCGCAGTCGTTCACAAGGCTCTGTATGAAAAGCTGACCCACCGA
Organism: Oscillospiraceae bacterium; assembly: GCA_014799395.1. Lineage (GTDB taxonomy): Bacteria > Bacillota > Clostridia > Oscillospirales > Ruminococcaceae > CAG-115. Next base: position 19,843 of record JAAVID010000021.1, on the reverse strand, counting down.
GACAAAGCTCTGCTGTAAAATACTGGGAACGGATAATGTCGCTATCTTCCCGAGCATTCGCCATTCAAAAAACGCGAACTTCTCACTCTTGATACGCGAAATGCGGCGGATAAGCACGATAAACGCCAGCACCGAGCAAACGCCCTGACATATAAACGTCGCCCAGGCAGTGCCGGCAACCCCCATTTTGAACACCGCGACAAATAAAAGGTCCATTCCGATATTGCCGAGCGACGAGCCTATCAGAAAGTAAAGAGGGGTGTTGCTGTCGCCGAGCGCCGTGAATATTCCCGTGCAGATGTTGTAGATAAAGAGAAAAATAAGTCCGAAAACGTAAATGTTAAGGTAGGTCTGCGAATCGGGGAAAATGCTCTCGTCCGTGCCAAGGATCTTCAGAAAAAATCCGCTTGTGAAAAATCCGACCACCGTCAATATCACCGCCAGCGCTCCCGTTGAGATAAGCGAGGTAAAGACGGCGGTTTTCATCTGTCGGAAATCCTTAGCGCCGAAAAACGTTGAGATCATTACCGAACAGCCGATGTTCATTCCCGTGCCTATCGCGAGGAATATCATGGTTATCGGGTAGGACGCGCCTATCGCCGAGAGCGCGTCGTTGTTGATACACCGCCCCGCTATCATGCTGTCGGCGATGTTGTACATCTGCTGGAAGATTACGCTCACCAGCAGAGGTATCGAGAATTTCAGAAGTATCGGCGCGACCGCGCCCTTGGTCATGTCCTTGACCATAATATCATCTCCGTTAAAAAGCTCGGCGGCGACTGCTTTTGCGGAGCGTCGGCGCCGAGCGTTTAAATTTATTGGGTTAAATTAAAATATATGGCGCAGTCGGGAAGTTTTGCTTTTAGCTGTTCTTTATCCGAATCGCTGATTTGATTATCGTCCAAACTCAAACTGGTTAAATTTGTCAGCCCCAACAAAGGTGTTATATTACTGATTTGATTGTTATACAAATCCAAGTATATTAATTTTGACAACTCTGCCAAAGGTGTTATATCGCTGATTTGATTGCCACTCAAATGTAAATCCATTAATTTTGTCAAATCTTTCAAAGATGTTATATTACTGATTTGATTCTTGTCCAAACTCAAACTGGTTAAATTTGTCAGTGCGGTCAAAGGCGTTATATCACTGATCTGATTTTCAAACAAAGACAAAGTGGTTAAATTTTTCAGTCCTGCCAAAGACGTTATATCGCTGATAAGATTGCCGTTCAAATTCAATTCTATCAAATTGGTAAGCTCCGACAAAGGCGTTATATCGCTAATTTGATTGACGCCCAAACCCAAACTGGTCAAATTTGTTAGTCCTGCCAAAGGCGTTATATCGCTGATTTGATCTCCTAGCAAAATTAAAGTGGTTAAATTTGTAAGTTTTGCTACCTCATTCAAGTCATCATCGGTTATGTGACTAAAAGTCAAAACCAGTTCAGTCGTAGTAGCAATATCATACTCAATCCCAAAAATAGTGACAGACCCCATAGACCCGAAAGTAGGCAACTCGCTTTCTTCTGGTTGGGTACTGCTCTGCTGTTTCGATTCCGTACTCACAATACTTTGTTGTTCGGAAGTTGTGTTGCTCTGCTCCGACCGAGTGGTGCTCTGCTCGGAAACAGTCGATGAAGAACTTTCGTTCGTGGAAACGGGAACTGTAGCACACCCCGCAACCGCCCCCGCTATCAAAACCGACAATAAAGCGGCTATAAATCGTTTACCATACTTATTACACATAACGTTCTCCTTTACTTCTTGAGCTTAGCCTCCGCCTTCAATCGCAGATCGCGCTCCAGAATTGTCTTTCTGATACGGATATTCTTAGGCGTAACCTCGACAAGCTCGTCGTCCTGAATAAACTCCAGACTCTCCTCAAGGCTCATCTGCTTGTACGGAATGAGCTTCAGAGCGTCGTCCGAGCCGGAAGCGCGGGTGTTGGTGAGGTGCTTCTTCTTGCAGACGTTGACGACAATATCCCCCGCCTTGGGAGAAACGCCGACTATCATTCCCTCGTACACGGGAACGCCCGCGTCGATAAACAGCGTGCCGCGCTCCTGAGCGTTGAACAGTCCGTAAGTGACCGCCGTACCCGTCTCCCACGCGACCAGCGAACCCACCGTTCTGCGCGGAATATCTCCGTAATACGGCTTGTAGCCCTCGAACACGGCGTTCATAACGCCCTCGCCCTTGGTGTCGGTCATAAACTCGCTTCTGTAACCGAACAGTCCGCGCGACGGGATAAGGTATTCAAGGCGCGTGCGCGAGCCAACGGGGTGCATACCTATCATTTCGCCCTTGCGCTGACCCATTTTCTCCATGACCGCGCCGACCGCCGTTTCGGGAACGTCGATAACAAGGCGCTCCACCGGCTCGCACTTCTGCCCGTCTATCTCTTTATAGAGAACTCTCGGCGTGGAAACGGAAAGCTCGTAGCCCTCGCGGCGCATAGTCTCGATAAGTATTGAGAGGTGCATTTCGCCGCGCCCCGCGACGTTCATGGCGTCGGTGGTTTCGCTGTCGGTAACTCTGAGCGAAACGTCCTTTAACGTCTCTTTTATCAAACGCTCGCGTATCTGACGGGAAGTAACGAATTTTCCCTCGCGCCCCGCGAACGGCGAGGAGTTGACGGAAAACGTCATCTCGACGGTAGGCTCGGTTATCTTAACGAAAGGCAAAGGCTCGGGGTTGGAGACCGCGGTTATCGTCTGCCCTATCGTAATGCCCTCGATACCCGAAATGCACACGATGTCGCCCACGGAAGCGGTCTCGCACGGGGTCTTGTTAAGACCCTCGAACCGGTACAGCGACACTACCTTAGCCTTGAACGGGTTCGTTCTCTCGTGATAGTCGCACACCATGACTTCTTGGTTCTGCTTGATAACGCCGCGCTCGATACGTCCTACGGCGATTCGTCCGACATAGTCGTTATAGTCGATAGACGAGACCAGAAGCTGCAAGTCTCCCTCGTCGTCGCCCTCGGGCGGGTCGATATGCTCCAATATCTTATCGAACAGAGGACGGAAATCCGTGCCCATATTGTCGGGGTCATAGGACGAACAGCCCAGTCTGCCGGAGCAGAACACAACGGGGCTGTCAAGCTGCTCCTCGGTAGCGTCCAAGTCCAAAAGCAGTTCAAGAACCTCGTCGACTACCTCGTGATTGCGCGCGTCGGGTCTGTCGGTCTTGTTCACAACGACGATTATCTTATGACCGAGCTCAAGAGCCTTTTGCAGAACGAAACGCGTCTGCGGCATAGTTCCCTCAAAGCTGTCCACCAACAGCAGAACGCCGTTTACCATTTTCAGTATACGCTCCACCTCGCCCGAAAAATCCGCGTGACCGGGAGTGTCGACAATATTTATCTTCACCCCGTTGTACATACACGAGGTATTCTTCGCGAGTATCGTGATACCGCGCTCGCGCTCCAGGTCGTTATTGTCCATAACGCGGTCTGCCACCGCCTGGTTCTCGCGGAACGCTCCGCCCTGCTTCAGCATCTCGTCCACCAGCGTAGTCTTACCGTGGTCAACGTGCGCTATTATTGCAATATTCCTTAAATCTTCTCTTTTCAATCGTCTCACACTTTCTTGAAAAAACCTGTTTTGTCAGTGTGGCAGTGGTGAGGGCTCTGCCCTCACACTCCTGCCTAAGGGCTGCGCCCTTAGGAATCCCATTTCCCAACACTTTGAGCGATTTAGTTTTAACGTTGTCTCTGTAAGGTTGCAACGCGGCTCTTGGCTTTTTCTTTTTTTATTTTCAAGCAACATTATACACCTTTTTTTTCACTGCTTCAATACATTATGCGAAAAAACGTGTTTTTAATTGTGACGTATAGAAAATCTCGGTTGAAATTTATGCATTTTGCACAAGGTTATTCTCGATAAACTCAAACAGCGGTTTTCTTATGACTAATTCCCTGTTCGCGGCGAACCATTCATACGACTGCCGCAGCCCCTCCTCAAGCGGCTTGACTTCGGGCATTAGCTCCGACATCGCCGTCACGTCGAGAACGTAACCGTAATCATAAAACGGAAAATAGCTCCGCTGCGGTATCTTTTCGTCAACGCGTACAAGCTCGGGCGTTTTTCCGAGGACGGCATAGCATTTCTTAACCCACTCCGTCACGGAAACGCTCCCGGGGTTGCCGACGTTGAAAACGCGCTGTTCGGGTCGCTTGCCGAGCAATATCTCCATAAAGCGGCACATATCCTCAATATCAAAAAATTGAAGCGGCATTTTGCCGTCCTTTGGAATATAAAACGGCAAGCCCTTTTCCGCGCACTCGAACACGAACGCCTCGCGGTACAGATTGTTCATCTTCCCGTAAAGATACGGCGGACGGATAATATACGCGTTCGGAACGCGCTCCGTAAGCGCTTTCTCGGCGGCTATTTTATCCGTACCGTACTTGCCCCAAATCGAGTTCGCGCCGACCGTTTGGCTTTCCGTGAACGGCTGCACCAGCCTCTTCGAGGCTTCCGATTCGGGATAAACCGCCGAGGAGCTCACCATTATGTAACACCCGAATTCCCCGAGACCGTCCAGCAGGTCGTGAATGTCCGTTTCGTTATACGCGCACACGTCGATGACCGCGTCAAAGAAGTACGGTCTCAATACATCGCCGAGCGCGTGCCTGTCCGCCTTGATAAGCGTAACCTCGCTCTGCGGACGGCTTCCGCGGTTGAGGACGTACACCTCGTGACGTTTCGCGAAATATTCCGCGGTAAAGCGGCTCGCGAACACCGTGCCGCCCGTAACTAAAATCTTCATTTTTTTCTTCCTTTTTTGGGATTGCCGCGCTCGTTAGTCTTAACATTCGGCTTAACGGGCGTTTTGGACGGCGGAATTAAACAATCCTTTCCGTACCCGATAAGATCCGTCCTCTTGGCGATACGGAGCGCCTTTTCCACCAAATCGCGGTTCTGCGGCTTGAAGTACTGTAACAGAGCGCGCTGCATTGCCTTTTCCTCTGCCGTTCTCGGCACGAACACGGGCTCCATTGTGTACGGGTCAAGTCCCGTGTGGAACATTGCCGTGGAAATAGTTCCCGGTGTCGGATAAAAATCCTGTACCTGCTCGGGGCGGATATTGTGCCGCTTTTCAAATACCGCCAGCTCGACAGCGTCGGCGAGCGTACACCCGGGGTGCGAGCTCATCAGATACGGCACGAGATACTGCTCCTTGCCGCATTTCTTTGTCGAGGCGTAGAATTTCTTTTCAAATTCCTCGTAAACCTCGATATGCGGCTTTCCCATTTTATCCAGGACCTTGTTGCTCGCGTGCTCGGGCGCTACCTTAAGCTGACCGCTGACGTGATTTGCCACAAGCTCGTCCAAAAACGCTCCGTTCTTCTCCAACAGCATATAGTCAAAGCGAATGCCCGAACGGATAAACACCTTTTTGACTTTCTTTATCGAACGCAAACGCCTGAGTAAGCGGATATAATCCGAATGGTCGGCGTTGATGTTTTTGCACGGCGTCGGCGCGAGGCATTTTCTGCCCTTGCACAGCCCGTGCTCCTCCTGCTTCTCGCAGGACGGGTGACGGAAGTTCGCCGTAGGTCCGCCCACGTCGTGGATATAGCCCTTGAAATTCGGCTTTTCGGAGAGCATGACCGCCTCGTTGTATACCGAGTCCTCGCTTCTCGTCACGACCTTTCGCCCCTGGTGGAGCGCTATCGAGCAGAAATTACAGAACCCGAAGCACCCCCTGTTATGCGTTATCGAAAACTCTATCTCCTGTATCGCGGGAACGTTTTTGTAAACGGGGTGATACGCCCTCATATACGGCAGCTCGTAGGCGTAGTCGAACTCCGCCTGCGTTACCGACCGCTGAGGGGGATTTTGCACCAGCATCATATTCCCGTGCCTTTGAACTATCGTCCGCCCGTAGACCTCGTCCTGCTCGTCGTACTGCTTGCGGCAAGCCTTTGCGTATGCCTTTTTGTTGTCGCGGACTATCTCAAAGCTGTCGCACTGCACCGCGCCGAGCGGAGTATTTTCGGGCTTGGTGAGGTAACAAATGCCGCGCAGGTCGTGCATATCGGCTAAGCGCTGCCCCTGCTTGAACCGATTAAGCATTTCGGAAAGCGTGACCTCTCCCATTCCGTACATCAGAAAATCCGCGCCGCTGTCCACGAGAACGGACGGCATTACGCTGTCGCTCCAGTAGTCGTAGTGCGCAAATCTTCTAAGGCTCGCTTCCAGTCCTCCTATCTCTATCTCGACATCGGGGAACAATCTTTTCAATGCTCTGCAATACACCGTCACGGCTCTGTCGGGGCGCTTGCCGCCGCGACCGCCCTCGGAGTACGCGTCGTCGTTGCGCTTTTTTAACGCCACGGTATAGTTCGACACCATACTGTCGATATTTCCTCCCGTTACCATAAAGCAGTGCTTCGGCTTTCCGAGCTTTGTGAAGTCTCCGTCGCTCACCGGCTGAGCGATAATTCCCACCGAGAACCCCGCCGCCTCTATCATTCGCGATATTATCGCTATCCCGAACGTCGGGTGGTCAATATAAGCGTCCCCCGTAACGCAGATAAAATCAAGCTCTTCTATCCCGCGCTCCCTCATATCCTCGCGGCAAATAGGCAAAAACGGCATTTTTTCCTCCTTTTAGTGAGTAAGCTCAGTCGTGAGGCTCTGCCTCACACTCCGCTCAAGGGGCAAGCCCCTTGAGAATCCCTGTTCCCAATAACTTGTGCAATTAGATTACAACGTTTATCCTGTAAGGGCTTAGGCACATTTTAGGCTGTTTTCTTTTCCCTTGATATGTTATCATAAAATAAACTGCAAATTACCGCAAAATAAGCGTTGAACTACTCAACCCGTGAACACTGCGCCATACCTCAAACCGCATTACAGCGCCGTTTTGAATACATCAACCAACAAATCCCCCGACTTTCCCCCAATACTCAACCCAAATTCCACCCGTCTGTCGAACGCTTCTTCGCTGCTCTGTTATTGACCTTGCGAGGACTTTATTATACTGAAATCAGCCCATAAATCCCCCAAGAATAAACCCGCTTTTCCCCCAAAGGTCAACCCGGCTACATTATTATAAAAATAAAAACAATAAATAAAAAACCCAAAAACGCGGGCGCGCGTTACATAAGCATTTTGGTGTCAAGTCTCCGCTCGACACCAAAAGCTGCCTATTTGCTTAAAAAAACAGTTTTTTGCAGTTCGCCGAATGGTAGAATAATTTAGACGAAAACGGATTTCAGCCTGTTGGCTTCGGCGTAGATCTTTTCCTTATCGACCGTCGGGAACTCGCCGTTCTCATACAGGATTTGACCGTTTATGACGGTCATAGAGACGTTCTGCTTGCTGCCCGAGTAGACGAGATTTTTGGCGATATTATGCAGCGGCTGCATATTCGGCTGTTTAAGGTCGATAACGGCGAAGTCGGCGTTTTTGCCCTCGGCGAGAACGTCGCAGTCGGTAAGCCCCATAGCCAGCGCTCCCTTGGTCGCCATTTCAAGGACATCGAACGCGGGACAAGCCGCCGCGTCCTCCTCGCGGACTTTCTGCAAGCCGCACACAAGGAACATCTCGCGGAACATATCCAGACAGTTATTTGAAGCCGCGCCGTCCGTACCGATAGCGAAATTTTTCATACCGTGACGGCGCATTTCGCATATCGGCGCTATACCGCTCGCGAGCTTAAGGTTGGAAGCGGGATTTGTCACCATCCAAAGCCCCTTTTCGGCGAATATCTCCATATCGCGCTCGTCGAACCATACGCAGTGAAAACCGCCCCCGCCGTACTCAAACATACCCAGCTTGTCAAAAAGCTGCGTGGGCGTGATACCGTAGCGCTCCTTACAACCCTCGACCTCCGCTTTCGTCTCGCTGTTGTGAGCGTAAAGAGGCTTTTTCAATTTTTGCGACAGCGCCGCCAGTTTTTCCAATGTCTCGCGCTTGGTCGTGTATTCCGCGTGGAAGCCGAGCTGATAAGAGATCAATTCGCCGCTGTTGTTGTAAGTATTGAACTCCTCCTCAATGCCCTCGACCGTGCCGCCGAAATCGTTGATAGAGCCGCATAAAACCGTCCGATAGCCCATATCGTTACAAGCCTTGACGTAAGCGGGGAGCTTCATATACATATCGAACGATGAAGTTATTCCGCTCGTGAGATACTCCATATTCGCGAGCTGAGTGTACACATAAACGGTCTCCTCGGTGAGCTTTGCCTCGCGCGGGAAAACCTGATTATACAGCCAGTCGTTCAGCGGAAGGTCGTCCGCGAGCGAACGCAGGAACGTCATAGCCGAATGGGTATGCGCGTCCTTAAAGCCGGGGATCATCAGATTGCCGCCGAGGTCTATCTCGCGGTCAAACTTATCCTCGGTCTTGCCGCCGATATGGGAAATTTTCCCGCCGTCGGTATGAAGCTCGCCCTCGATTATGTTTTCGTTCTCCATTGTGAGAATTTTCGCGTTGTAAAATCTAAGTTTCATTTTACCTCCTGATGTCCGAACAATTCCGCCAAAGACGCGGAATAGGGATAACGGCATATCCCCTTTTCGGTGATTATCGCCGTAATAAGCTCCGCGTCGGTAACGTCAAACGCGGGATTAAAGCATTTTACCCCGGGAGCGGTCGGCTTTGAGAAAAATTTCGTCGTTATCTCCTCGGGTGAACGCTCCTCGATAACAATATCGTCTCCGCTTTTGCAGTTGAAGTCGATAGTCGAGCTCGGGCAGAACACATAAAACGGCACACTGTGATACTTCGCGTTCACGGCGACCGAGCGCGTTCCTATCTTGTTGGCGACGTCGCCGTTTGCCGCCACCCTGTCGCACCCGACAAAGCAAGCGTTTATCTTCCCCGACTTCATCAGCATTGAAGCCGCGCTGTCGCATATCAAAGTAACGTCTATCCCCGCGTTGAACAGCTCAAACGCGGTCAGTCTAGCCCCCTGCAACAGAGGACGGGTCTCGTCGCTGTAAACCTTAAAGTTATAGCCGAGCTCCTTGCCAAGCAAAAGCGGACCCAGCCCCGTGCCGTATTCCGAAGCGGCGAGCACACCCGCGTTGCAGTGGGTCAAAATGCCGTCGCCGTCCTTGACGAGAGAAAGACCGTTCTCGGCTATCGCGCGGCACATCTTCCTGTCCTCGTTGTAAATAGCGTTACACTCCTCATAAAGCCGAGGCAATGCGGCTTCTTTACCGCACCCCTCGACCGCCGAAAGCATTTTTTTAACGGCAAAGCTAAGGTTCACCGCCGTGGGTCTTGATGAAATCAAATACTCGCCGAGCCGTGAAAGTTCCTTATAAAAATCCGCGTTATCGGGAATTTGCCGCGCAAGAACGTACATTCCGAACGCCGCCGTTATTCCGATAGCCGGAGCGCCTCGCACTCGAAGCTCATGAATAGCCTCGTAAATGCTCTCGGCGGTTTTTAACTTCAGAAATTTGACCTCGTTCGGGAGCAAGGTCTGGTCGATTATCTCAACATGTCCGTCCTCGGAGAGCCGAACCGTGAATATTTTTTCCATATCAGTTGAAGTAAACAAGCTCGCTCTCCGCCTGTTCGGTCTCGAGGATACTGTCCGCGAGAATTACGGGACCCGTACCCTTATAGCACTGCTGCTTCTCGGCGGTGACGTTCCCCGTGACCTCGACCCAAGCGCCGTCAGCCCACTTGCTCTCGTCGGGAGATTTCACAAGTATGCCGACCACCTGAATATCGTCCGCGCAGCAGGTCATGGCGCGGCGCGAGATAACGAAGTACCCCTTGGGGATATTGCTAGCCCTGAACACCATTCCGCGCACACGGACGTTTTTATTCTTGTAACGCGGCGCGTTGCTCATAATATCGATATACCACAGCCCGAAATCGTCGTGAACAACGTCGATAGGGTCTGCGTTCACGTCGAACGGCATTTCGTCGTCCCCTTGGAAACCCTGCTCGACCGAGCCGTCAACATACTCGAACATCATATCGATACGCGGATTGAGCGCCTTTATCGCTCTGCGCAGTCTCTTTTTATCGACCTTGCCCGGCTCGCACCGATTAAAGATAACAATATCCGAAACGGAAATATCGTCCGAGATAAGCTGGCGCATATTGTTCATATACATATCAAAAGTCGCGTGATTTACGAACATAAATATCTGGTAAAATATCCAGTTTTTGGGAGCTTTTACCGCCATATCGCGCAAGCTCCACATTCCGTTGTACTCGAGCATAACGCGCGTGGGCTTGTGCTTCTCGACAAGCGCGGTGAGGTTTTCGGGATTGAAATCCTCCTCGTCCTCGATATACTCCACCACGGACTTGGAAGCCTTGATTATCCTCTCGTCAAACTCGACCTCGCCCTGCTCGCACGCGATAACGAGCGTTTTCTCTCCGCGGCTGAACTGCTTGTCGTTGAGCGTTTCGAGAATAAACGAGGTCTTGCCGCTCTCCAGAAAGCCTGTCATTAAATAAACGGGTATCTCCATAGTTTACACCCCAAACAACTTTTTAATTTTATCCTCGGCCAGCTCCGAGCCGATAACGCAAATTCTGCCCGTAACGTCAGCCGAGCCCGTGCGAACCTCGTACTCCCCGGGAACGAAGTCGAAATGATACCAAACGTCGCCCGCGACAATGCCCTTAGCTCTCAGCACAACGCCGTATTCCTCACCCGACAGCTTGGAAAGCGCGTTCTCCAGTTCCTCTTTCGTGAACTTCTTAGCCGTCTCGATACCGATAGAGGTAAATACCTCGTCCGCGTGGTGATGATGGTGGTCGTGGTGACAGCATTCGCCGTCGTGATGATGATGTTCGTGTTCGTCGTGGTCGTGATGATGATGTTCGTGCTCGTCATCGTGGTGATGATGACAGCAGCACTCCTCGTCATCGTGATGATGTTCGTGTTCGTCATGGTCATGGTGATGACCGCAAACAGGACAAACATCTTTTAGAAGCTCCTCGGCGAACTTGTTCTCGGTCTCCATAGCTGCCAGAATTTGCTTGCCGCTGATGTCGTCCCAGCTTGTGGTGACGATAGTCGCGTGCTCGTTCAGCTCGCGTATCATAGCGACAGCCTCGGCGAGCTTTTCCTCGGAGAGCTTCTGGGTACGCGACAGCACTATCGTTTTCGCTGTCTCGACCTGGTTCTTGTAGAACTCGCCGAAGTTCTTCATATACATCTTTATTTTAGTCGCGTCGGCTACGGTGGTGTAGCTGTTGAGTGTAATCTTGTCGCTTCCTATATCCATTACCGCCTTGATAACGTCCGAGAGCTTGCCTACTCCCGACGGCTCAATGAGAATTCTGTCGGGCGCGAACTCGTCAAGCACCTTTTCGAGCGCCTTGCCGAAATCGCCCACCAGCGAACAGCAGATACACCCCTGGTTCATCTCGGTGACCTCGATACCCGCGTCCTTCATAAATCCGCCGTCAATGCCTATCTCGCCGAACTCGTTCTCGATAAGCACCAGCTTCTCGCCGTCATACCCCTCCTTGAGCAGCTTCTTGATGAGCGTAGTCTTACCCGCGCCCAGAAATCCCGAAAAAACATCTATCTTTGTCATTTTTTTATTTCCTTTCCCAGAACCCGTCCACATAGCCGCTCAACGCTTGTCTTGCGGCAAATTTTTCCGAGTACTGCGTCAAAGCTCCTAGGCGTACATACAGTACGCCTGCGTCGCAGCGTTTTGCGTGCAACGCATAATGCGTCCTTGTCCTCGAAAAAATTTGCAAAGAATTGCTTCGCAATTCTGGCGCAATCCAAGCATTTCGGGCTATGTGGGCAGGTTCTTATTTTAATAAATAACGCTTTATCTTATATTGTACCACACTTTTTGAAAATAGTCAAGATATGGGGAGTAAAAAATGGGCAATCAAAATAATTGCCCATTTTACAGTATTAAATTGCTTCACGCCTCACGGCAGTACTTAAACGATCGCCCGAAACTCTCTCAAATTGAGAAAGCTCCTCCTCGGTAAGCTCGGGGCAATCCTCGTCAAACACAATAGACCTATCTTTGAGAGCTTCGAGCATTTTTATCTGCTCTTCGGTAAGAGGCTGTGAAACGTCAATACTTTTCTTAACGATCATAGTATTCCTCCTTTTCCCTTTTCGTAGCCTTACGGGCAGATATTATTCTGACCGCCGACTTCCTTTCGGTAAAAACAACCATAACAACAAGAGCAATACCATTGATCTCGCCTATGGTTATGTACCTGTCCTCATCGATCGAGTGTTCCTTATCATATTTCTCGAGCCTGTTATCATCATAGAAAACTCGGGAAGCAGTCTCAAAATCTATGCCGTGCTTGGCAACATTTATCTTTTCTTTTTCGGTGTCCCACTCAAACAGCATAATCAGATATGCTCATTGATATAATTGATAAGCGCGCCGATCTGCGGCTTGGAGAACTGCGCGTTAGCGCCTACGCTCTCGCCCTTTACTCTCATCTGCTCGTTGATAAGCGAGGAGAACAGGTAAACGGGGATACGGTTAAGTACTTCATCGTCCTTGATGAGCTTGGTAAGGTGATGACCGTCCATCTGAGGCATCTCAATATCGCTGATAAGGCAGGAAATATGGTCGAGAATGTCACCCGCAAGGTTCTTATGCCCGCTGATGTAGTCCCAAGCGTCCTTACCGTTGTCGAACGATACGATATTTGAATATCCCGCCTCGCCGAGCGTGCTCTGGATAAGGGTGTTCAGGAACGGAGAGTCCTCCGCGATAACGATATGCTTGTTCGTCTTGGAAGAATCCGCCTGGGTAGCGCCCGTCGCGTCGATAACGGCGGAACGGTTTATATCGGAAACTATCTTCTCGAAGTCAAGCACGAGAATAATTCTGTCGGAAAGCTTTGCGATACCCGTCGCGATATTGTTCACGCCGTCGCCCGAAATTCTGGGCGGCTTTTCGATATCCTCCCACGAAATGCGCTGAATGCCCTTTACCGAAGAAACATGGAAGCCCACGTCCATCTGGTTGAAGTTGCAGATTATCAGCAGATCGTGACCCGGGTCGGCGCTCTCTTTGGAAAGCACCTTATGCAGATCGATAACGGAAATGACCTTGTCGCGCGGCGTAAACACGCCCTCAAACTCGGGGGGAGAATCGGGAACGGGGATCATAGGCACATAATTCATTATCTCGTTGACCTTGGCGATATTTATGCCAAAGCTCTGCGCACCTACCATAAACTCCAGCACTTCCAGTTCGTTAGTGCCGCTTTCAAGGAGAATATTGTTTTCCATATCTAAAAAAGCTCCTTATTTAATATTCAGCTCACGCACCGGCACGCCGTCCGACCGAGTTTTCATAAAGCTCCGCCGAAATGACCCGCGGTGTCCGCTGTATTTTACACAAAATGACCGTCTGTTTCCAACAAGTCATTGTTTCACATTTATATTATACAACATTACTTCCAAAAAATCAAGAGATTTTACATATATTTTTCAAATATTTATTGAAAAGCCCTTGACAAACGCTTCTATATATGGTATGATAGTAAAAAAGGAAGGGGGTATCACCTATGGAAATGTCTATTGCGTCTTTGTCTATGCAGATGGCAATGTCGAATATGCAGGACGCGCTGGCGGTCGGTATGCTCAAGCAGACTATGGAGTCCTCCGAGCAGAGTATGGAGATAATCACCGATATGCTTGACAATATGCCCTCCCCCGACGGAAGAGGACAATTGCTCGACGTCCGCGCTTGATTTTTGCATACGTTTGCATACGAAGATATAAGACGGGAAAAAATCCCGTCTTTTTCTTTTCCTTCTTTTTTAATAAAAATGATTGAAATTATTTTCAACTTGTGATATAATACTTTAGGCTAAAAATTCCGACAGACGGAGGAAAAATATGGCAGAAAAAATCGATGAAGAAAAACGTTTCAATATCAGCTCGTTCGCGCTTCATATACTGGCTATGGCGCTGATGTTCTGCGACCACGCCTGGGCGACGGTTTTCCCGTCGGCGGAATGGCTGACCTGTATCGGACGGCTCGCGTTCCCGATATTCGCGTTTATGACCGCGGAGGGTTTTTCTCATACCCACGACCTGAAGCGTTATATGCTGAGGATATTCGTGTGGGCGTGCGTTTCCGAGATACCGTTTAATATAATGTACGGTGGAAGCGTGTTCTATCCGTTTCATCAGAACGTGCTCTGGACGTTTCTGGAAAGCCTTTTCCTTATCTTTCTTATTGAGAAATGCAAACGCTTTAAAACGCCAGCCAGAATAGCGCTGTACGCGGTAATTTCCCTGTTCGGCTTTGTCCTCGGCTATGTGACTATGGTCGACTACTACGGAGCAGGCGTTTTAACGGTTTTGGTATTCCATTTCTTTCGTGAGAGAACTTGGAAAAACAGGCTTATCCAGTTCGTGTGCCTGTATTTTCTGAACGTTGAACTGCTGGGCGGATACTGCTATGTTCTCAATATATTCGGATATGAAATCGAAATAGTTCAGCAGGGACTGGCTCTGCTCGCGCTGATACCAATATGGCTGTACCGGGGGCGGCAGGGATTTCATAACAAAATATTCCAGTACGCCTGTTACGCGTTTTACCCCGTTCATATCATTCTGTTGGCTTTGCCGGCAATATTACAATAAAGTTCCCAAACCTTACAGCGAAAAGGTAATAACAATAGACGATATTGGGAATTGATAAGAGGAAAAAAATGTACAATACCGAAACCGAAGAAAAAAGAAAACACAGCTCGCGCATAGTGCCGTTCAGCTGTTACCGCTGCAAGCTTCCCGATTACTTTACTTCCGTTCCCCTGCACTGGCACGGCGAGTTCGAGCTGAGCATAATACAGGAGGGCTGTATAGAGTGCATATGCGGCGACGTAAAATATCTGATGCGCGAGGGGGATATTGTCATAGTCGCGCCGAACGTTCTTCACGCGATGTACCCTCACGGAGAGTTTCAGAGATATGACACGGTGGTGTTCAGCCCCGATATGCTGGGGGCTTCGGAGAACGACCGCTCGGCGGCGGAGTGTATCCGCCCGATTGCGGACGGCTTCTGCGCGATACACGTCACCCCCGCGCATACCTATTATAATGAGCTGAAGATAACCGCCGACAATATCATCTCCTGCGCCATCGGCAATACCGCTAGACTGGATATGCTGATGAAGAGCGAGCTGCTGCGGCTGTTCTGGCTTCTGGAAAACAGCGGCGACATCGACTGCAGGGCGCACAGCGAGGTCAACAGGAGCGAGGTCATACGCCCCGCGCTTGAGTATATCGCCGAAAATTACGGCGACAACATCACGATAGACAAGCTGGCGGAGACGGTTCACCTCAGCAAAAGCTACTTTATGAGCCGTTTCAGACAAGCGGCGGGCGTAAGCGCGGTCGAGTATATCACGCAGTACCGCATACGCGCCGCGTGCTCCGTGCTCACCGAAAGCTCAAAGACCGTCTCGGAAATAAGCTTTGAGTGCGGCTTCCGCAATCTGTCGAATTTCAACAGAGCGTTCAAGCGGCTTATGGGTTGTACCCCAAACGAGTACCGAAAAAAGATATAATAGTATCGGTACAACATACTTTTATACTTGACACAGACATATTATTTGTAGTATAATATCATCAGAATGTATGCCCTGTTCCCTTTGCGTTTTTATTGTTAAATATTTTCATTCTCTCTTCAAGTGAGGAGAGAGTGCGGGGGCTCCGCCCCCAACCCCTCGCCAAAGGGCTTCGCCCTTTGGAAACCCGTTTTTGAAAGTATTTAATCGCACCTGAAGGCTTACGGCAATCAGCCAAAAAGCTGCCTAAGACCTTACAGGATAAACGTTGTAATCTAATTACACAAGTTATTGGGAATAGGGATTCCCAAGGGGCTTGCCCCTTGGGCGGAGTGTGAGGCAGAGCCTCACGACCGGCTTCACTGACTGACTTAACTTATAATGGAGGACTGACGAAATGAAATTTGCGGATGGGTTTTGGCTTAACAAGCGCGGGTACGAGGTAAACTACGCGGCGCAGGCGTATGAGATAACGCCTGTGGAGAACGGGCTTAATGTGTATGTGCCGACGTCGTATATTCAGAACAGAGGTATGACGCTGGGCGGTCCGTGCCTTGATATTACGTTCACTTCTACGCAGAAGAACGTTATCAAAGTATCTATTGTTCACTACAAGGGCGGACTTGACAATATGCCTAAGTTCGAGCTTAACGAAGATCAAGGCTTTAAGCCCGAGGTCAAGGATACGGGCGATTACTGGGAGATAATCTCGGGCGATACAAAGGTCGTTATCGGCAAGTGGAGCTGGACGGTACAGTACTACTATAAAGACAAAAGACTTACCGGCGGCGCTTGGAGAAGCGCGGCTGTTATCAACGAGGGCGAGTTCCTCAAGTCCGCGCGTCTGGACGCTACGCAGGACAATACGTTCTGGGATTACCCGCGCTATGAAAAATCCACCTATATCCGCGAGCAGCTTTCTATGAACGTCGGCGAGTATTTTTACGGCTTCGGCGAGAAGTTTACGCCGTTTGTCAAGAACGGTCAGACCGTCGAGATATGGAACTCCGACGGCGGCACCTGCTCCGACCAGTCGTACAAGTCCATTCCGTTCTACGTTTCAAGCGAGGGCTACGGTATTCTCGTCAACAGCTCCGATAAGGTGTCGTTCGAGGTATGCTCCGATACCGTTTCCAAGGTATCGTTTACCGTCGCTGGCGAAAAGCTGGAATATTTTGTCATCGGCGGCGAGAACGTTGCCGAGGTACTTGAAAATTACACCGACCTCACGGGCAAGCCCGCGCTTCCTCCCGCGTTTACGTTCGGTCTGTGGCTGACTACGTCGTTCACGACCGACTATAACGAGGAAACCGTTACCTCGTTTATCGACGGTATGGCGGAGCGCGATATTCCTCTCGAGGTATTCCACTTCGACTGCTTCTGGATGAAAGAATTCCAGTGGTGCGATTTCGAGTGGGATAAGCGCCAGTTCCCCGACCCGCCCGCAATGCTTAAGCGTTTGAAGGCAAAGGGTCTCAAGACCTGCGTATGGCTCAACCCGTATATCGGTCAGCGCTCTCCCCTGTTCGACGAGGGCGTAAAAGGAGATTATCTGCTGAAAAATCCCGACGGAAGCGTGTTCCAGTGCGATATGTGGCAGCCCGGTCTCGCTATCGTCGACTTCACCAATCCCGCGGCTTGCGAATGGTACGCTTCCAAGCTCCGCAAGCTCTGCGAAATGGGCGTTGACACGTTCAAGACCGACTTCGGCGAGCGTATCCCCACCAAGGTAAAATACTTCAACGGCGCAGACCCCATAGCAATGCACAATTACTATACCTATCTGTACAACAAGACCGTGTTCAATGTTCTCAAGGAATACTACGGAGAGAACAAGGCTTGCCTGTTCGCGCGCTCGGCTACCGTCGGCGGTCAGAAGTTCCCCGTGCACTGGGGCGGCGACTGCTCCGCGGAATACACGTCAATGGCGGAGACGATACGCGGCGGTCTGTCGCTGTGTATGAGCGGTTTCGGCTTCTTCAGCCACGACATCTCGGGCTTTGAGGCTACCGCTACTCCCGATATTTACAAGCGCTGGTCGGCATTCGGACTGCTGTCCTCTCATTCGAGACTGCACGGCAACTCGTCCTACCGCGTTCCGTGGCTGTTCGACGACGAGGCTGTCGACGTTCTCCGTCACTTTACCAAGCTCAAGGGCGTGCTTATGCCGTACCTCTGGGCGCAGGCGATAAAGACCCACAAGACGGGTATCCCGATGATGAGAGCAATGGTCGTCGACTACAACAACGACCCCGCCTGCCTTACCCTCGACAAGCAGTATATGTTCGGCGATAATCTGTTGGTAGCGCCTATCTGCAACGAGCGCGGCGACGGCGAGTTCTATCTCCCCGCGGGCACCTGGACGGATATTCTCAACGGCAAGACCTACGAGGGCGGACGGTTCTACCGCGAGAAGTACGACTACTTCGGACTTCCCTGCCTCGCTAAGCCGAATTCGATAATCACTTACGGCGACTTCAAGCGCAGCTTTGAGTATGATTATCTTGACAACGCCAAGTTCGTCATCTACAACCCCGACGACGGCAAGGAAATCAAGACCGAGATATTCAACACCGACGCGGAAAAGGTGTTCACGCTTACCGCGGTACGTCACGGAAATACCGTCGAGGTCAAGTGCGATAAGACCGACAAGGCTTTCAGCGTGAGAGTAATTATGGGCGAAAAGGCTACTACGCTCGCCGTTAAGCCCGGAGAGACCTCTGTGACTATTGATCTTTAAGGAGCATAAAATGGATAAATTATACAAGGTAACGCTTTCCCCCGCCGAGTGCGCAATGGACCTCGGCGACGGAAGCGAGCGCGGCGAGTACGTCTGCCAGGACTACATATTGAACGTCCTCGGCAGACCGCACCGCTCGGTCGGGCTGATGTACACCTACTACCCCAAGGACAAGGAGTGGAGCGCCGAAAAGGTCTCCGTTACCTGCAAGGATATGAACGTCAGCTTCCAGTGGGATTACCCCTACGACGATTATTTCCCGTACAGACAAAAGGGTCAGCCGTTCGAGCAGATGAAAGATGTTCGCCGTCACGGTCAGGACGTTTTTCTCACGCTCACTATCGACTGCTCGCTTGACGACGAGGAATTGAGAAGAATAGCGCGTGAACTGAAGCCGTACGGACGGCTCAGACTGCGTATCAACCATGAGTGCACGGGCGACTGGTTTACTCATAACAAGCGTTTTTCGTTCGAGGAGATAGGCGCGTTTTATGTGCGGTTTGTGAACATCATCAAGGAAGAAGCACCGAATATCACCACGATCTTCTGCGCGGGTATGGCGCGAAACGCGGACGGCTCGGTCGAACAGGAGCAGGCGCTTGCCGAGGCGTACCGTATCGCCGATGAATGGAGCGCGGACGCGTATCTGGCGCTTCACTTCGCGTGGCCTTACGGAGTAGCCGAAAAGGGCGGCGAGGGCTTCACCTGCGGCTGCGTCGAGGATAACTTCAAGCTCTTCAAAAAGACCCACGAGCGCTTGACTTGGCTTAACAACAGCGTTTCCAAGCCTATGATAACCGCCGAGATAAATACCGACGGCGACGTTTCGGGCGCGGCAGACCAAGGCGAGTCCGTCCGCCGCTTCTATGAGATGATACGCGACGAAAAAGCGGACTGGTTCAAAGCGGTGTCGTTCTATCAGTTCCGTGACAGAGGTCGTCTCGGTCTGGAGATCGAAGACCCGAACAACTCGCAGATCGGCATACCTCAGCCCATTATGCGCGAGTACAAAAAGGTACTGAACGACCCGTACTTTATGCCGAAAACCGACATCGGCAGCGAGCTTGCTCTCCCCTGCAAGCTCCGTTGGGGCGGCGCGGAGGACGCGGAAGGCGCGGCAATAAAAATTCCGTTCGAGAGCAACCCCGTGTTCTGTGAGGTCACATTCGACGAGCCGCTATGCTTAATGCTCGAACTTAACGGACGCTGGTTCTACAAAGCGCCCACCACCAAGACGGTAGACCTTATGCCCGCGTTCTACGAGACCCCGCTGAACGGTAAATCCGAATTAACGTTAAAGA
Organism: Oscillospiraceae bacterium; assembly: GCA_014799395.1. Classification (GTDB taxonomy): domain Bacteria; phylum Bacillota; class Clostridia; order Oscillospirales; family Ruminococcaceae; genus CAG-115. The sequence goes on along the minus strand of JAAVID010000021.1, from coordinate 282 downwards.
TTTTCGCAACCCCCGCCGACGGCGTTAATTCAGACGACCCTCTCAACTATTATACCGAAATGACAAAAATGCCCGAGCTGCGCGTTAGATACGAGCCTGTGGGAGTTGTAAGATAATCCAGTGTGAGGCTCTGCCTCACACTCCGCCTAAGGGCTGCGCCCTTAGGAATCCCGTTTCCCAACTTCTTGGGCAATTTAGTTTTGAGGTTGTCTCTGTCAGGTAACTATGTGGTTCTTAGCGATATAATTTAACGGCGCGTTTTAAGAGGAACGCGCCGTTATT
>JAAVID010000020.1 GCA_014799395.1 Oscillospiraceae bacterium | reverse complement strand
GCCTGTTGGCAAAATCTTTGATTTGGGGGAAAACGTGGCACTGGTGTCCTTGTTTTTCCCCAAACCCTTTTAGCGCTCTGGGGGTTCCGCCGCTTCGCGGCGGTGCGGGGCTTCGCCCCTCGGCTGTGCTTCGCACAGCCACCGCGCTGGCGCGCGGTATTCCGGGCTGCCGCCCGGACCTGCGCAGAGGCTCTGCCTCTGCACTCCGCCTAAGGGGCAAGCCCCTTAGGAATCCCGTTTTTGGGGTGCCGAGATTTTATTTACTCTTAGGAGGATTTATGAAACGCATTCTTGTAGTTGAGGACGAAAACGATATTCGCGACTTTGTCGTTATAAATCTCCGCAGAGCAGGCTACGACGTTACCGACGTCGCAAGCGGCGAGGACGCCGTCGCCGAATACCAACGCCAGGGCGGCAACTTCGACGCCGCTCTGCTTGACATCATGATGCCCGGTATGGACGGCTTCGCCCTCTGCCGCTGGATACGCGAGCAAAGCGGCGACATCGGAATTATTATGCTCTCCGCAAAATCCCAGGAAATGGACAAGGTCAACTGCCTTATGATCGGCGCGGACGACTACGTCACAAAGCCGTTCTCCCCCTCCGAGCTCGTCGCCCGCGTCGACGCTATCTACCGCCGCGTAAGCGTCAACCGCTCCCGCCGCGAGGACCCCAAGGTCATAAGCTCCGGACCGTATACGCTCGACTACCAGAGCCGAATTCTCTACAGCCACGGCAAGCCCGTCGACCTGACCCAGATAGAATACCAGATACTGGAATATCTTATGAAAAACCGCAACTCCCCCGTCGACAGAATTTCAATTCTAAAGCACATCTGGGGCGACTCCTACGTCGGCGAGGACAAGGTCATAGACGTGAACATAAGGCGCTTGAGAATGAAGATCGAGGAGGATCCGTCCACTCCGAAATATATCCAGACCGTCTGGGGCTTCGGTTACAAGTGGAACGGCTAAGCTATGGAGAATGCTCTTAAAATTGCAAGGCGCGGCTTCGGAAAGCGCTCTATCGCGACGCGCTGGATGATGAACACCCTCTCCGTCGTCGCGATACTGCTTATCGTCGCGAATTTGTGTATTTACTACTTCACCAAGCAGTACTATTACGGCTCGGCGGAGAGCTATGTCATCTCGGAGGCTAACGCCTCGCAGATGGTTCTCGCAAGGCTTTACGAGGACTATTCGGTCAACTTTTCCTCCGAGGTTCGGCATATTATTGAGAACTTCGACAAGAAAGACCGGATGGAGATGATGTCGATAAACCGCGCGGGCGACGTTACCATATCGTCAAGCGGATTTTCGCCCGACAAGACCTACTTTATGCCCGACTACGAAATGGCGGCAGCGAGCGCGGACGGTCTCGGCGTATACCGTGGCAGGGACGGCGGCGAGAATATCCTCGCCGTGACGATAATTATGACGACTACAAGCTCCAGCGTAAGCGCGCTCCGCTTCGTCACCTCGCTTACAATGGTGGACGACCAGATAGGCGGCATTATGCTCGCGGCGCTTCTTATAAGCGCGTTTATCCTGCTTGTCGTCGTTATGACGGGCGCGTACTTCGTAAAGTCTATCTGCGTGCCGCTCGTGCAGATAAGCGCCACCGCGAAAAAGCTCGCGACGGGCGATTTCTCCGAGCGCATTCCCATTACCTCAAACGACGAGATAGGTCAGCTCTCGCGGGCGTTCAACGAAATGGCGAACGGTCTTGAGAACTCCGAGCAGATAAAGAACGACTTCATAAGCTCCGTCTCGCACGAATTAAGAACTCCCCTCACCGCGATAAAGGGCTGGAGCGAAACGCTCAACCTCGGCTACGACCCGGAGACGTTCGCAAAGGGAATGAAAGTGATAACGGGCGAAACGCGGAGACTGGAGCGGATGGTGGAGGAGCTTCTTGACTTCTCGAGGATACAGAGCGGACACTTTACGCTCCAGATGTCGACTATCGACGCTATCGCGGAGCTTGAGGACGCGCTGCTGATATACATCGACAAGGCGAAAAAGGAGAGCGTTGTGCTCTCGTACAACGAGCCCGAGTTTCTCTGCCCCGTTTACGGCGACAAGAACAGACTGCGCCAGGTGTTCATCAACATAATCGACAACGCGCTGAAATACACCGAGACGGGCGGCTCTATCGACGTGCTCGCCGAAAAGAACGACGATTCCGTAACGATAACGGTAACGGACAGCGGCGTCGGGATAGCTCCCGAGGACTTGCCGAAGGTCAAGCAGAAGTTCTACAAGGCGAACAGCACCAAGCACGGCTCGGGCATAGGTCTCGCCGTGGCGGACGAGATAATCTCCCTGCACGGCGGAGTTCTCGAGGTCGAGAGCGAGCTCGGCTACGGCACCACCGTAACGATAACGCTCCCGCTGGTACGGAAAAAGGAAAGGTCGGAAGATGAGTAAAAATACGGATAAAAAGACGACGATAGGCGGTCAGGCGCTTTTCGGGGGCATAATGATGAAGGGCGTTTCCGTCGGCGCTATGGCGGTAAGGAAAAAGGACGGCTCGGTCCATCTTGAGGAATGGGAGCTCCCCGAAAAGAAATGGTACAACAAAGCGCCGTTTGTGCGCGGCTGCTTCAACTTCGTTGAAATGCTCCGCGAGGGTATGAAGTGTATGAACAAGTCAATGGAGATAAGCGGAATGCTCGAGGACGACGGCGAGCCGCAGAGCAAGGTGGACATCTGGATAGAAAAACACCTCGGAAACAAGGCGTACTCCGTTATCGGCGGACTGCTCACCGTTATTATGGTCGCGGCTATGCTGTTTGTGTTCCTGCTTGTGCCGAGCTGGCTGTTCGCGATGATAGAAAAGGCTTCCGAGGCGGACGTTTCCGTCTGGAAAGCGCCGTTTGAGGGCATTTTGCGGCTTATCCTTTTCGTCGGCTATATGGCGCTGATAGCGCAGATGAATGATATGAAGCGCGTCTACGAATACCACGGCGCGGAGCATAAGACCATCGCCTGCTACGAGGCGGGCAAGCCCCTCACCGTCGAGAACGTCAAGCCCATGGTGAGATTTCACCCGAGGTGCGGCACGAGCTTTATCATTATAACGCTTATCGTGAGCATTCTCGTTTTTATGATAGTTCCGATAAACCCCGCGGAGTGGTGGAGTATCGAGAACACAATGCTCGCGGCGCTTCTGCGCGTGCTGATAAAGCTCCCGTTTCTGCCGATAGTCGTGGGCATTTCCTATGAGCTTATAAAGCTCGCGGGGAGACATACGAACATATTAACAAGGATAATAAGCGCCCCGGGCTTATGGATGCAGAGACTGACTACCCGCGAGCCCGACGATAAGCAGATAGAGATCGCCATTGCGGCGGTAACTCCCTGTCTGCCGAAGGACGGAGAGGACGATAACTGGTAATGACTATTCGTGACATAACGCGCGCGCTGTCGGACAGACTGTTCGAGTTCGGCATTGAGAACCCGCGCTTCGAGGCGGAGCAATTGCTCCAAAAGGCGGGGCTTTCGCGTATAAAGCTGCTTACCGAGCCGAACGAGAACGTTTCCGAAAGCGTTGAAGGCTCGGCGTTTGAAATGCTCGAGCGCAGGGTCTCGGGCTATCCTCTGCAATATATCCTCGGCGAATGGGAGTTTTTCGGGCTTCCGTTCGAGGTCGGCGAGGGCGTGCTGATACCCCGCCGCGACACCGAGGCGCTTGTGGAGACCGCCCGCGACATTCTCCTCGAACGCGCTCACGAGGAGCGCAATACCGCCGACCTGTGCGCGGGGAGCGGCTGTATCGGCATCGCGCTCGCCAAGCTGTACGGGGCGAGGGTGAAGAGCTACGAGCTTTCCGAGGCGGCGTTTGCGTATCTCGAACGCAACATCGCGCTGAACGGCGTGGGAGACAGCGTGCGTGCGGTCCTCGCGGACGTTCTCGACGAGAGCGCCGGCGAGGGGGAATTCGACCTTATAGTCTCGAACCCGCCTTACCTCGACGATTCGGATATGAAGAACCTGCAAGCCGAGGTCACGCACGAGCCGAAAATGGCGCTGTACGGCGGCGCGGACGGTCTGGAGTTCTACCGGAAAATGATACGCGTATGGACAAGACGGCTCAAACGCGGCGGAGCGTTCGCGGTGGAGATAGGAATGGGGCAGGAGCGCGGCGTTATCGAGATATTCGCCGAAAACGGCATAAAAGCCGACTGCTTACGGGATATGTGCGGAGTTTACCGCGTGGTTTACGGTGTAAAGATGATTTAGCTACAATGGCGTTTTCCCCGCCGGCGGCGGGGAAAACGCAAGAAAAAGATTTATTCGGCTGGAGGAATTTGCAATGGCAATGGATAAGAAAAAGGACAAAGCGATAAAGCCCATAGAGCGGGTCGTCGACCCCGAGGCTAAGAAAAAGGCGATACAGACCGCGATAGCGCAGATAGAAAAGCAGTTCGGCGAGGGCACGGTAATGTTTATGGGCGAAAACCGCCGTATGAACATCGAGCACACGCCCACCGGCTCGCTTATGCTCGACCTCGCGCTCGGTATCGGCGGACTTCCCAAGGGTAGAATTATCGAGGTGTACGGCGCGGAGAGCTCGGGCAAGACGACGCTGTGTCTGCACGCCGTTGCCGAGGCGCAGAAGCTCGGCGGAATGGCGGCGTTTATCGACGTGGAGCACGCGCTCGACCCCGTGTACGCGCGCACGCTCGGCGTTGACGTGGACAATCTGCTGGTGTCTCAGCCCGACACGGGCGAGCAGGCGCTTGACATAATCGAGACGCTGGTGCGCTCGGGCGCGCTGGATATAGTCGTGCTGGACTCCGTTGCCGCAATGGCGACGAGAGCCGAGATAGACGGCGATATGGGCGACGCGCACGTCGGCGTGCAGGCGCGTCTGATGAGCCAGGCGATGAGAAAGCTCACCGCCGCGATAAGCAAGACCAACTGCGTGGCGATATTCATAAACCAGGTTCGCGAGAAGATAGGCGTGCTGTACGGCAATCCCGAGACCACTCCGGGCGGACGCGCGCTGAAGTTCTACGCGTCCGTGCGCATAAGCGTAAGCCGCGGCGAGCCTATCAAGGACGGCTCGGAGCTGCTCGGCTACCGCACCAAGTGCAAGGTGGTCAAGAACAAGGTCGCGCCGCCGTTCAAGACCGCGGAGTTCGATATGTTCTTCGGCGAGGGCATTTCCAAGCTCGGCGAGATAATCGACTGCGCCGTGGAGTTCGGCATTATCAAGAAAAGCGGCTCGTGGTTCAGCTACGACGATATGAAGATAGGGCAGGGCAAGGATAAGGTAAAGGATTATCTTAAAGAGAACGCCGAGATATGCGCGGAGGTCGAAAAGAAAGTCCGCGAGGAATTTGAACGCCTTGCCGCCGAGGAACAGGAAGAAAACGCCGGGAATCCCGAAAATGCCGACGGCGAGAAGTCGGACGCTAAGGCAAAGCCCAAGAAAACCAAGGCGAAAAAGACCAAAAAGTCCGAAGCTCCCGAGGAGGAGATCCCCGAGGAGGAAATGCCCGAGGAGACCGAGGATAACGGCGGCGATAGCGCGGACGACGATTTCTCCGAGTTCTCCACAGAGGATATTGAGTAATGATAATAACGAGCCTCGGCGGGTACAAGGGCGACACGTGGGAGATAGAGCTTGACGGAAAGCGTAAGGTCTATGTCAACGCTTCGATAGTCGAGGGGAGCGGGCTGTACAAGGGGCAGGTCATTTCCCCCGAAACGCTGAGCGAAATAATGGGCGAGGACGCGCTCCGCAAGGCGAAAAAGCGCGCGCTTTACCTTATCGGGGAGCGCGATATGTGCCGCGGGGAGCTGCTGAAAAAGCTCGCCAAGACCTACGGCGCGGAAATAGCGGAGCAGGCGGCGGAGCACGTCGTATCGCTCGGCTACGTCAACGACGGGGAGTACGCGCCCAAGCTCGCCGAGTATCTGATAACGCGCAAAAAGTGGGGGAAGCGCCGCGTGCGTTATGAAATGCTCTCGCGCGGTCTCGACCGCGAGCTTGTCGAAAACACCCTCGCCGACATTGACGAGGACGAGCTCGACGAGGAGCTGATAACGCTTATCGAAAAGCGGTACATCAACAAAATCGCCGACTACGACGACCGCCGCCGGACTATCGCGGCGCTCGCGCGGCGCGGCTACGACTTCGGCTCGATAAAGCGCTGTATTCAGGCGGTGCTTGAAGATGTTGAAGATGATTTTGACGATTACAGTGAAGATGAGGACTAAACGCATAAAACTCGAAAGGAGTTGCCAAGGATAATAATGGCTGATAAAAAAGATGATATGAGACGCGTAAAGGTCGCGGTGGTATCGCTCGGCTGCGCGAAAAACCAGGTGGACGCGGAGCAGATGATGGCAAGGCTAGCCGCGGAGGGCTACGCGTTTGTGCAGGAGCCGGGAATGGCGGACATCGTTCTGCTGAACACCTGCGGCTTTATCACCGCCGCGAAAGAGGAAGCTATCGAATGGCTGAACGAGCTTATAACGCTCAAACAAGAGGGCAAAATAAAGTACATAGTCGTGACGGGCTGTCTGTCCGAGCGCTATCGTCAGGAGTTCGTCGATTCGTATTTCGAGGTCGACGCGGTGGTCGGCATTGCGCAGTATGAGCGCATTACGGACATTTTCGCCGAGATGATAACCGGTCGTCACGTCGTGTGGTTCGGCAGCAAGGAAAAGCACTCTATGGAGGGTCGGAGAATACTGTCCACTCTGCCGCATTACGCTTATATGAGAATTGCGGACGGCTGCGACAACCGGTGCTCCTACTGCGCAATTCCGCAGATACGCGGACGGTTCAGAAGCCGTCCTATGGAAAATATCGTCGACGAGGCGGAAAAGCTCGCGGCGGACGGCGTTAAGGAGCTTGTAATTATCGCGCAGGACGTTACGCGGTACGGTCTCGACCTGTATAACAAATTGGCGCTCCCCGAGCTTCTGGACAAGCTCTGCGAGATCGACGGTCTCAAATGGATACGCCTGCTGTACTGCTATCCCGAGCGGATAACGGACGAGCTTATCGAGTGTATAAAGAAGCAGGACAAAATTGTAAAATATCTCGATATACCGCTCCAACACTGCGACGGCGAAATTCTCAAAAAGATGAACCGAAAGGGCGACGAAAGCTCGCTCCGCGAGCTGATAGCCAAGCTCCGCCGCGAGATACCGGGTATCACATTGCGCACGACGTTCATCACAGGCTTTCCGGGGGAGACGGAGGAGCAGTTCAACCGTCTCGGCGAGTTCGCTCGGGATATGCGGTTCGAGCGAATGGGCTGCTTTGCGTACTCCGAGGAGGAGAACACCCCCGCCGCGAAAATGCCCGACCAGGTGGACGAGGAAGTCCGCGAGCACCGCAAGGAGATACTCGAGGAGCAGCAGGACACGCGCGTAGCGGAGCTGTACGAAAGTATGATAGGCGACGAGGTGGAGGTCGTAGTCGAGGGCTTTGACCGCTATCTGGAGCATTTCTTCGGGCGCTCGGCAATGTTCGCGCCCGAGATAGACGGAATGATCTACTTTTCCGCGCCTAAGGGCAAGGGCTTGCCCGTCGGGGATTTTGTGAAAATACGCATTAACGACGTGCTGGATAATAATCTTATCGGGGAATTGATCTGATAAATAAAAAGGTGTTAAGTTCCCTTAACACCTTGAAAAATTTAATCCGGTTCGCTTGAACAGTCGCTCAGTCTTTGGATAGCGCCCTTTAAGATTTCGACTACCTTGTCGGTATTGCCCGTTTCGATCAATGCCAACAGCAGCTCGTATTGTATGCACAGCTCTTGATTTGTCATCTTGTTCACCCCTTTTTATGTGAGATAACGGTCAATCCTCCAAAGTTTTCTGAAGATTGTCTATCAATCTCTGTAATTTTTCATTTGGAGTTTGTTCATAAATTTCCTTAAGGGTTTCAAGTGTTACACGAATAAACGCTTTGAATTGACTATCGGTCTGTCCCATTTTCTCACCCCCTTAACCGTATGAATATGCGGTCAGTCCTGCAAGCTTTGTTTAATTCGTTCGATCTCCTGCTGGATTGCTTTTGCCAACGCCTCCTTGTTGTCCGCTTCCAGAAGCTCTTTAAGGCGTTCGAACGTGATAAGGTCTTTACGCAGATTGTCCTTGAATTGAATATCGGTTTGTCCCATGTTCTCACTCCCCCTGCAATGTTTTGATTACCTACATTATAACACGGATTTATCAAGAAGTCAAGTCCGTATTTTGAAATGATATGTTGAGGTGATAATGTGAATTTAGCCAATAAATTAACGATGTTCCGCGTGATAATAGTGCCGTTTTTCGTGCTGTTTATGAGCGTTCCCGCGATACCGTACCGCTTTTTGTGGGCGCTGATACTGTTCGGGCTGGTGAGCATTACGGATATGCTCGACGGCAAGGTCGCGCGTAAATACAACATGGTGACGGATTTCGGAAAGTTCCTCGATCCGCTTGCCGACAAGATACTCGTGGCGGCGGCGCTTATCTGCTTTGTGGAGCTCGGGTGGACGTACGCGTGGGTCGCGTTCGTGATTCTGGCGCGCGAGTTCATCGTGTCGGGAATACGTCTCGTCGCGGCGACTTCCGAAAAGAAAAAGGTCATCCCCGCGAACATCTGGGGCAAGCTGAAAACCGCGGTGACTATGGTCGCAATGGCGGTAATGCTGATACTCGGCGTGCTTATGGACGACTTCGGGCTTATGACGGAGTTCCCGGCGCAGATAGTCCGCGACGTTTTGATGTACCTGTCCGCGCTGCTGACCGTTATTTCGGGCGTGGTCTATTGTTACGACAGCCGGGAGTTTATCGACCCGAGCAAATAGAGCAGCCCACCGCGCAGCGAAATAAAAAGTTTTTCGCCCAGCCTTTTTTCAAAAAGGCTGGCGGAGTGCAGAGGCAGAGCCTCTGCGCAGGTTGGGGCGGCAGCCCAAAACGCCGTGCGTAAGCACGGCAGTTTCGCACGAAGTGCGAAACACGGCGCGTAGCGCCGGACCCCCACAAGCGCTAAAAGGGTTTGGGGAAAAACAAGGACACCAGTGCCACGTTTTTCCCAAAATCGACGATTTTGCCGACAGGCAAAATTGTCGATCAATCGTTTTTT
>JAAVID010000019.1 GCA_014799395.1 Oscillospiraceae bacterium | reverse complement strand
CACGGTGCAAGAGGACACCCTTCGGGAGAGAGGGCGCTGGACATCGTGACAAATAGCGGACACATTACATGGCGCCCCTCTCTCCCTACGGGTTTCCTCTTCCGATTACCTTCCCCTCTCCCACTCACCCCGACCATTTTGCACATTTGAACGTTGCTCGTTCGTTTAGGCTATGGCGCACTAAATGGCACTTTGTCGGCTTAGAGCACATTGGCTCTCAGACTAATCGTCCACATCGGGTAGCCCCACTTATGGCAACCAACCTTGCCCTCTTTGGTTTCGCGTTTAATTTCGTGTTCGTGTCGGAAAGAGCCACACGGTACATTTTAAGTCGTGTCCGCGATTGTAATGTTTCGGAAGTCCAAGCAAACAAGTAATGTAAGCAAAGAATTCAAAAGTCCGCGTCAACGAACCTAAACTCTAGGACAAGTATGCCCCACAAATTATAGGGAGGTGAGTGGGAGAGGGGAAAGAGATCGGAAGAGGAAACCCGTAGGGAGAGAGGGGGCGCTGTGTAACGTGTCCTCTATTCGTCACGAGACCCAGCCCCCTCTTTCCCGAAGGGTGTCCTCTTGCACCGTGAGACGACATAGAAATTAAAATAAACGAAGCCACAGCGGTCAGCAAAGAAAACTTAACAAACTACAACGTTACCAAAAAAAATTCTAATTTAACACAAAGCCGCCCGAGAAAAATTCCTCGGGCGGTCATACAACCTTTATATTACCGCAAACGCCTTATCCAACGCCTCAATAAGATCCTCCGAATTCTCAATACCAATCGACAACCGTATCGTATTCGGCTTTATCCCCTGCTCCGCCAACTCCTCATCATTAAGCTGAGAATGTGTCGTAGACGCGGGATGAATAACCAGCGACTTCACGTCCGCAACATTCGCCAACAGCGAGAATATCTCCAGATTGTCGATAAACTTCTGAGCCTCTGCCGCGCCGCCCTTGACCTCAAACGTGAATATCGAACCACCGCCGTTCGGGAAGTACTTCTTGTACAGCTCGTGAGTAGGCTCGCTCGCCAGCGACGGGTGATGAACCGCCTCGACCTTGGGATTCTTCGCGAGATAGTCCACTATCTTCAGCGCGTTCTGAACGTGCCGCTCAACACGCAGCGACAGCGTTTCCAGCCCCTGCAAGAAAATAAACGCGTGGAACGGAGAAAGCGTAGCCCCCGTGTCGCGGAGCAGTATCGCGCGGATATAAGTCGCAAACGCCGCCGCGCCGACTGCCTTCGAGAACGAAATGCCGTGATAAGAGGGGTTCGGCTCGGAGATCCACGGATATTTTCCGTCAGCCTCCCAATCAAACTTTCCGCCGTCAACGATAACGCCGCCTATAGCCGTGCCGTGACCGCCAATAAACTTAGTCGCAGAGTGTACCACGATATCCGCGCCGTACTCTATCGGGCGAACAAGATAAGGCGTAGCAAACGTGCTGTCAACCACCAGCGGAATGCCGTGCTTGTGCGCGACTTTCGCAATAGCCTCAAGATCGGCAACGTTGGAATTCGGGTTGCCGAGCGTTTCAACATACAGCGCCTTGGTCTTATCGTCGATAGCCGTTTCAAACTCCTCGGGCTCGGGAGAAACAAATTTCGCCGTGATCCCGTATCTCGGAAGCGTGTGCGCAAGCAGATTGTAAGTACCGCCGTAAATAGTCTCGGAAGCGACGATATTCTCTCCCGCGCCCGCAAGAGCCTCGATAGCGTAGGTTATCGCCGCCGCGCCCGAAGCCGTAGCAAGCGCCGCAACGCCGCCCTCGAGAGCCGCAATGCGCTCCTCGAAAACGCTCTGCGTGGGGTTTGTAAGTCTGCCGTAAATATTGCCCGCGTCGCGAAGTCCGAAACGGTCTGCCGCGTGCTGAGAGTCGCGGAACACAAAGCTCGTGCTCGCATATATCGGAACCGCGCGCGCGTCCGTAGCGGGGTCGGGCTTTTCCTGTCCCGCGTGTACCTGTAAAGTCTCAAATCTGTATTTGTTTGCCATAGTTATTATCTCCTTTTTCGTGATTATTTTCCGAAAACCGCGACCAAATCTTTCTATAAAAACTTAAGTTTTATTTTATGCGTTTTCCCCGTCCTCGACGGGGAAAATGCCATTAGATCGTTGTTTTCTTTATTTTGCTTTCTGTATTAAGTATACCACATTACTATGTATTTGTCAAATTCATATAATTTATGGTTAGCTATAAATTTTGTAAATATCATTTGAATATATCGATTTGACGGCTTTTCACGCTTTTGCATTGCAAATATCTGTCGATAAAGCCCGAAAAACGCATTATAATAAGCGCGTCCTCCTCGCCGAAGCCGCCGCGCGTTATCTCCGAAAACCTCAGCCTTGCCGCTGTTATCGTTATCCCGCACAGCCGCGCCGTTTCCTCGGGAGAACTCACCCCGCACATTCTCAACACCGAAACGGGAGCGAGCAGCGCCGCCGCAAACCTATCCGCGGCGCGTTCCTCCAAGCCGTTCGGTTTTCTTCCCCTGCCGACGTGACCGAGTACGCAGTGACCCAGCTCGTGCGCGACGGTAAAGCGCCGCCTGCGAAGTCCGCAAGCATTTTCGTTCACGGCAATGACGGACTTCCCGTCCTCCTCAAAGCTGAACCCGAAACGGCTCTCACGGTACATTTCCTCCATACTTCGGCAGTATACGCCGCAAATATCGGAGTAGCTCACCGTTTTCACGCCGACCGCCGTCGCCGCCGCGATCGGATCAACCGGCAGCGACGAAATATCCCCGGCTTTGTAAATATCGCAAATGCTCATCAGCGCCCTCCTCTGTACGTCGGAACATCGAAGATGGTCTTTTCTCCGCGGCGTTTCAGCGTTATCTCGCGCGGCGCTCCGCCGTCTCTCGCGGCGATAAGAACCGTGTCCTCATCGTTGTTTTCCTGTCTGCACCGCGCGAGCTCGTTTTCGGTACACCTGTCCACGCGTTCCCGCCCGAGACTGTCCAGCTCCCTGTACTTGCGCATATGCTCGTCCTCAACTCCGCCCAGCAGTTCGTTGGGAGTGCAGTCAAGCGCCCCGAACAGCGCCATAAGCACCTCCTCTTTCGGGAAGCTCACGCAGCGCTCGTAATTCCCGACCGCGGACGGCGTAACGCCTATCCTTGCCGCAAGCCCCTCCTGCGTAAGCCCCGCGCGCAGACGGAGCTTTCTGATATTATTTCCGATCCCCATAATTCCTCCTCAATACCCGCCGAACTTACGCGCTGAACCCCGTCGGGTAGTTCAGCTTGTCCAGCGCTCTTTTTCTGATATTGAACACACAGCGTTCACTCATATACATAGCGTCCGAGATCTTCCGCCAGTCCTCGCCGAGTATGTAATAGCGGTACAGAACCGTGCGTTCGTTGCCCGTAAGAGCGCTCAGACACACAAGCGCCTCGCGTTTGCGGTCGCAGGCGTTGTCAACGCATTCGTTGAGCTGACGTTCCAGCACGGCGAGCTTTTCCGCCATTCTCGCCGCGTATTCCGCGGAACGGCTCGGCAGCCTGAGTATCTTGTGCAGTCTCTCGATATGTTCAAGCTCCGCCTGTATCTCAAACTCCGCCTCCCGCGCCGCTTTAAGTATTTTCAAACAATCATTCATCTTAACGCTCCTTTCACTCTCCTCGCCCCTCTATGAACGATTATACCACAAGAAACTTGTAGCGTCAAGAGGATTTTCAAAAATATTCAAGAAAATGAACATTTTTGTGAATAATGTCTAAATTTAAGTTTGTCAGCCACTTGAAAAAAACTCGCGATTATAATATAATAGTAATATAACAACAAAATCAATATGGAGGTCATTATGAAAGTAATTCTTGTAAACGGCTCGCCCCACGAAAACGGCTGTACCTACACCGCGCTGTGCGAGGTCGAAAAGGCGCTGAAAGCAAACGGCATCGAGACCGAGATATTCTGGGTAGGCAATAAGCCGATAATAGGCTGTATCGGCTGCGGCGCGTGCCGAAAGCTCGGGCGCTGCTTCGCCGTCGATACCGTGAACGATCTCGTTGAAAAAGCCAAGTCCGCGGACGGCTTTATTTTCGGTTCGCCCGTGCATTACGCCTCGGCAAGCGGCGCTATCACGTCGTTTATGGACAGAGCGTTCTATTCGGGCGGAGCGGCGTTCCGGAACAAGCCCGCGGCGAATATCGTAAGCTGCCGCAGAGGCGGCGCGTCCGCAACGTTCGACCAGCTTAACAAATACTTCACGATAAGCAATATGCCCATAGTCTCGTCGCAGTACTGGAATCAGGTACACGGCAACACCCCCGAGGAAGTATTGCGCGACGAAGAGGGCTTGCAGACAATGCGCACCCTCGGAAACAATATGGCGTGGCTTCTCAAGTGTATCGAAGCGGGCAAGGCGGCGGGCGTAGAGCTCCCCAAGCGCGAGGAGTTTATCCGCACAAATTTCATCAGATAATGAATACAAATCTCCTTATTTGGAATAATAGCAGTCAAGGGCAACCGCCCGAATAAGGAGGAACTATGAAAGTTGATATTGATCGTGACGGCTGTATAGGCTGCGGAGTATGTGCGGAGATCTGCCCCGATGTTTTCCGTATCGCGGGCGACGGCTTGTCTGAAATTATCGGAGAACCCGACGGCTCCGAGGACTCGGTTGCGGAAGCGGCAAGGTCCTGCCCCGTCGAGGTAATTCACGTTGAGTAAACAAAAAATCCCCTGTAAGGCGATCCTTACAGGGGATAAGTATTTTAAATTTTAAGCGTAAAGACTGAACAGCGCGCCCGTATTATAAGCGTATGTAGAAGTCCTGTTCGCGTTGTAGCCCATTGCGCTCGCGCTGCTTGCAAGCGACTTGACCTGATCCGCTTTCTGCGCTACCTTATCGGTAAATCCGCCGTAAGCGAACGCGTACTTAACGTCCTTTTCGGTAACGTTTGAAAGGTCGTCCGCAAGGGAAAGCTTTCCGTCCTGACCCACGGAGATACCCGCGCGCTTAAGCGCGTGCTGATACGCTCTCGCAGTGCCCTGCATAGTAACACCCTTCTGCTGAATTCCCGCCTTGTCGGACTTGGCTGTTTCGTCAATAAAATTGTTGTACTTCTCAACAAAATCCTTTGCGGTATCGGTAAAGTCCGTAACCATAAACTCGCCGCCGTCTTTGCCCAGACCGTGCGCGTAGGACTTCACAGCGGTAGCCGCGTCCTTTACCATAGCGGTAAGCTCTTTCAGTGTGCCGACATTGTCAACCTTGTCCGCGGGCTTAACCGTGTTGTCGGAGGTGGTGGGTTTAACCGTAAACTGACCCGAACCGCCCGAAATTTCGTTTATCTGACGGGATTTCTGAATTACCTTATCGGTAAACCCGTTCTTGCCGAAAACAAATTTAACATCCGAAGCACTAACGTTGGATAGGTCGTCATTGAGCGACAGCTTATTGTCCGCGCCCACGGTAATGCCCGCGCGGCCGAGCGAACTGGAATAAACCTTGCCCGTATTTACCATAAGCACGCCCTTTTGCAGAACGCTCGCGTTATCGGAGTTTCCAACCTTGTCTATCATAGAATTGTAGCTGTCCACAAAGCTCTGCGCCTGCGCCTTGTAAGCGTCCGCGTCAAGCTCGCCGCCGTATTTGAGACTGTTCGCAAAGGACTGAATGCTCTGCGCCGCGCCGCCGGCGTTCGCGGAAGCGGTCTTTACCGCCTGCGCCGTGCTTACGGAAGATGTGTCCTCGCCGTCGCCGCTTATACCGTAGATCTTTTTATAAAGATCGCTGAACTGGTCGCGGAACATACTGCTCTTGTTCTTGAGCTTATTGCTGTTGAGCAGATCGTTCAGCGACTGCGTAGCGGTCGAGTACTTGCCGTACTTATTCGCGAGCTTGCTGTTGTACAGGTCGTTCAGCTGCGAACCGTAACGCGTCTGTACCTGCGCCATATTAAACTGTAATCTGGCGGAACTTCCAACTGTTGCCATAACCATTCCTCCTTATTATGAATTGCAGGTTTATCCGCCTGCGAAATAATTTGCTTAATCCACACCGTAAGCCTTACGGTATTCCTTCATCTTGTCAACGTACTCCGCGCCGGGAATAACTCCGCTTTCGAGCGCCGCGATAATGTCGTTGATGTTCACGATAGAGTACACCTTAACGCCGAACTCCTCAAAAACCTCCTGCACCGCGGACTTGTCGGAAGTGAGCCCCTTTTCGGCTCTGTCGACGGTAATTACCATACCCTCAATGTCCACCTTAGCCGCGCCCTGCAATTTCGGGAGAACCTCGCGCAGCGCCTTTCCGCTGGTCATAACGTCCTCGATGATAACGACCTTTTCGCCGTCCTCAAGGGTCTTGCCGACGAACATTCCGCCCTCTCCGTGATCCTTGACCTCCTTGCGGTCAAAGCAGTAATTGCAGTCTATACCGAATTTATTGAAAAGCGCGGTGCAGGCGGCGACGGAAAGCGGTATGCCCTTGTAGGCGGGACCGAACAGCGTATCGGGCTTCAAGCCGTGTTCGTTTATGCACTCCGCGTAATACTCGCCGAGCTTCGCGAGCTGAGCGCCCGTCTTGTAGTTTCCGCAGTTTATGAAATACGGCGCGATCCTTCCGCTCTTCAGCGTAAACTCGCCGAACTTCAGCACGCCGCTGTCGACCATAAATTTAATAAAGCTTTCCTTGTAAGTCATTGTATTCACCTCAGAAGATAGGCAATACCGCACAAAGATTGTGCGCTGATTGCGCAGTCAGATTTTTCGTCAGATTGTACAATGAGGACGACGCAAGGCTGTATGCCTTGCTAGGACGAATTGTGCAATATGGCGGAAAATATGCAAGCAAGCAGTGCGCAAAGCCCGAAGGGCGGTCTTTGCGCGGTATTGCCGCTAGGTTTACAGATACATTATAGCATATTCTTCCGTAATTTTCAAGTATTTAGCGAAAAGTTTTACCTCATTTTTCCGAATTTATGCGAATTATCTTACAGCCTTTCCAATGATTTCAATACCGCGCTGTTCGTACTGAAAAATGCCGTGCCGGCTCTCGCGTCCCCTGCTCCGCTGTAATCGTCGATCGTGATCTTCACGTGAACGTCCTTATCACCGTATGTTATCCCGTCGAGCAGGGTCTCGTCACAGGAGGGGGGAACTATTCCGCTGTCGTAGATGCTGCCGAGCGATATTATGGAAATATCCTCATAAAAGCCATTCGCGTCGTAATTGCCGCTTGACACTCCTTTTTCATTGTTCCAGAAATCGGTTATCGGGAGCGGGTCGCTTTGTTCGTCAAGCCGGAATGTTACCCAGCCCTCGGTGCCGGGATAATCCGGCTCCAGGCTCTCTACCGACAGATAGCCCGTAAGCGTTTTCTCGCCTTTGAAAGAAACTGTAACAGAGTTGTACCAGAATGGAACAGAAGCATCACGTCTGTTACCAATAAACGCAGTCTCGATTTTAGAAACGGTCATTCCGCATATTTCTTCACCGACATATACGCGTTTAATGGGATTATCGTTGAGAATTTCCTCGCCGATGTAATTATAAGGGAACTCGCTTTCAAATTTTTCCGGGCTTTCATAACGGTTATATCGAATTCCCTTTGGCTCGCGCAGATAGCCGAAATTACCGCATAAAGCGGTCAACAGATTGTCCTCCGTAAGCTTGGAATAATCGGTTATAATTTCAATTTCACTACCGGTAATTTCCGCGTAGGTTATATCGGAGGGGTAGATAGGATCGCCCGCGGGACCCACGAGAAAAGTCGGCGTTTCAACGGGAGTTTCGGATTCAACCGTCGTGCTGACCGAACTCTCGCCGCTTTCGGTGATTGAGGAGCTCTCTTCCGAACCGCTTGAGATCGTTTCGGATATTTCCGACCGTTCCGACGGGTCGCCCGTGCTTGCGCCGCAAGCGGTAATATTAGCGAGTATAAGCGCTGATGTGATGATTGCTGTGATTTGTTTTTTCATATATCTTACAGCCTTTCCAGCGATTTCAACACCGCTCTGTTATCTCCGCCGCCAAACGAGATGTAATCGTCAATCGTGATTTTCACATGAACGTACTCGTCGCCGTATGTAATTCCGTCAAGCAGGGATTCATCGCAGTCAGACGGGGTCATTCCGCCGTCGTAAATGCTGCCAAGATATATATCGCCGGTATCATTGTAAAAACCGACGCCCGAGCAATAAGAGCTTTCCACGCCGTTTTCGTCTGCCCAAAAACGGGTTATCGAGAGAGGACTGCTTTGCTCGTCCAACCAGAACGTCACATTTCCCTCGGTGCCGGGATAATCAGGCTCCAGACTCTCGACCGACAGGTATCCCGTAAGCGTTTTCTCGCCTTTGAATTTAATCATTGTTGAATCGTTCCAGAACGGTACCGCAGTATCACGACTCGATTTTACAAAAGTTGTTTCGACCTCGCTTACGGTCATTCCGCATACTTCATCGCCGACATACACGCGCTTAATGGGATTTTTATTGGCAAGCTCCTCGCCTATATAAAGATAAGGGAACTCGCTGTCAAATTTATCCGGGCTTTCGTAGCGGTTATAGCGGATTCCCTCCGGCTCGCGCAGATAGCCGAAATTATCGCATTGAACGAATGACAGATTATCTTCCGTAAGCTCGGAAATATCGGCTTTGCGGCTACCATCGGGAGCGGTTTTGTCCTTAATACTCACATAGGTTATGTCCGACGGGTAGATTGGCTCGCCGTCGGGACCTTTTAGAAAAGTCGGCGCTTCGGCGGGAGTTTCGGATTCAACCGGCGTGCTGACCGAACTCTCACCGCTTTCGGTGATTGAGGAGCTCTCTTCCGAACCGCTTGAGATCGTTTCGGATATTTCCGACTGTTCCGACGGGTCGCCCGTGCTTGCGCCGCAGGCGGTAAGATTAGCGAGTATAAGCGCTGATGTGATGATTGCTGTGATTTGTTTTCTCATGATTAACCTCCGAAAAAATGATGATTGTTTGTATTTCCATATTATCACAAATTATTCCCGCTGTCAATAATTGTTACAAAACTGTAACCATTTGCGCTTTTGACCTCGTTTTCGGTTTTTATGTGAATTCTCAACATATAAAAATATACCTATATGTATGTTGTGATATGGGAAATACAGCAATTTTGAAATATTTGTTTGTGAATAATTACCAAAAACCCTCTAATTGACTTGACAATTATATGAAAATTTACTATAATAAGTTTGTATCTGGTAAAATGGTATGTAATAAATTCAATTGAGGTGTACTATATGAAAAAGACATCCATACGCAGGCGAATAATCAAGCTCGCGCTGATGCTTTCGCTTATTCCACTGCTTGTTGTAATGCTGTTCTGTATTTTCGCAAGCTACTTTTCCGCGATGAACACGTCCAAAAAGGATATGGGAATAATGGCGGAGCTGGCTTCGGAATACGTCGAGTGGGAGTTCAACACCTATCTTGCGTACGCGGAAGCCGCGGGAATAAATCCCACGCTCTCCGATCCGAATGTCTCCAACGAGGACAAGCTCCGCATTATAAACGACCTTGCCGGACAGCACGGAATGAAGCGCGGTAATATGATAGGCGCGGACGGCATTGAGTTCACCGACGGAAGCGATTTCTCCGACCGCGGTTATTTCAAGGAAGCAATGAACGGAAACCAGTGCGTTTTCACCCCGACCGTCTCAAGACTGACGGGCGAGATCATCCAGATAGTTGCCGCGCCGCTCTGGGAAAACGGCGTCAAGGACTCCACTCCCATAGGCTGTACGTATTTTATCGCCGAGGACGATATGATGAACGAGATACTCCGCAAGATAAACGTAAGCGACAACAGCTACGCGTTTATCATTGACAGCAACGGCAACGTTGCCGCTCACGTAGACTCCGAAAGTGTCCTCAACGACGAAGCAAAGGAAAAGATGATAGGCAATCTCGGCGAGACCTATAACTCTATGATGGCGGGAAAGACGGGCGTAGACACCCGCACAAAGAACGGCACAAATATCCTTGTCGCGTACACGTCAATTGAGAACGTGCCCGGCTGGTCGCTTGCTGTCGTTGCGCCGCTCGGCGACTTCCTCAAGACAACCGATACCATTATCGTCGTAGTCGTTCTGTTGTTCCTTATCGCGGGAGTTGTCGCGGTGCTTTATTCAATGAGAACCGCGCGCCGTATCGCAACGCCTATCCAGCTTTGCGCGGACAGACTTGTAAAGCTCTCCGAGGGCGACCTCTCCTCGCCCGTTCCCGAGGTCAACACCAAAGACGAGACCCGTATACTCGTAAACGCCACAAATACGCTGGTATCGGGTATCAACGAGATCATCGGCGACGCGAACTATCAGCTCTCCGAAATGGCGGCGGGCAACTTCGCCGTTCATTCAAAGGCGGGCGCGGAAGCGTATAAGGGCGATTTCAGCAAGCTCATCAACGCTATCCGCATAATCCACGACGACCTCAACGGCGTTCTCGTGCAGATAACCTCCACCGCACGCGCGGTATCTAACAACGCGGATCAAGTCTCCGCGGGCGCGCAGACCCTCTCGCAGGCTTCCGTTCAGCAGTCTGCGGCAGTCGAGGAACTTAACGCGACTATCCACAACATCTCCGAGAAAGTCACCGAGACCACGGGAAGCTGCGAAGCGGGAAGCGAGCTCGTTTCCAAGACCGCCGAAAATGTCGAGACCGCCGTTTCCGAAATGGAGAACCTCCGTTCCGCAATGGACGATATTTCCGCGGCTTCAAACGAGATAGACAATATCATCAAGACCATAGGCGATATAGCGTTCCAGACGAATATTCTCGCGCTCAACGCGGCTATCGAGGCGGCGCGCGCGGGCGAAGCGGGCAAGGGCTTCGCGGTTGTTGCCGACGAGGTAAGCAACCTCGCGACAAAATCCGCGGAGGCTGCCAGCGATACCAACGAGCTTATCAACAGGACTATCGCAGCCGTAGATCACGGCAACAAGATCGCCGAAAAAACATATTCTTCCGTCAAGGGCGTATCCGAGCTTACCGAGAACGTTAAGATGATAGTCGGACAGATCGCCCGGGCTTCCGCGGAACAGGCGGATATGATTAAGGACATCACCTCGGGCTTCGACGAAATATCCATCGCGATAAACACGGGCTCGACCACCGCCGAGGAAAACACGCAGACTTCCGCTTCGCTTAACGACGAAGCAAGAACGCTGACCGATATGGTAAGCCGTTTCAAGCTGAACCGATAATACCGACCGAACCGAGCAGAAATAGTCAAGAAAAAGACTCGCGGCTGTGATAGAATAATTACAGACGGGAGGAAGAGCAATGGACTGGATAAGGAGCTTTCAGCGCTCGATAGATTTTATCGAGGAGAACATCACCGAGCCGCTTGACATCGGCGATATCGCGCGAACGGCAAACATCTCGCCGTTCTATTATCAAAAGATATTCGCGATGATATGCGGCTTCACGGTCGGAGAATATATCCGAAACAGACGGCTGACACTCGCGGCAAGCGAGCTTGCGCGGTCTGACGTTAAAGTGATAGACGCGGCGCTGAAATACGGCTACGACACGCCCGAGGGATTTGCGCGCGCATTCGCGAAATTCCACGGAGTTTCCCCCTCGGAAGCGAAAAAGGGCGCTCCCGTAAAGTCCTACGCAAGGCTTTCCGTCACTATTTCAATGAAAGGCGGCAGTATTATGGATTACAAGGTCGTACAAAAGCAGGCGTTTAAGGTCATTGAGAAGCGCTCGGTGCAGAGCATTTCCGAGAACGCGAATTTACAGACTATCCCGAAATTCTGGGAGAACGTAAATTCGGACGGAACGGTAGAAAAACTCATATCGCTTTCCTCAGACAAAGAGAAGATATTCGGTATCTGCTATTCAAATCCGCATAAGGAAGAGGCAACTTTCGATTACTCGATAGCGGCAGAGGTCAGCGATAACACGGAGATACCCGAGGGCTTCACGTCAAACATTATCCCCGCGCGGACGTGGATAGTGTTCGAGTGCAAGGGCGCAATGCCCGACGCGATCCAACAGCTCTGGCACAGGATATGCACGGAATTTTTCCCGTCCTCGCCCTATGAGCCGACATACGAAATGGACATCGAAGGCTACACCGATGGCGATATGACTTCCCCCGATTACCGAAGCGAGATATGGGTGCCCGTTAAGGAACGGAAGTAAACATAACCTAATAACAGAAAATCACCAATGCCGCATGGCGTTGGTGATTTTTTTGTGAGTTTCTCAGCAATGAAAAACGCTATACAGAAGATCAACCCCGCGCGGTTTTTGCGATATTTTGCGCGTAGCGCAAAATCGAATTGCCATTAGGGCAATTCGAGCAAAAACTGCGCCATACAAAATCACCCTCGGCTTTGCCGAGGGTGATTTTGTATGGCAGGGGCAGAAGGACTTGAACCCTCGACATACGGTTTTGGAGACCGTCGTTCTACCAACTGAACTATACCCCTAAAAGAAAAGAGGAAAAGGCAATCGCCTCTGCCTCTTAACAACATAAATGGTGCGCCAACAGGGACTCGAACCCCGGACCGACCGGTTATGAGCCGGTTGCTCTAACCAACTGAGCTATTGGCGCGGATAGCTCATAATGAGCGAATTGGTGACCCGTACGGGAATCGAACCCATGTTTTCGGCGTGAGAGGCCGACGTCTTAACCGCTTGACTAACGGGCCATAAATTTTAAGGAATAGGCTGATCCTATTCCTTAAAAGACTTGGTACAGCTTCAGGGACTCGAACCCTGGACCCACTGATTAAGAGTCAGTTGCTCTACCAACTGAGCTAAAGCTGCATAATGTCGGCACCTATCTATCTTCCCGGGCAGTTGCCCACCAAGTATTGTCGACGCAAACGAGCTTAACTTCTGTGTTCGGAATGGGAACAGGTGGACCCTCGTCGCCATCGGCACCGACCGCGTTGACGCGAAGCGTCAACGCTAACAAAATGCTTCGCATTTTGTTCATGTTGATCCTCTTTATAAAGAGAACTTATATTCTCTTTTCCGGAAGACCATGAGATAATTCTCTCAAAACTGAATAACGAAATAAAGAGCAAGACATAATCATTAAGGTTTAAGCCCTCGACCGATTAGTATTCGCTGGCTGAACACATTACTGTGCTTACACCTTGAACCTATCAACCTTGTAGTCTACAAGGGGTCTTACTGCTAAACGCATGGGATATCTTATCTTAAGGACGGCTTCACGCTTAGATGCTTTCAGCGTTTATCCGATCCGCACTTAGCTGCCCAGCTGTGCCACTGGCGTGACAACTGGTGCACCAGAGGTGCGTCCATCCCGGTCCTCTCGTACTAGGGACAGCGCCTTTCAAATATCCTTCGCCCACGACAGATAGGGACCGAACTGTCTCACGACGTTCTGAACCCAGCTCGCGTGCCACTTTAATCGGCGAACAGCCGAACCCTTGGGACCGAATTCAGCCCCAGGATGTGACGAGCCGACATCGAGGTGCCAAACCTCCCCGTCGCTGTGGACGCTTGGGGGAGATCAGCCTGTTATCCCCAGGGTAGCTTTTATCCGTTGAGCGATGGCATTT
>JAAVID010000018.1 GCA_014799395.1 Oscillospiraceae bacterium | reverse complement strand
GCGAGCTTCTCGGAAGCCTTCTTCAAGCCTGCTACGTTAGCGTTCAGTCTGTTGTACGCGTTGATCGCGTTCATGTTGTGTTGTACTTGTGTCATCACTGAAAATAACACAAAAATTAGCAAGACTAACTTTAAAAATTCACAAAAAGCCAAACACTAAAGCAAAAGGATTTGTGCAAGTATACAATATACTTCACATATGAGTTAAAAAATGTATGGACTTATCTTGACAAATTATGTTAAATAAGTAATAATTAAAGTGAAAGGAGGACTGATTATGTCAGAAATCAGCATAGTAACGCCGAAAATTACCGCGCGGACAAAACGCGTAGCGGCGTATGCGCGCGTCTCAACAGAGGACGAGTGCATGGTAAATTCGCTTGCCGCCCAGACAAGCTATTTCAGCGGACTTATCCGCAACGATCCCGATTGGGAATTCGCGGGCGTTTATTCCGACGAGGGTATCTCGGGCACGTCGGAAAAGCGCCGCAAGGGCTTTGCCCGAATGTTGGAGGATTGCGAGCAGGGGAAGATCGACATTATCCTCACAAAGTCGATCTCGCGTTTCGCAAGAAACACCGTCACCCTTTTGGAGACCGTCCGACACTTGAAAAGCATAGGCGTTGAGGTGCGCTTCGAGCGCGAAAATCTGAGCACGTTCGACGCTTCGGGAGAGCTTATGCTCACGGTGCTTACGTCGTTCGCGCAGGAGGAGAGCCGCAGCACGTCGGAAAACGTCAAGTGGGGAATCCGCCGCGGCTTCGAGGCAGGGCAGATGAACGCCTTTGTGCTTTACGGTTACCGCTCGGTCAACGGAAAATTACAGGTAGTACCCGAGGAGGCTGCCGTCGTCCGTTTGATTTTCGAGAACTATTTAAACGGCTTCACCGCCGCGAAAACGGAAAAACAGCTTGAGGAAATGGGCGTAAAGTCCTACCGCGGCAAGCATTTCTCCAAGGACGCTATCCGCAAGATACTCAAACAGGAAAAGTACACCGGCAACGCAATGCTCCAGAAATACTACATCGAAAACCACATCACCCACCGCAAACGCAAAAACCGCGGCGAGCTCCCTCGGTATTTCGTCGAGAATTCCCACGAGCCCATTATTTCCGTAGAAATATTCGAGCGCGTTCAGCAGGAGATAAAACGCCGCCGCGAGCTCGGTATCTTCGCAAGCGGCGCGGTCGAGACAAGCTGCTTCACAAGCAAAATTCGCTGCGGCTTGTGCGGAAAAAATTACCGCCGTCACAAGCGGACAAGCAAAAACGGCACGGAAACGGTGCGCTGGCGCTGCTCGCTGAAAAAGACCTGCGGCTGTAACGCGTGCGGCGGCGAGGACATTCCCGAGGACGACCTTAAATACGCCTGCGCATTAGCAATGGGGAGAGAGGAATTCGACGAAAACGAGTTCCGCGAAAACGTAACCGGAATATCGGTCACGCGCGGCAGTATACTGGAGTTTACCCTCGCGGACAAAAGACGGCTGCTTATAAACTGGAGGTGCTTATAATGGAGGAGAGAAAAATAACGATAATCCCCGCGCGTAAGGAAATGACGCCGGAATTCGACCCCGCGGCGTTCAGACGCAAGGTAGCGGGCTACGCGAGAGTTTCCACGGAGTTCGAGGAGCAGCAGACAAGCTACGCCGCGCAGATAGAGTATTACACGCGCTACATAACGAGCCGCTGCGATTGGGAGCTTGTCGGCATATACACGGACGAGGGCATATCCGCGACAAACACGCGCCGCCGCGACGGTTTCAACCGAATGATACAGGACGCTCTCGACGGTCGTATCGACCTGATAATCACAAAATCCGTAAGCCGTTTCGCCCGGAACACGGTAGACTGCCTTTCCACAATACGAACGCTCAAGGACAGGGGAATAGAGGTCTATTTCGAGAAAGAGAATATCCACACCCTCGACAGTAAGGGCGAGCTGCTGATAACGATAATGTCCAGTCTCGCGCAGGAGGAGAGCCGCAGCATATCGGAAAACGTCACATGGGGACACAGAAAACGTTTTGCCGACGGAAAATTCAGTCTCGCGTACAGCAGATTTCTCGGCTACGATATGGGAATGGTAGTAAACGCGGGCGAAGCGGAGATAGTCCGCTTGATTTACAGTCTTTACCTCAAGGGCTTCTCCGATTATTATATAGCGGGCTACCTTACAAACCGCGGCTACGCAACGCCGTACAATAAACCGAAATGGTGTGTTTCAACGGTGCGGAGCATTTTGAGAAACGAGAAGTACAAGGGCGACGCGCTGCTGCAAAAGGTGTTCACGGTCGACTACCTCACCAAGAAGAAAAAGAAAAACGAGGGAGAAGTTCCGCAGTATTACGTCAAAGGAAGCCACGAAGCGATAATCCCTCCGCCCGTTTTCGACAAGGCGCAGCAGGAAAGGAGCCGCCGCGCGGAGCTGCTAAAAGAAACCAAGCTCGGTCGCTACAGCGGACTGAGCATTTTTTCGACCAAAATCAAATGCGGAGAGTGCGGCTGCTGGTACGGACCCAAAACCTGGCACGCGGGAACGCCGTATCAAAAGACGGTATTCCAGTGCAATCACAAATACAAGGGCGTAAAAATATGCCGTTCGCCAAACCTTTTCGAGTACAGCGTAAAGACCTTATTCGTCAGGGCGGCACATCTCAGCGAGTGGAACGAGGAATTCTGGTGCGATTTCGTAGACCACATAACAGCGTACCAAAGCGGAAAGATAGTCTTTCGGTTCAAAAACGGAAAGGAGACGGAGCTTGAACTGAAGTAATATATTATAATAGTATAACAGAACGCGTTCTTGGACATATCGTCCGAGGGCATTTTTATTATACGGGAAAAATCTGGGAAACCTGTCCACATAGCCCGAAAGGCACGATGCCTTAAGGTGAACGCCCCAGCGCGACACGATGTCGCGCATTAAAGGCGTTCACACTAAGACAAGCGTTGAGCGGCTGGTTTCGGGCAGAATAAGACCCCGAGTGAAAAAAGGGGGTTCACTCGGGGTGATATTTCTATATAAACGGCTTAAGAAGAATTACAGGTAATAATTACTTCTTATCCGCGATTGCCGCCTGAGCAGCCGCAAGTCTCGCGATCGGAACGCGGAACGGCGAGCAGGAAACATAAGACAGACCGATCTTGTGGCAGAACTCAACGGACGAGGGATCGCCGCCGTGCTCGCCGCAGATACCAACGTGCATTTCGGGTCTGGTCTTCTTGCCGAGCGTGATAGCCATTTCCATCAGCTTGCCAACGCCAGTCTGGTCGAGCTTTGCGAACGGATCGTTCTCGAAGATCTTAGCGTCATAGTAAGCGTTGAGGAACTTGCCCGCGTCGTCGCGCGAGAAGCCGTAGGTCATCTGGGTCAGGTCATTAGTACCGAAGCAGAAGAACTCAGCCTCCTTAGCGATCTCGTCAGCGGTGAGAGCCGCACGCGGGATCTCGATCATGGTACCAACCTCGTACTTCATATTGCTGCCCGCAGCCTTGATCTCCTCGTCGGCGGTAGCAACAACTACGTTCTTAACGTACTTGAGCTCCTTGATGTCGCCAACCAGCGGGATCATGATCTCGGGAACGATGCTCCAGTCAGCGTGCTTCTTCTGAACGTTGATAGCAGCGCGGATAACCGCTCTTGTCTGCATCTTCGCGATCTCGGGGTAAGTTACCGCCAGACGGCAGCCACGGTGACCCATCATCGGGTTGAACTCGTGCAGCGAAGCAATGATCGTCTTGATCTGCTCAACCGACTTGCCCTGCGCGTCAGCCAGCTTCTTGATGTCCGCTTCCTCGGTGGGAACGAACTCGTGGAGAGGCGGGTCAAGGAAACGAATAGTAACGGGGCAGCCCTCAAGAGCCTCGTACAGCGCCTCAAAGTCACCCTGCTGATACGGCAGTATCTTTTCGAGAGCCTTCTCGCGCTCTTCCAGAGTATCGGCGCAGATCATCTCACGGAATGCCGCGATTCTGTCCTCGGCGAAGAACATGTGCTCGGTACGGCAGAGACCGATACCCTCAGCGCCCAGCTCGCGAGCCTTCTTAGCGTCGGTAGGAGTATCCGCGTTGGTGCGTACTTTCAGTACTCTGTACTTGTCAGCCCAAGCCATAATTCTTCCGAACTCGCCCGCGATAGTCGCGTCAACGGTCGGGATAATGCCGTCGTAAATGTTACCGGTAGAACCGTCGATAGAGATCGGGTCGCCCTCGCCGTAGGTCTTGCCCGCGAGAGTGAACTTCTTGTTCTCCTCGTCCATAGCGATGTCGCCGCAGCCCGATACGCAGCAAGTACCCATACCGCGAGCAACAACGGCAGCGTGAGAGGTCATACCGCCGCGAACGGTCAGAATACCCTGTGCAGCCTTCATACCGGTAATGTCCTCGGGAGAGGTCTCCAGACGAACCAGAACAACCTTCTCGCCGCGCGACTTCCACTCAACAGCGTCCTCCGCGGTGAATACGATCTTACCGCAAGCAGCTCCGGGAGAAGCGCCCAGACCCTTGCCGACGGGAGAAGCAGCCTTAAGAGCCGCCGCGTCGAACTGCGGGTGCAGCAGAGTATCCAGGTTACGAGGATCGATCATCGCAACAGCCTCTTCCTCGGTTCTCATACCCTCGTCAACGAGGTCACAAGCGATCTTGAGAGCAGCCTGTGCGGTTCTCTTACCGTTACGAGTCTGGAGCATGTAGAGCTTGCCGTGCTCAACGGTGAACTCCATATCCTGCATATCGCGGTAGTGGTTCTCGAGCTTAGCGCAAACGTCCTTGAACTGCGCAAACGCCTCGGGGAACTTCTGCTCCATCTCGTTGATGTGCATAGGAGTACGAACGCCCGCAACAACGTCCTCGCCCTGCGCGTTGGTCAAAAACTCGCCGAACAGACCCTTAGCGCCGGTAGCGGGATCGCGTGTGAACGCAACGCCCGTGCCGCAGTCGTCGCCCATATTGCCGAACGCCATAGACTGTACGTTTACAGCGGTACCCCAGCTGTACGGAATATCGTTGTCGCGGCGGTAAACGTTCGCGCGGGGGTTATCCCAAGAACGGAATACAGCTTTAACAGCGCCCATAAGCTGCTCCTTGGGATCGGACGGGAAGTCCTCGCCGATCTTGGACTTGTACTCAGCCTTGAACTGATTAGCCAGCTCCTTGAGATCCTCGGCGGTAAGCTCGATGTCCTGCTTTACGCCGCGCTTTTCCTTCATCTCGTCGATAAGCTGCTCGAAGTACTTCTTGCCGACTTCCATAACAACGTCGGAGTACATCTGGATAAATCTTCTGTAGCAGTCGTAAGCCCAGCGGGGATTGCCGGACTGCTTAGCCATAACCTCCACAACAGTCTCGTTAAGACCGAGGTTGAGGATCGTGTCCATCATACCGGGCATGGAAGCGCGCGCGCCGGAACGAACGGAAACGAGCAGCGGGTTCTCGCTGTCGCCGAACTTCTTGCCGGTGA
Source organism: Oscillospiraceae bacterium (assembly GCA_014799395.1). Lineage (GTDB taxonomy): Bacteria > Bacillota > Clostridia > Oscillospirales > Ruminococcaceae > CAG-115. Next base: position 8,433 of record JAAVID010000018.1, on the reverse strand, counting down.
TACCCTCCATTTTAACGATGTACTCGTTGATCTCCGCCATGATCTCATCGTTGATCTGTCTGCCGTCCTCGTAATACTGTGTGCAAGCCTCGGTGGTGATGGTAAAGCCCTGAGGTACGGGCATACCGATGTTGGTCATTTCGGCAAGGTTTGCGCCCTTACCGCCGAGAAGCTCGCGCATATTCGCGTTTCCCTCGGAAAACAGATAACAATACTTCTTAGCCATTGGAATATTCCTCCTGATTTAAAAATTAACACTCCGAGCCGTGCACGGTTCTCAAAGCGCCGTTTTAATGATCCGCGCAGCCGCAGACCACTATCTGATTCTATTATAACAGAAAACGGAAAAAATTGCTAGATGTTTTTTGAAATTTTTTCGATTTTTTTACAAATCTTACAACACCATCACACAATACCTGCACAAAAACCGCATATTGATGTACTTTTCGGTCATTTGGAGCAAGCGAAAAAAGGCGCACCTCAAAACGGAGTGCGCCAAAAACTTGGAGAATTTACTTTTTCTTCTTAAAGACGACAACCGCCGCGCTTGCCGCAAGCATTACGGGAACAGCCGCCACCGCGATACCCGTGCTCGGGTTTACGTCATAGTCAGCGGTCGGCGTGCTTACGCTGTCCGATTGACTGTCCGAGCTTTCGCTTTCATCGGCGAGGTTCTTGTCGGACAGCACATATTCGCTGAAATGGTCTGCGGTAAATTCCACAAAGCCGTCCTTGACCTCGGAGCGAACCAACGTATACTTTCCGTTCTCAACGTGGAAAACGTATATCGTTGTTCCTTTCAGCAGTTCGGGAACGGGAACTTTAACGATAACGCTTCCGTTAGGCTGAACCTCCTTGCCGTCCTTTGTGAACGTAATGTCAAACGAGAAGCCGTTTGCCGTCTTGCCCGGCATAACGTTCATCACAACATCGTCCTCAAAAGCGCCGTTGGTATCAATAACGGTTATGGAGCTCAGCAAGCGCTTTGTCTCGTCGTTGAGCGGCATATCGGGAAGCACGGGCTTGAATTCCTTTTCGTCGTTAGTATCGGAGGAAGAATTGCCGTTGGAGGACGTACCTATGGGGTTGCTCGGAATGACCGTAGGCGTACTCGGCACATCTGTGCCGCTGCCGCTGCTTCCACCGCTGCTGCCGCCGACATTATCATCTGTTGCGGGAGCTTCCACAAATTCAATCGTAACGTTTACTTCCTTTGCGGGCATTTCAAAGGTATATTTGTTGTCGCTGCCCTTGGTTACGGTTATTGAGTTGCCGTCCTCGTCCTCAACCGTCATAACCGCGCTGTATCCCTCGTCGGGAATAAGCGTGTACTCAACCGTTCTGCCCTCTGCAAAACGTTCATCAAAATCGCTTGTTTTTTCTAAACCAAATCTGTCGATAACCGTACCGTGTTCGATATTCTTCAGTTCAACATTTGCTTTGTTGGTTGGCTTATGCGTTTCGATAAAATTTACATCACACGCGGGCATAACGAAATAATAATAGGCTCTTGTACCGCCTGCATAATCTTCATAGATATTATCTATATTTATCTCAGCGTTCGTATCGGAAGTCTGCACTTTACGCTCAACAACGCACACGCAAGAAGCCATACGGTTCGGATCGATGTACACAACCGTGCCGGGCATAACAGTACTTCCATTTGTCAAAATCGGGTCATTAAAATCCAACGAAGAACCGACATATTTTCTTGCAGTGGTAAGCGCATAAGAGCTGCTCGTATTCCCCTTAACACACTCCTCAACAGAAACATTCAGGGTGTACCCAACATAATCCGCCTCTTCCACAAGCAGAACCGTAAAATACCACCCGAGCTTTACATCTCCATTCGTCATAAAAACCTTATCCCCATTTTTAACGTTTTCTGACGTACCGGTAAGCAGTGTGGGCGAATTATCAGCGAGATTTGTAGCAGGCACCGAGACCGTAACGTCTACACTGTTTGTATTACCGTCGGGCACAACAACGGTTACGTTAAGCCCTTCCGCGTTTAAAACGACGTTGCTGTCCGCCAATGCCACACCGCCGACAGTCGCGGAAGCGGTAACATCGGCATACTGCCATGAGTATGAGGGCACTGTCGTATCTCTCTGCGCCGCCGAAAGACCGTCCGCCGCAAAAGCGGTCGCCGAGCTGCCGAGTGTCAGCGCGGCAGCCAGAATAAAGCCTATGATTTTTTTGATCTTCATTTTTTCTCTCCCTTTTCTATTAAAGTATTGAGCACCCCCTGCGCTCTTTTGACATTATAACACACTTAAAAAATATTGTCAAGTATTTTCATCACAATTGTAAGTCGATATATCTGTGCAAGATGTACAAACTGATTATCATATAATGATACAATTATATCAAGGAATGACGTGTATATAAAGGAGGATAAAATGGATTACAATCTGTGTCAGCGTATCAGCGAGTTAAGAAACCGCTTTGGAATAACCCAATCGGAGTTGGCGAAACGGCTCGGCGTTACAAGAAGCTCGGTCAACGCTTGGGAACTTGGCTTTGCAACGCCGCAGCTGAAGCACGTTGTGGAAATGTCAAAAATATTCGGTACTACGGTAGACGGGATATTAAACGTTTCCCCAAAGGTAATAGTCGACATCAGCGACCTGTCCGAAAAAGAACAGCAAGCGGTTTTCGGAATAGTAGACTGTCTCAAAGCCCAACACGACAGCCGGGAATGACTTTCATTCCCCAAAGAGCAAAAAAACTCCGCCCGATCTCTCGGACGGAGTTAGCTCGGCTGTTCGGCAGGCGTGGCTTGCCCCTGCATCTCTCGGAACGGTGACCGTTCCTGTCAAACCATCGGCGTGTGGATGCCACGAAATTGTCCACCTCAAACAGCTTGTCTTGTTTTGCTCACTTTTATTGTATTGTAACACAAACTCCCCCAAAAGTCAATACATCTTCAAAAAAACCGCCCCGAGAAGGTGCGCCTCGGAGCGGCGATGATAAGGTAAACGGCAACCGCTGCAATTGCCGCACACAGCGCAGTATCTCTCCTTGCGACGAATACACCCGTTACCTGCACCGTCACAAAACAAATACTCCGCACCGTTATTATAACACAATAGTTGCTGTTTGTCAATATCTATTGTTGATTTTTTATTTCTTTAGAATAGGTTATACTATTACTAAAGGAGTGGTAATATGAACGAAAACAGCGAATTAGTAGGAAAAAGGATAAACGACGCACGGAAAAACCTGGGCTGCTCGCGTGAAAAGCTGGCGGAAAAGGCGGACATTTCCGTGCAGTTCCTCGCGGACATCGAAAAAGGCCGCAAGTCGATGACGGTGAACACCCTCCGCCGCTTAGCCGCCGCCCTCAACGTAACAACCGACTTCATCGTAAACGGCACCGAAACCACACCGACCGACCACATATCCGCCCTGCTGAACTCCCTCACCCCCTATCACCGAACGCAGGCAGAAAAGCTCCTCGCAGTATTCGTCGAGACAATAAACAAAGAATAAAATTTCTCCGCGAAAAAAATCAAAAAAAGTACTTGACAAATCGGAAAAGCTGTGGTATAATGTATAAGTCGCCGAGGATTTGGCGGCAGTTCGCTGGTGTAGCTCAGTTGGTAGAGCAGCTGATTTGTAATCAGCAGGTCAGGGGTTCGAGTCCGTTCACCAGCTCCAAAAATAAGGGCGTGTTCCCGAGTGGCCAAAGGGGGCAGACTGTAAATCTGTTGCGTTTCGCTTCGGTGGTCCGAATCCACCCGCGCCCACCAGTTCAACAAAAAAGCTCTTGCTTTTCAAGCAAGAGCTTTTTTGTTGAACGCAAAGATCAGTTCTTCGCGAATTATTCTTAATGGAAATTTGTTTCTCCGTGTATATGTTTCAAAAGAAAAACGGTACAAACTGCTTTATACATATCAAGCAGCGGTTCTGTTATTAAATGATGCTATTTTTTCCAGCGCTTCAAATTCGGCAGTTCCTTCCGCAGCAATTCTCTCGCTTGCTCCTCGCTTGTACAGTCGCTGTCATTGATCATAAATGGAATACAACTTTCGATGACTTCGTCAAGAGTTTGATCTTTTATGAAGCCTCCGTTTGCATAACAGTATTTACAGTAATCTTTACATGCGCTGCCATCGGCGTTTGTGCCGAAGTCACTCTCGCTCATTTTCATGCCGCAGCTTTGGCAAATGTTTTCTGTCATATGATAACCTCCTGTAACCTCAATGATATTGTTGTCGGGGTCGGTGAGATGAAAATAGTGATATGTCGGATACGCTTCCAAAATATCGGTGACATAACCGATATTAAGTGCCTTGACCCGCTCATATTCCGACATCAGATCCTCAACCCAGAAATTCTGAACAAATTTGTATGGACTGTTCAGATCGGTGCAGTGTCCGGAGATATTATTCTCGTTCATAAGTGAAATGCACTTGTTATCCACATAAAACTTTACAAATTTGTTACCGCTTCGACATCTGTTATCGACCTTTGTGTTAAGAAATTTTTCGTAAAACGCGACTGATTTCTCAAAATCCTTAACCACAAGGTAAATGCATCCTAAATGAAGCGGATTTTTCTTTTCATCCAACTCTTCCGGATTTCTGAGCAAAAGTGTATCTGTTGAAACGTCAAACAACTCGCTCATTCTTACGATTTTGTCAACATCAGGTATCGCCTGACCCAACTCCCATTTTGAAACGGATTGTCGGGAAACCTCAAGCATTTCGGCAAGGCGTTCCTGTGTCAGACCTTTCTGTATTCGTATACGCTGTATTTGTTCGCCAATCGTCATTACGATCACCTCCACGGTCTATTATATCATATTCAATGTGATTCATCAACCAACTTCACATGGATTTTTGTCAACCGGAGGTTGCGAATATACGCGCATTTAATTAAGAAAAGTGAATCATCTGCCGTGCCCCACGGTTCGGACATTAGCCGGTGTTTTGTAATACCCCCTTTTGAAGTTCAGAAGATCCGCATAATATTGAGGTGCATTGTGAAAATGTCTTTTTTGAGTGTGCAACATTTGACATTTGATGGCTTTGAATAATTTATTATGAGGGTCGAAGGATCTTCTCGGAAACGTGCATATATAGCTCTTCTCGGACAGCGAATATGTTAAAAAACAGCACTGCCGCGGTCTTGGGTATTGACCGCGGCGAAATTTTATGCTATACTAAAAATAGTATACGCGCAAAAACTCAACCTTACCAATGAAAGGAAGGCGCAGCTATGAAATATATCCTCCCCGTTCGGCTTATCGCGGCAGTGCTTGTCGCAGTAATGCTGACATTATATATACCCGTAACGGCGATGGCGGAGGTCTCGTCCGAGATAACGCAGTCGGGCTATTCGGCGGTGCTGTACAACAACTCCAACGGTCTGCCCACCTCCGAAGCGAACGCGATAGTCCAGTCCGACAACGGCTTCATCTACATCGGCAGTTACAGCGGACTTATCCGTTACGACGGCGTAAACTTCACGCGTTTCGACTCCTCCACCGGAATAACCAGCGTTGTAAGCCTGTTTGTGGACAGCCGTTCGCGCCTTTGGGTCGGCACAAACGACAGCGGAATAGCGCTCTACGAAAACGGCGAATTCACCTTTTTCAACAAGAGCTCGGGCTTAAATTCCCTCTCCATACGCTCGATAACCGAGGACGGCGCGGGCAACATAGTTTTCGGCACGACCGAGGGCTTAGCCTATATCGACAACGAAAACTCCCTCCATACGCTGACCGATTCGGTCATCGAGACCAAATACTTAAAGCGCCTTACCCGCGGCGCGGACGGCGCGATATACGGCTGTACGCTCGACGGCATTTGCTTCCGTCTCGAGAATCTCCAAATAACCCATTCGTTCTCGAGCGGCGACCTCGGCATAGCTCTTGCGACCTGCATAACCCCCGATCCCGACGACCCCGACATCGTATGGATAGGCACCGACGAGTCCTCCGTGGTGCGCGGCAAGCTCTCTCAAAATATGAGCGGCTCGACAGCGTTCTCCGTTCTTCCGAACGTTAATATAAACGGCGTGTGCGCGGACGGAGGCGAGCTCTGGATATGCTCCGACAACGGCATAGGCGTTCTCGACAAAAACGGCGGCTACACCTTTCTCGATACCCTCCCGATGAACAACTCCGTAGAGGATATGATTACGGATTACGAGGGCAACAGATGGTTTGTCTCCTCCCGTCTCGGCGTTATGAAGGTAGTCCGCAACGAGTTTGACGACATCAGTATGGCGGCGGGTCTCGACCCCCGCGTTGTAAACACGACCTGCCTTTACAACGGCGACCTGTACATAGGCACGGACACGGGTATGCTCGTGGTCGACAGCAGTTACAGAAAAAAGACAACCTACCTCACCGAGCTTCTTGACGGCATTCGCATACGCTGTATCAAGACCGACAGTCAAAACCGTCTCTGGCTCTGCACTTACAGCGACAAGGGCTTGATATGCTATTCGGGCGGCGAGGACTGCACATTTTACAACACGCACACGGGTCTTAAGTCCGACCGCATACGCGCGATGACCGAGCTTTCCGACGGCACGGCAGCCGCTGCGACAAGCGCGGGCGTGGTGTTTATCAAGGACGGCGAAATAACGGGAATGTTCGGCGAGGATAACGGCATAGGCAACACCGAGATACTCACCGTCTGCGAGGGCGAAAATAACGAAATTTACCTTGGCAGCGACGGCGGCGGCATCTTCGTTATCGACCGCGAGGGCGTTATAAACCATTTCGGTCTCGAGGACGGCTTGCGGTCGGAAATAATAATGCGCATTAAAAAAGACCCGTCACGAAACGGCTACTGGGTAATAACCGGCAACTCGCTCGCGTATATGGAAAACAACACCGTCCGCACCCTCAACAATTTCCCTTACTCGAATAACTTCGATCTGTTTTTTGACCATTTCGGCAGGGTCTGGATACTCAGCAGCAGCGGCATTTACGCTGTCAGCATTGAAAATCTTCTCGCGGGCGGCGAGATAGAGTATTCGTTCTACGATGTTAAATGCGGACTTCCCAGCGTCGCGACCGCAAACTCGCGCAGCTGTCTGTCGGACGACGGTATGCTGTACATAGCGGGTATGACCGGCGTCTCGGCGATAAACATCGACAGGGAGCAGACCGAACGCGACGATATGAAGCTCTCCGTTCCGTTCGTCGAGATAGACGACAAGACCGTTATGGTAAACGACGGCGAGACCGTAACTATCCCCGCCGACTGCAAGCGCCTTACGATATACGGCTACGCGCTTACGTTCGGACTTTCCAACCCCCGCCTGTCCTACATTCTCGAGGGCTTTGACGACAATAAAATATCCCTGTCAAGGCAGGATATGCAGCCCGTCAGCTATACCAATCTCGATTCGGGCGAGTACACGTTCCGCTTTTCCGTCATCAACACTATGACGGGCGAGGAAACTCATTCTATCTCGGTAAATTTCGTCAAGAAAAAAGCGTTTTTCGAGGAGATATGGTTCTGGGGACTTATGATACTTCTCGCGGTAGCAGCGGCGCTTACCGCACTGCTTCTGCACTCGCGTATCAAGAACCGCCGCCTTATCAGAAAGCAGGAAGAAAACCGCATTTTCGTAAATCAGATAATCCGGGCGTTCGCGAAATGTATCGACTTCAAGGACAAATACACCAACGGTCACTCCTTCCGCGTTGCGAAGTACGCCGCGCTGATAGCCGAGAGAATGGGATATGTCGGTCAGCAGGTGACGGATATTTACAATATCGGGCTTCTCCACGATATAGGCAAGATAGCCGTACCCGATAATATTCTCGGCAAGCCCGCCAAGCTCACGGACGAGGAGTTCAAAATAATCAGCCGTCACCCCGAGCACGGTTATAAGATACTCAAAGAGATCGAGATACGCCCCGAGCTCGCAACGGGCGCGGGCTATCACCACGAGCATATAGACGGCACGGGTTATCCGTTCGGCAAAAAGGGCGATGAGATACCCGAGGTCGCGCAGATAATCGCGGTCGCGGACACGTTCGACGCAATGAACTCCACGCGCCCCTACCGCAAGCAAATGAAAATGGAGGACATAATCAACGAAATGCGCCGCATAGCGGGAACGCAGTTAAACGCGCATATCGTAGACGTGTTCCTCGAAATAGTCTCCGAGGGTCATATCGACGACGATATAGCTCTCGCGGACATAGTTCTCCCCGACGAACCCGAAGAAGAAACGGACGAAACGGTGAGCAGTTAAATTATAATTTAGTGTAATGCGAACCGAATAAATTATTAGGTTGCTGCGGCAGCGTAACACTGTTCAAAGCGCGGATCGGTTTTTTCTGCCACCGGCAGAAAAAACCGATTGATCAAGAATTTTGCCTGTTGGCAAAATTCTTGATTTGGGGAAAAACTCTTGTTTTTCCCCAAACCCTTTTAGCGCTCTTTTGGTTCCGCCGCT
>JAAVID010000017.1 GCA_014799395.1 Oscillospiraceae bacterium | reverse complement strand
TTTTTGAACGTTGTTGCTTGGAGAAAAAATGCGGAGGTCGCGACTAAATGGTTCGCGAAGGGCAGAATGATACTCGTGCAAGGTGAATTGCAAACACGGCAGTACACCGACAAAAGCGGCAATCCCGCAACTTGGTATGAGATAATCGCAGAACGATTGTCGTTCACCGGGGAAAGGAAACTCGATGCGGATAACACTATGTCCGACTTGCCGTCCGAACCGCCGAGAACAACCTCAGCCGCCGCCGAAATATATACGCCCGAAGAACCCGCGTTTGACGATGATTATCCGTTTTAACTGGAAAGGATGAGTAAATATGAGTTTAGAACAGTTTGCAGCCGCCTTTAATACGCCCTGCGGGACTATCGATGCCGATACCGCAGTCGGAATGGTGAATGCGGGATTTCCCGTTTTTGTGGTCGATATAGGCGAACAGCTGACCCGCGATATGCTATTCGGGAGACACGGCGATATATTCCGTAATATTGAAGAGCATACCTTCGCTGCGCCTAGAGGCGAGACGGAGCAATACATCACATTGGAAAATCTATGTGAAAATCTCGACAGCCTTAACGACGAGGTTACAGCTGATTACGGTGCATCTATCCGATATTATGCGGTCGATGAATTTCACGCGGGGAGCAAGTTCAGATGGAGCGATGTGCGGTCGGAGTGGGAAAACATTCGTGACGCTCTATTAAAGGGCGAAACGAAGTTCATACACGATTTTCTTAACGACTACGGTAGCGCGAAGCTAATTGAACAGCTTGATCGCTATGAAGCGACATATCTGAAAAAAAGGCAGGAAATTATGAATGACAAACAAAATGATACAGTATATGTTGTTTCGGAAGAAACCTCTTACAGTGTAGACGGGCTTATCAATTATTGTGAGGAACTTAGGAAGGTGCACGAACAGGCGTTAGAATCAGCTCGCGTTGGCAATATGATGAATTACGAAGAAGGCTTTGTACACGCTATGGGATTAGGTGCTGAATTAGCACATCAACTGAAAAGCGAAACCAAGCGTATTGATGACCTTATTGATGTTTTTTCACAGCAGTCAAGTGAAGAATTCTTAGAAAATGAGCCGTCGCAATTCAACTATGGTCATACCACCGCAATGAAATTATGCTTAAATTACGCGCAAAGTCTAAAAGCTGTTCTTGAAAAAGAACGCCGAGAAGTTCCTTTAATTACCGTAAGCAGTCAAAGCGGTACAAATAACAGTTTTGACGTAACATCAGTCGGCTTTGATACGGAAAAACAGTACACCGTTGCAGAATTCAATCAAGCTCTGAAAAAGGCTAACGAAAAGTGGCAGGAAAATTGGGACGGGCTGAGTTATCCGAATAATACCGTGATCGTTACTGTAGAAAACCTGCATAACGAGCCGTGTACATATAGGATAAACCTAACGGATGCCGATTATAACAGCATACAGGATATAGTCGATCTGTCTCCAACACCAATGCACGCAAGTATCTCTACGGAAAAAGCGATTGAAGTACTTAACAAAGCGGAAGCTAATGCGCGTGAGCAAGGACTTGACACCGTTAAGCAGGACAAAACATTCGCTTATGAAGTCGGCTCTTCCGCTCCATTTACCGTTGTACATCTTGACATCAGCATGGAGGGACGAAAATACGCCGTTTCAGAGGCTCTAAAAGACATCATAGATGCTTATTATACAGACGGCAGGCAATCAAACGATATGGCACAGCCGTACAAAAATCTGTTGGAGCAGATAAAGCCCGAAGCGGAGTTTATACACGCCTCTCAAGGACATCTGGAGTGCTTGAAATTCGCACTTAGAAACCCTCAAGAAGATAAAGAGCTTTGTATGTCAATGCTTGACAGTATTAAACAAGCCGAGAATAACCTCACGCCTGTTGTCATAATCAAAGGTTACGAATGTATTCCAAAGGACATATGGGAAGATCACGGCGTTACCTATAAAATCGGACAATGTGTTGACGATATGTCGTTTTATTATGCTCGCGCTACGGACGGTACGGTCACAAGAGATTATGAGTACGACCACGAGCCAAGCAGAGAAAATGTTATGTCTGACCACGCCGATAAACTGGCGGAAGAAGCTATCGACCGCCACGAGGCAGAATACGGCGCGGACGGAAGAAGAGCTTTTCCGGACGTACAAAACAATATGGTTGAAAATATCCCGCAGCAGCGGGATATTTCACATACAACAAACGCTGCCCCAACGGCGATACGGGGAGAAAGTCGAGGTAATATTATGGAACAGAACACAAAATTTGAGGTATCAACAATGAGCAAGCTTGAGGGCGACGGTCCGGCAAAGGCAATTGGTACGCTTGTTGTCAACGGAGAATTTGCTGTACACGGTATCAAGGTCGTTGACGGTAAAAACGGTCTTTATGTGGCTATGCCGTCCGAGAAAAGGAACGGCGGGTACGAGGACGTTGTTTTCCCCGTGACCAAAGAGGCTCGCGCAGCTATCGACAGTGCGGTACTCAACACATACGGAAAGCTGGCAGCAAGCCCCGAAACAACATTAAAAAACGAAATTGCCACTCCTGCAAAGCCTGTTTCGACGGTTTATGCTCAGATGCACAATGTAGACAGCGAAAAAACTCAGACTAAAGCTGCCGGACAGATAACCATTGACAAGTGCTTTGTGATAACGGGCGTTAAACTGAATGAGGGTACGAACGCCGAGGGGCAGAAGAAAGCGTTTGTAGCAATGCCCGCAAAGCNTAACGCTAATGGCACTTATGATGATGTTGCGCATCCCATAACCGCTGATTTCCATAACAAGGTCGATAAAGCGGTAATAGCCTCCGCGAATAATATNGGACGGTATGAGTACAAGGGCGTTAAGTATGCAGAGCTTGGAGAAAATCCCGTAAGCTCGAAACCGCTGCACCCTAAATTNGCGGATAAGCTGATGGCTCAGCTTGAAAAGGCGGGAATAGCATATCAGGCAAAGTGCGCCGAAACCGTTGTGATCTCTGTAAAAGCTGCCGACAAGCAGGCATACGACGCTGCCCAAAAGGAACTGACGGCGAAACTGAACGGCAAAGACAAACCTCAGAAAAAACAAGAGCAGACCACNGGAACACAAAATCGTACCACACATTAATATGTGCNGCCTGTAACATAAGTTCAATGTGTCACCGGTGACACAATCTCAAAAATCTCCCGCCTCGGGCTGAAATAGTTCGAGGCGGGAGATTTTTTTTGAAAAACTACTTGACTTTATNCNTTTAATGTGATAAACTNTAAGAGGAGGAACACGAATATGGCAAAACGCGAAAACATAATCCGCGCATACGAGCGTGCCGTTGAANAGCTTTTTTCCAACAAGGCNGCNTTNGNGGATTATCTCGATTTTTCGGGNNGNTTTTACAANNTGCCGTCATCNCAGACCATAATGNTTTATGANGATAACCCGAATGCNAAAATGGTCGCNGANTACGACACTTGGCAGCAATTNGGTCGTCATATAAAGCCCGGCGGTTGGAGCACGGANGTGTTGGATAACGGAAAAATAAAGCGTTTTTTCGACATATCTATGACGCGCGGCGAAAAAATCCCGTATCAGTGGTCGTTAAACAAGAAAACCGCCGAGGTATTTGCGGACAATCTGTCAAAATCCGAAAACCGTAATTTTACGGGGATGTCCGATTGCATATANTACCTTGCCGCTAATGCCGTAAGCGAGCGAATTGAAAGCGTTGCGAATTTACTTGATATTCCCGAAAATGAGGAAACGGCATTCAGAAAATCGTTCTCCTCTATGGTTCGGAGAGTTATCGCTGCACGGTGCGAGTGGAACAGCGATTTNACCTACGGCGGCACGGGAGCGGTAAAAGGCGTTGATTTGTCGGCGCTCGATATGCTCGATAATTCGGGAGATATGGAAACGCTGCTTGAGGAAGTTCAGATAACGGCGAAAAATGTTTTGAAGTCNATGGAGAAGTCCATTAACGATATAATNTTTGAAAGGNGTATTGACAATGAACGAAATGAGAGAATTGACGGCGCAAGAGATAGAAACACTGGGCGAGGAGGTTCGCCAAGTGTGGTGCGAGGAGGAGAAACGATTTCTTCCGTCGATAATGACGCGCAGCGGGAAAATGTACAGGCTCGACGAGAANACNTTCCTGTACNNCCCGATGANGGANTTNTCNCTGACGANCGANGANCGCGAGCTGATGGAGAANCCGNTAAGCCGNTGGGGCAAGGAATGGCAGACATTTATGGCGGAGAACTATCCGGCNGACATTCCGAAACTGCAGGGCAGACTTCTGTGGGATCTGATACCACGCAAGATAGACAAGGAGGCGTGGGAGCTCTCGGAGAAAACGCGGGAGGAATTTCAAGCGGCGAACCCGCGCCCGACATTGGGGAACGCAGCCGCTTGGGAGGAGCANCTGAGATCGCTGACCATAGAGCAGATAAGGGAGAACTTGGTGAACGTTCGGAGGACGGCACTGTAACTGAAAACACTTTAACGGCGGAGAATAGCTCTGCCGTTAATTATTTATCCGTGAGGATTGCCGAGCTGAGCGACGCGTTAGCTCAAAAGTACGATGGCGAATTTAAGGAGTTTTCGTTTGCGAATTATGCTTTTTCGCATAAGGGAGCGGAATATGACCTTAACTTATCGGTTCGGGAGAATGCGGNAAAAATGCTCCAAAACGGTCAATACGATTATATTAAAGAGTATTTGAACACTGTATTTAAAGAAGCGTTTGAAGGGCGCGTTATTACGGACGAGGGAATAACGGCGGGAGAGATACTGGCGCAGCTCTCAAAGCTGAGAGAACCGAAAACCGAGAAAATATCTGCTACCTCCGAGGACGGAGANCANCTGCGCCTNTTTTCCGAACCGCTTGACAAGAANCAGCAAGCNGAGCTNGANAAGCTCACGGNAGANCTGACCGATGANTTTGCGNGTTGGGAAAAGCAGTTNNTTGANGGCGGCTCNGACNCGATCTACGAGGACGGAGTAGGTCTTGCGCTGATACGCAATCACATACTGCACTACAAATACGAGCTTGAGGAGAAATTTCCAAACAATCTGCCCGAAATTTATTATAGGGAAACGCCGCCCGAATATCCGAACAATTATCAGTCTGTAAAAAAAGGCGATACCCTGCGGTTTGAATACGGGGATTATCTCGTGCTGAACATCGAAAAGACCAACGAGTACTCCGGCGAGTATACCGTGCAGCTCCAAGACAAAAACGGCGAGGTCATCACTCAAAATCTGCGTGAAATAAAAACGAAGTTCCAAAATCTGACTAACCGAGGAGAAGTTCAGAGCCGTGCGGATATAGAGGCTAAAGGGGTCGTTGTTCGCTACAACGGCGACCGCGCTTATTGGGCGGCGTCCGATACCGAAAAGGAGTTAGAGCCTTCGGCATACGGGACGTCCATTGAAGAGAGCCTTACGCTGACAGCGGAAAATAATCCCGAATACGCGGCGTATATCAACGCCAATTTTGACCGACTTGTCAATGATATGAATTCGGAGCTTGACGTGGCGGCGCGGGACGCACGAGCCGTAGAACACGACAGACTTGCCGCGGATATGGCAAGCGGCGGTTATGGCGATGACGAAGCGGACGCACGAGCCGAAAANCGGATATCTGAGCTAAAGGCTGACGAGAAGCCCGATATCTCCAATATCCCGTCCGATTTGGATAAATTCTATGTCAACAGGGAAAATGAACGCGTGACGAGAGTATACTTCAACCCCGACAGCGATGCGGGCGGACAGCTCGTGTACGANCACTTCACATTCGACCAAATCTTTGACGCGATGANANAGGANGACGCNCTNGAATATCTTNCCGAGGTANGCCGTCAAGAATTGGTAGATGTTACNGCAANTGATTTTGCCGCAAAAGNNCGTGAATTTCTCGCCGATACCGAGGATTTNAATTCGCGCNNCGAGGGATATTTGGATAAGTTNGGTGCGCTTGCAGAACCGACTTATTCCATACTTCANCTTAAAGACGGNGAAAACCTGCGTNATTTTCATTTTGCGGGAATGGCNGAGCTNCGTGANAGNGNTCTGTATATNGACCGNGAAAATTATAATCGTGTATATCGCGGCAGACTTAATGACGGAGAAACGCTTGAAGATATTTACACGAGGTTCAACGTTGACCGNCCCAAAGATTTTNACGGTCATTCTTTGTCTGTCGGGGATATAATCGGNATTGTGCGCGANNGCAAGCCGACNGCNTANTATGTTGACAGCGCGGGTTTTGAGGANGTNCCGGATTTNCTNCTCGATNTGGAGGAGCGCAGANCGCGGCGCACACTTNCNGACAATATCGAGTTATATGCGGAAAATATGCTTGCAAGCGATGAAATGGACGATCTGGGCGACTATCTGTTTGACCCGAACTGCACATACGACCGTGGCGATCTGACAATAGGNGATGCTAATTTCCCGTTTGACGAACTGCGCAAGCTCGCGGANCGCTACAAAAACGGNGANGATATTCGNGCCGAGTTAGGTCGNGGAATGTANGCGCCGCGCGGAGAAATATCGTATTACGGNAAGTANGGGTATGATTTCCCCAATCCGAAAATAACGGTGACNCGCGANNAAANCGGTATGAATTTCAAGACCAAAGGCGGGTTTGAGATAGCGTATTCTTGGGAGCAGCTCGGCGAGGCNATGATAACCGCTGCGNNAAANGAATATGNNCGNCACGANNNANTNGACAGAGCNGCNGANATAACGGATATTATAGAGGNAGTCCGCAAAGGCAAAACTGCGGCNATCACCGAAAAANCCGANGANCAGNTNNCNANNGTNGNNNATGCNCGNAAGAAAACATTTGANAATATNACGCTGAAATTCGACANTGACCGNGGATTTCATTTAACNGCNGATACNGCNAANGAGCACGGAGCTGTTATCACNATTTTCGGGGCGAATGTTCAAGCGGTCGGAGAATACCTNGAGCGTAANGCTGAGCAAATAGAACTGACCGNACCCGTCATTGACCGCGCTGAAAAGAAAATGACGACCGANGAGNTTATGGCAGACTTCNTNCCCTACAACGANANNAAANTNATAACCGCCGAAAAGGTCGGNGANTTCTACGANTTTTACGNNGACATTGCCGNGGAANTGTCCGANAAATTCAATCTTACTCTGACCCAAAGAAACGGCANACCNATGGTCGGNGTTCCTGCNNACANNTTTGAAGATTTNTGNGATGAGATNTTCGANAAGGGNTATATGGTAGAAAACGATCCGGCTTATCAAGAAAATNTAAAGCCGCACGTTACCGTAATACCGTCGAGAGCAANAGCNGAGGAACTTATTGAAGAATACTATGATCGNGAATTTGGGGANTTNGACCGNGAGGACTATAATTTCANAAATCCCTCGCACGTGGGTCTTGCCTATACTGACGATGAGGAAACGGGNNTGCCGAAAGAGNTCTATGCNGATNTGGACGGNTGCCGCATTGTTACGTTATTTAACNNNGTTGTTGTCGATGAGGAGAAGTTTAAGTCGNTGGATGAAATGAACGTCGCATTNGATAATCTGAGNTTTGACGATCTGGTGTTTTTGACGGAAGAGCAGCGGATAATTGGAATCCAAACAACATTTGACGGGCTCAAAGTCGGAGATACAGTGCGCGGCGACGGCGAGCTTTGGACAATCACCAAAATAACGGGAGATTTCTCCATAAATTTCAAGAACATCGACCCGGCGGCGCAGACCACGGAGCAGTCCGTCTACGGAGGTTGGAAAGAACTGTTTGCAAAGCGCGGATTTGTGCGCGTTTCGCCCGAGGAGCTTGAACAGAATATCACGCAGGACACGCTAAATTTCTCTTTCGGCGATGATGAATATTTTACAGAAAGTAGCTTGCTTGCGGATTTTGCAAACGAAAACCCCGATATGAGCTTTGCGCTTGGAAATTCAATATTGGAATATCTGGACGAAAAGCAGCACTCGGAGCGCATTGTGAACGGCTTGAATGCGGGTTGGTACAAAAAGACCGATTTCGAGATCAAGGCGGTTATCGGCGGAGAGGAGTTCAGTTATGACGGCAGATATGACATCGGGGACGGTAAGGGTACGGGCGGCGGCTCACTGATTGAGCATATAGCGGATTTCAGCAGAAATGTAATCAAGAGTGTAACCGGGCTGTATGACAATGATAATAAACAGACGGCACAAAATACGCTCGATACACTAATACCGTTTCTGGAGGCACATTCCGTTCTCACCGCCGAGGAACAGAAAATCATCGACGAATTCAAGGAAAAAAATCCTATCCGCACTTTTGCGGACGTAAAAAATGTTGAGCCAAAGCCGGTGACAGCGGAAAAGAGAGACGATTTCTATGAATTTTACGGTGAAGATGCACGACTTGTCGCGGCTGCGCTTGGATTGAATGTAATGTTAAAAAATCACCGCGATATGACGGAATTTCCCGCAAATAAATTCGGAGATTATGCCGAAAGGCTCGCGGTGTATGGGTATACGTTGCTTGACGGCGCGGCTCTCGCGGAGGAACGTTTAAAGGCGACCACGGAGAGTGAGATTGAGGAACAGATCGACGCTGCATTAAGAGGTTCAGAAAAATATACCGTTGAGCAGACTTCCGACGCATTTGAAGAACCGTTCATTATAAGAAATAACGATGTTTCGGAAGACAGTCCCGACAGATATTACGATATTGACGGTACATATCAGACATTTGAAACAGAAAGTGAAGCGCAAGAATATGCTGATAAACTGAATTCGACAGCTGAACCCGCTCTTGAAAAAGTGTCACCCGTGACACAATCGTCCGGTGACATAATATCGGATTTCCGCGAAAAAACGGACGAATATTATAATAAGCTCGGCGGATACTCGGCGCACGCTGTTGAGGATATCATAAAATATTTTATTCGCGCAGCTATCCGCGAGAATGAGCTCTCCGCTGAAGTGGGCGAAGTCGTCTTGTACGGCTCACGCTGCCGTGGAATGGAAAATGAAAAATCCGACCTCGATTTCGTTGCGGAGATGTATTCCGATCTAAAGGAGGACGCGCTGTTCAATATCTTGCACGAAACACCGTTTGAGATCGGCGGAGTTCCTGTTGACATTAACCCTATTCGTGCGGAGGAAAGCGGAACACTTGAAGATTATCTGCTCCGTGCGGAACAATATCTGCAGCAAAAGGGAGCAAAAGAAAACAAGGCTCCCGAAGTCCAAGACTATAGGGTTGAGGAGATAGAGCAGACATCATTCGGGCAAAAATCCCGTTATGCCGCGAATGTCGCCGCGATAAGAACCCTAAATCAGATCGAAAGCGAGAACCGTACTGCTACACCCGACGAGCAGAAAATCCTCGCTCAGTATGTCGGTTGGGGCGGTATTCCTGCTGTATTTGACAGCGATAATGCCTCGTGGGCTACGGAATATGCGGAGCTGAAAGGATTGCTCACCCCCGATGAATATGAGGCGGCTCGCAGTACGGTGCTTACGGCGCACTACACTTCTCCGACAATTATTTCCGCGGTATACTCTGCGCTTGACAAATTCGGGTTTAAGGGCGGAAACGTTCTCGAACCCTCGATGGGTATCGGAAATTTCTTCGGAGTTATGCCCGAGGAAATGCGCAGCGAAAGCAGCTTGCACGGAGTCGAGCTAGATAGTATATCGGGACGTATCGCAAAGCTGCTGTATCCGAACGCGGATATACAGATATGCGGCTACGAAAATACGGCTTTCTCGGATAACTTCTTTGATGCAGCAGTCGGTAACGTACCGTTCGGAAATTACTCCGTTGCAGATACTCGCTATGATCGAGAGCATTTCCTTATACACGATTATTTCTTTGCGAAAACGCTTGATAAAGTCGCGCCCGGCGGTGTCGTAGCGTTCATCACTTCAAAGGGTACGCTCGACAAAACAAGTCCGACGGTACGCGAATATTTAGCGAAACGCGCCGATTTGATCGGCGCTATACGTTTGCCAAACAATGCCTTTAAAGCAAACGCGGGAACAGAGGTAACGGCGGATATTATTTTTCTGCAAAAGCGTGAAAAAATATCTGTCGAAAAGCCCGATTGGTGTTATACGGCGGAGATTGCGGAGGGTATCTCGGTAAATCAATATTTTGTAGATAACCCGGAGATGATACTGGGCGAAATGAAACTTGTAAGCGGCAGATATGGAGCTGAAACGGCTTGTGTTCCGTTGGATGGCGCA
>JAAVID010000016.1 GCA_014799395.1 Oscillospiraceae bacterium | reverse complement strand
ATGATCAAATGACAACGATATATCTTGCAACGCTGCCGAATCACGAAGCGTACAACTATGAATTCACCTGTCCGCGCTGTAATGCGGAAATTTTACTAGCGACGGGTTCGGGCAGATACGGCAATCTCGGGCATTTCGACTGCCCCGTCTGCGGCGCGGAATATTATGCGACTATCGACGATCACGCGCACCCTAAGCTCTATGTCAACCCTAACGGACAACAGCCCGCAAGCTATCTCGATGGGAACACTCACCCGATGATAACGCTTGACGAGCGCGACGGAAAGGATTAACAATGAAAATCGCTATTTTAGGCTACTCGGGTTCGGGAAAATCTACTCTGGCTCGGCGGCTCGGGGAGATATACGGCTTGCCCGTTCTTCATCTGGACACCGTTGAATTTCTGCCAAATTGGGAAAAGCGCGGATTATCCGAAAAACAAAGGATAGTCGCGGATTTTATGCGCGATAACGACGGCTGGGTCATGGACGGGAACTACTCAAAGCTGTTCCGCGAGGAGCGGCTCGAGCAGGCGGATATGATCGTTATGCTCCTGTTTAACCGTTTTAACTGCTTATGGCGCGTAACAAAGCGTTACCGCAATTTCAAGGGCAGAACGCGACCCGATATGGGCGACGGGTGTATAGAGAAGCTAGACCTCGAATTTATCCGCTGGATACTTCATGACGGACGAACCAAGTCAAAAAAGGCGGGTTATAAAGCCATTCGCGAAAAGTACCACGATAAGGTCACGGTGCTGATAAATCAGAGGCAGCTTGACGAGTTTTTACGGAAAGCGGAGAAATAGTTATCGCGCAAGCGGTCGTTTTTCTTCCGTTGTTCCCTTTGCGAAAAGTTCTTTAAGTCCGAACGCCAATAAAAACAGCGCGAACAGTTTTCTCAGCAGATCGTTGGCGATGACCTGTGAAACGAGCGTTCCGGCTGCCGCGCCGAGCAATCCCCCGACCGCTAATTTTCTTACAAGCACTTTATTCACCAAGCCGTTTTTGAGGTGCATTATCAGCGAAACGAACGCGATAGGCAGAAAGAACAGCACGTTTATCCCCTGCGCGGTGCGCTGCTCCGTTTCGGCGAACAGTGTCAGCCAGACCACGAGGACAAATCCCCCGCCGAGACCCATTGACGCCAGAACGCCCGTAAGAAATCCGATAAGCGCTTCCATTATGAAAACAGCATTCTCACGGCGGCGGCTGTGACTACTCCCCCGAAAAGCCGTTTCAGCCACCGAGCCTTTATTTTTTTCAGGAATATCGAGCCCGTCACCGCGCCGATAATTCCCCACGGGATATACTTCCACGCGCCGTCAAAGTCAAGTCCTCCCGAAAAGCCGTAGAACGCCGCCGTCAGCAGGCTGAGAAGAAAGATCAGCGCGACCGAGGTAGCGTGAGCCTCATTCGGCGGACAGCCCTCCTTCTCCAAGATCGGCACGGCGACCACTCCCCCGCCCGAGCCGAAAAATCCGTTTAAAAATCCGCAGAGCGTTCCCTTAAAAAATCGTCCCATAATTTCACCTCGAAGGTATTTTGCGCCGTTCGGGGGTTTTTATTGCCGATTTTCCATAGGTAATTTGCACAAAAACTTTTGACATATTGTGCCAAAACGACGAAAAAGAAATTTTTATGCATTTTTCGGTCAAAAAATATCGTGTTATATCGTTGACAACATAGCCGTTATGTGGTACAATATAATAAGGTATAAAAATATAACAAAGGAAAGGGAAATAAAAATGATATTATCCGGTTCGGACATTATTGTCGAATGTCTGCTCGAACAGGGCGCGGATACTGTTTTCGGCTATCCGGGCGGCGCTGTTCTGAATATTTACGACAGTCTGTACAAGTACAGCGATAAAATTCGTCATATAATCACCTCTCACGAGCAGGGCGCATGCCACGCCGCGGACGGCTTCGCGCGCGCTACGGGCAGGACGGGCGTCGTTATCGCGACCTCGGGTCCCGGCGCTACCAACCTTACTACGGGTCTGGCGACCGCTTATATGGACTCCATTCCGCTCGTTGCGATAACCGGCAACGTTTCCTGCGATCTGCTCGGTCTGGACAGCTTTCAGGAGGTCGACATAACGGGAGTTACTATTCCCATTACAAAGCATAATTTCATAGTCAAGGATATTGCCAAGTTAGCCGATACTCTGCGGCTGGCGTTTGAGATAGCGGGAAGCGGACGAAAGGGTCCGGTGCTCGTGGATATTCCCAAGGACATAACCGCTGCTAAGTGCGAATATTCGCGCACCGCAAAAACCGCCCTGCATTTGAGTCATTTTCGGGAAGGCTCATTGGATAAGGTTATCGACCTTATCGCGCAGTCCGAAAAGCCGTACATCTACGCGGGCGGCGGAGTTATTTCCTCGAATGCGGAAGAAGAACTGAAAAATTTCGCGGAGCTTTGCGACGCTCCCGTCTCCTGCTCGCTTATGGGTCAGGGCGCTTTCGACCAGACCGACCGCCGCTATATCGGTATGCTCGGTATGCACGGCACAGTCAAGGCAGCTGCCGCGCTTAACGACTGCGACTTGTTTATCGGTATCGGCACGCGCTTCTCCGACAGAGTTATCGGCGACCCTACCGTATTCGGTAAAAATGCCAAAATTATCCATATCGACATAGACCCCGCCGAGTTCAACAAGAACATCGAGGCGTACACGGCTGTACAAGGCGACGTCAAGGCTGTCCTCGGCGAGCTTTGCAGACGTGTTGCTCCCAAACAGAACGTCTGGACGGACAAGATGATCTTAATGGATTTCGGCGAGCCCGTTCAGCGCGGCACGGAGGACTTCCCCGTTACTCCGCAGGCGGTCATCGAAAAGCTGGACGAGCTTACGGACGGCAAGGCGGTCATCTCCACCGAGGTCGGTCAGAATCAGATGTGGGCGGCGCAGTACTATAAGTACAAGGAGCCGCGTTCGTTCATCTCCTCGGGCGGATTGGGAACTATGGGCTTCGGGCTCGGCGCGTCTATCGGCGCTAAGGTCGGCTGTCCGGACAAGACCGTTGTCAACATCGCGGGCGACGGAAGCTTTGCTATGAACCTCAACGAGCTTATAACCGCTTCGGCGCATAATATCCCGATAATCGAAATAGTTATTAACAACAACGTTCTGGGAATGGTGCGCCAGTGGCAGAGACTGTTCTACGAGAAGCACTTCTCGCAGACCACGCTCGACGCGCGCCATATAGATTACGTCAAGCTCGGCGAGAGCTTCGGTATACAGACGTTCGTTATCGCGAAAACGGAGGATATTGAGCCCGTACTGAAAAAAGCGCTGGACATCTCGAAAACCGCGCCTTGTATGATCGAGGTAAGAATAGACCGCGACATCAACGTGCTGCCGATGATCCCCGCGGGCAAGCCCGTTGTGAACCCGATCACCGAGATAGATTTGGAGGCGTAATTATGCAGGAATATGTATTATCCGTTAAGGTCGACAACGATACCGGTGTTCTGGTGCGCGTTGCGGGACTTTTCAGCAGACGCTGCTTCAGCATAAAGAGCCTGAACGCCGCCGAGACCGAAGAGCCGAACATATCAAGGCTTACTATCGTGGTCGCGTGCGATCTGAGGGTGCTCGAGCAGATAAAAAATCAGCTTTTGAAGCTGTATAACGTTCACGATGTGAGAATTCTCGACGACGCGGTAACGCGCGAGCATATCCTTATCCGCGCGGGCAAGACCTCCGAGGATCGTCACAAGATAATCGAGATAGCGAACCTCTACCGCGCAAAGCCCGTCGACGTGGGCGCGGACTCCATTATGCTGGAGCTTACGGGCGAGCCCGTCAAGATCGACAGCTTTATCGACCTTTTGAAGCCGTTCGGCATCATCAAAATGGTTCGCTCGGGTATTACGGCGCTGGAGCGCGATTAGATCCGCGGCATTCTTTAATTTACGGTAATTGTTTTCACAATTATATACTCAACATTTTACTAAACGAAAGAAGGAAAAAATTATGAAAAAGAAGAAATTTATTGCAATGCTGGCGGCGCTGGCGCTTATATCGGGCTGTTCCGGCAACGGAAACTCCATAAGCGACTCCGAAACCGAGAGCTTATTTGAAAGCGAGGTCTCGACCTCGGATGACGCTCTGCCCGAGAGCGATAAACCGGGTATTTCCGAGGAAATATCCGATTATATCAGCTCTCTGGACAACGGCGATTTTGTTTTTGTGGATTACACGTTTGATGAAAATCCCGAAACGGTCACCTTCATTCCCTCGCTAAATAATATTTACGGGGAGGCTCTCGCGGCTTTGCAAGAAACCGACGACTACAAGAACTTTGCCGAGAATTACGGAGGTGCGGAGCTTTTCGGGCGGTTTACCGAAAACACAGAGGATTATCTTGACCAAAACGGTGAACCCATGCCGGTCTTCAAAAGAGCGATCACGGACGATTTCGACGAAGACGGCGCAGACGAGAGCTTTGTGATGATGGCAATCGCCAAGATACCCGATGACAACGGTGAAGAACGCTGGTTTGAACGCGAATATCTTTTCTTTGTGAACGAAAAGGGCGCGGTATTGCTTGACGATTATTACAACGCCGACATACGGGCGGTTCTTGACTACGGCTGCTGCAAACAACTCATTATTGCTTCCGAGGGTTGGTATGGTACGGACAGCAAGTCAAGTATATGGGGCGTTAAAAAAGGGAATGCCGGTAAGCTGTACGGCGGGCGGCTGAATTATGAAAAGTCCGATTGCTTCCTGTACTCGTCGGGAGCGCAGGGTATTGGCGATTTTATGTTATACGATACCGTCAACGGCGAGTATCTGGCGATACGGGGAAAGGAACTCACAGCCGAGGATATCCGCGCTATGGATACGGATAACGTTATAGGCGGCGAATACGATGAAATTTTAAGCGCCGTGCTTATCGGCGGAAAGTATTTTGTTGTCAACAACGGCGTATATACTTATGAAAACGGTAAGTTTGTACACTCCGAAAAGTTGGTTCGCGGCTCGGATACGCCCGGAATTACGGGCGACGCGCTGAATACGCTTGCCGACGTTGATTACGACGCGGCGGTGGGTTCGATGATCACCGCGGAGGCGGCGAAGCAGCTGAATTAAAAAATAACGAAAGGACGGTTGATATGAACATTCTGCACCTTAAATACGCGGTAGAGGTCGCAAAGACCCAATCGATAAGCAAGGCGGCGGAGAACCTGTATATGGGTCAGCCGAACCTTTCGCGAGCTATAAAGGAGCTTGAGGAATCGCTTGGAATAACCATTTTCAAGCGCACCTCAAAGGGCATTACCACCACTCCCGACGGCGACGAGTTTCTGCGCAGGGCGCGGCGTATCGTATCGCAGGTCGACGAGGTGGAGGAAATTTACCGAAACGGAAAGACCCGCAAACAGGCGTTTTCGGTCTGCGTGCCGAGAGCGAGCTACTTCTCGCTGGCTATGGCGGAGTTTTCCAAGCATATCTCGCTTGACGAGCCCGCGGAGATCTTCTATAAAGAAACCAACTCTATGCGGACGATAACCAACGTCACACGCGGAGATTTCAACCTCGGTATCGTCCGATACCAGGCGGCTTTTGAAAAATACTTCGTGGAGATGTTCGGGGAGAAAAAGCTGGAATATGACACCGTCGCCGAGTTCACCTACCGTATGGCGGTAAAAAAGGACAGTCCGCTCGCCACAAAGGAAAATATTTCCATTGAGGACTTGAAGGACTACATCGAGATCACTCACGGCGACCCTTACGTCCCTTCCCTGCCGCTGATAGACGTAAAAAAGGCGGAGCTTTCGGAGCACGTCGACAAGCGCATTTACGTTTTCGAGCGCGCCACGCAGTTTATGCTGCTCGGCAACGTGCCGAATACCTTTATGTGGATGTCGCCCGTGCCGCAGTCGCTGATGGATAATTACGGGCTGGTAATGCGCAAGTGTCCCGAGCACACAAAGCCTTATAAGGACGTGCTTATCTACCGCAAGGACTACAAGCTCTCGGAGCTTGACAAGCAGTTCATTACGGACGTGTGCAACGCTAAGCACAAATGCTTTCCGTAATTTTCCTTAAATTATGGAAAATTTTTCCGATTTGAGCATTATTCCCCTATGTACCAGGTTGATAACATATATGCGGAATTTACATTTCACTTATAACGGGGAATATGTTAAAATATTAACAAGGAAGAAAATTCGGTATTTCTATCGCAAAAAACCGATTTTCCTTACATATCAAAAGGTGAAAAAAGCATACCCGACGGTCTATGCCCCGCTTGACATTTCAGAGGGCGCTTCGCTTAGAATGACGAGTCTCTATTTTAAAGCCTGCGCAGGATAAAAAGGTATGCAGAAAACCATATATCATTTAAAGGAGAAGATGACTATGAATTACGAAATCGTTGACAGCGCAAAATCCTTTGACGCTGCGCTCGAGAGAGTAAGAGCGGCACAGGCGAAGTTCGCCGAGTACACTCAGGAGCAGGTAGACAAGATATTCCTTGCCGCCGCTTCCGCTGCCAATAAGCAGAGAGTTCCGCTTGCGAAAATGGCTGTCGCGGAGACGGGAATGGGTATCGTGGAGGATAAGGTTATCAAGAATAACTACGCTTCCGAGCACATCTACAACGCGTACAAGGACGTTAAGACCTGCGGCGTTATCGAGGAGGATCCGGCTTACGGGATCACCAAGATAGCGGAGCCTGTCGGCGTTATCGGCGCGGTTATCCCGACGACCAACCCTACCTCTACCTCTATCTTTAAGTGCCTTGTCTGCCTGAAAACCAGAAACGGTATCATTATCAGCCCGCACCCCCGCGCAAAGAACTGCACTATCGAGGCTGCAAAGATCGTTTACGAGGCTGCCGTTAAGGCGGGAGCACCCGAGGGTATCATCTCTTGGATCGACGTTCCCTCGCTTGACCTTACCAACCAGCTTATGAAAGAGGTCGACCTTATCCTCGCGACCGGCGGTCCCGGCATGGTAAAGTCCGCTTATTCCTCGGGTACTCCCGCACTCGGCGTAGGCGCGGGCAACGCTTCCGCTATTATCGACCCGTCCGCGGATATTGTCAACGCAGTAAACTCCATCATCCACTCCAAGACCTTCGATAACGGTATGATCTGCGCTACCGAGCAGACCGTTATCGCCGACAAGAAGATCTACAACGACGTAAAGAAAGAGTTTACCAAGAGAGGCTGCTATTTCCTCAAGCCCGACGAGGCTCAGAAAATACGCAAGACCCTGCTTATCAACGGCGCTCTGAACGCAAAGATCGTTGGTCAGCGCCCCGTTACCATCGCGAAAATGGCGGGCTTTGAGGTTCCCGAGGAGACAAAGGTGCTCATCGGCGAGGCTACCTCTACCGACCGCGAGGAGGCTTTCGGTCACGAGAAGCTCACCACCATACTCGGTATGTACAAGTCCGAGAACTTTGACAACGCTCTCGATATTGCCGACACACTGCTGCACAACAACGGCGGTCTCGGTCATACCTCCGTACTGTGGATAGACCCCGCGGAAAGAGAGAAGCTGCTGAAATTCTCGCACAGAATGAAGACCTGCCGTCTTATTATCAACACCCCGTCGTCTCTCGGCGGTATCGGCGATCTGTACAACTTCAAATTTGCTCCCTCGCTTACGCTGGGCTGCGGCTCGTGGGGCGGCAACTCCGTTTCCGAGAACGTTGGAGTAAAGCATTTGTTAAATATCAAGACCGTAGCCGAGAGGAGAGAGAATATGCTGTGGTTCCGCGCGCCCGAAAAGGTTTATATCAAGAAAGGCTGTCTGCCCGTTGCTCTTAAGGAGCTCAAGGACGTTATGGGCAAGAAGAGAGCGTTTGTCGTTACCGACAGCTTTATGTTCAAGAGCGGCTTTACAAAGCACATTACAGACTGCCTCGAGGAAATGGGCATTACATACACTATCTTCTCCGACGTTGAGCCCGATCCTTCGCTGAGATCCGCACAGATGGGCGCGGAGGCTATGCGCAAGTTCGAGCCGGACGTTATCATAGCAATGGGCGGCGGCTCCGCTATGGACGCGGGCAAGATCATGTGGGTACTGTACGAGCACCCCGACGCGGACTTCCAGGATATGGCAATGCGCTTTATCGATATACGCAAGAGAGTTTACACATTCCCGAAAATGGGCGAAAAGGCTTACTTTATCGCTGTTCCTACCTCCGCGGGTACGGGCTCCGAGGTAACGCCGTTCGCGGTAATCACCGACCAGGATACGGGCGTTAAGTATCCTCTTGCAGACTACGAGCTCATGCCGAATATGGCTATCGTTGACCCCGACCTTATGGAGACCGGTCCTAAGGGTCTGACCTCCGCTTCGGGTATCGACGCCGTTACTCACGCTATGGAGGCTATCGCTTCCGTTATGGCTACCGACTACACCGACGGTCTGGCTAAGCAGTCGCTCAAGGTGATCTTCGATTATCTGCCGAGAGCTTACGATTCCGCCCCCTCGAGAGACGACGCGGGCAAGCCCGATCCCGTTGCGCGCGAGAAGATGGCAAACGCGGCTACTATGGCGGGTATGGCGTTCGCGAACGCGTTCCTCGGCGTATGCCACTCTATGGCGCATAAGCTCGGCGCGTTCCACCACATTCCTCACGGCGTCGCAAACGCTCTGCTTATCGACGAGGTCATCCGCTTCAACTCCTCCGAAAAGCCCACCAAGATGGGTACCTTCTCGCAGTACGATCACCCGCACACCCTCGAGCGCTACGCAGAGGTCGCGGAATATCTCGGCTGCAAGGGCAAGACCAACGAGGAAAAGGTCGAGGCTCTTATCGCGAAGATCGACGAGCTGAAGGACTACATCGGCATCAAGAAGACTATCAAGGATTACGCTCCCGACGAGAAGGACTTCCTCGACAGACTTGACGAAATGGTCGAGCAGGCGTTCGACGATCAGTGCACCGGCGCTAACCCGAGATACCCGCTTATGTCCGAGATCAAGCAGATGTATCTGAACGCTTACTACGGCAAGACAACAAAGCTTGTTTGATGAGGATCAACGCGCTTCGGGAGGTCCCTCCCGCGGGCGCATACGATAAATAAATTACTTTAGGAGGAAAAGGCTATGTCCGATAGAATTATTGCCGTTCGTACCCGTAAAACGGTCTACCGCGAGGGTGAGACCGCCGTTAAGGTTTTTGACAGCGACTTCGCAAAGTACGACGTTCTCAATGAGGCGCTCAACCAGGCGCGTGTTGAGGACATCGGGATCAACGTTCCCAAGATCATCGAGGTAAAGACCGTCGAGGACGGAAAGTGGGCGATCGTTTCCGAATATGTACAGGGCAAGACGCTCGCACAGCTTATGAAAGATAACCCCTCAAAGAAAGACGAGTATCTTGAAATGTTCGTCGATCTTCAGATGAAGATGCACTCCACGGTTTGTCCCGGTCTTACCAAGCTCAAGGACAAGATGAACCGCAAGATAAGCGAGGCTGACCTTGACGCTACTACCCGCTACGAGCTTCACACAAGACTTGAAAGTATGCCCAAGCACAACAAGGTATGCCACGGCGATTTCAGCCCCGAGAACATTATCGTTAAGGACGACGGCACGCCGTACATTCTCGACTGGAGCCACGCTACACAGGGCAACGCTTCCGCCGACGTTGCGAGAACCTATCTGCTGTTCTGGCTCTCCGGAGATATTGATCTCGCGGAGAAGTATATGGATATGTTCTGCAAGAAGAGCGATACCGCTAAGCAGTACATTCAGAAGTGGCTGCCTATCGTTGCCGCTTCGCAGTCCGTAAAGGGCAAGCAGGAGGAACGCGAGTTCCTGCTCGGCTGGGTAAACGTAGTTGAATATGATTGATATTTTGGGAGGTTAATTATGAAAGTTACAGTATGTATCGGCAGCTCCTGCCACCTCAAGGGCTCAAGACGCGTTGTAGAGGGTATCCAGTACCTTCTCGACCAGAATAACCTCAAGGACAAGGTCGAGCTCGGCGGAACGTTCTGCATGAACAACTGCCAGAACGGCGTTTGCGTGACTATCGACGACAAGAGCTTCTCCGTATCTCCCGATACCGTAGATGAGTTCTTCAAGACCGAGATACTCGCAAAGGTTTAAATTATTGACGTAATACCCGACGTATTCCCGCTGTAACTTTTTGCAGCGGGATATTCGGGAATTTACGGGTATTTGCTCCCCTTTTATGATAAATCTGTTTTAAGGAGTTTTACTATGGCAGAATTTTTGAAGCTGAAAAAGTCCAATTGCAAAAACTGTTATAAATGTATCAGGCACTGCCCCGTAAAGTCTATAAGATTTTCGGGAAACCAGGCTAATATCGTTGGCGACGAGTGTATTCTCTGCGGACAATGCTTTGTTGTCTGCCCGCAGAACGCTAAGGAGATCGCCGACAGCACCGAGCGCGTAAAGTTTTTTATCAGCTCGGGCGAAAAGGTGTACGCGTCTATCGCGCCCTCGTTTGTCGCTAACTATGACGGCGCGGGTATCGAGTCTATAACAAAGGCGCTTAAGGAACTGGGCTTTGCGGGCGCCGAGGAAACGGCGGTCGGCGCGACTATCGTCAAAACCGAATACGAACGCCTTATCCGCGAAGATAAGCGCGACGTTATCATCTCCTCGTGCTGCAACTCCATTAACCTGCTTATTCAGAAGTACTACCCCGAGGCGCTTGAATATCTCGCGGACGTGCTCTCGCCTATGCAGGCGCACTGCCAGGACCTTAAAAAGCGCTATCCGGGCTGCAAGACCGTGTTTATCGGTCCGTGCGTTTCCAAGAAAGAGGAAGCGGCGCGCTACGCGAATTATACCGACGACGTGCTGACGTTCGAGGAGCTGACAAACTGGCTCAACGAGGCGGGAGTTAAGATCGACAAGAATATGGACTCCAACAATCAGAGCCGCGCGAGACTGTTCCCGACCTCGGGAGGCGTTCTCCGTACAATGGCGGAGCGCGACCCGAACTATACATACCTTGTATTCGACGGAATGGACAACGTTAAAGAGGCTCTCGAGGAAATAGTCGAAGGCAAGCTCCACAACTGCTTTATCGAGATGTCGGCTTGCGCGGGAAGCTGCGCGAACGGTCCCGTTATGGAGAAGTACAAGCGCTCCCCCGTTGCGTCCGCAATGGCTATCAACAGGTACGCGGGCAAGGAGGACTTTGTCGTAAGCCAGCCCGACAAGGCGGAGCTTCACAAGAAGATGACCATGCTCGATACCAAGTCCGCTGTGCCCACCGAGACCGAAATTTCGGCTATCCTCCGCAGAATGGGCAAAGTACGCCCCGAGCAGGAGCTCAACTGCGGCTCCTGCGGCTACAACACCTGCCGCGAAAAGGCTATCGCCATCTACCGCGGCAAGGCGGATATTTCGATGTGTCTGCCGTTCCTCAAGGATAAGGCGGAGAGCTTCTCCGACAACATCATCTCGAATACCCCGAACGCTATTATCGCGCTGAACGAAAACCTTGAGATCCAGCAGATAAACAAGGCGGCGCTGAAACTTATGAATATCGGTCACGCGTCCGACGTTATGGGCGAGCAGGTCATCCGTATCCTCGATCCTACCATATTTATGGAGGTAATGGAGAGCAACAAACGCGTACGCGACGAGCGCAAATACCTCACCGAGTATGACAAGTATGTTGAACAGACGGTCATCTACGATTCGGAATACCGTATCATAATCTGCCTTATGCGCGACGTTACCGATGAAGAAAAGGCTAAGGAGCGCAAGGAGCACGTCGGCAGAAAGACCGCCGATATTGCCGATAAGGTCGTTGAAAACCAGATGAGGATCGTACAGGAAATAGCTTCGCTTCTGGGCGAGACCGCTGCCGAAACAAAGGTTGCGCTGATGAAACTGAAGGAGTCGATCAACGATGAATAATCTATGCGCAGATATAGGCTGGAAAAGCCTTAACCACGTGGGAGAACAGCTCTGCGGCGACCATATCGAGATAATCGAAACGGACGACGATTCAATAGTTCTGGTGCTGGCGGACGGCTTGGGGAGCGGCGTTAAGGCGTCTATCCTCTCGACGCTCACCTCGAAGATCATCGCCACGATGACCTCGCAGGGCACTTCCCTGGAGGAATGCGTAAAGACTATCGCCGCTACCCTGCCGATATGCAAGGTGCGCGAGGTCGCGTATTCCACGTTTACGATAATCCGCATTATCAACAACGAAGAGGCGGAGATAATATGCTACGACAACCCCGACGTTATTATGTACCGCAACGGAAAGCAGTACGATTATCCGCTCCGGGAGCTGAATATCGAGGGCAAGATGATACATAAGGCGCGCGTTAAATTGCAGGAGAACGACACGTTCATCGCAATGAGCGACGGCTGTATCCACGCGGGCGTAGGAATGTCGCTGAACTTCGGTTGGGAACGCAAGGATATTGCCGATTTTATGGAGTCGCTGACAGACGTTGGCTTTACCGCAAAAACGCTGTCTACCGTGCTTACGGACGAGTGCCTGAAGCTCTACGGGGGCAATCCCGGCGACGATACCACAGCATTGACCGTGCGTATCCGCGCAAGACAGCAGATGAACCTTATGATAGGTCCCCCCTCCGACAGAAACGACTGCGACAAGATGGTCTCGCTGTTCCTCTCAAAGGGCGGAAAGCGTATCGTCTGCGGCGGTACTACCTCGACTATCGTGTCTCAGCACCTCGGAAAGCCGATAATCCCGAACATAAACTACTTCGACCCCGAGATACCGCCCACGGCGACTATCGAGGGCATAGACCTTGTTACGGAGGGCGTGATCACGATAAACCGCGTAAACGAATACGCCAAGGATTACCTTACGAACAACGAGAGCTACAAGCAGTGGAACTACAAGCAGGACGGCGCGGCGCTGATCTCGCGTATGCTGTTTGAGGAAGCGACGGATATTAACTTCTATGTCGGCAGAGCGGTAAACCCCGCGCATCAGAACCCTAATCTGCCGATAAACTTCAACATAAAAATGCAGCTTGTAAACGAGCTGTCCGAGAGCCTTAAGAAAATGGGCAAAAAGATCAAGGTAAACTATTTCTAAGGAGAGACCGATATGGAACACAAGACCGACTATATATATGATAAGAACGGTAAGCTTATATATAAGTTCGACACCAAGGTTCAGTACATAAAGTATAAGGCGCTGCGCGAGGTGGCGCGTCAGGCGTGGGCGGGAACGCTTTTGGAAAATATCCTTGATATTCCGAAGATAATCATTCCCGGCAAAGAACCTACCATGCGCTGCTGCGTTTACAAGGAGCGCGCTATTATGGGCGAGCGCGTTAAGATCGCAATGGGCGGCGACAAGAACAACCCCAACGTCATTGAGGTCATCGAGACTGCCTGCGACGAGTGCCCTATGGGCGGCTACGAGGTAACGAACGCCTGCCGCGGCTGTCTCGCGCACCGCTGTATGGACGCGTGCCGCAAGGACGCTATCTCGTTCGACCATAACCAGAAGGCGCATATCGACAAGAGCAAGTGCGTAGAGTGCGGAATGTGCGCTAAAAGCTGTCCGTACACCGCGATAATGAACTTCAAGCGCCCGTGCGTGAGCGCGTGCAAGGTAAACGCTATCTCGATGAACGAGGACAAGTCGGCGAAGATCGACAACGACAAGTGCATTTCCTGCGGCGCGTGCGTTTATCAGTGCCCGTTCGGAGCTATCACCGATAAGTCGTTTATCATTAACGTTATCGATATGATCCAGAGGAGCGAGAAGAACAAGAAGTACAAGGTATACGCGCTGGTTGCCCCCGCTATCGGTTCGCAGTACGCTTACGCAAAGCTCGGACAGGTAATAAAGGGTATCAAGGAGCTCGGTTTCCATACCGTTATCGAGGCGGCGCTGGGCGCGGATATGGTAGCGTATATGGAGAGCAAGGAGCTTGCCGAGTGCGGCGACTATCTGACCTCCAGCTGCTGCCCCGCGTTTGTTGACTACATTCACAAGAACTTCCCGAATATGGTCGACCATATTTCGCACAACCTCTCCCCTATGGCTACTATCGCGCGTTATATCAAGTCCACCGATCCCGAGGCGAAGATCGTGTTTATCGGTCCGTGCACGGCTAAGAAGATGGAATTCCAGAAGGAGAGCGTTCGTCCGTACATCGACAGCGTTATCACGTTCGAGGAGCTTCAGGCGTTGTTCGACAGCAAGGACATCGACATACGCGAGTTGGACGAGGATCTTCTCGAAAACGCGTCCTACTACGGACGTATCTTCGCGAGAAGCGGCGGTCTTGCCGACGCTGTCACACAGGCGCTCAAGGAGCAGAATCTCAGCGACTTCGAGCTTAAAGCCGTATCCTGCGACGGTATCGAGGCGTGCAAAATGGCGCTGCTCAAGAAGAGCAAGAACGCGCTCGACGCGAACTTCATCGAGGGTATGGCGTGCGTCGGCGGCTGTATAGGCGGCGCGGGCTGTCTTACTCACGGCGAGAAGAACAAGGCGGAGGTCGACAAGTACGGCAGGGAGGCTATCGAGAAAACCATTTCCGAGGCTATCAGTCTTGTTAAGCTGCCCGAGGAGCAGCACACATAATTTCACTTAAAAAAATTATCGGGGATAGCGATATCCCCGATTTTTTATTATCTCCACTCGACCGTTTCGCTTATCGGCTTTCTCGGTCTTTGCGACGGCGATTCTGCGGCATAACCTACCGCAAGCGCCGAGAAAAGCTCACCCGTGTTCAGCCACTCGTTGAGCTCGCGCTGCGCGAAAAACGTGTTGCATATCCACAGACTGCCAAGCCCAAGCTCGACCGCCGCAAGCGACATATTCTGCATTGCCGCGCCGATAGACTGCGCGTTGCATATCTCGTAAACGCGCTCGTCGACCGTCAATGCTTGCGAAAGCTCCGCGCCGAGCGTATTTACGACGAATATCACCGCCGATGACTGCCGCATTATCTTTAGGGTATGCTCCGCGTCGGCGAGATAGTCCGCGCTTTCGGGAAGATACGGCTCGCGCTTTTCGCGTTCGAGACCGCGTTCCATTGCCGAAAGCGCGTCTTGTTTTGAATTATCGGTCGTGACAATAAATCTCCAAGGCTGACGGTTTTTCGACGACGGAGCGCACAAGCCCGCCGCGACGATTTGTTCCAACAGCTCGCGCGGCACTTCCCTGCCGTCGAATTTACGGATACTGCGGCGCGTTTCGATCTCCGTTATCATTTCAGCTCGTCCTCGGGCATATCGACTTCCTTTGCGACAAGGAGCTGTTTTTCAACATTCAGAGCGCCCGCCATTGCGATAATATCAAACGCGCAGCCGATAATAAGCGCCACGCCGAGAAGTATCGACGTCAGCTTGTCGTTCAGCTCATAGTTTATGCCGACAAATATTCCTATCCCGACGATCGCCGCCATTGGGATAAGCATAATATACCACTTTTTAAATCCCGCTTTCTTTACCGCGAACATACTCGGTATCTTGACAACGCCGAATATCCCCGCGAAAATACCCGCGATAAGCGTGAAAAAGACCTTGATATGTTCGGTAAGGAAAATCAGCGACGCTCCGGCGACAATGCCAAGCACCGACGTGATGATCGCCGCGGTCCCCCCGCTCTTATCCTTTTTGATCGCCCACACCAGAAACGTGATTATTCCGTAAGCCGCCGCGATAATACCCAGTATCTTGATAAGCATTACCACAAGGTTTGAACTGAAAATTATCATAAACAGTCCGCCCGCCAGCTCAAGCATTGCCAGCAATACAAGATTTCTTCTGATCCCCTTTAAAATGTCCAGATCCATTTTTTCTCCTCCCTTTTGGTTCTGATTTTATTATAATCCTTTTTACAGCTATTGTCAAGCGTTATGGACAATTTTGAGAAATTTGCAAGTTTTTTCATAAACCCCTTGACAAAACCCTCAAAAAAGTGTATAATATTATAGTCACGGAAGCGTATCGAAGTGGTCATAACGGGACTGACTCGAAATCAGTTGTACCTCACGGTACCGTGGGTTCGAATCCCACCGCTTCCGCCAGTTTAACAAAATCCCACTCTTGCAAAGCAAGAGTGGGATTTTGTTAAACGCAAAGGCTTTCGCCGCTTCGCGGCGCGCGCGAAAGCTCTTTGCCAGCGCAGTTTTCCCTTTGCGGTCGGAACGACCGCAATTTCGCGGCAAAGCCGCGAAACCGGAAAAACTGCGCGGGGTTGATCTTCTGTATATTGTGGTTCTTGGCGAAAAATCTATTCGGTCACAATATTACATAAAATTGCGTGTGATAACTGTAAATAAATATTTCGCGCCATATAAAAAATGAGGAGAGAACCTTATGATCAGACAAGAATTTCTAAAGATTGCTTCCGAGCGTTATTCACTGTATTTTAAACCGCGAGTTGAAGACGTTGAAAGCGTTATCTGTGAGAAATGCGGCGAAAACGACACCAATATCAATGCAGTAATTGATTTTGCCGAATGGATCGATAATGCCGTGCTCAAAAGACCGGAAATAAATTCTGACGATGTTCTGCAATTTGTGGTAGCGCCGTGTATTGATTCTGCCGAGTTTTGGTCAGATATTAAAAAAACAGTATTTTATAACGGGTATATTGCGGGACTAGCCGGTGTGATCAAGACTATTTATGTTTCATCGGACGGAAAATTCTATGATCACAAGCATGAATTGATAGCCGCAAATGAAGAAGATTTCCTTGATTATTTGCTGTCGGTGGAATTCGATTTTCACCCGGTTATCAAGGAATGCGTTTATGACACTTTGAGAGAAGCGGGCTGGTATGAGGGCAGGTGCGTTGATGTTACGGAATTAAACGACAGGTTTAAAGCGGTCAACGTTTTCCTTTCTCAGGCACAATTGGATTTCTTAAAAGAATTCAGCGGAATAACATTGAAAGCCGACAATGGTTATAAGTGCAGATTTCTTTCCGCAGAAAAGATACTTAGTAATATATCCGGATATTATACCAATAACAAATATAGGCAGGATAACTGTCCGCTGGCTGTCATTGTTTCGGACGCCGCGGATTTTTCCTATTATATTCAGACAAATGGAATTATTTCTATTCGTGGGATACCCAAGGGAAGAACTACGATGGAATGTATAAACCATGTGATAAAAAATTTGTTTCTTTGGACATTTGATATAGATGAACCAAGGAAATGATTTTTTGTGACATGACAGAATAGGAGATGATTTCAATGACGCTGAGGGAACTGGAACAA
The DNA here is from genome assembly GCA_014799395.1 of Oscillospiraceae bacterium. Taxonomy (GTDB): domain Bacteria; phylum Bacillota; class Clostridia; order Oscillospirales; family Ruminococcaceae; genus CAG-115. Next base: position 9,504 of record JAAVID010000016.1, on the reverse strand, counting down.
GAATACAATTCAAATCTCGGCAAGTACATATATTCTCATACTTATGATGATTTTGATGATATTTTCTTGTTTGGACTGCACTTTTATGCCGCTTTATGCGATTCGCTGAAGAAAACGGAGGAGCTGGAATTTACTGTTAAGGGCGAAGAATGTAAAGAGCTGTTTATGTCTTTTTACAGTCCTCTTGCAGGAGCACGTTCACCCGAGCATACAAAAATAAGCTTTGAGTGTAAATTCCTGACGTTGCTTAAATGCCGTGAACTCAGCAAAATCGAAGTTATAAGGCTTTATCTTTTATATATCGTTTTATGCCATTCTTTCTATGGCAATAAAGAGGTAATGCTGAATAACCTGAAATATATCTTTGAATTGGGACATAGGTTCTGCAGCGTATATGTTCTCGGCGAGCTGGAGGAATATTATAAAATGGGAATTGCGGCTTTAGAACAATGGGATTAACGTCTATTTGTGATATATCAAACAAATAAAAATAGATTATTCTAATAAAATTGTGCAAAATATCCTTTGACATCTTTTTGTTTTTTTAATATAATTAAATTAAGATGTGTAGCTTACTGCGTAATTCCGATCTGTAAGCCGCGCATCTTTTTTTGTTTTTGGAGGGAAAAATATGAATTTAAAAGATGAAAAAATGGCGACGGTTCCTGTTGGACGGCTTATGCTTTCAATGGGGATACCTATGATAATCTCAATGGTTCTGCAGGCGGTCTACAATATAGTGGACAGCGCGTTTGTGTCGAATATGCCGACGGGCGGAGAGGACGCTCTTAACGCGCTTACGCTGGCGTTTCCGCTGCAGATACTGATGGTTGCGGTCGGCATAGGAACGGGCGTGGGAGCAAACGTTCTTACCGCCAAAAGCCTCGGACAAAAGAACAGCGAGCTTACGAACAAGACCGCGGGAAACGCCGTATTTCTCGGAGCTGTTATTTATCTGATATTTCTGATATTCGGCTTGGTCGGGGCGAAGGCGTATATCAATTCGCAGACCGACAACGAGGTCATTTCGGCAATGGGAACGGAATATTTGAGTATATGCTGTGTGTTCTCGTTCGGAATGTCGATGTTCGCGATCTTTGAAAAAATACTCCAGGCGGCGGGTCATTCGATGTGCTCCACTATCGCTCAGATACTCGGCGCGGTCACAAATATCGTTCTTGACCCCATTCTTATCTACGGTTGGTTCGGCTGTCCCGAAATGGGAGTAAAGGGCGCGGCTTACGCTACCGTTATCGGACAGGTCGTATCATTTGCGGCGGCGCTTATTTTCCATTTGAAGTTCAACAAGTCGATAAAAATAAGACTTATTCACTTTATGCCGTCGCTTAAAATAATCGGTATGATATATTCTATCGGACTTCCCGCGATAATTTCACAGGCGCTTATCTCCGTTATGACCTACGGAATGAACCTTATCCTTAAAGGAGTAAGCGAAAATATGGTCACGGCTTACGGACTGTACTATAAAATCCAGCAGTTCCTGCTGTTCGCGGCGTTCGGTATGCGCGACGCAATAACCCCGATAACCGCTTTCAGCTACGGTATGGGAAGCGGCGAGCGGATCAAGTCGTGCGTCAAATTCGGGCATTTGTTCACCGCCGTGATTATGATTGTCGGGTGCGCCGTGCTTGAGATATTCGCCGTGCCGTTCTCCGAGGTTTTCGGGCTGTCGGGAGAAACTCAGGCGCTGTGCGTAAGCGCGATACACATTATCTCGATAGGCTTGGTGTTCGCGGGGATAAACATCGCTTTTCAGGGAGTTCTCCAAGCGGTCGGAAGCGGGATAAGCTCGCTGATAATCTCGGTTTGCCGACAGCTTTTGTTCGTATTCCCGTTTGCGCTGATTTTCGCTTACGTCGCTAAAAATAACGTTCAGATGAATTGGCTCTTGTGGAGCGTTTTCCCTATCGCGGAGATACTGACCGCCGTCGCGGCGGTAATTATCTGGAGGAAAATTTCCGTTAAGAAAAACCTCCGATTTGCCGATTAAACGCAATATCCGAAAATCATATATTCAAAGTTTATCGTTATTTCTTCAATTGGCATACTCTTGCATATTACCGCCAAGGCATTCATATAATTTACAAAAACAATACCTGGAGGTAAAAAATGACAGAGTATCTGCCTGAGGGCTTTTTATTCGGAACGGCTGAAAATGACAGCTGTCTGAGCTCGTTCGCGGCACTTTCGGATTGCAGGGACAACCGCAGGATCGTCGAAGCGCCCTGCATTATATGTGACAGCCGCCATAACCTTGTAATTGACCTTGGCTGTATGCGCGGGATAATTCCGAGAGAGGAAGGCGCGATCGGCATTGCCGAGGGTACGACAAAGGATATTGCGCTTATTTCGCGCGTGAACAAGCCCGTATGCTTTGTAGTGAAAGACTTCACCAAGGACGAAAACGGCGTTATTGCCGTTTTATCGCGCCGTGAGGCACAGTTGATGTGCAATGAGAATTATATAAAAAATCTTTCGGCGGGCGATATAATCCCCTCGAGAGTAACGCATCTGGAGCAGTTCGGCTGTTTCGTGGATATAGGGTGCGGTATCCCATCGCTCATACCGATAGACCTTATCTCCGTTTCGAGAATATCGCACCCGTCCGACAGATTTTACGTCGGGCAGGATATTCGCGCGGTCGTCAAGTCGTTTGACAGCGGAAGAGTATGTCTCTCGCACAAGGAGCTTCTCGGCACATGGGAGCAGAACGCGGCTTTGTTTGAGCAGGGCGAGACCGTCACGGGCATAGTCCGCTCGGTCGAGGATTACGGCGTGTTCATCGAGCTTGCGCCGAACCTCGCGGGGCTTGCCGAGCCGCGCGGAGATATTGCCGTAAACCAGCACGCGAGCGTTTACATAAAAGCGATAATTCCCGAAAAAATGAAAATAAAGCTGATAATCGTCAACTCCTTTGATACCACCTATCACGGCAACGAGCTCAACTACTTCATAACCTCGGGGCATATCGACAAATGGGTATACTCCTGCCCGTCGTCGTCAAAGCTGATACAGACGGTATTCGACTGAACACACAAAAATAACGGCTCTTCAATTGAAGAGCCGTTAATATTCTTTAATTACTTTATCATCGAAGCAACTTCGTCCGCGAAGTTATCCTCTTTCTTCTCGATACCCTCGCCGCGCTCGTAGCGAACGAANGCGTCAATGNTGATCGAGCAGCCCTGCGCCTTGGCAACGCTCTCGATATACTTGCCNACCTTCATNTTNGTATCCTTNAAGTACTCCTGATCNAGCAGGCACTTTTCCTCGTAGAACTTTCTGATACGACCCTCAACGATCTTCTCGGCAACGTTTGCGGGCTTGCCCTCCTGCTCAACGAGCTTGGTCTGAACTTCCTTCTCGGTCGCGAGAACCTCTGCGGGGATATCCTCCTTGCGAACGTACTCCGCGCCCATAGCGGTCGCCTGGAGCGCTACGTTCTTCGCGCAGGTGAGGACTTCCGCGTCGTCGGGCTTGTCGGTGGTGATCTTTACGATAGTACCGAGTCTGCCGCCGTCGTGCATGTAGGGAATAAGAGTACCGTTAAGCTTCTCAAAGCGGCGGATATTCATATTCTCGCCGATAGTCGCTATCTTGTCGGTCATATATTCCTTAACGGTCATATTGCCGCCCTTTACGGTAACGTTATTAAGCGCCTCAACATCGGCAGCGTCGTTTCCGAGAATGGTGTCGGCGATTGTCTCAACCAACTCGAGGAACTTGTCGGACTTAGCGCAGAAATCGGTCTCGCAGTTGATCTCGACGATAACGCCGTTCGTACCCTCAACCTTTGCCTTTACAACGCCCTCTGCGGCAATTCTGCCCGCCTTCTTGGCAGCCTTTGCAAGACCCTTTTCACGCAGGATCTTTACAGCTTCCTCGCGGTTGTCGTTCGCTTCCTCAAGAGCCTTCTTACAGTCGGACAAGCCGCAGCCCGTCATATCGCGAAGCTCTTTGATATCCTGTATATTAGCCATTTCTTTATCTCCTTAATCTAAATTTGCAAAATCCGCACCGTCTGCGCGGATTTTGCGTTGTCATTGAATTATTCAGCGTCCTCTGCGGGAGTCTCGTCTGCTGCCGCCTCGGCAGTTCCCTGATTAGCGGAAATGATGGCGTCCGCCATTGCACCCGCGATCAGCTTTACGGCGCGGATAGCGTCGTCGTTTCCGGGGATCACGTAGTCGATCTCATCGGGATCGCAGTTGGTGTCAACGATAGCAACAACGGGAATACCGAGCTTCTTAGCTTCCGCTACCGCGATCTTCTCCTTGCGCGGGTCAACGATAAACAGCGCGCCGGGGAGCTTCTTCATATTCTTGATACCGCCCAGGAACTTTTCAAGCTTCTCGATCTCGAGGTTGAGCTTGATAACTTCCTTCTTGGGGAGCAGATCAAACGTACCGTCTGTTTCCATTGTGTGGAGCTGCTCAAGACGAGCGATTCTTCTCTGAATGGTCTTGAAGTTGGTCATCATGCCGCCGAGCCAACGTGCGTTTACAAAGTGAGCGCCTGCGCGGGTCGCTTCCTCCTTGATGGAGTCCGCCGCCTGCTTCTTGGTGCCTACGAACAGGATCTCGCCGCCGTTTGCCGCGGTCTCGTGAATGAAGTTGTACGCCTCGTCCAGCTTCTTTACTGTCTTCTGAAGGTCGATGATGTAGATGCCGTTTCTCTCGGTGAAGATGTAGGGAGCCATTTTAGGGTTCCAACGTCTTGTCTGGTGTCCGAAGTGAACGCCCGCCTCCAAAAGCTGCTTCATAGATACTACTGCCATAATTGTTTCCTCCTGATTTTGGTTATTTTACGGCGTTACTGCCGCGTTTCCGCCACGCCGAACCGCTCTCCAGACGCGTTGCCGCGCACCACCAAAAAGCTGTCGCCGTGTGTGTATTTGCGCACCGAACGTATTGGCACACGTTCTATTCTGCACATTTACCTAGATATTATACCATATTTAGCCTTTATTTTCAAGTACATTGCATTTGTTTATTTAAACAAACTTCCGATTCCCTTTCTGCCTCTATTTGTGCAGCTTGACGGAACGTCGCAGGACACTAATATCGTGTCCTCGCCGATGACCTCAATATCGCACCACTTGATGAACAGGTCGTCCTCGCGCCCGAACAGACCGAAGAATTTTGCGCGCCCGAAAACGATAAGGCGGCATATCTTAGCGGTGCAGTTGTCGAATTCGATATCGTCGGGATAGCCCAGCCTTGCGCCCGTTTTTACGTTGATTATCTCTTTGCACTTCAAGTCATTAAAGCTGTAAACCATATCGTGACCTCACATATGCAATTCTTGTCTGTTCAAGTTTATGTGAAGTTATCCGCGTTTATTCGGCATTTCTATCCCAGATATTTACAATAAATACGTTTTCCGAATTTCTCCTCGATCACCTCGTAGCCGCATTTCTCATAAAAGCCCCACGCGCCGTTAAAGCTCGACAGCGTTATCTTGCAGTAATCGTGCATTAAAGCGCTGCGCTCGAATGACCTCACAAGCGACTTTGTAACGCCTTGCCCCCGGTACTTCTCGACGCACGCCGCAAAGCCTATCACGACGCTCTCGGGGCTTTCCGCTCTGCCGAGTACCGCGGCTATCGGCTCGTCGCCGTACTCCGCGTACAGCATAAGGTATCCCCTGTCGAGCCGCCTTACCCATGCTTCATAGGAATACAAGCCCTCGTAATGCTCGCCGAGTATCGAGTAGCACATATTCAACACCGCTCGGAGCGTGCGCTCGTCGGAAATTTGTTTTATCGTGTAATCCATAACGGTTATTTTGCGATTCTCTCGGCGGCAAATTCTTCCGCTTCTTCTATTGTGCCGCGGTTGAATTCGGAAATATCGACGTTTTCGGGGTTCTCGGTGAATTCCGTTACCAGAAAGCTCTCGATACCGAGCGCCTTGGTCGGCAGGATATCCTCGCCCACGCTGTTGCCGATCATTATGCAATCCGCAGGCTGTCTGCCGAGCTTTTTCATCAGCTCCTCGAAATATTTCGGGTTGGGCTTGCAGAACGTGCTGTTGTCGTAATGAGTAACGAACGCGAAGTCGCTCAACGATAAGCATACCCACGCAAGTCTTGTCGCGACGGCGCACTCGGGGAAGATCGGGTTTGTGGCGAGCACGAGTTCCGCGCCCATGCTTTTCAGCCGCTCGATCATCGGCTTATGATCCGGAACATATTTCAGGCACGCCTTTACGGCGTCAAACTCGCCCGTGTAGAACTCGTCGCAGAACTCTTTCGCGTCGGTCTTGTCTGGGAACGCCGCCCGGAACGTCTCCCAGAACGCTTCGCTGTTCGGCCGCGAGCCGTCGTTCTTTATCATAGCGCCCGTGCCCTTCCAGACGTTCTTTACAACGCCGTCGGGATCGTAGCCGTACGGCGCGAGCTTCTTGCACAAGCCGCCGAAATAGTACTTTATGAACTCGTCCTGAACGAACGGCAGCAGCGTGCCGTCAAGATCAAACATTACCGTTTTTATCATTGTTTCCCTCCGCTTTCTTTCGCTCCATTGCCTGCTTTCGGCGCTCCTCGCGCTTTTTCAGCTTGTTTTCGTATGAAGTTATGTCATCGTCGCTTGCGGCGAATATCGTCCGCATTACCGTGTAGTTATGCTCGGAGATCATGCACGCCTTTAATCTCACAAGAAAATATTCTTTACATTCGGGACATTCCGCTATGGTTTTGCATGACTTCCCGTTGCCGAAAAGCCACTGACGGAGCGTGAGCTTTCCACCGCACTGCGGGCAGTTTAAGTCAACAACGCGGCTGTCCGATACCATTTTCTTCAAGTCCTTGATATCGTTTACGGCGTCCTTGAAAAGCGGCTGAGGTATCGCGGCGGTGTATTCGGAGTACTCCGCAAGCCCCAGAACCATATCCAGCTTACGGCATACCTCGTAGGTGAGATAAGCGTCGTTGAACGCGTCATGAACCTGCACGTCAAGCGGTATCTCTAGGCTCTCCGCCGCCGTTGAAAGCGCGCACTGCAAATGCTCGCTCTTAAGCTGACGGTTGTAGATAAGCTGCAGATTTATGTAATCGCTGCCGAAGCTCGGGTCAAGACCGTGCAAGGTGAGATTGTCGGCGAGCATACTCAGGTCGTCGAAGCCCCATGTTATAAAGCGGAACTGCTCGCCGCCGGCGGGGCTCCCGCTACCGGCGGGGTTCCCGCCGCACCACTCTTTAAAGCGCTTGAACGCCTGCGGAAACGTCTCACCGGACGTGAGCTGCGTATCGGTGATACCCGTGATCTGAGCGACATGGGAGTTCATTTTTTTGTAGTACTTCGGGCGGACGTTTATCTTTATCTTGTCGATAAGGTTGAATTTATCGTCCGTCTTGACCGCGCCGATCTGTATGATCTCGCCGTACAGCAGAAGCGGCGTGCGCACCATTTTCGCGGGACACACCGCCTGATTCCATTCCAAGTCCATTATAATGTAGTTCATAATATCATTCTTTCTTGCATTTCAGCTGTTTTTACAGTCCCAAGACCGCTCATTAACTAACCGTTCGTCGGATTCGTGTACCGAAAACTCATCGCCGAAAATTTCTTTCATTCGCTTGATAACGTAGTCGCACGCGTCAAAGAAATCTTTTTTTTCCCGTTCGTTCTCAAAGCCTATATACGGCTCGCCCGCGGGAAATTCGTTTATATCCCAAAGGCGGCAGTATATCTCATATATCAGCTTTACCTTTTGTTCAAGCTCAAACTCGCCCTTTAAGCGCTCCTCGGGTTCTCGTATATCAAGCGGTTTTCCGTCCAAGGAATAAAAGACATCGACAAAGTACCCATTGCTACTGACAAGCCAACACCCAACAACATCTTTATCATAATCGCCATAATCACGAGTCACCCAAAGCGGTGGACAGCCGTAATCAAACATAAACCGAATTTTTTGTTTGTATTCCATTTCGGTATACCGCCTTTCAACTGCGCAAAAACTCCAGACCCTTTTTCAGTATTACGTCCGTTCCGTTTTTCAGGTCGTCCAACGTTTTTTCGACGGGAAAATCGGGCAAAATACCTACGTTTACGAATTCGCTACCGTCAACCAGCTTGCTCCATGTCGTAGCGAGGTACATCGTTCCGCCAAGCGGAAGCTCGCGTATCATTGCTTCCGCGCCCGAGCCGTAGGTCGTCGTGCCGACTATCTTTGCTCTGCCCGACATTCGGAAATACGAAACGAAAGCCTCCGCGGCGCAGGCTGTGCCGTGATTGGCGAGTGCCACGGCGGGCGCGGACAGTATCGTCGGCTGACTGTCAAAGTCAATAAAGCCGCAGTTCTCGCCGTTATCCTCCAGCCGCTCGTAATAGGTATGCGTTGCTATCTCGTAGATCTTGCGCTGCCATGGGTCGGACAGGTCGGGATTATCGCGGTCGATATAGGGTTCGAGGGCATGATATTTCGCGCTGTGAGCGGGAGTTTTCGGGTCGGATCTTACGGGGAATTTTCCGCTTATAAAGTACTTTGCTATCTCAAGCGGCGGATCGCCCATTCCTCCCGAATTGCCGCGGACGTCGATTATATAGCCTGCGCACTTTTCGAGCAGTCCGATATTCTCCTTGAATTCGCCGACGATCTCCGCACTGTGAAAATCAAGCAGCTCGACGATTGCAAGGTTATCCCCGGTCACGGAAATAATAAGGTTCCCCGAGCGGAAACGCTCCGAAAGCGGCTCGGGCGGCTTTACCGAAAGGTCGGCATAAACTAAATCGCGCGGCTCGTTCAGCCTGAACGAAAGCTCGCCCTTGTCCGTAGCTACGGAGATCATTTCGTCCGTGCCGAAGTTAAACATCAGCGAACATTCGATACAGTCAAAGCAGCTGAACAGCGTTTCGAGAAGCTCGTGCCAGTAAAACGGGTACACGTATTTTTCGATATATTCCCCGATCGGCAACCCTTGAATGTGCGTTATTTCCGCGAAGAGAAGCCGCTCGTCGGGCGCTGCCGAAAGCAGAAATTTCCCGTCCGCGCGAGTCACGCAGAACGGTACTCTCCTGCCCGAAAGCAGCTCCTGCGGCATTGCAACGCAGGTATGCCCGTCGCGGAGCAGCGCGTAAAACTTCATCAGCAAGCAATAAAACTCAAAGTCGTCCTTTGCCGCCATTACAAGCGGAAGAAAACGCTTATATTCGCCGTCCCAATCGATCTCGGGATATTTCGCCCGGAATGCATAATTGTAGTCCGCTTCTTTCCACAAATAAGAAAGCGTGTAAATTCTGTCCTCAACAGTCATAGTTAAATCACCAAAGTGCCGCCGTAATTCTCCTTGCGCCACTGAACGTATTCCTCGTAGGTTCCCTGTCTGTCAAGGCAGCCGTTCTCGGTTATCTCGATAATGCGATTTGCGGCGGTGTCCAGAATCTCGTGGTCGTGGGTCGCGAACAGGATATTCCCCTTGAACTCGGAAAGCCCGTTATTGACCGCGGTTATGCTCTCGAGGTCGAGGTGGTTTGTCGGCTCG
>JAAVID010000015.1 GCA_014799395.1 Oscillospiraceae bacterium | reverse complement strand
GGCGGCATGTAACACGTCCTCTATTCGTCACGGCAACCAGCCCCCTCTTTCCCGAAGGGTGTCCTCTTGCACCGTGCGACAACATAGAAATTAAAAGAAACGAAACCACCGCTGTCAACAAATAAAACCTTACCCCCGTGCGTCAACACGATAATTAAAAAAACGAACCCACCGCTGTCAACAAATAAAACCTAACAATCTAAGTGCTTCAATAAGGAGAAACGCTATGACCGATAAAGAAAAATTTCTTGACATTTACAAGTCCAACATAACCCGCGACGGTGCGGACAAGCTGTTGGACTTTCTCGAGAACAAAAGCGACTTCTTTACCGCGCCCGCTTCTACGCGCTTTCACGGGGCTTATGAGGGCGGTCTGCTTCGGCACTCGCTTAATGTTTACGAATGTCTTGTACAATACCTCGCCCGCGAACGCGTTAAGGAGACCTACGGGCTGAACGTTTCGGATGAGACCGCGGCGATAGTCGCGCTGCTGCACGACGTCTGCAAGGTCAACTTCTACACCGTGTCCTACCGCAACGCCAAAGACGAAAAGACCGGGCAATGGGAAAAGGTGCCGTACTACGCGATAAACGATACGCTCCCTTACGGTCACGGGGAGAAAAGCGTGTATATGGTGAGCGGATTTATCCGCCTTTCGCGCGAGGAGGCTATGGCTATACGCTGGCATATGGGATTTTCGGGTATCGAGGACAAAAACACTATCGGCAGGGCGCTGGAGAAGTACCCGCTGGCGTTTGCGCTGTCGGTGGCGGATATGGAGGCAAGCTACTTCCTTGAGGGAAGCGTGGAATAACCGATATTTTTTACGGGCTTCTGCTGTTTTATCGCGTATTCTATCGTCTGATACGCGCCGCCGTTTTCGCGTTCGATACCGCATAATATGAGGTCGGAGCGGTCCACCATCGAGCGGTTGCAGATACGATACGCGCCCTTGAAATGCGCTAGCGCGGACTGTCCGCATATCTCAACCTCGTCGTAATACTTTTCAAAATTTTCCTTGTTTTTGCGGTACTCGGAGGTCGAATAGGGAAGAACGAGGACGAGTGAGACGTTGCCGTAGTCGAGCTCTTTGTTTACGGTGCGTATCACCGAGGCGGCTAAGAGGTCGAAATCGCCTTTTCTTCCGATGAGAAATTCAACATATTCTTTTGTTTTGATGAGCTCCCGAACCGCGCGTTCGAGGGCTTTTTCTATGTCCATTGGGTTGGACAGGCGGCTGTGTCCGAAAAGGCTGACTGTGTAAACGTCCAAGATGAGTTACCTCCGTGTATATTTAAAATATATATCAATTCTATTATATATCTTTAGATTATATATGTCAAGCAAAATCTATAATTAAATTTTAGAAAATATGCCATTATATAAAGTACAATCATATGCAGAGGTGAGAAATAATGGATTATTCGGAGCTTGACAAATGTTTTGTAAAACGGTTATCTCAGTTGCGCAATATGAAAAATGTTTCGGCTCGTGAAATGAGTTTATCTATTGGTCAAAGCGAAGCATATATAAATGGTATTGAAACCGGCAAGGCGCTTCCGTCTATGACGGGGTTTTTCTATATTTGCGAATATCTCGGCGTTACTCCGAGTGAATTTTTTGATTTCGATAACCGTAACCCCAAGGAGACCGACGAGCTTATCGCGGGTTTTCGGCGGCTCAATCTTAAGCAGCAGGAGCTTGTGCTCGCGCTGATAAAGGAGATAAAGCCGAGATGATTTTTCCTCGCGGTCGGACTGTTTTGTTGTGCGCTTTTATGTCTACCTATTATAATAGGGGAGCGGTTTTTGTGCGAAATCACGTCGGTTTGTGCAAAGTGCCTAAAAATCGGGCGTAAATTAGCGAAAAATTCTCTGCGGCGGCGGAATAATATTTGGCTTTGGTGGTTGAAAATGGCGGCTGTTTGTGGTAAAATAATTAGCGGTGGCTTGTTAAATCAGGTCACTTTGGCGATGAAGTCGGAGGTTGCGCGAGCGTTCGCGGTAATTTCGATGGAGTATGTCCGAATTGAATTCGGGCGAAAAGTTTTACGGGACGTTGGGTTCGTTCCGGGAGCGCCGTTAAAGTGTCCGAGAGAACTCGGATAACTAACAGGTGCGTTCGGGAAAATGAAACACACGGCTCGGTGGATTTTTCAGAAAGCCTTCGCCGGCTGTCTGCTCCCCCAACTTGCGCAAAGGAGGAGCGGTTAAAGAAAGCGGAAAGTTACTCGTCCGCTAAAACATCACGAAGAAAGGTTGAAAAATCAATGGCATCTAATGAGAAGGTAAGAATCAAGGTCAAGGGTTACGAGCACAGCGTTGTTGACGCGGCTGCCGCTAAGATCGTTGACGCTGCTAAGCGCAGCGGCGCGAGAGTTGCGGGTCCTATTCCGCTTCCCACAGACAAGCAGGTCGTAACTATTCTGAGAGCGGTCCACAAGTATAAGGATTCCCGCGAGCAGTTCGAGATGAGAACTCACAAGCGCCTTATCGACGTTATCCGTCCGTCCCAGAAGACCATCGAGGCTCTCCAGTCGCTGGAGCTGCCCGCAGGCGTAGAGATTTCAATGGATATCTGATTATAGATTCGATTGGAGTTATGTTGGCGGTCTTTCGCTCACGAACGTACCGAACTTGTCCGCATAGCTCGAAAAGAGCGGATTTCGAAGCGGATTTTTTCGAGTGCAAGGAAAAACGACGCAGACGTACTTTATGTACGTCAAGGAGTTTTGACGCAGCAATCGAAAAAATCCGCCGAAAGCCGCCTTTGAGCAGCTATGTGGACAAGTTCAAAAAGCCAACCACTAACCGAGCGCTTTACAGCGCAAGGTCACGTTGAGGAAACTCAACCAATAACCAAAGGAGGAAAAGCCGAAATGAAAAAAGCTATCATCGGCAAGAAGATCGGCATGACGCAGGTCTTTGACGAAGCAGGCAAGGTCGTTCCCGTAACCGTTATCGAAGCGGGTCCCTGCGTGGTTGTTCAGAAGAAGACAACCGAAAACGACGGCTACGAGGCTGTTCAGCTGGGCTTTGGCGAAGTATCCGCAAAGCACGTAAACAAGCCCGAGCAGGGTCATTTCAAGAAGAATGACGTTGCGTTCAAGAAAACCCTTAAGGAGTTCCGTTTTGACGACATTTCCGGGTTCAACACCGGCGACGTTATCAAGGCTGACGTATTCGCAGAGGGCGACGTTATCGACGTTGCCGGCGTATCCAAGGGTAAGGGCTACGCGGGCGCTATCAAGCGTCACAACCAGCACAGACTGAGAGAATCTCACGGTACGGGTCCCGTTGCAAGAGAAGCGGGCTCTATGGGCGCTTGCTCCAGCCCGTCGAGAATTTTCAAGGGCAAGAAGATGGCGGGTCACCTGGGCGCGGAGAATGTTACCGTGCAGAACCTTGTCGTTGTTAAGGTTGACGCTGAGAACAACCTTATCGCGGTAAAGGGCGCGGTTCCCGGTCCTAAGGGCGGCGTTGTAACTATCTGCGACGCGGTTAAAGCATAAGAGGGGAGGACGATACTATGTCAAAGATAAACGTAGTTGATATGGCGGGTAAAGTCGTTTCCGAGCTTGAGCTTAACGACGCGGTTTTCGGCATTGAGCCGAACAAGACCGCAATGCATTCCGCGGTTGTAAACTATCTCGCAAATCAGCGTCAGGGCACACAGTCCACGCTTACCCGTACAGAGGTAAGCGGCGGCGGCAAGAAGCCGTGGCGTCAGAAGGGCACGGGTCACGCAAGACAGGGCTCGACAAGAGCTCCGCAGTGGAGACACGGCGGCGTTGCGCTCGGTCCGAAGCCCCGTTCTTACAGATTCTCGCTGAACAAGAAGGTAAGACAGCTCGCTATCAAGTCGGCGCTGTCGAGCAAGGTTCTCGAGAATGAGATGATCGTTGTTGACGCGATCACTACCGATGAGTTCAAGACCAAGACCATGGTCAATATGCTCAAGGCTATCGGCGCGGATACCAAGACGCTTATCGTTCTGGATTCCGCTGACAAGAAGGTCATCAAGTCCGCTAACAATATCGAGGACGTAAAGACCACGCAGGTAAACACGCTCAACGTTTACGATATACTCAACTGCAACAAGTTCGTTATCGTAAAGGGCGCTGTTGAGAAGCTTGAGGAGGTGTACGCATAATGGAAAAGGTTGCACAGGACATTATCATCAAGCCCATTATCACCGAGCATTCTATGGATTGTCTCGCGCAGGGAAAGTACACCTTTAAGGTTGCGAAGTCCGCAAACAAGGTCGAGATCGCCAAGGCTGTGGAGCAGCTGTTCAAGGGCGTGAAGGTCGCTAAGGTAAACACCGTAAGCGTTCGCGGAAGAAAGAAGAGAATGGGCAGAAGCGAGGGCTACACTTCCGACTGGAAGAAGGCTATCGTGACCCTTAAGGAAGGCTCTAAGACTATTGAGTTCTTCGATGGAATGATTTAAGTAAGGAGTGAACAGTTATGGCTATTAAGGCATACAAGCCCGTCAATAACAGCCGCCGCGGCATGACCGTTACGGATTACAGCGGGTTATCAAAGGTAGCTCCCGAAAAAAGCCTTCTGGAGCCCGTTAAAAAGACTGCCGGCAGAAACAGCTACGGTCGTATAACCGTTAGACACATTGGCGGCGGCAACAGAAAGAAGTACCGCGTTATCGACTTCAAGAGAAACAAGAGAGGCATGAACGCCACTGTTAATACTCTTGAGTACGATCCCAACAGAAGCGCGTTTATCGCTCTGGTTCAGTATGAGGACGGAGAGAAGAGATATATCATCGCTCCCGACGGTCTGAAGGTAGGCGATACCGTTCGCGCGGGTTCGGACGCGGATATCAAGCCCGGCAACGCACTGCCGCTTGCGGATATCCCCGTTGGTACCGTTATTCACAATATCGAGCTTTATCCCGGCAAGGGCGGACAGCTCGTTCGCTCGGCGGGTAATATGGCTCAGCTGATGGCTAAGGAGAACGGCTACGCGCTGCTCCGTCTGCCTTCGGGCGAGCTGAGAAACGTTTCCGTAAGCTGCTACGCTTCTATCGGAACAGTTTCCAACCTCGACCACGAGAACGTAAACAGAGGTAAGGCAGGTAAGACCCGTCACCTCGGTATCAGACCTACCGTCCGCGGTTCCGTTATGAACCCGAACGACCACCCGCACGGCGGTGGTGAGGGTAAGTCCCCCGTTGGCCGTCCCGGTCCTGTAACTCCGTGGGGCAAGCCCGCGCTCGGTTACAAGACACGTTCTAAGAAGAAGGCGTCCGACAAGTTCATCGTTAAGAGAAGAAACGGTAAATAATCAACTATTATTCTGCGGTTGCTGTTAATAAGAACGGCGTTGCGCATTGGGAGCGCGGGGGCGGCAGTCCTCGCGGAAGCTCCTCCGGGCGCGTAAAAACGCTTTCCGCTGCTCATTAACTTGCAGCTCAACTGAAAGGAATTTTTACAATGGGAAGAAGCATTAAGAAGGGACCTTTCGTGCAAGAGGCTCTGATGAAGAGAGTTCTTGACATGAACGAAAAGGGTGAGAAGAAGGTTCTTAAGACTTGGAGCCGCGCTTCGACGATTTTCCCCGATTTCGTAGGTCATACGTTTGCCGTTCATGACGGCAGAAAGCACGTTCCGGTATACGTTACCGAGGATATGGTAGGTCACAAGCTCGGCGAGTTTGCTCCCACGAGAACCTTTAAGGGTCACGCGGGAAGCAAGACCACAGGCAAGAAGTAAGGAGGAGAAAATATGGAAGCTAAAGCCATTCTGACGCAGGTTCGTATTTCTCCGAGAAAGGTCGGCATTGTGCTCGATCTTATCAGAAACAAGCCTGTGGAGGTCGCTATGGCGATACTCAACAACACGCCCAAGTCCGCAAGCGAGCCGCTTGCTAAGCTGCTGAAGAGCGCTGTTGCCAACGCGGAGAACAACCACAATATGGATACCTCCAGATTGTACGTTTCGGAAGCTCATGTTGGCCCCGGCATTACGCTCAAGCGTATAAGAGCTAAGGATCACGGTCGTGCTCACAGAATTTTGAAGAGAACGTCCAACATCACGCTGGTTGTTAAAGAAGCTGAATAAGGAGGAGAATTACAATGGGACAGAAGGTTAATCCACACGGTCTCAGAGTGGGTGTAATCAAGGATTGGGATTCTCGCTGGTTCGCGGGCAAAGCAACCTTCGGTGATACACTTGTTGAGGACTATAATATCCGTGATTACCTGATGAACAAGAGAATGTTCAACAAGGCTAACGGAGAAAAGACCGCGCAGCAGCTTTCGAGAGCTGTCGGAATTGCCAAGGTCGAGATCGAGCGCACGGGCGCTGACAAGATCAAGGTTTATATCCACGCGGCTAAGCCCGGTATGCTTATCGGCGTAAAGGGTGCAGAGATCGAGAAGCTCCGCGCGGAGATCGAGAAGATCGTTGGCGGCAAGAGCGTTTCTCTCGACATAGTAGAGATAAAGAATCCCGATCTGAACGCTCAGCTCGTTGCGGACAACATCGCAATGCAGCTTGAGGGTCGTGTATCGTTCAGACGTGCTATGAAGCAGGTTATCGGCAGAACGATGAAGAGCGGCGCGAAGGGTATCAAGACAATGGTAAGCGGTCGTCTGGGCGGCGCGGAGATCGCGCGTTCGGAGAGCTACCACGAGGGTACTATCCCGCTTCAGACGCTGCGCGCGGACATCGACTACGGCGTAGCGAGAGCGAACACCACTTACGGCGTTATCGGCGTTAAGGTATGGATATACAACGGCGAGGTACTGAAGGGCGAAATTCCCGCACAGAGAACAGAGCGCCCCGACAGACGCCGCAATGACAGAAATAACGGTGGCAGGAGCCGCGACGATCGCCGCCCCCGCAGACCGAGAGAAGCTAAAAAAACAGAAGGAGGTAACGAATAATGCTGCTTCCTAAGAGAGTAAAGTACAGAAGAGTGCAGAGAGGACGCCGCAAGGGCGTGGCTACAAGAGGCAATACCGTTTCCAATGGACAGTTCGGTTTGCAGGCACTCGAGGCTGCATGGATAAAGTCCAACCAGATCGAGGCGGCTCGTATCGCTATGACGCGTTACATCAAGCGTGGCGGTCAGGTTTGGATAAAGATTTTCCCCGACAAGCCCGTTACGACTAAGCCGCTTGGCACTCGTATGGGTTCCGGAAAGGGTTCTCCCGAATACTGGGTTGCTGTTGTTAAGCCCGGACGCGTTATGTTCGAGATCGCGGGCGTATCCGAGGAGACCGCAAGAGAGGCTATGCGTCTCGCGATGCATAAGCTGCCTATCAAGTGTAAATTTGTTAAGAAGGAAGACGGAGGTGAGCTTTAATGAAGGCTTCGGAAATTAAATATCTTTCGGAAACAGAGCTTGAAACTAAGCTCGCCGAACTCAAAGCAGAGCTCTTTAATCTTCGCTTCCAGCTTGCCGTAAATCAGCTTGATAATCCTACGAGGATCAAGGCTGTCAAGAAGGACATCGCCCGCATTAAGACCATTCAGCGCGAGCGCGAGCTTACGGCAGAGAATTAAGGAAGGAGGATAAGAACTAAACATGGAAAGAGCTTTAAGAAAGACAAGAGTCGGTAAGGTAGTCAGCAACAAGATGGACAAGACGATCGTCGTTGCCATCGAGGACAATGTTCGTCATCCTCTTTACAAGAAAATCGTAAAGCGCACCATTAAGCTCAAGGCTCACGACGAGCAGAACACCTGCAACATCGGCGACAGAGTTGAGATAATGGAAACTCGTCCGCTTTCCAAGGACAAGAGATGGCGCCTTGTAAACGTAATTGAGCGCGCTAAGTAATATAGCGGACTGATTTGAATTTTACGAAAGGAGAAGTAATGCCATGATACAGATGCAGACATTGCTTAAGGTTGCCGACAACACCGGCGCCAAGGAGCTTATGTGTATCAGAGTGCTGGGCGGTACCCGCAGAAGATACGCAAACATCGGCGACGTTATCGTTGCTTCGGTCAAAAAAGCTACACCCGGCGGCGTTGTTAAAAAGGGCGACGTTGTAAAGTGCGTTGTCGTTCGCTCCGCTAAGGGCTTGAGACGCGACGACGGCACATATATCCGCTTTGACGAAAACGCGGCGGTTATTATCAAGGAGGACAAAAATCCGAGAGGTACTCGTATTTTTGGGCCGGTTGCCAGAGAGCTGAGAGATAAGGACTTTATGAAGATATTGTCCCTCGCTCCCGAAGTACTGTAATGGAGGTGTACTGATGAATAAGCTTCATGTTAAAGTTGGTGACACCGTAATGCTGATGACGGGCGACAAGCCCGCAAAGGGCGGCGACAGAGGCAAGACCGGCAAGGTCCTCACCGTTTCCCCCAAGGAGGGAAAGGTCATCGTTGAGGGTATCAACATGGTGACCAAGCACGTTAAGCCCCGTCAGCAGGGTCAGCTCGGCGGAAGAGTTCAGGCGGAGAGCCCGATCTACGCTTGCAAGGTAATGCCTGTTTGCCCTAAGTGCAGCAAGCCTACGAGAGTTGGTCACAAGATCGAGGACGGCAAGAAGATCAGAGTTTGCAAGCACTGCGGCGCAGAGCTGAAATATTGATCGACTAAACGACGTGTCGGATATAAGCAGCACGGAATGATAACGGCGGACGCTTCCGCAGGTTCTTCCGGGGCTAAAATCCGGCAGATAGGAGAAAGTAACAATGGCTAGAATGAAGGATTTCTACAAGGAAACCGTAGCTCCCGCCCTGTTTAAGAAGTTTGGCTACAAGTCTGTTATGCAGACCCCGAAGATCGATAAGATCGTAGTCAACGTTGGCTGCGGCGAGGCTAAGGAAAACGCGAAGATCATTGAGAACGTAATGGCGGAGCTTGCTGCTATCACGGGTCAGAAGCCCGTTGCGTGCCGCTCTAAGAAGTCCGTTGCGAACTTCAAGCTCAGAGAGGGTCAGATCATCGGCGTTAAGGTCACACTGCGCGGCGAGATCATGTACGAGTTCCTCGACAGACTGTTCAACGTGGCTCTGCCCCGTGTTCGTGACTTCAGAGGCATTAACCCCAACTCTTTTGACGGACGCGGCAACTACTCGTTTGGTCTGAAGGAGCAGCTGATCTTCCCCGAGATCGAGTACGACAAGATCGACGCGGTTCGCGGTATGGATATCAACTTTATCACCACCGCAAAGACCGATGAAGAAGCAAGAGAGCTGCTCACGCTTATGGGCGCTCCGTTTGAGAAGTAATTTTGGAGGAACAAGATGGCAAAAACGTCTTTAAAGCAAAAGCAGATGAGAACGCCTAAGTTCTCCACACGCGCTTACAACAGATGCAAGATCTGCGGCAGACCTCACGCTTATCTGCGTAAGTTCGGCATTTGCAGAATTTGTTTCAGAGAGCTTGCTTACAAGGGTCAGATCCCGGGTGTTAAGAAGGCAAGCTGGTAATTAACAGCAAATCGGAATTTTTACCTCATCGGACGGAAGTTTGCATTAAAGTCCGATCAAGAGGAAAATCAAGCAGGTACGACGGGCATAAAGCTCAGAGCTTTTAATAGCGCCCGTAACGGCTTGCGTTTAGGAGGTAAATGAATGCAGATCACTGATACTATTGCGGATATGCTGACAAGAATTCGTAACGCTAACTCCGCAAAGCACCCCACTGTTGACATTCCCGCTTCCAACCTCAAAAAGCAGATCGCTCAGATACTGCTTGAAGAGGGCTACATCAAGGCTTTTAAGGTCATTGATGACAGCAAGCAGGGTGTTATCAGAGTAACACTCAAGTATACCGACAGCAGAGCTCAGGTTATTACGGGTCTGCGCCGCGTATCTAAGCCCGGTCTTAGAATTTACTCAAACTGCAAGGATATGCCGAAGGTAATGAAGGGTCTCGGAATTGCGATAGTTTCCACTTCCAAGGGCATCATGACCGACAAGAAGGCTCGCGAGCTGAACGTCGGCGGCGAAGTTCTTGCGTTCGTATGGTAATAGGAGGAATAGTAATATGTCAAGAATTGGTAGAATGCCTGTTACTGTTCCCGCAGGCGTCGACGTAAAGATCGACGGACCTATTGTAACAGTAAAGGGTCCTAAGGGAACTCTTACAAAGGAGTTCAATCACCTGATGAAGATCTCTCAGGAGGGTACGGAGATAATCGTTTCCCGCCCCGATGACGAGAACCTTTCCAAGTCTCTCCACGGACTTACCAGAACGCTTATCCACAATATGGTCGTAGGCGTTACGGAGGGCTACAAGAAGGAGCTGGAGATCAACGGTGTTGGTTTCAGATGTGAAAAGCAGGGCAAGAAGGTCGTTATGAACCTCGGTTTCTCCCACAAGGTAGAGGTTGAGGATACAGACGACATCAAGCTCGAGGTTCCCGCTCCGAATAAGATCGTTGTAACGGGTATCGACAAGCAGAAGGTCGGACAGATGGCTTCCGAGATAAGAGGCAAGCGTCCTCCCGAGCCTTATAAGGGCAAGGGCATAAAGTATGTCGATGAGGTTATCCGCCGCAAGGAAGGTAAAGCCGGCAAGGGTAAGAAGTAAGGAAAGGACTGAAGAAAAATGGTTAAAGCTATTGATAAAAACAAGAGCAGACTTCGCCGTCATAAGCGTGTTCGCTCTAAGATCACAGGCACTCCCGAGTGCCCCAGACTCAATGTTTTCCGTTCTTCCATGCACATTTACGCTCAGATCATTGACGACGTAAACGGCAAGACCCTGGCTTCCGCTTCGTCGGCGGTAAAGGGCTTCGGACAGTACGGCGGAAACGTTGAGGCGGCTAAGAAGGTCGGTCTTGCGATCGCGGAGGCTGCAAAGAAGGCGGGCATTACGGACGTCGTTTTCGACAGAGGCGGCTATGTATACCACGGCAGAGTTGCGGCTCTCGCAGAGGGCGCAAGAGAAGGCGGACTTAATTTCTGATAAGGAGGGAAACAACTTGGCTAATTTTGAAAATACAGAAAACGAGCTCTCCGAGAAGGTTGTTGCTATCAACCGCGTTTCCAAGACGGTAAAGGGCGGACGTATTATGAAGTTCTCCGCGCTGGTAGTCGTAGGCGACGGCAACGGCACAGTAGGTTTCGGTATGGGCAAATCCAACGAGGTTCCCGACGCTATCCGCAAGGGAATTGACGACGCGAAGAAAAATCTTCACAAGATCGCTCTTAAGGGCACTACGATCCCCCACGAGATAACCGGTAAGTTTGGCGCAGGCGCGGTTCTTATGCGTCCCGCTCCCGAGGGTACCGGCGTTATCGCGGGCGGTCCCGTTCGTGCCGTTATCGAGATGGCGGGCATTAAGAATATCCGTACAAAGTCTCTGCGTTCCAACAATCCCTGCAACGTTGTAAGAGCTACTATGCAGGGTCTGACAAGTCTGAGAACGGCAGAAGAGGTCGCTGCGCTCAGAGGCAAGAGCGTTAAGGATCTCTGATAATACGCGGGAGGTAATGAAATGGCATTAAAAATAACGCTTGTACGCTCGCTTAACAGCTGCAAGAAAAACCAGATCGCCACTGCGTATGCTCTTGGACTGCGCAAGGTGAACTCTGTTACAACACAGCCCGACAACGAGGCTACAAAAGGTAAAATCAAGACTATCGCTCACCTGGTAAAGGTTGAAGAGGTTTGATTATACAAGAACATCTAATTTTTACTAGGGGGTGCAAAGCAATATGAAGCTTCACGAATTACAGCCGGCGGCAGGTTCGGTCAGGGACGTAAAGCGCATAGGTCGTGGTCACGGCTCGGGACAGGGCAAGACCGCGGGCAAGGGTCACAAGGGTCAGAAGGCACGTTCGGGCGGCTCTATCAGACCCGGCTTCGAGGGCGGTCAGATGCCGCTTCAGAGAAGAATGCCGAAGAGAGGCTTTAACAACATTTTCGCAAAGGAGTTTGCGACTATCAACGTGTCCGAGCTTGAGAAGAGATTTGAGAGCGGCGCTGTTGTTGACGCTGACGCTCTTATCGAGTGCGGCGCAATCAAGGACGCTAAGGACGGCGTGAAAATTCTCGGCAACGGCGAGCTCACAAAGAGCCTGACCGTAAAGGCGGTCAAGTTTACCGCTGCCGCTCAGGAAAAAATTGAAAAGGCGGGCGGAAAGGCAGAGGTGATGTAATTGAACGGAATGCTTACAGTCTTTCGTAACGCGTGGGTTGATACCCAACTGCGTAAGAAGATCTTGTATACGCTGTTTATACTCCTCTTGTTCCGCTTGGGTTCTTGCATTTTCGTTCCGTTCCTCGACAATGCCGCGATAACGCAGATGATCTCGGGGGCGTCGCTGCTGAATTACCTCGACGTAATGACGGGCGGCGCGCTCGGAAAGGGCACGCTGCTGGCGATGTCTATCACGCCGTATATCAACGCGTCGATCATTATTCAGCTTCTGACTGTCGCGATCCCGCCGCTTGAAAGGTTATCCAAAGAGGGCGAAGAGGGCAGAAAGAAAATCAATACGATCACTAAGTTCACCTCGCTCGGTATAGCGATATTCCAGGCGACGGCGTTCTATTTCTCGCTGAGAAAGGGAACAACGGACGCAAACGAGAACCACGTTGCGATCTTGAAATTCGGCGATATTTATGACAGCACGAGCGATAAGTTTTCGATAGTGCTGTCGGCAATATGCATTATCGCGTGCTTTGTTGCGGGTGCTTCGGTCATTATCTGGCTTGGCGACCGCATAAATGAAAAGGGTATCGGAAACGGTATCTCGATGATCCTGTTTGCGGGTATCGTGGCAAGAGTTCCCGAGACTATCGGAAACTTTATCGGCATTATTTCGTCCAACCCCGACCAGATCGGCGTAAACCTTGTATTTATTATCGTTACGGTAATTATCTTTGTTGCGATGATTTGGTTCGTTATCTTTATGACGAACGCGGAGAGACGAATTCCCGTTCAGTACGCAAAGCGCGTTGTGGGACGGAAAATGTACGGCGGACAGTCTACGCATATCCCGATCAAGGTAGCGATGAGCGGCGTTATGCCTATCATCTTTGCGATGTCACTTATGTCGCTGCCCCAGACGATCTGCTTCTTCTTCGGAATAGACGGCAAGGGCGAAAGCTTCTGGGACGGCTTTGTGAGATTTTTCTCGCAGGGCTCGGCGGTATACGCGGTAATTTACTTTTTGCTGATAATCGCGTTTAACTACTTCTATGTGGCGATCACTTACAATCCGGTTGAGATTGCGAACAATCTGAAAAAGAACAACGGCGCGATACCGGGTTATCGTCCCGGCAAGCCGACGTCCGATTTCATTTACAACTCGCTCAACAAGATAACGCTTATCGGTGCGATATTCCTTGGAATTATCGCGATATTCCCGATAATACTCTCGTGGATAAACCCGAGCTTCTCCGCCGTATCGCTTGGCGGTACTACGATGCTTATCATCGTCGGCGTTGCGCTCGAAACGGTTCGTACTCTCGAGAGCCAGATAATGATGCGTCATCACCCGGGCTTTTTGGATTAACAGAGTAGCAAGAGGAGCTTGATTATGAATATGATTTTTTTGGGCGCTCCCGGCGCCGGCAAAGGCACACAGGCAGAGGTTGTCTGCAAGGAGCTGAATATTCCCGCTGTTTCTACGGGTAATATGCTGCGCGAGGCTGTTAAGAACGGCACCGACGCGGGTCTTGCGGCAAAGAAGTTTATGGACGCGGGCGAGCTGGTTCCCGATGAGGTCGTTATCGGCATTCTGAAGGACAGAATAGCTCAGGACGACGCGAAGAACGGCTTTATCCTCGACGGTTTCCCCAGAACGGTCGCTCAGGCGGAGGCTCTGGAGAGTATGGGCGTGAAGATCGACAAGGTCGTGGAGATAGACGTTCCCGACGAGAAGATCACGGCGAGAATGAGCGGCAGACGCGTTTGCGAGGGTTGCGGCAACTCTTACCACATTGAGTTCAGGCCGACAAAGGTTGAGGGCGTTTGCGACGCTTGCGGCGCTAAGGTCGTTCAGAGAATTGACGACAAGCCCGAGACGGTTCTGGCGCGCCTTAAGACCTATCACGAAAAGACGGCTCCTCTTAAGGACTACTATCAGTCCAGAGGAAAGCTGGTTACAGTTCAGGGACAGGAAGAGATCGCCGATACCTCTAAGCTGGTTCTCGCGGCGGTCAAGGGCTGAGCTTTCAGAAAGCGTACAAAATGATACAGATCAAAAATCCAACCGAGCTTAAAGCTATGATGAAAGCAGGCGAGCTTGCGGCACAGGCTCTCGCGCTTGCGGGGAAGCACGCCGTTCCGGGAATTTCGACGTGGGAGCTCGACAAGATAGTCGACGACTTCGTGCGTTCCAAGGGCGGACATTCTCCCTGCAAGGGCTTTGAGGGCTTTCCGGGGCACAACTGCTACTCGGTAAACGAGGAGCTTATACACAGTATCCCTTCCAAAAGGAAAATTCTTAAGGAGGGCGACATTGTCTCCTGCGACATCGTGGCGGAGCTTAACGGCTTTATGGGCGACAATACCAAGACTTTTAAAGTCGGCAAGGTGTCCGAGGAAGCGGAACGGCTGATGAAATTCACCGAAGAGGCTTTGTACAAGGGCATTGAGCAGGCTGTTGCGGGCAACCGTATAGGCGACATTTCCCACGCTATTCAGGCTCACGTTGAAAGCGGGGGATATGCGTGCGCCGAGAAGTTTATCGGACACGGTATCGGACGCGATATGCACGAGGATCCCGAGGTTCCGAACGAGGGCAAGGCGGGACATGGTCCGCGGCTTATGCCGGGTATGACGATCGCTATCGAGCCGATGGTCAATTCCCACTCGCGGCGGGTAAGGATATTGAGCGACAAGTGGACGGTAGTTACTACCGACGGAAGTCTTTCATGCCACTTCGAGCACACTATCGCCATTACGAACGGCGAACCCGTGATCTTGACACTGGAGAGCCACTGATGGATATTAAAGTCGGAAGAGTGGTCATAAGCTCCGCGGGGCACGACGGCGGCAGACGTATGGTCGTGACAGGAGCTGACGGCGGATTTGTTTTCGTCGCCGACGGAAAAGAGCGCAAGCTCGCTTCCCCGAAAAAGAAGAATATTAAGCACGTCCGCGCGACCTCGGCTTTTATCGAGCTTGAGGGAATGACGGACAAAAGGCTGCGGCAGACGCTCAGAGCGTTGAGCCCCGAATGCACGTTACAGGAGAGTGAATAGCTTGTCTAAAGAAGACGTATTGGAAGTAGAAGGAACAATTCTTGAGGCGCTCCCGAACGCTCAGTTCAAGGTGGAGTTGTCGAACGGTCATCAGATCTTAGCGCACATCAGCGGCAAGCTGAGGATGAATTATATCCGTATCCTGCCGGGCGATAAAGTCACCGTTGAGATGTCTCCCTACGACCTTACTAAAGGCAGAATCACATGGCGTGCCAAGTGAACGGATCGCTTTCGTGAGCCTATCACAAGTGACCGCATCACACCAGTGACGCTGCCGCAAACAGTGAACCTTTAAGGAGGGTATTACGATGAAAGTTAGACCTTCGGTAAAGCCCATGTGCGATAAGTGCAAGGTTATCAAGCGCAAGGGCAAAGTTATGGTTATTTGTGTTGAACCCAAGCACAAACAGAGACAGGGTTAATCCCTATTTTTAAGGAGGAAATGCTATGGCAAGAATTGCCGGTGTGGATCTGCCTAAGGAAAAGCGCGTAGAAATAGGTTTGACCTATGTATACGGTATTGGCAGAAAGTCCGCTAACGATATTCTGGCAAAGGCGGGTGTTAATCCCGATACCCGCGTTAAGGATCTGTCCGATGATGAAGAGGCTAAGATCCGTGAGGTCATCGACAAGGACGGCTACGTTGTAGAGGGCGACCTGAGAAGAATGGTTGCGCTTAACATCAAGCGTCTGGTTGAGATCAACTGCTACCGCGGTCAGCGTCACCGCAAGGGTCTGCCCGTTCGCGGTCAGCGCACTAAGACCAACGCCAGAACACGCAAGGGTCCGAAGAAGACAATTGCTAACAAGAAGAAGTAATAGGAAAGGCGGTAAATAAATGGCACAGGCTAAAAAACAGGTTATCCGCAGACGCCGCGAGCGCAAGAACATCGAAAACGGTGCGGCTCACATTCAGTCGTCTTTTAATAACACTATCGTGACTATCACCGACCTTCAGGGAAATGCTCTTTCATGGGCTTCCGCAGGCGGATTGGGCTTCCGCGGTTCGAGAAAGTCTACTCCTTTCGCAGCGCAGACCGCTGCCGATGTTGCGGCTAAGGCTGCTATGGAGCACGGACTTAAGACCGTTGAGGTTTTCGTAAAGGGTCCCGGTCAGGGTCGTGAGGCGGCTATCCGCGCGCTTCAGGCGGCAGGTCTCGAGGTCAAGCTCATCAAGGACGTAACTCCTATCCCTCACAACGGATGCCGTCCCCCCAAGAGAAGACGCGTCTGATGACGGATACGAGGTCTATAATGGTAAAAACAACAGCATAAAAACCGAGCGCGACGTTTGCTCGGCGTCGGCTGTTTAGCCGATATGTAATTAGATTAACGGAGGATTTTATATTATGGCAGTAAATCGCGACCCGATTTTGAAAAAGTGCAGAAGTCTTGACATCAGCCCCGCTGTACTGGGCTATTCCGAGAACAAGAAGTCCAAGAGATTCCAGAAGGACGGCGCCCGCCGCAAGAAGGTTTCCGAATATGGACAGCAGCTCAAGGAGAAGCAGAAGCTGAAGTTCGTTTACGGCGTTCTTGAAAAGCAGTTCTATCACTACTATGAGCTGGCTACAAAGGAAGAGGGTATAGCAGGTGAGAACCTGATAAGACTTCTTGAGAGCAGACTTGACAACATCGTTTTCAGAATGGGTATGGCTACGACACGCCGCGAGGCTCGTCAGCTTGTAACTCACGGTCATTTCTGTGTGAACGGCAAGAGAGTTGATATTCCCTCTTACAGAGTTAAGGTAGGCGATACTATTTCCCTGCGCGAGAAGAGCAAGAAGAGCAAGAAGTTTGAGCAGATCGCAGAAATTGCGGGCGGCAGACTTACTCCTATGTGGCTCGACGTTGACAAGGAAAAGCAGGCGGCTAAGGTAACACGTTCTTTCCAGCGCGAGGATCTCGACTTTGAGATCGCAGAGCACTTAATTATCGAGCTGTATTCTAAATAATAGCAGGCGGACGCTTTATATTGCTTCGGGGTCTGTCGGCTTTGGAGTAATATGGACGCGCTGTGATGCATACAGATATTTAGTGCAGTTATTTTTAATTCACGCACGGCGCGGTGTTTGCGCCGCGTGATTTGCGTCAATACTTTATTGTATAAGGCGCGGGGTGTGATTTAAAATTAACAGTGGATACGGCGGACTTGCGCGCAGGCGCGGGTCAATGCACAGGATAATTAACTAAGGGCAGTTTTTAACTGCCGACGGAAAAGCTGGTGGGAGGGTTACCAAATGCTTGAAAAAATTGAAAAGCTCAACATAGAGACCTCAAAGCTGAGGTCGGACGGAACTTATGGAATGTTCGTTCTGGAGCCTCTCCAGAGCGGATATGGAAACACCTTGGGCAACAGCCTGAGACGTGTGTTACTCTCCTCATTACCGGGAGTTGCTGCAACGTCCGTTAAAATTGACGGCGTTCAGCACGAGTTTTCCACCATTCCCGGTGTTAAAGAAGACGTTACCGAAATAATTCTCAATATCAAGGGACTGAGAGCGAAGATGTACGGCGAAGCTCCCAAGACCATTTACATCGAAGCGGAGGGCGAATGCGAGGTTACCGCGGGCGACATCAAGACCGATTCCGAGGTCGAGATACTCGATCCGGGTATGCACATCGCGACGCTCGGCGCAGGCGCTAAGCTGTATATGGACATCACGCTCGACAGAGGCAGAGGCTACGTCGCGGCGGAGCAGAACAAATCTCAGCTTCAGCCCGTAATCGGCGTTATCCCGATCGACAGCATTTATACCCCCGTTCTGAAGTGCAACTACACCGTTGAAAATACGCGTGTGGGTCAGAGGACAGACTACGAAAAGCTCATCATTGAAATATGGACAGACGGTACTATCTCCGCTAAGGAAGCTGTTTCCTATGCGGCGAAGATCCTCATTGAAAGACTTCAGCTTTTTGCGGAGCTCTCCGACGAGACAAATCCGCAGGAGCTTATGGAAACAAAGGAAGAAAGCCGCAAGGACAAGGTT
This sequence comes from Oscillospiraceae bacterium, assembly GCA_014799395.1. Classification (GTDB taxonomy): domain Bacteria; phylum Bacillota; class Clostridia; order Oscillospirales; family Ruminococcaceae; genus CAG-115. The sequence goes on along the minus strand of JAAVID010000015.1, from coordinate 71,065 downwards.
CTCGAGATGACTATCGAGGAGCTCGAATTGTCGGTGCGTTCGTTCAACTGCTTGAAGAGAGCGGGCATAAACACCGTCGAGGATCTCGTAAACAAGTCGCCTGAGGATATGATGAAGGTGAGAAACCTCGGTAAGAAGTCCTTTGACGAGGTCAAGGCTAAGCTCCAATCGCTCGGCTGCGATCTTATGAGCTCCGAGGAAAACAATTGATTGGCGCCGGTTTGTCAGTACGACAAACTGCGCAATGTAAGATAAATCCTACCGAAAGGAGAAAATAAAATGCCAGGTTCAAGAAAGCTGGGTAGAGCCAGCGACCACAGAAAAGCAATGCTCAGAGGCATGGTTACTTTTCTGTTTGAAAACGGAAAGATCGAAACTACCGTGACCCGCGCTAAGGAAGTTCGCGCGGAGGCGGAAAAAATGATCACCTTAAGCAAGGTAAACACGCTTCACACAAAGCGTCAGGTGTTCTCGTACATCACCAAGGAGGACGTTGCCAAGAAGCTGTTTGACGATACCGCAGAGGGCAAGTACGCTTCCCGCAACAGCGGTTACACCAGAATTTACAAGCTCGGTCCGCGCCGCGGCGACGCTGCGGAAATGGCGATAATTGAGCTCATCCGCGACTGACCTCAATAATTTATCCCTCCCAAACGGGAGGGATTTTTATTTAAAAACCCCTTGACAAATCGTGCTAAATGTGGTATAATTGTTACGTTAAAAGTATATGGGGGTATAGCTCAGTTGGGAGAGCGCTTGCTTCGCATGTAAGAGGTCAGGGGTTCGAATCCCCTTATCTCCACCACTAAAATATTATTCAAAACCCTTTTACTTCCTCGGCGGATTTGCCGTGACAATTTGGTTTTGAGCCTAAAAACGATACGCGGAACATTTCGGTGTTCCGCGTTATTTTTTTGTCTAAAACCGAAAATCGTGAAAAATTCTGTAATTTTGACGAAAAAACAAATAAAATTGCACCATATAATTCGATTTGTGGATTAAATTTTCTGCAAATCGGATTTTTGCACAATGCTCCCCAATACTGGCTTAGAGTTGTTTGGATCAGAAAGCAATTGTGCCAATAGGCTATTGTTATTGTTTCATAATAATCCAACAATCCATTCAAGCCACCCCTTTATAGTTGAAGCTCTACGGATATATGTGCTTTCACTTTCAACATTATACAGATAATTCTGTTTCATTGTCGCAACAATGTCTTGATTGTTAATTTCACCTTGCTTAAACCACAATCTAAGACTATCCGCAAAAACCTTGTGTGATAATACAGCTTCACAAAACGCTAACTGTCTTTGTTTATAGCTTAAACGTAAAATGTCTCTCCCCTTTGAAGTTAGAGTGAATGTAATGTCATTGTTTCGCTGTTTATCAATCAGACCAAGATAGCGAGCAGCATCGGTGTAATAATTGGTTTGCCTTACATTAAACGCGTAGTTTATTGTAATTTCTTCCCTTGTCATAGGATGTCCTAGCAATAATTCGCACAGGTTTATCACTCTATTAAAGCTATCAGCTTGAGGAAAGGCTATATCGGGTTCTTTTACTATCTGCACAGTATCAAGCAATTGGCTGATCTCCTCGGTTGTAATAGTCATATCTTCCTCAACTGTATAATTTTTTTGCTTCACAAGCATAATCGAGCTATACTCCATTGGATTTGCAAATTGATATTCATACAGGTGAAAAATACCGTTTGAATATACCAAAAAGATAGGTTTAACTGCTTTGTTTACACGCTCAGTCCAAGTCCTAAACGGATAATAGAGTTGTCTTACAAGGAAATCATCTGATAAATCACGCTTTGCTTCAATTAATGCGAGTTTCTGTAAGCCTTCATATCCTGCATCTATCTCTATTTGAGAATTATGTACTTTGACGACTATATTGCTATTATGTTCTGTATCTTTAATCTCAAAATCAAAAATGCCAGATCCCATTCGCCCACTGACTGTCGGCACAAGTTGTTCGTCCTCTAAAAAATCAGCCATTATTCCTGAAACATAGGCACAATTCAACGCAACAGCTTCACTTGTAATAGAATCTACATTCAAGCTCTGGATGTAATACGGTAAACTGACCCTTATTATATCGCTTGATATGGACTCAAATTTATGGTATGCATCAAAATGCGAAATTATATAATCTCCACGAGTAACAGGGAGTATGGATAGTTTATTTTGTACAAATAGTTTAGGTAAATTAATGGTGTGATCGAATTTAGCCATTAACCGAGGTTCGCGAAATTCTTTAATTTGAGTAGCAGAAATCTGAAAACTACCGTCTTGTTCTATGTGATGAAGAATATCGTATTTTTCAAATAAAAGCTGCCAAGCAGTATTATTCCTGCTTTCGTGTTCAGGTTTATCTATATCACTCATAATTGGTTATTATTACCTCATCAACATCTCCACGTTTACTCGCGACTGAGTTAATTGCTCTTTTGGCCTGAACTGTTGTTATATGATAGTTAGCATATTGCTCTCTTATAAAATCTGTTGCGGAATTAGATAGCATAAATTTTATACCACGAGCATTAAGTTTATCACAGCATTCTCGCAGTTGAATCTGTTGCTCTCGACTAAACCCGCCTCTGGAATAGCCGGTAAAACTGGAGGTATCGGATACCGGATCATATGGCGGGTCAAGATACACAAAAGTTCCTTTGCGCACCTGTTCAAGCACCACTGTAAAATCAATTGAACTAAATGTTATATCCGAGGAATTAAAATAAACACTCACAGCACGTAAAACAGGGGCATTAACAATATTTGGATTTTTATATTTACCAAAAGGACTATTAAATTCACCAGCATTATTTACACGATATAATCCATTATAGCAGGTTTTATTAAGGAAAATAACCCTTGCAGCTTTTTCAAGAGCATTGAGCTTATCATACCCTGCTTGATCGCGATCAATGTTTCGAAGCTCATAATAAAAACCTTCTTCATTTGGATAGGTTTCAAGTAATTCAATCAGTGCTTCAACATTATCTCTAATTGCGGTGTACACAAGAATTAGATCATTGTTAATATCGTTAATTATAGCTTTTTTAGGTTGAAGTTCGAATAAAACAGCGCCGCCACCAACAAAGGGCTCACAATATGATGTAATTCTTTTAGGTAACATAGGCTTTATTAGAGGCAATAACTGCCTTTTACCCCCAACCCATTTAAGCACGGGAGAAACAAGTTTATTTTTTGGCATTCAAGTAACTCCCCCTTAAATAGAAATGAAATATTATACTCTACTATATTATACCGCATTATTACTTTGATGTCAATAGATTTATAGCGTTTTTTCTAACGATTAAGAACGAATATACCGTTAATACGTAAAGCAATTCGCGAACGCCGTTTTGCGTGAAACTGTATAAATCGCGCCTCGTGTACGATAAACAAAAAGCCATTGAAACTGTTTCAGCTTCAATGGCTTTGTTTATTTAGGAAATCAGAAGATTACTGCTCTTCCTTTTTCTTGCGCTTAGCGGTAGCTACGAGGGTGAGCGATGAAGCTACGGGCGCGATCGCGATAACGGGGGAGGTGCGGTTGCCGGTGTCGGGGTTTGTGTTTGCGTTGGAACCGCCGTTGGGATTGCTAGGATTGTTAGGAGTGCCGGGATTGTTGCTTCCGCTTTGACCGTCCTTGTATACTATCGCGTAGGTCGAGAATTTATCCGTCTTGAACGTGATAGTGCCTGCATTGCTGTCGGTATCCGGGAGGAATGTAGCAGCGCCGTTGTGAACGCGTACGATACCAAATGTTCTTCCGGAAGCCTTGAGCGTTTCGGGAACGTTAATGCTGAGCGTGATCTCGCCGCTTGTTTCCTTTACGGTGTACAGGTCGGAGCCAACGGTCTTGTAGAGCTTGAGGTCGAGCAGATAGCCGAGTCTGTAATCGTTCAGAGTTCTGAGGAATTCCTCGATTACGGCTCTGTCAGCCTGCGGAGCGGAACCGTTGATGTTTGTGATACCCAAGGAAATGTCGATCTTCTTGTTGTTCTCAAGAGCCTCAATGTCGGCGTTTGTCAGAACGTATCTGATAAGGTCGGACAGTGTGGAAGCGATAACTCCGTTCGGAGCGTTTGTTCCAACGATAACGCCCTTATTGATGAGTTCGTTATCGTTGTTGCCGGGCTGGTTTGTTCCCGACAGATTAGTTCCGGGCTGGTTGGTGCCGGGTTGATTTGTTCCGGGTTGGTTTGTATTGGGGTTCTGTGTCCACTTTGCGTAGTATGTTCTGTTGCCTGTTGCGGTTACGTTAGCGGTATCCTTTACGGGGAACGCGAACAACGAATCCTCGTACCAGCCGCCGAATGTGTAGCCGTTTCTGGTGAGGGTAGGGAACTGGACCTTAGCGCCGTACTGATAGGACTTGGGATTTTCAAAGGTGCCTGTTATAGTACCGCCGTTCAGCTGATAAGTAATTATGCACTCATCGGAGAATATCCACTTGGAATTCTCGAATGACCCGGAGAAAGTCTTATTTCCGATAGTTGCTTTCAAGCCTGTGGGGTTAGCATAAAGAATGTCGCCGATCTTTACCTTTACCGTATTTGTGCCGTTTGTAACCTCGAAATAGTCGGTTGCGACTGCGTTTACAGTACCCTTGCGCATACTGTTGTTAATGGTTGCCTTTCCGCCTGCGTCAATTTCGCCGACGATGAGACCGCTTTCGATGTCTGTTGTAGAACCGTTAAGCGCCTTGACGTTGCTCTGACTATCTTTATTTGCCGTATTTCCGTATGCCGAACTGTTGCGGAACTTGAGTGTGCCGAAGTTAGCGATACCGCCGACATCGTTGGATTTTGCGGCTGTGTTTTTATTGTTTGTGAATACACAATTGTCTACGCCCAAACCGCCGTTATTGACGATAATTGCACTCTGGGCTTCAACATTCTTGCCGTCAAAGATAACATTTTTGATGACAACGGTCGCGTCTTTTTCAATGGCAAACATTGTGTCTTTGAAACTATTACCGCGTGCGATAGTGAAGCCGTCGCCGCTTATGATAACGGTTGCTCCGCTCTTAATTGTGATAGTGCCGTTCAAAGTAACACTTGTCGGAGAGGGATAAGTGTTTTCGCTGGGTACGATCTTGATTTCGGTATTCTTGGTTATCGTGAGACCGTTTTTAGTCGTGCCTGCTTCCCACTCGATAGTCTCCGCTTCATCTGCTACCGTGAACTTCCACTTGGAGTTTTCATAAGTAATAGTTTTAGTCTCTTTAGGGGTTTTCGCTGTCAAGCCTGTGGAGTATGCGTAAAGAACATCGCCGTTTTTACATTCAACAGTTTTTGTACCGTTTGTAACGGAGAAAGTGCCCTTTGCGTTTGTTTCAATAGTGCCCCTGCTTACTCTGTTTGTGCCGCTCTCGGCTGTTGTAAAGTTGGAGCCGATGTCGCCGACGATAAGACCGCCGTAGATAGTTACGTTGCTGTTATCGGACTTAACGTTGCTCTGCTCGTCGTCGCCGGATTTATTGTTGAATGCCGCGCAGTTGTTGAGCACGAGAGTGCCGTTGTTTGCAACACCGCCGACATTAAGCGCATTGGTGAATGTCTTTGCGGAGGTGTTATTGTTGTTTTTGAATACGCAGTTGTTTGCGGTCAAAGTGCCGTCGTTTACAATAATTGCGCTGTAAGCATTAACTTTATTGTTGCCGTCAAAGGTAACATCGTTAATGGTAAGAGACGCGCCCTTGTCTACGAGGAACATTGTGTACAGGAAACCCGCGTTACGGCTGATAGTTTTATTGCCGCCGTTAATGATCACGTTTCCGCTCTTGATGTGGATAACGCCGTTTACGGAAACATTGCCGTTAAGCGTAATCTCGGTATCGTTGTCTATATCGAGAGCGTTGATAACGCTGTTCGCGTCCCAAGTGAGCTTGTCGGCGGGCTTCTTTTCGTTTACATAGAAAGACCAGGTGTTGTTATCGTAATCAATATTCTTCTCTTCACCATTAACTATGGCTTTCAAGCCTGTGGGGTTTGCATAAATGAAGTCGCCGTTTGTGCAGCTAACGATATGTGTGCCGTTGGTAACGGTAAATTCACCCTCGGCGTCGGTCCGGAGTGTGGCGCCGTTTACGTTGTTGCGTGTAACGCCGTCGATCTCACCAACGATAATACCGCTGTTGATGATCGTTGTGGCTTTGTTTACGTTGTTGTACTCGGCAACTACGTTGCTTTGATTGCCGTCCGCGGTATTGCCGTATACCGCGCTGTTGGTGAGCTCAAGTGTGCCGTCGTTGGCGATACCGCCTACGAAAAGCGCGTTTGTGGCTTCGTTATCATCTGCGAGGGTACGTACTGCTGTGTTTCTGTTATTTTTAACAACAGAATTGTTGATGTACAGAGTACCCTTGTTGTATATTGCCGCGCTGTTTGCCTTGGCATTGTTGCCGTCAATTGTAACATTGTTAATGGTAAGGGTAGCGCCCTTGTCTACGAGGAACATTGTAGATGAGAAATCCGCGTGTCTGGTAATGGTGTGACCGTTACCGATAATGGTTACGTTTCCGCTTTCAACACGGATAGTGCCGCTCAGTGTAATATTGCCGTGGAGTATAATGTTGGTGTTCTGAGTGAAAGCACTCTCGGGTTTGTAGTAACCGCCCTGTAAGTCTATGTCGACGGTCTCCGAGGGATCGGGCTCATCTGGGTCGGTGTCGTCGGAATAATTGACATTATAGCTGGTTTGAATGCCGAGGTCGGAATCTTTTATCAAATCATTCCACTGCTTTTCGGTACCATTGAACTTTATGGTGTCGATAGGACAATTACGGAAAGCATAATATTCTATTAAAGTTAAACTGCCGGGGAGCTCTACCGATTCAAGCTCTGTGCAACCATAGAATGCATTGCGCCCTATCGTGGTTATGCCTTTGGGAATAACTACGCTTGTAATGCCCTCGCAGTTTACGTCCTCTCCGTCAAATGCGTTGGCGGCTATCGCCGTTACCGTATATGTAACGTCGCTATTCGTCACTTTCGACGGAATAACGAGTTCGCCTTTCGTGAATTCTGCGGCAAGACCTTTTACGGTCGCGTTGCTGCTGCCGCCGGGAATGAGATATTTAAGACCATCAAATGTGATGGTGATGTCGGATTTATTGTCGTTGCCCTGATTGCCATCGTCGCCGTCTTCGTTGCCATCGTCGCCGTCCTCGTTGCCGTCGCCGCCGTCTTCGTTGCCGTCACCGCCGTCTTCGTTGCCGTCACCGCCGTCTTCGTTGCCGTCGCCGCCGTCTTCGTTGCCGTCGCCGCCGTCTTCGTTGCCGTCGCCGCCGTCTTCGTTGCCGTCGCCGCCGTCTTCATTGCCGTCGCCGCCGTCCTCGTTGCCGTCGCCGCCGTCTTCGTTGTCTTCATCGTTTTCATCGTCTTTGCCGTCGGTGCCGTTTTCACCGGTAGCTTCATCGCCGACAGTATCTGCCGCCGCAACAACAGAGAGTTGTGCTATCTGAGTGAGATCGACCGCAGATGTAAGCACAAGAAAAGCTGCTACAGCGCTTAAAATACGTTTATGTAGTTTCATGGTTACCTCCTATTGTTATTTATAAATACCATTATACCACATTTTGAATTTTTAGTCAAGCCATTTTTAAAAATTCCCAGCGCTTGAATTCAATAACTTGCTACGTTAAAACGCGGGGTATTTTGTGTATATTGACGGTTGATTTCTTTTTGTTTATACATTATAATATATACATACTATATACATACGCTTATCAAGTGTTATCCGGAGGAATATATGAAACGCATTGCAAAATTTGAGAAAGTATCTGCCGAACAATGGAATCGGGGATTTTTGGGCGCGGACAGCGTTTATGACAACATCGTTTTGCCCAAGCGCGCGACCTCGGGCTCGGCGGGGTATGATTTTTTCGCGCCGTTCGACATTGAGCTTAAGGCGGGGGAGACCGTGAAAGTGCCGACGGGCGTGCGCGTAAGGATAGCGGAGGGCTGGGTGCTGTCGCTGTATCCGAGGAGCGGGCTGGGCTTTAAGTTCCGTCTCCAGCTTGACAATACCGTCGGGATAATCGACAGCGACTACTATTTCTCCGACAACGAGGGGCATATCTTCGCGAAGATAACCAACGACAGCAAGGATGGCAAGACCGTGGTCATACCCGCGGGTACGGGCTTTATGCAGGGAATTTTTACCGAGTACGGGATTACCGAGGACGACGACGCGGACGGCGTTCGCAACGGCGGCTTCGGAAGCACTACAAAATAAAATTCGCCCCATTTTCGCTTTGAAAATGGGGTCATTTCATTTTTTCTTGTGTTCGGCGCAAATTTCCGACAGCGCACATTCCGCGCACTTCGGCGCTCTGGCGGAGCATACTCCTCTGCCGTGCCACACAAGGCGGTGGCAGAGGCACAAGCCCTCCTCGGGCGGAACTATCGCGCGCAGCTGTTTTTCGACCTGAACCGCGTCCTTGCCCTGCGACAAGCCGAGCCTGTTTGTCAGGCGGATAACGTGGGTGTCGCAGACCATTGCGGGCTTGCCGTAGAGGTCGCCGACTATGAGGTTTGCGGTTTTTCGGCCTACGCCCGGGAGTTTTACGAGTTCCTCGATACTGTCGGGGACTGTGCCGCCGTGGACGTCTTTCAGCACGCGGCACATTTCGACTATATCCTGCGCCTTGGTGTGGTACAGTCCGCAGGATCTTATGTACTCCTCGACCTCGGAGACCTCTGCATTGGCGAACGCTTCGACGCTCGGGAAGCGCTCGAACAGCGCGGGAGTGACAAGATTTACGCGCTTGTCGGTGCACTGCGCGGAGAGCCTTGTCGCGATGAGCAACTCGTGCGGCTTGGTGTACAACAACGCGCATTTTACCTCAGGATATTCCTGTTTAAGCAGCTCGATAACTTGGGCGGCTTTTTGTTTTTTAGTCATTCTTTATTCCTCGTCCTCTGTCGGTTCGGGCAGCTTGGTTGCCCGAATTTTCAGTATATTTCTGTCCTCGACCTGCACAACGGCGAGCATTATGCCCTCATACTCGACGGTGGGGGGAACTAAGTCCGTGCCCTCGGGGATATACCCGAGCTTGTCGGTAACGAAGCCGGAAATGGTCTCGTATTCGTGATCCTCGGGAAGCTCTATGCCGAACAGCCCGAAAACCTCCTCGGGGTCTGCTTCGCCCGCGACGTCGTAGGTCTCGGCGTCGATTTTGGTGATAAGCTGTTTTTCGTCGTCGTATTCGTCCTGGATATTGCCCATTACCGCTTCGATAAGGTCTTCGAGCGTGACTATGCCCGCCGTGCCGCCGTACTCGTCGACGACTACCGCCATTCCCGACTTCATTGCGGTGAGCGTTTTGAAAACGTCGGGGCAGGAGCAGGACTCGGGAACGTAGCTCACGTCGCGCAGGAAATCGCCGATCTTGAAGTCGGACAGGTCGGTCTTTCCTATTAGGCAGAGCAAGTCCTTGACGATGATTATCCCGACAATTTTGTCGATAGTCTCCTCGTAGACGGGAATTCTCGAAAAACCCAAGTCGAGCGCGAGATAGATAAGGTCGTCGAGCGTTATCGAGTTTACGTCAACGCCTACGATATTCGTGCGGTGGGTCATAACGTCGGCGGCGGTGCGGTTGTCGAACTCGAAGATGTTGTTTATCATCTGCGCCGAGTTTTCCTCGATGCCGTCCTCGTCGTCGTCATTGGCGAGCGCGTCCACAAGGTCGCGGACCTCGTCCTCCGTTACGTCTGCGTAGTTCGCGCCGAGCGCCGATTTCAGCAGCGCCGTAAGCCCTTTGTTCAAGCCGATAAGCGGCGCTAACAGCACCTTGCCGACTTTGTGTTCGTTTTCCTGTTTTTCGTTAATACTTCGACTGCCGTCAGTATCCATAAAACCTCCAAATTATTTATATATGTCGCCTCTGTTGCCGATTTCCAGTACATATACGATAAGCTGATCGTTTTCCACGCTGTAAATTATTCTGTAAGCTCCCACGCGCAGACGGTATAAATTGCCGTGTCCCTTCATTACTTTTATATCGCCCGTGTACGGGAGCTTTAAAATAGCGTCAATAATTCTTGCCTGCTGCTTTGGCGGCTGCTTTTGCAGAAATTTTTCCGCGTCTTTGGACAATTTAATCTTGTATGCCATTTTGCGTTAACCCTTTAAGCACTTCCTCAATGGGAACAAATTCATCTTTATCGGGGCTGTGCAGATAGTCTTGATATAATTTCTCACAAAACATATCGTCCTCTATTTCATCGCACAAATTCTGAAGATACCCGACAATAAAGTTTAACTGCTCATCGGGAATGTTGTCGATCAGGCTGATCACCTTTTCTTTATTGCTCACTGCAAACACCTCCAATTATATATTATTGCAGATTTAAGCCCATATTTTCGTCATTGGGAGCAAATCCCAGCGACGTATAAAGCGGTCTGCCGTTTTCGGTCGCGTCGAGGGAGACATAACCCGCTCCGCGCTCCCTTGCCTCGTCGAGCAGCATTGTTACCATTTGCCGCGCGATACCCTGTCGGCGATAATCCGCGTTGGTGTAGACGTTCATTATGTGAGCGCGTTTTCCTGTCGGGTGATCGAAGGTCGGCATAAGCGTGATGTAACAGATAGTCGCGCAGCCGACTGCCCTTTCGCCGTCGAACGCAAGCACGGTGGTCTGGTCGCCGCTCTTGAAAAACTCCTCGGAAAGCCGCGTGAACTCGCCCTCAAACGCCGATTCGGGCTTGTTGTAAATGCCGCAAAGCAGCTCAACGCGGAGCTTTATAAAATCCCCGATATGGTGTGGAGCGGCTTTTTCATACGTTATCATTCAATTCTCCTCCGAAAAACAGTCTTTCGCCGTTTCTCCGCGCGATGTCTATCATTTCCTCGGTGGAAACGCCCTTTATCTCCGCCATTTTCGCGGCGGTGAACGCGATCATCGAGCTGTCCGAGCGCTCTCCTCTGTGGGGAACGGGCGCCATATACGGGCAGTCCGTTTCGAGCAGCAGTCTGTCTATCGGAGTTTCCGCGCAGGCTGCCCACGCTTTCTTTGAGTTCTTGAACGTAAGCACTCCCGTAAAGCCGATATACATACCGAGCTTTACGACCTCGCGGGCGGTCTCGGCGCTGCCCGAAAAGCAATGCAGCACTCCGCGCGGCTTGAACCGTTTCAGTATCTCCATTGTATCCGCCGAAGCGTCGCGCGAGTGGATAACAACGGGCATATCAAGCCGCTTGGCAAGTTCAAGCTGTTTAACGAAAACCTCTTGCTGAATATCCTTGGGCGGTTCGGGATAGTGGTAGTCAAGTCCTATCTCGCCGAGCGCGACGACTTTTTTATGCGCCAGCATTTGCTCCAGCTTGCTCTCCCAGTCCTCGGGAAGCTCGGCGGCGTGTTCGGGGTGGATTCCCGCTGCCGCGTAAATATAATCGTAACGCTCCGCAAGCGCTATCTCCTCCGCGCTTGACGGGAGATCGCAGCCTATTGCGAGAACGCGACCGACATTTTTGCTCGGCAATTCGGCGAGAAGCAGATCAAGCTCCTCACCGAAGTCCTCTTTCATGTAATGCGCGTGTGTGTCAAAAATACTGCCCATTTATGCCGCTCCGTTAAAATACGCTTCGAGAACGAGCTGTTTTGTTTCGTAGCTCTCCAAAGGCAGACGACCGCGGCCGCCGAACAGCTTCTCGGTGTCGCCGAACGCCGACAGGAACGAGCGCTCAAGCAGACCTGCCTTGTCCTCGCCCTCTACGCTTACGCAGTCAAAGAACATAAGCAGGCGCGCGGCGGTCTCGTCGGGCTGCCAGTATTCGGCGGTGTTTTCCTCGGCGGCGGAGTTGCCGTACAGCATACGCAATTGCGACAGCAATTCCTCGGCGTACATTTTCGCGCCCACGCTCGGAACGTTCCCCGAGAGCACCTCGCCCTGTTTTACGAACATAGCGCGGATAATGTGGCTCACGCCCTTTGTCATACGCTCCTCGAGAGAAGCGGGCTTGCCCTGCTCGTCGACCTTTGCGACTTTATCCTCGGTATTCTCTTTCTGCGTGAGGTTGTTGTCAGAGTTCTGTTTCTGTGCCGACTTCTTGGTATACGCGGGCGTAAAGGCGGCTTCGGATTTTACAAAGCTGTCGGTATGCTCGGTGGTGAGCGTAGTGGTCTTTGTTTCCGTTTTCTGCGTCGCGGTTTTGGTGAGCGTCGTCTGGTTTATGGAGCCTATGTCCGCTATTCTTGAAATGTCCATACTTCTTTCCCCCTTCCATGGGCATATAATAAAAGCTATCTTATCATATTGTCGTGATCCTCGCCGCAAAGCTCGTCGTCATGCTCGTGCGGCTGAAAGCCGAGAATATCTCTTCCGCGCGTGCCGTATTTATCGCGCTGTGTGTCGATGTACTTTTCGAGAAGATCCGAAAATTCTCTCGGCTTCTTGATCGACTTTATTTCCTTTACGGGAGTGTCTACGTCCTTGCAGTTGAGCACCACCGTGCCGCAGCCGAACAGTCTCTGACCGAAAGGCAGCCGCAGACTTTTATCGAGAATTCGGTACAGCTCTACCTCGTCCTCGGTTATGTTGAGAAAGCCCTTGCGGGTTATCAGCTTCTTTTCGGTGAGTATATAGCGTGTGAACGACCACGGAAGTCCGAGAAACGTCCGCTTTTTGTCCGTCCACACTTGTCCTTGGATAGGCTTTGCCATACTTATTCAGTCCTTTCTTATCTTATTGTTGAGCCGTTGGGTACGTCCTTATCGAGGAACAGCACCCGAACGTCGTCCCCGCCCGCGTCGCAGGCGAGTATCATGCCCTCGGAAAGCTCTCCGCAGAGCTTGGCGGGCGCGAGATTAGCCACGAACACTATCTTCTTCCCGACCAAATCCTCGGGCTTATACCATTTCGCAATACCCGAAACTATCTGTCTGCCGTTTCTGCCGTCGTCGACGGTGAGCTTAAGCAGCTTCTTCGCCTTGGGTATCTTCTCGCAGGCGGTTATTTCGCCGCTGCGGAGCTTGATTTCGGCGAATTGGTCGATGTTGATAATATTCGCCTTGTCCAAGTCCTCGTCCTCGCGGATAGTCTTTTCGGGCTTGAGCATTGCGTTCAGCTCGTCGATCTCCTTGTCAACGTCGATTCTCGGGAACAGTACGCCGCCCTTGTGAACGGTGACGTTTTCGGGTAGTCTGCCGAATTCTCCCAAAGTATCATATGCTACAAGGCTTTCGTCCGCGCCTATCTGCTCCCATACCATAGGCATTGTGCGCGGCATAAACGCCGCGAGCAGACCCGAGCAAATCCTTATCGTCTCCAAGAGGTTGTACAGAACGCTTGCGAGACGCGCCTTTTTGTCCTCGCTCTTGCCGAGTACCCACGGCTCCGTCTCGTCAATATACTTGTTCGCGCGGGAAACTACCTTGAATATCTCCTCCAGCGCCTTGGAGAGCTGAGCCTCGCCGACAAGCGGAGTTACCGTTTCGCGCAGAGCCTTTGCCATACCGATAAGCTCGTCGTCGAGCGGCTCGGGCTGACGGTCGGTCGGGAGCGTTCCGCCGAAATATTTGTCCGCCATTGCGACGGTGCGGGAAACGAGGTTGCCCAGATCGTTCGCCAGATCGGAATTTATGCGGCTTATCATTATCTCGTTGGAGAAGTTGCTGTCCGAGCCGTAGGGCATATCGCGGAGTATCTGATAGCGAACCGCGTCCGAGCCGTAGCGCTCCGCGAGCACAAACGGGTCGATAACGTTGCCGATAGACTTGGACATCTTCTGACCGTTGAAGTTTATCCAGCCGTGACCGTACAGCTTTTTCGGGAGCGGCTGCTCCAGCATCATCAGGATAGCGGGCCATACTATCGAGTGGAAGCGCACTATCTCCTTTGCGGTCATGTGCATATCGGCGGGCCAGTATTTGTCGTAGTCGTTATACTCGTCGTTTTCGTAGCCGAGGGCGGTCACATAGTTCGACAGAGCGTCGACCCAGACGTAAACGACGTGCTTGGGGTCAAAATCAACGGGAACGCCCCAAGTGAACGAGGTGCGCGAAACGCACAAGTCCTCCAGTCCCGGCTTTATGAAGTTGTTTATCATCTCGTTGACGCGGCTCTTCGGCGAGAGGTAATCCGTCTCGGTGAGGAACTTCTCCACCTTATCGGCGAAATCCGACAGCTTGAGGAAATACGCTTCCTCGTGAGCGTCAACGACCTCGCGGCCGCAGTCGGGGCACTTGCCGTCCTTGAGCTGGCTCTCCGTCCAGAAGCTCTCGCAGGGCGTGCAGTATTTGCCCTCGTACTGTCCTTTGTAGATGTAGCCCTTGTCGTAGAGCTTTTTGAAGATGTTCTGAACGCTCTTGACGTGGTAATCGTCGGTGGTGCGGATATAGCGGTCGTAGCTTATATCCATGGTTTCCCAGAGACGCTTGAAGTTCGCGACTATGGGGTCGACGTACTCCTTCGGGGTAACGCCCTGCTCCTTTGCCTTCTGCTCGATCTTCATTCCGTGCTCGTCCGTGCCCGTAAGGAACATCACGTCATAGCCCTGCATTCTCTTGAAACGCGCTATCGTATCGCAGGCTACCGTGGTGTAGCAGTGCCCGATATGCGGATTTCCCGACGGATAGTATATCGGAGTGGTTATATAATACTTTCCTTTTTCGTTCATCGGTATCTTCCCCTTTTCCAACATTTGTGAAATTTGTAAATATTGCCTTAAAAAGCGCATACTTATATAATTATATTATAGTACATTTTCACGCAATTTTCAAGTATTGTCAAAAAAAACAAGAAATTTTTACATATTACATAAAAAAGACTTGATTTTTTTTGCGTTTTTTAGTACAATAGAGATAGGCACAAATTTCGAGGGCTTGGACTGTGTATTTTTTACAAACTCGGGGGGAGAGTCCGCGCCCTTGGAATGTTATTGAGAATAGCAAAAAAATCGGAAAGAGGTATACAGATGTCAAACAGGCTATTTCAAGGAATCGTCCATCAGATGAAGGACACAGTCAACAGAGTTATCGGCGTTATTGACGAGAACGGAACCATCGTCGCGTGCAGCGATCTTACCAGAGTGGGCGGAGGGAACGACTTTTTCTCCATTGAGCTGGGAGATTCGCACGAGGTCTTTATCCGCGACGGATATACCTACAAGCCGTTCGGCGTTCATATCAAGCCCGACTACGCGGTGTTTGTGGAGGGTACCGACGAGTCCGCTTCAAAGTACGCGGGCATTATCGCTATTTCTCTTTCCAGTATCAAGCAGTACTACGATGAAAAGTACGACAGGAACAACTTTGTCAAGAACATCATTCTCGACAACGTTCTGCCCGGCGATATAAGCCTTAAGGCGCGCGAGCTGCACTTTAACGGCGATATAAGCCGCGTGGTGTTCCTGATAAGCGTTATCGCTTCAAACGACGTTTCGGCGTATGACGTTATTCAGAATTTGTTCCCGGACAAGAACAAGGATTTCGTTTTCAACATCACGGAGACGGATATAGTGCTTGTCAAGGAGGTCAAGAACAATATCGACGTGAAAGACCTCGAAAAGCTGGCTCGCAGCATTTCGGACACGCTGTCGAGCGAGTTCTTCACCAAGGTCAACGTCGGCATCGGTACACCCGTGCTCGGCGTCAAGGAGCTTGCGCGCTCGTTCAAGGAGGCGCAGACAGCTCTGGAGGTCGGAAAGGTTTTCGATACCGACAAGAATATCGTATCCTACGACAATCTGGGTATCGCGAGACTTATCTATCACCTGCCGACTACGCTGTGCGATACGTTCCTCAAGGAAGTATTCAAGAAGAACTCGATAGAAAGCCTCGACCACGAGACTTTGTTTACCATTCAGAAGTTCTTTGAAAACAGCCTGAACGTTTCCGAAACGTCCAGAAAGCTGTTCGTTCACAGAAATACTCTGGTTTACCGTCTGGATAAGATAAAGAAGCTGACGGGTCTCGATCTTCGCGAATTCGACCACGCGATAATCTTTAAGATCGCGCTTATGGTAAAGAAATACCTTGCGGCAAATCCGACAAAGTTCTGATAAAAACTGTAAATTACGGCTGCTTTTTGCCAAAAAGCAGCCATATGGTTTGTTTAGAACGTTTTGCGTTGTAAATGATTATAGAGAGATAATAGACAGAAAGTATATAATTGGGAAATTTACATTGCTTATTTTAATCGGGGGGAGTTAAAAACTTATGGTTGAAATGAAAAACGTCAACGTGCATTATTCGAGCGGCGTTGACGCTTTGGTTGACGTAAATCTCCGTATAAACGACGGAGAATTTGTGTTCATAGTGGGCGGAAACGGCGCGGGTAAGTCTACGCTGCTGAAGCTGATGATGAGAGAGCTGGTGCCGACATCGGGACGCGTTTTCGTAAACGGATACAACCTCTCCAAGCTGAAAGGCAACAAGGTGGCGAAGTTCCGCCGCTCTATCGGGGTGGTGTTTCAGGAGTTCCGCCTTATTCAGGATTTTACCGCTTATGAGAACGTCTCGTTCGTGCTGAGGATAGCCGACCAGTCGGGCAAATACATACGTCAGAGAGTGCCGTATGTGCTGAACCTTGTCGAGTTGGGTCATAAAGCCAAGAGCAAGACAAAGGAGCTTTCGGGCGGCGAGCAGCAGCGTGTGGCTATCGCCCGCGCTCTCGCGAACGACCCGGGTCTGCTTATCGTCGACGAGCCTACGGGAAACCTTGACCCCAAGCGCTCGTATGAGCTGGTGGGCTTGCTGAAAGAGATAAACCGCTGCGGCACTACCGTGGTCATGATAACTCACGAGCACGAGCTGGTGCGCTATTACGGAGGCAGGATAATCAATATTGACAAGGGCTCGATAACATTTGACGAGACGATCGGAGGTAACGATGAGGGCGAGTAATGTTAGTTACCTTGTGAAAAAGGGAATTTCCTCCGTTTGGAAGAATTTCGTAATGTCGTTCGCGAGCTTTTCGATACTGCTTGTAAGTCTGCTTCAAATAAGCCTTGCGGCGCTCATTATGATGAATATAAACATAATTATGGGCAATATTGAAGATACGAACCAGATAGCTATCTTTATAAAGGAGGAAGCGTCGGACGCGGATATTGCGCATATACGGCAGGTGCTCAACGGCAACCCCGACCTTACCGACGTGCAGTACATCTCTCCCGACGAGGGCGTTGAATCCTTCAAGGAGAACCTGGGCGAATATGCCGAACTGCTGGAGTATCTGGAGGAAAACCCCGTGCCGCACTCGTTTTTCGCGAGAGTGACCGACTTGGCGAAGATACGCCCCGTGGTTACGGCGGTCTCGAGTATCGACGGCGTGGAGGAGGTAAGGGCTCCGTATGATTTCGCGAGCGCGCTTCAGAATATCAGAAGCACGTTTTCGATAATCGTTATCGGAATACTGACTACGCTGGTTATTGTAAGTATCGTTATTATTTCAAATACCATACGTTCGAGCGTGTTTGCGCGCCGAAATGAGATAACCATTATGAAATATGTCGGAGCGACAAACAGCTTTATCAAGCTCCCGTTTTTTGTTGAGGGTATGTTTGTCGGTATCCTTGCGGGAACCGCGGCGTGGGGGCTGGTATGGTTCCTTTACGACTCTATTTTCGCGCTGTTTACCGACAACTTCACGCTTTGGGAGATGTTCGGGTTCTTTGATCTGATACCGTTTGACAGCGTGTGCTGGCTGGTTCTCGGCATAAACTGCGCGGCGGGCGCTCTGCTCGGCGCGGTCGGCACGGTTATCAGTATGGGTAAGTATTTGAAAGTGTAGGGCAACACCGGTTTATAAAAAGATTTTGATCGGCGTTTTCCAAGACAAAATTACGATCGGGATAGGAGAAAACATTGAATAGGAAAATATCACTGGGTATCGCGATAAGTCTTATCGCGATAGGCTGTGCGATAACGTTCGTGCTGACATGGACGACCTCGCTGAATATCTATAATAATAAGATCTCAAGCTCGGAAAAGCTGGAGGGCGTATATCAGAAGCTACAGGAAATGGACGTTACCGTCCGCAACAATTATACTGACGCCTCAAGAATAGACGACGAGGCGCTTCAGACGGCTGTTATAAACGGCTACGTTTCGGGTATCGGCGATAAGTACGCGGTTTATATGCCCGCGCAGGCGTATTACGAGCTTCAGCAGACGAGCAGCGGCGTTGTGAACGGCGCGGGCTTTGAAGCGGAGGCGGACGGAAGCGGATATCTGAGGATAACGAACGTCTACAAGGGCGGCTCGGCGGAGGCTAACGGAGTTGTCGTGGGAGACGTTATCACGGAGATAGACGGAAGAAGTCTGCTTGCTATGGGAGAGAACGACGGTCTGGAGAGGATAGCGGGCGATATTGGTACAAAGCTCACGCTCAGACTGGTGCGCAATGGAGAGGAGCTTACGGTAAATCTTATCCGTCAGCAGATAGATATTTCGTCGGTATCGGACGAGATGCTGAGCGATAATATAGGGTATATACGCATTACGTCGTTCAACGCAAAGACCTCGGAGCAGTTTTCAAACTCGCTGAACTCGCTCAACGCGGACGGCGCAAAGGCGCTGATAATCGACTTGCGGCAGAACAGCGGCGGCGTTATTTCGGCGCTTAAGCCTATGCTGAACAGAATACTCCCCGCGGCGGTGGTCGCAACGGCGGAATACGCGGGCGGCGTGACGAAAACGCTTATCGAGACCGACTCGGAGGAATATACGGATATTCCCATTGCGGTGCTTGTGGACGGCGGTACGGCTTCGGCGGCGGAGCTGTTTGCGGTGGCGCTCCGCGAGGTGCATAACGCTCTGCTTATAGGCACGCAGACCTACGGAAAAGCGGTAATGCAGAGCACCTACGAGTTCCCCGACGGAAGCGCGCTGAGCCTTACTACGGCGACGATAATACCGTATAAGTCAAAGCAGTCATATGACGGCGTGGGGCTTAAGCCCGACTACCTTACGGAGCTTCCCTCGGGCGCTTCGATAGAGTATCTGCCGCACGAGACGGACAGTCAGCTGCAAAAGGCTATCGAGATACTTTCGCCGCAGGCTAATCCGCAGCAGTGACTGCTCAGACACTTGAGCTGCCCGTTTTAAATAATTTATCTTAGGAGGATAATATGAATAAACCTATTACCGTATTGACCCGTAAGGGCGAGCAGAAGCTGAAAGAGGAACTGAACGAGCTTAAATCCGTTAAGCGCCGCGATATTGCGGAGAAGATCAAGGTCGCGCTGTCGTTTGGCGACTTGTCCGAGAACAGCGAATACGACGAAGCGAAAAACGAACAGGGTATGATAGAGTCGAGGATCGCCGAGATAGAGCAGACATTGGCTCACGCGCAGGTCATCGACGACGAGGACGTTTCCACGGAAAAGGTCGGTATCGGTACTACCGTAAAGATACTCGATCTGGAAATGGACGAGGAAATGGAGTTTAAAATAGTCGGCACAAAGGAAGCCGATATAGACAGCGGAAAAATTTCCGACGAGTCGCCTGTCGGAGCGGCTATTATGGGTCACGAGATAGGCGAGGAGGTCGAGGCGGAGACTCCGTCGGGAGCTGTCCGCTTTAAGATACTGGAAATAAGAAAAGACGACGAATAATGAGGAGCAGATAAAAATGGCTGAAAATGAAGAGACAGTTGAGATGACCCAAGAGGAGCTTGACGAACAGCACAGGGTACGTCTCGAAAAGCTCAAGGGCTTAAAGGACGCGGGCAAGGACCCGTATACTATCACGAAATTCCCCGTGGACATTTACAACAGCGAGATACGCGAGCGCTTTGGGGAGCTGGAAAACAAGGACGTTGTTATCGCGGGAAGAATGATGTCGCGCAGAATAATGGGCAAGGCGAGCTTTTTCGACGTTCGCGACAGCTCGGACAGAATGCAGGTCTATGTGCGTATCGACGGCGTGGGCGAGGATAAGTTCGCGGAGTTCAAGAAGTGGGACTTGGGCGATATTATAGGCGTTAAGGGGTACGTTTTCAAGACTAAGACGGGCGAAATTTCCGTTCACGCGACGGAAATCACTTTGCTGTCGAAGTCGCTTTTGCCGCTGCCCGAGAAGTGGCACGGCTTGAAAGACAAGGAGGAGCGTTACAGAAAGCGCTATCTTGACCTTATCGCTAACCCCGACGTTAAGGACGTTTTTGTAAAGCGTTCGAGAATTTTGTCGGAGATACGCAAGTTCCTCGACGGTCACGGTTATGTCGAGGTCGATACTCCCGTGCTTCTGCCGCTGGAGATAGGCGCGGCGGCGAGACCGTTCAAGACCCACCATAACGCGCTGGATATAGATATGTACTTGCGTATCGAGACCGAGCTGTACTTAAAGCGGCTGATAGTCGGCGGTTTTGACAAGGTATACGAGGTGGGACGTATCTTCCGCAACGAGGGTATGGACTCCACTCACAATCCAGAGTTCACCACTATTGAAATGTACCAGGCGTACATCAACTATTTTGATATGATGGACCTTATCGAGGACTTGTACAGAACGGTAACGCTCAACGTCTGCGGCACGGATACCGTGACGTATCAGGGCAAGGAGATAGCTGTCGGCAAGCCTTGGGAGCGCCTTACTATGATCGAAGCGGTCAAGAAGTACGCGGGCGTGGACTACAACGATTGGGCGACCGACGAGGACGCTCGCGCCTGCGCTAAGTCAAAGGGCATTGATGACGAGATAAACGCGAGCTCCACAAAGGGCGATGTGCTTATCGCGTTCTTTGAGGCGTTTGTTGAGGACAAGCTGATACAGCCTACGGTCATTTACGATTATCCCGTTGAGAATTCGCCGCTGGCTAAGAGAAAGCCCGAATTCCCCGCGTTTACGGAGCGTTTTGAGTATTTCATAAACGGTATGGAATTCGGCAACGCGTTTTCGGAGCTTAACGACCCGCTCGATCAGAAGGAGCGCTTTGTGAAGCAGGTAGCGGCAAAGCGTGCGCAGGGCGGAAACGACGCTCAGGTGGACGAGGACTTCATCACCGCGCTGGAATACGGACTTCCCCCTACGGGCGGACTGGGCTTCGGATTTGACAGACTGGTAATGCTGCTGACCGATTCGGCGAGCATTCGCGACGTTCTGCTGTTCCCGACGATGCGTCCGCAGGTATAAAATATTGGTTTGGTAGTCGGTTATGCGTATGTAACGCCCTGTTTGGACGTTTGTTTCGCGTGACCGGCTGCCTTTCTTAACGAGGTGAAATATGTCAAACAAGGACGACGAAAAAGCGCGTAAGTCTCGCGAGGAGTATATAGAGCTCTTGAAAATGAAGCAGGGGCTTATCGAGGAGAGCGAGCTTATCCCCGAAACGGGCTACGTTAAAATGCCGGAGATGAACGCGTGGCAGAAGTTCGCAAACTTCGTGTATCACAACAAGCTCTATATAGTTATCGCGGTGTTTTTCGGAGCGCTCTTTACATTCCTTACGGTTCAGCTTGTCACGCGCAAGGTCAACGACTTGTATGTGCTCGTTATCTCGACCTCACCGCAGTCGGAGCTTGGTCTGAGGTACGACGAACTGGAGGAAGCGCTGACAAAATACTGCCCCGATTTCGACGGAAACGGCTACGTTAAAGTAGGCGTGAACTATCTCGATTTGTCGAATTCAAGCGGAGTGGCGGATTACAACAGTGCGCAGTCGATGAAATTTTCCGCGGAGGTCTACACGGGAGACAGTCAGATGTACATCGCGGACGAGGGCTTCTGGGAACAGATGTACGAAGCGGAGGGTCTGGAGGACGAGCTTTTCGTGGACTTTTCGGAGTACTTCCCCGAGGAAGCTCTGTTCAAGGGCGTGGGTCTGCACATAAACGCAACGAATCTTCACAAGGACGCGCGGTGGGATACCTGCTCGGACAAGATAAACTTTTATCTGCGGTGCGAATACCCCTCCGCCACGGGCAATCAGAAAGAAGCGCAGGAGCAGCGCGAGCGCGCGCAGACGGTGCTGCGGAATATCATCGAGGGCAACG
Organism: Oscillospiraceae bacterium; assembly: GCA_014799395.1. Taxonomy (GTDB): domain Bacteria; phylum Bacillota; class Clostridia; order Oscillospirales; family Ruminococcaceae; genus CAG-115. Next base: position 49,099 of record JAAVID010000015.1, on the reverse strand, counting down.
TAGTCAATCCCCCGACGGAGGAGTAAAGGGCGTTTTCCCGGCACTGTTTACGGGCGAATGAGCGGATTTCCCCTGCCCCGCGCGGATGTCGCAGGGGATATGCTCGGACAACTGCCGTCTCAAAGATACCTCTTGAGGCTCTCGCAGAAGTCCTGCTCGCGGTCGAGGAGGCGTTCGGCGCTTTCGCGTATGCGGCTTTCCGCGGCGTGAGAGCGGTTGACGGCGTGCTGCATATCTATTATCCCCATTGTGGTGCCTTGCAGCATTATCCGCGCGAGATTGGCGCTGCTTTGATTTTTCGCGGTTTTCATGGCGATACCCATTTTCGCCATTGTTTTAGCGTAGGGAGACGCTTCGTGAGCCGCTTCGCCGCGCCGCGCGAGCTCCTGCCGCGCCTGCCCCGCGACGTTTTTGTAACGCGATACCTGCGCGGAGATCTCTTGCCGGAGAGCGTTGTTCTTACAATGCTTGAGAACGTCCGAGCCCGCTTCATACGCCATTTGAGCGTTGCGGTAAACGCTGTTCAATATTTCCGCGCTCTGCTTGTTTTTAAAATTTGCCATACAAATTCCTCGCTTTCTTTTTTTATTATTTTGAGCATTTTCCGCGGAAATATTACTATCGATTTTTATGCGGTTTTCTCCGCCGTTAAATCAATACTCCCTATAAATTCAAGAGGTGAAAGCTATGAAGAGAGAGAGCTTCGGCATTTTAACGCTTAAAGGCGTTGGTTTTGTTGTTCTGGGAAATATTCTCTGTCTGATAATGACTATGGCGATATTTGTTTTCGGGAACAATATGCTTATAAAGGTGCTGGCGATCGCGTTTTCGGCAGTCATTTTCTTTTCGCTGGTGTTTACGGCGGCGTGGAAAAACGGCGTTAAGGAGCGAAGTCTGGTGAAGCTGAAGCGCGTGGACGGCGTGACGAAATTCCGCTGGATAGCGATAGGGCTGATAATGTTCGCGTTCGCGGCAGCACCGACGGCTTTTCTGCTGATAAACAAGCTCTTTTTCCCCGAGCGGGATAATCTGCTGATATATCAGTTTATTTCGGGCAGCGCGTATCCGTTGGTGCTGGCGTTTACTCCGCAAGCGGACGCGCTCGTCTCGCAGGCAAGCCGCGTCGAGGCGATGAGCGTGATGTTCCCCGTGCTGATGATGGGGTATTACGCGCTTATTCCCGTGTTTACGCAGTTGGGGTATTGGGTCGGGTTTAATGATAAGTTGAATTCGGATAAGATTATGTATAAGTAAATTATAATTTAGTGTAATGCGAACCGAACAAATTATTAGGCTGCTGCGGCAGCGCGGTACTGTTCAAAGCGCGGATCGGTTTTTTCTGCCACCGGCAGAAAAAACCGATTGATCAAGAAATTTGCCTGTTGGCAAATTTCTTGATTTGGGGAAAAACTCTTGTTTTTCCCCAAACCCTTTTAGCGCTTTTGGGAGAGCCGCCGCTTCGCGGCGGTGCGGGGCTTCGCCCCTCGGCTGTGCTTCGCACAGCCACCGCGCTTACGCGCGGTATTCAGGGCTGCCGCCCTGACCTGCGCAAGGGCTCTGCCCTTGCATTCCGCCTAAGGGGCAAGCCCCTTAGGAATCCCGTTTTTTTTAGCTGCAAGTCTTTAAGCAAAATTATAATTTATATATTGAAGGAGGATATTATGAAAACTCTTTGCCGCTGCGAATGGGCGGGCACTGACCCCGTCTACGTCGCATACCACGACAACGAATGGGGTCGCCCCGAGCACGACGACCGCAAGCTGTTCGAGATGCTGATACTTGAGGGTATGCAGGCGGGCTTGTCGTGGATAACTATACTCCGAAAGCGCGAGAACTTCCGCCGCGCGTTCGACAACTTCGACCCCGAAAAGGTCGCGGAATACGATGATAAAAAAATCGCCGAGCTTCTCAACGACGCGGGGATAATCCGCAACAGGCTGAAAATAAACGCCGCCGTCGCCAACGCCAAGGCGTTTCTGGAAATTCAGCGCGAATTCGGCAGCTTTGACAAGTTCATCTGGGGCTACGTCAGCGATACTCCGATAGTCAACCGTCCGAAAACCCTCGCCGACGTTCCCGCGAGCACTCCGCTCTCCGATAAGATAAGCAGGGACTTGAAAAAGCGCGGCTTTAAATTTGTCGGCACGACGATAATCTACTCGTTTATGCAGGCGGTGGGAATGGTGGACGACCATGTCGTTTCCTGCTTTTGTCACTCGGATAATAGAAAATTGCACAAAAAGCCGTGATAATACGCGGCTTTTTTTGTTGATTTGTCACTTGATTTTTTTCTCAAATGGTGTATAATATAATTATGAGTTAGCACTCTATGGGATAGAGTGCTAAAGAAGCACCGATATAATGGCGGTCTCTCCCGCCGAAGTCGGGGAGACCGCATAAAATAAAGCCATTTGATCGGTGTTGCTTTAATAATACAGAGAGGGAGAAAATATTATGAGTGAAACAAAAGAATTTAAAGCCGAATCCAAGCGCCTGCTGGAGATGATGATAAACTCCATTTACACGCACAAGGAGATTTTCCTGCGCGAGCTTATCTCCAACGCTTCGGACGCTATGGACAAGCTCTACTTTAAGTCTATGCAGGACAGCTCCGCCGAGGCGGTAACGCGCTCGGATATGGCGATAACGCTTGAGCTCGACAAGGACGCGCGCAAGCTCACCATCTCCGACAACGGTATCGGAATGACCGCCGAGGAACTTGAAAACAACCTCGGTACTATCGCGCAAAGCGGCTCGTTCGCGTTCAAAAAGGATAACGAAAAGACCGAGGACGTGGACATTATCGGTCAGTTCGGCGTGGGATTTTACTCCGCGTTTATGGTCGCGAAGCGCGTGACCGTTATCTCTAAGGCGTTCGGCACGGACAAGGCGTTTATGTGGCAGAGCGAGGGCGTTGACGGCTACACGGTCTCCGAGGCGGAAAAGGACAGTCACGGAACGGTCATCACGCTCGAAATAAAGGACAATAACGAGGACGAGAAATACGATGAATTCCTCACCCCGTATAAGATAAGGGAGCTCGTAAAGAAGTACTCCGACTATATCCGCTACCCCATTAAAATGGACGTTGAGCACGAGAAGCTCCGCGAGGGCACGGGCACGGACGGCAAAGAACCCGAGTACGACAAGGAGATCGTTACCGAAACGCTCAACTCGCAGATACCGATCTGGAAGAAAGCGAAGTCCGAGCTTAAGGACGAGGACTACAATCAGTTCTACAAGGACAAGTTCTACGACTATACCGACCCGCTGCTGCATATCCACTCCAAGACCGAGGGTACGGCGACTTATTCCGCGCTGCTGTATATTCCCGAAAAAGCGCCCTACGACTACTATTCCAAGAACTTTGAAAAGGGCTTGCAGCTGTATTCGAGCGGCGTAATGATAATGGAGAAGTGCGCGGACTTGCTCCCCGACTATTTCAGCTTTGTGCGCGGTCTTGTGGACAGCGAGGACTTGTCGCTCAACATTTCGCGCGAAATGCTCCAGCACGACCGCCAGCTCAAAATAATCGCGAAATCTATCGAGAAGTCGATAAAGAACGAACTGAAAAAGTTGCAGAAGAACGACCGCGAGAAGTACGAGAAGTTCTTTGAAACGTTCGGCACTCAGATAAAGTACGGCATTTACGAGAGCTACGGAATGAACAAGGCGGATTTGCAGGACCTGCTGATGTTCAAGACCTCAAACGGCGGCGTTACTACTCTTGAGGAATACGTTTCGCGTATGAAGGAGGAGCAGAAGTACATCTACTTCGCGAGCGGTTCGAGCGTTTCCCGTATCGAAAGCCTGCCGCAGACCGAGCTTGTCCGCGACAAGGGCTTTGAGATACTCTACCTCACCGACCACGTCGACGAGTTCTGCTTGCAGATGATGCACGACCTTGACGGCAAGGAGTACAAGTCCGTCTCCGCGGACGACCTCGGACTGGAGACCGAGGAGGAGAAAGAGGAGATCAAAAAGGAGCAGGAGGACAACAAGGGCTTGTTCGACTTCCTCACGGAAAAGCTCAGCGGCAAGGTAAAGGCGGTAAAGCTCTCTCAACGCCTGAAAAACCACCCCGTCTGCATTACCAGCGAGGGCGCGCTTTCCGTCGAGATGGAGAAGGTGCTTTCCGCTATGCCGAACGGCGAGGGCGCGAAAGCCGAGAAAATCCTCGAGATAAACCCCAATCACGCGATATTCGGCAAGCTGAAATCGCTCTACGAGACCGACAAGGATACCGCGGGAGAGTACGCCGATATACTGTATTCGCAGGCGCTGCTTATCGAGGGTATGCCGATCGAGAACCCCGTTGAATTCTCCAACAAAATTTGCGAGATAATGGCGAAATAAAATTACAATCAAAAAGCCGCTGTTCGTTTTGAACAGCGGCTGATTTTATTTAAGAAATTTTGCCGTCCGCGGAAGTGATCTTCCATATCTCTTTTGCGTAGTCCGCGATCGTGCGGTCGGAACTGAACTTGCCCGCGCTCGTCATATTTATCCAGCACTTCTTGATGAATTCGTCGTGGTTGAAGCAGAAGTCGCTGTTGGCTTTGAGCTTTGCCTGAACGTAATTTTCGAGGTCGCCGAGGAGGTAGTAGTGGTCGGGCTTGTGCCACGAAGCGCCGTCCAGAAGCGAATAGTACAGCTCTCTGAACGAGCCGTTGCCGCCGTCGGAGAATGTGCCGTCGATAAGCGAATTTATAACGCGCGCTATGCGGGTGTTCTCGGAATAGAGCTTTCTCGGGTCGTAGGTCGGCATTCTCTGCGCGAGGTCCTGAACGCGCGCGCCGAAGATGTAGTTGTTCTCCTCGCCCGCTTCCTCGCATATCTCGACGTTTGCGCCGTCGTAGGTGCCGAGGGTCATTGTGCCGTTGAGCATAAACTTCATATTGCCCGTGCCGGAAGCCTCGGTGCCCGCCGTGGAGATCTGCTCGGAGATGTCCGCCGCGATAACGAGCTTTTCTGCGTAGGAAACGTTGTAGTTCTGAACGTAAACGACCTTGAGAGCGCCGTTTATGGTCTCGTCGTTATTGACAAGGTTCGCTATCTCGTTGATATACTTGATTATCGCCTTGGCGCGGGCGTAGCCGGGAGCCGCCTTTGCGCCGAATATGAACGCTGTGGGCGCGAAGTTTGCGATACTGCCGTCTTTTATACCATAATAAATATACAGTATGCTGAACGCGTTCAAAAGCTGGCGCTTGTACTCGTGCAGGCGCTTTATCTGAATGTCGAACATGGAGTTCGGGTCGATCTCAACGCCCTCGTGCTCCTTGATGTACTTTGCGAGAGCGGTCTTGTTGAGGTACTTGATGTCTCTGAACTTGCCGAGGACCTCTTTGTCGTCCATATACTTGCGGAGCTCGCGGAGCTTGGAGAGGTCGGTTATCCAGCTTTCATCGCCTATGAGCTTTGTTATAAGCGCGGAGAGCTTGGGGTTGCACAGAGCTATCCAGCGGCGCGGCGTAATGCCGTTCGTCTTGTTCTGGAAGCGCTCGGGGAACAGCTCGTACCACTCGGGCAGAGCATCGGTTTTGAGTATCTCGGTGTGAATTTTCGCAACGCCGTTGACGAACTGCGAGCAGTAAATTGCCATTTTCGCCATATGAACCATTCCGCCGGAAACGGGCTGCATTGTTTCGATCTTGTCGCGCGGAATGCCGCGGCGGTACATATCCGAAATAAATTCGTCGTTGATACGCAGGATAAACGCGTAAACGTCGGGAAGAAGCTCCTCGACAATGCCGCAGTCCCACTTCTCGAGAGCCTCTGTCATAATGGTGTGGTTGGTGTAGTTGAAGGTCTTTTTGGCGATCTCGAGCGCCTTTGCGAACGGAACGTTGCGCTCGGTAACGAGTATGCGGATAAGCTCGGGAATGGAGATAACGGGGTGGGTGTCGTTGAGCTGAATGGAATTATACTCAGCGAACGAGTAGATGTCACGACCCGCAGCGAGGTGCTTTCTCACTAAGTCCGCCATGGAAGCGGCGCTGAAGAAGTACTCCTGCTTCAGGCGCAGTATCTTGCCGGGACGAGCGTCGTCGTTGGGGTAGAGAGTGCCCGAGATGTTCTCCGCTTCTATCTGCCCCTTTGCCGCGGCGAAATAGTCCTGACGGTTGAACGCGTCGAAATCGAACGCGTTGAGGGGCTCTGCCTGCCAAAGGCGGAGAGTACCCGCGAAGTCGTTTTTGTAGCCGAATATCGGCATATCGTAGGGGACGGCTTTTACGTCTCCCGTCGAGTAGTGGATGATCACGGTGTCGTCGTCGGGGCGTCTGCTCCACGGATCGCCGAATTTTGTCCAGTCGTCCGCGTACTCGCGCTGGAAGCCGTCCTCAATGGTCTGCTTGAAGAGACCGTACTTGTAGCGGATACCGTAGCCGTTCAAGGGGAGCTTCATAGTCGCCGCGCTGTCGAGGAAGCACGCCGCAAGTCTGCCCAAGCCGCCGTTTCCGAGCGCAGCGTCCTCGATCTCCTCAAGGTCGTTCAGACTGCCGCCCGCGCTGTTGAGAAGCTCCTCGGCATAGTCATGCAGACCGAGACATAAGATGTTGTTGTACACCGCGCGTCCTACGAGGAATTCCATAGACAGATACGAAGCGCTTTTGCCGCTAGGCGCGGAACAGCTCATCATAGGCACCGCCTGCTTCATTATCGCGCGGGAGAGCGCGTCGTGAAGCTGCGCGGGGGTGCACTGCTTTCCCTGTACGTGGGAGTCGCGCAGAATGTCCTCGAAATCGTTCTTCAATAATGTGTTGTCTAACATACTTTCCTCCTTAAAGGCAATGCCGCAAATGATGCCGCTTTGCCGTTGATTTGTTTTGCCGCCGCCGCGGCGCCGAATTATTATCGGAGTGCCGGAACCTTTTGGAAATCGCTCCTGAGCGTGTTCACATTAACGCTCAACGCCCGTCTTTCGGCGAATTTTTTGCATAACTTCGTTGAAAATTCTTGACGTACATACAGTACGTCAAGAATTTTCGCCTCGTTATGCGAAAAATTCGCTTCGAAATCCGAGCATTTCGGTTAATGTGAACACGCTCTATACAAAATTATTATACCATAATTTCCCGATAAAGTCAATAGACTTTTTACGGTTAAATAAATCTCGTTTGTGAATAAATGCGGCAACCAAGCCGTTTGCGGAGAAATGCCCGTAAAGTTTTCAACAGATGTTGAAAGTTATTTGTCTAAATTGCACATAAGTTTAAGTTGAAATTCTACATTAAAAAAGGCGGTTTTTCGGGCGAATATTTGAAAAAATCGTTTACAAGCGCTTGAAAAAAATAAGAAATTATGGTATAATTTATTTACAAGTAGGCGGCTATGGGTAAATTGCGCCCAAAATTCGGAGTATTTTACCGCCTGCATATTTCAACAAAGTTGTTGGGGAACGGAGGTTTTCAGGTGAACAAATACTCTTATGTTGCCACCGACATCAACGGCCGTACCGTCAGAGGACAGGAGCTGGCTGAGGACTATAAGGAACTTTAGGCAAGACTGAGGGAACGAAAGCTCTATGTCACCAGTTACCGCGATCTGGGCGGGGGCGTTGTGGATGTCAAGTACAAATTCAAGACCAAGGAGGTATCCTTCATAAGCCGTCAGCTGGCGTCTATGACCGCTGCGGGTCTGTCGCTGGTGCGTGCGCTGCACATTCTCCAGGAACAGCAGGAGAACAAAAAGGCTAAGGCTGTCCTGCTGGACATTTATGAGGAAGTCCAAAAGGGTAAATCCTTCTCCGACGTACTTATCGCAAAGCCGGGCGTTTTCCCCGATATGTTTGTAAGTATGGTTTCGGCGGGTGAGGCTTCGGGTACTCTCGACCAGATGCTCAACAGATTGTCCGACCACTACGCAAACGCTAACAAGACCGCGAACAAGGCTAAATCCGCGATGGTTTATCCTATGGTTCTGGGCGTGCTGCTGCTCGTGGTTCTGATATTCATGTTCGTAGCTATTCTCCCGACGTTTACGGAGATGATGGATCCCGACGATATTTCGCCTATATCCGCGGCGCTGATCGCGTTCTCGGATTCGCTTATCAATTATTGGTATGTGTACATAATCGTTATTGCGGTTATCGTATTCGGATTTATGTTTGCGCGGAGAGTTCCCGCGTCGCGTTTGAAAATGGACGAAATGCTGCTGAAAATACCGAAGGTTGGAAAGCTCATTTCGACGATGTATACGGGTCGTTTCGCGAGAAGTATGGCGAACCTGTACGGCGCGGGTCTGCAAATGGTCGAATGTATCGAGAAATCCGTCGCCACTATCGGAAACACGTATGTTGACAAATGCTTTAAGGACGTCGTCAACGACATCAAGCTCGGTGAGAGTATGTCTAAGGCGATCGAGAAAACGGGAATATTTGAGGGTATGTTTACCTCGATCATATATGTCGGCGAGGAATCCGGTACGCTGGATACCATTCTCGGAAAAGCGGCGGAATATTACGACGAAGAAGCCGACGCGGCTATCACAAAGCTGGTAGGAATGATGGAGCCTTTGATGATCATCATCATGGGTATCGCGATAGGATTCTTCCTCGCGGGCGTATTCCCGATGCTCTACGGCGGAATGCTTTCCGTTGGCGGATAATGAGCGGTAAGCCGCAAAAATTCCAAAATAAAAATTATGAGGTGAAGATATGCTTTCAATAGATATTACCGACAGACAAATAAAACTTGTCAGAGGCGTACACAGCGGTAACAAGATAAGAGTGCAGGACGCGGATATGCGCGAGCTCTCACTCGGAATGGTGGCAAACGGTTATATTACCGACGTTCCTATGGTCGCAGCGGAGCTGAACGATATTATCAAGACCAGAGATATTAAGGAAAAGGAAGCGATAGTTTCCATTACCTCGAGCTCCATTGTATATAAGGAAATGGTTGTTGCGAAGCCGAAAAATCTGAAAAACCCTGCTATCATCGAGGCGATGATACAGTCGAATATGAACGTATCCAGCGACTTCAACATATCCTTTACTATAGCGGGCGAGACCGAGGACGAGGAAAAGAACAAGATGCTCAAGGTCATCGCGGCTGCCTGCCCGCAGAGACTGGTTGACGGATATGTAAGACTGTTTTCGCACATAGGCTTGCAGCTTAAGGGTGTAAACATCTCCAACAACTCCGTTACGCGTCTTATTATAAACACTCCGAAGATGGCGGACAGAATGCCGATACTGCTTATCCAGATCGACAAGAACTTCCTCAATATGAACCTGTATGAGGAAAATCAGCTCGCGTTCTCCCGTTTCTTCAACATTGACCCGAACGATTACGAGAACGCTCCCGACTATGTTACCCGCGCGGTTTACGATAACCTGTTCAGAATGATCCAGTTTATCAGATCCCGCAAGGGCGCAAAGCCGCTTCAGGAGATCTTGTTCTACGGCGAGATCGACAGCTTTATCGAGATAACGAACGCGATATCCTCGTTCAACGTTCCCACGAATATGCTTTCGATGCCAAGCTCCATTACGTCGTCCGTGCAGTTCGACTTCTCGAAGTACGCGAACGCTATCGGCGCTCTTTACCGCCGCAACAAGGAGCTTGAGCACATCAACCTGTTGGAGGCTACCTCCGCAAAGGAGTCCAAGGGCGCTAACGGCTTCCTGCTCGGATTCCTCGGCGCGATCGTCGCTTCGGCGGCGGTTGTCGGCGGCGTGGTTATGGCTTGCGACTTTTACAACAACAGCCTTACCGGTCAGATAAACAATCTCCAGGCCAGAATAGACGATCCGCAGATGCAGCGCGATCTTCAGATAGTCGACGACAGAGACACGATGCTCGCGGGCTTCAACAGCTACAACGATACCGTTAAAAAGACGGGCTTGCTGTTCAACTACAAGCCCAAGGCGCAGAGGCTCGTTTTCGATAATGTGAGCAAGCCGCTTACCGCTACGGACGACAGGCTCTTGGCGGACAACGAGGAGCTTGAGATCGAAGAGGTCTCGGTTGGCGGAAATATGGTCACCGTGAAGTTCAAGGGACTTTCGCAGGGCGATCCTTCCTCCGTTCCGTCGAGATACGCGGAATATCTCAGCACCAAGGTACTTAACAAGTACGGCGATCCTTATTTTGTGAATATCACATATTCGGGATTTGCAAAGGAAAACATTACGGATTGGGGCACATACGCGATAATTTCCGCTGACGGAAGCAAGAAGTATGATACCGTGTTCTCGTTTGAGATGACAATGCAGCTGCAAATGGGCAGTGACGAGGACAACACCGATATTAACGATCTGACGAAGCAGGAAGAGCCTGCGAATGCAGAGAATACAGAGGCTCAGCAGGAGGTGACCGAGTAATGAAGTTAAGTAAACAAGAGCGCATTGGCGCGATAATAATCATAGTGATTTTAATTCTGGCGCTCGGCGGCTGGCTTCTTGTAAAGCCGAAGATCGAGACCATAAGCGCAACGAAGGCGTCGCTTGCGGCAAAGCAGGCGGAGTATAACGCGGACGTTGCGAAGCAGGCGAGAAAAGCTCCGCTCAGAGAAGAGATCGAAAAGGCTTATGAAGAGGGCGAGCACCTGGCGGATATGTTCTTCCCCGAGATGAGCGCTTATGAGGCGGATATGGCATTCAGAGCGTTCCTCGAACAGTGCACCGCTAAGGTAGTTGTTGAGGCACTGACTGTTAGCGATCCTACCGTAGCAATGCTCGGAACCAATTTCTACATAAGACCCGAGGTAGAGTACGATCTTAAGACATACGCTACTCAGGGCTCGGATGAGGTTGACGAGGAGTACGCGAAAGTGCTTCTGCGCCAGACGGTTCTCGCGGAGGCTCTTGGCGACCCGCAGACTATCGGCGCGAACGAGGTTACATTTACCGTAAGCGCTATCGACCAGGATGAGTTGGTTAATTTCGCCGAGGCGGTAAACAACTATAAGCTGACGGAAAACGGCACCGAGACCAGAAAGGCAGTTGCTATCAACGGTCTTACGCTCGTTTATCCGCTTGTAACAAACAAGTACGAGAAGCTCGTTGAGGAGCTCAATGCCGAGATGGAGACCGAGGGCAGAGCGGCGCTGACTACGGCGACCGGCATGCCCACCGAGATACTCAACAACGGCAACGCTGCGGCGGCTAATCCCGACGGAACCGCAGCCGCGGCGACACCCGGCAACAACACAGAGGAGCAGGAAATAGCGGAGATCGTTGATTACCTGTACTCGTACACCGACACGTTTACTTTCTACTGCATAGAGCGTATGCAGGATCCCAAGTCTCAGCTTGACGCTCAGGACGGTGTAACGGCGTAAAATTCTGCGGCACAGGTGCGGATCTTTATTCGCACCGGGCGCTGCAAGCAGGGACAAATTTAAATCTTGAAAGGAGGATACTTTAATGGTACATTCACTAAGAAAATACATAAGCAACCGCGGAAGCGCGCTGTTTATGGTTATCAGTACCATGACCGCGCTGATGATAGCGGTTATGGCGATGTACTTTTCGGTAATTTCGGCGCGTACTACGCAGTTTGCGACGTTCTTCCAGAAGCAGTCCTATCAGTCGGCGATCTCGCTGAATGATATGGTGCTTGCGGGTCTTATGGACGGATCGCTTACAACGGGCGATTCCAACCTGTTTTCGGCTTTGCAGAAGCTTGGTGAAGGCGAAACGATAACAACGGGAGCTAACGGCTTTACGAGCTTCGATTCGACGGAGACGGGCGCTGATGTAGCACAGATGGGCGCGTACTCCATGGACATCACTCGTCTGCCTAACGAGATGGTGAATGGCGTTGACAATATGACGTTCGATATCGCGACAACGACGATCAATAACGGCGTTGCGGATACCGTGCACACTTATTTCCATATTTCGATGGCGGGCGGAGAGCTTCCCGAGGATAACAACATCTTCGCGGCTACGGGATATGTAGACAACGACGCTAATATCGGCGGCGGCTACTTTATCACAGATGTATTCTTTGACTCGCAGACAAGCTACATTTCGCTGCCCGGCGGCGCGGGCGACTGCGTAATTTCGGGTAACCTTAAAGCGGGCGGTAATGTGGTTGTTAATGAGAATTTCCAGATTATGGGTCCCGGCGTTTCCGCGGGCGGAATTGATTTTTCGCAGTTCAAGAATCCCGTAAGATGGGAGATCAACGGCGACCTTACCTGCGCTATCGGTAAAGGAATTCTTAAATTCCCTAAGGGAACCAGAATAGTTATCGGAGGCGACTACGATTTCAGAGGCGGCGGAATGGAGGGCTCAAACGGAGATATTGATGTCTATATCTGCGGCAACCTCAACCTTAACGGGAACACTATGCAGGCGACCAATGTAAATCTCCACGTTGGCGGAGATATTACTTATGGTCAGATCAACAACGCGAAAAAGGTTTATGTAGCCGGTTCCGATAACCGTCCGTACAACCCCGGCAACAACGGCAAGCCCGATATGAGCAAGTTCAAGGAGATAAAGGAACAGCTTAAAGAAGACGTTCAGACCAGGGCATACGCAAAGTGGATAATCAACGACGGCGATGAGAGCAAGGGTCTGGATAAGACAAAGAGCGACTATCTCCCCGAGCTTGATTATTCAACGAATACTTTGCCCGATACGGAGAGAAAGTACACTCCTATCACAATTAAGCTTAACGATTATAATCAGCCTATGAACGGCGTTCCTGCTATGACCACTACATTTACGATAGCTCACCCCGATTCGCCTTCGGCTTCGATGGGCGCGTATGATGTGAAGTGCTATGCGGGTGATATTATAAGCGTTGAGGGCGGATATGGCGGAAACTTGGCTCCGCTTACCGTAATTCTTGACACGGGTGACAGCGAGGACGATGTTCTTACACTTCGCGTACACGGTTATATGGACCAAAACGGCAACAACGGCGGTAATATCTTCCAGTGGTTCCGCACATCATGCACTTCTTGTACCGTTCTTGTAAAGGGCAAGGGCTCTTTGGTTATTGATATTCCCGAGGATACTATCTATCAGGATTGCGACAGACAGCAGTTTGTACATCAGAGCTGGCTCGCGCTCTTTAGCACGAACGCAGCAGGCGAGACTGTAAGCGCAGAGGGTAATGAGAAAACATTCCACGTATACGACGGAACATCTTGGGTTGACAAGGTTGTGACCGTATACGACAGTTCCGCGCTGCATGCTCAAAGCTCCGCGCTTAAGATTGCCGAGTATATTCATACGAGCTGCGTACACGGAGACGGCTGCAGCTATTCGCAGTATACATCGACCGAAGTGTGCAAAAAGCACGAAGAGGGTCCCGTTCAAAAGGTCGGTATAAAGTGCACTGTACACGGAAAAACCAGCTTCACTGAAATTTGTCCCAAGTGCCACCCCGACGGTGAAAATGCAGACCGTCAGAGAAAGCAGTTTAATTCTCTTAAGGACGGCACCTATGAGGTGGGCGTATGCGAGTATCGTCTGGAGAAGAACAAGCTCCAGTCTTCGGGCATAACGTTCCCCAGAAACATTCTTCCGAATGTAAACGTATATCTGATAAGCTGCTATGAGAGTGCTGATATTCGTCTCGGAAACAATCTGAGCGGCGGAGCGCTCCACCACAACGGACTTTTCGGAATGATCTACGCTCCGTATATGACATTTAAGGCAAGAGGTTCTTCGGGCGGCGCGAATAAGCTGTGCGGAGGTCTGATAGTATCCGACTTCTCGTTCGATGATACGCGCTTTGTTACAAACCTTTATCCCGACAAGATGCCTTGGGAGCTTATGGGTGAAAGCAGCGGAGAAGAATTGGTCGGTCTTGCCAGCAAGAGCTGGAAGATCGGCATGGGCAGCTACTAAGGAGGCGTTTTTATGAAAAGATTACTCTCAAATAAAAGCGGCTTTTCGCTTGCCGAGATCATCATCGCTATCGCGGTTTTCTCAATAATGATGGCGATGATAATGCAGATGCTGCAGCTTTCCATAGCGCAGCGCAATGAAAATTACAGATACATGCAAAGTCTGAATAAGCAGCAGAACGATCTTGTTGTAAACGGAAAAGATACTACAATTGCCGACGGCACGACCTTTGACGGTACAGTAAGCCTTTCCTTTAAAAAGGATCCGAATGACGCAGGCGAGACGCCGTTGGATATAGATATGGACTATGTTGTCAGAACCGCCGATCCCGACGCTTCCGATGTCAACGAAGGTCTTAACTACTTCATCGGTAACTACGACTACGACGCTGACGGTGTTGGCGGCGGAGGAGGAACCGACGGCGATGGCAACGGTCTCGGTCAGTCCTCGAAGTATGACACAAGAATTACGGGAACAAAGGGATTGAAGAATATAAACATTTCGGTTTCCAAAAATCCCTCGCTTCCCAGCGGTGTGACCTTAAGCGCGGGACAGGTCGCGTATGAGATAACGGTTAGTGCCGATTCTTCCGATATGTTGGCGGACGATAAGCCCGACTCTCAGATCAGACTGTACTTCAAATCAACTACCAGCTATCACAGCTCTCAGGTTGATATAACAAAGAAAGTCGAAAAGGACGGCATGGAGGTCGAGGAGGTTGTCGATACCTATTATAAAAAGGTTTACGATGAAGCTAAGATCGCAAAGGTAATACAGACAGCGCCTAATATGCCCGTAAATGCTTGGGATCCGCCTCCCGCTTATACCGCGTCGCAGATCTCGGGCAATTCCGTGAAAATAGGCGTTACCAACGGATATAACGCGGACGGCTTCAAACCCGGTACTCCGATAAAGTTCATCGTTATTTTCAATGGCGACCCGCAGATCACGGCTAGTTCGTTCGGAAAGGGGTCGGGTGGAACATACAATCAAAGTTCCGTTTACGAGATCCAGAAGAACGACGCGGGAAAATATGAGACCGTAACCAAAATCGGCAAAACGCACGCGAATATTTACGGTTCTTATCCGTTTGAAGTAAGCGACAAGCCGTTCACATAAGGAGGACGCAATATGAAAAAAATATTGAGGCTCCTGAAGCGCAGGAATAACGGCGGTTTTACGCTTATTGAGGTCATCGTTTCCTGCGCGCTGCTCGGAATACTGATACTGGCGGTTATGGGAATGATAACTCCCGTAATGTCGACGGTTATGAGCAACGAGAAAAACGCGAACGCTTTGATGATCGCCGAGGCTATGGAGGCGCATATTGACAGGAACATCAAAAATTCCGTTTACTGCGCTGTATTTACAAACGCGGCAGCAAACAACGCCTCGTACGGTTCAAAGTCTACGGATATGGAAAGCACCGGTCCGATAGTTAACAGCGACGCCTTTACGGAAATGGTTGACTTTATGCAAGCCGATAACAACAAGGACATCTACGAGATGAAGATCATCGCTGTCAGATGGCTTGAGGATACGAAAACTCATCGGTACAAGTATATGCTGACGAATATCAAGCCTAAGATCAAGGACGACGGCTCGCTTGATGTTCACGCACTGTATTCGGCACCCGAGACCAGAGTTTTTGAGGACTGCTTCTACGAAAACCTTTTCCCCGATGTAAAGTTTGAGGTATTGGCGTATAACGAGCACGAGGACAACGACTCCACCAAGCCGATAACTTCGACGAGAAACGTTGCTCTCAAGACCACGATAGATGTGTATTCAAATTCGGGAATGGAAGCGCTTGCCGCAAGCGGCGACGGTTACGCGGATTTTATCAACATCAGAACCAAGTCGATAAATCCCGACGGTGACTACAAGCTCTACTCCATAGAGGGCGGAAATGACGCTATGGGTCAGCCGATAACGGTAACGACTCAGCTGAGAACCGACGATGAGCTCACTGCTACGTTCGGTGTTACCGCGCACCCCGAGACCTACATCTTCTACATCACCAGAAAACTGAAGTATTTTGAACCCACAACGCCGTAAAGCGTTATAATACAAACAAAATCGGGGCGATACGCTCGCCCCGAAATGTTTGTACTAAGGCATACTGCCTTAAATCAAATCCCCAGCAAGCTCATATACCAGGTCATTATGAACTCACCAACAAGCCACGCGGCAGATATTCCGATCGCGAGAAACGGTCCGAATACCATTCGGCGGGAATACTTTACTTTTTCCACAAGGTCGTCCTTGATGAAAATTTTGAAGCCCCCCTCGCGCTCTTCCGTGATGTTGTCACGCAGCGTCTGACTTAATGCCGCCTTATCGGGCAGACCTTTCCAGACCTTTTCTTCGAGGAACTCCCACTCAATATCGGGATCGCCCTCGCTTATACTTCCGACAATAATGTCTTCGTGACCGTTAAGTACATAGCCTACGTCGCGGTCAAGTTGATTTTGATACCAGTCCATAGCAAGCTCTTTTATTTTCTCGGAGACCGCTTTTTCGGCTTTTTTATCGTGAACTTTCTTGATAATGCCGTAAACAGCGCCGAGAACGATACCGATGAACAGCGCTATAAACACCTTGTAGCCGAGCAAAAGCGACGCGCCGAGCATCAACTGCAGGTCGCCGCCGCCCATTCCGCCGACGAGAACAAGGATAACGAACAGCACCGCGATAACTCCGAGTGCGATAAGGCGCTCGTACCAAGGGGTCGCGGGGAATATGAAAAACGCGGCAATTCCCAGTACGGCGGTGACGATACTGCACCAATAGGGTATCTCAAAGTGATCGATGTCGATACCGCTGAGTACGACCAGTACGGCAAACAGGACTGCTGAAAACGCGAGTTCCCACTCGAAGCCGAATACGAGATAAGCAAGACAATAGCTTACCGCTGTGACAGACTCGACTATCATATAGCGGGGCGAGATATTCGACTTGCAGTAGCGGCATTTTCCGCGGAGAAACAGCCAGCTGAAGATCGGGAACATATCGTACCAAGCAAGCCTGTGACCGCAGGAAAAACAGTGCGACGGTTCGGTAACTATCGACTGCTTGAGCGGAGTGCGCAGGATAACGACGTTCAGAAAGCTGCCGATGATCGAGCCGAGTATGAACGCGAAAACCGCGTATATAATATGAACAGCAACGGGCATTATTTACCCCTCCTTTAAATAGATTAATTTTATTTTACCATAAAAATGCAATTATTGCAAGTGATTTGCAGAATTAGCAAATATATTTTATTCCGAAGCGTTTCGGAAAGTTTACCCCGAAAGGAAGCGTTTACACATGGCGGGTCCGATAAAAAACATACGAATCGGCGAAGTACTTCTGGAGAGCGGATTTATCAGCCAAAGTCAGCTCGACGAGGCGCTCAGCAAGCAGAAGGGCAGCGGAAAAATGCTCGGCGACATCGTGCTTGAAATGGGCTTGGTGTCCGAGACTCAGCTTGCACAAGCGCTGTCGATAAGACTTAAAGTTCCGTTTGTCGATCTTTCCTCTTTAAAGGTCAGCACCGAAGCCGTTGCGAAAATACCGGAGGCGGTCGCTAAGGAGAAAACGGTTTTTGCGTACGCGATAAACCATAATCGACTTATGGTCGCGACTAACGATCCCGTAAACTTCTATATTTTCGAGGATCTGAAGGTCACGACGGGTATGGAAGTCGTACCTCAAATATCCACAAGGTCTCAGATAGAAGCCGCGATAAACAAGTACTACTCGTCTCAGGCGCTCGACAGTACGATGAACGAGCTGGAGAACGAGGGCGATAAGAACAACGTCGATATGGCGCAGAGCCTCGCTCAGGCGGAGTCCGACGGTCGTATTGATAACGCTCCTATCGTTAAGCTCGTTAATATGATGGTTGAGACGGCGTTCAGAATGCAGGTAACGGATATTCATATCGAGCCGTTCAAGGACAGAACGCGTATCCGTTTCAGAATAGACGGCGAGCTTGTGGAGCAGGATATGAAGATACCTCCCTCGTTCCACAACTCCATAATTACCCGTATCAAGATATTGGGCGGTATGAATATCGCCGAGAGACGTATACCGCTTGACGGACGTTTCGGAACGCGCATTGACGGCGTAAACCTCGATATGCGTGTGTCGACGATCCCCTGCGTATACGGCGAGAAGTGCGTTATACGTTTGCTGTCGACTGCCGACGAGAAAACTCGTAAGATAACCGACCTCGGTATGACGGACTATAACTACCAGATGTTCAAGCAGATAATCCGCTGTCCGAACGGCGTTATGCTGGTTACGGGGCCTACCGGTTCGGGTAAATCCACGACGCTTTACGCGACGCTCGGCGAGCTTTCTCAGCCTAACGTTAATATCGTAACGGTTGAGGATCCTGTCGAGAAAAAGATCGACGGCGTAAACCAGTGTCAGATAAACGCTAAGGCGGGTATGACCTTTGCGGCGGCGCTGCGTTCTATACTCCGTCAGGACCCGGATATTATAATGGTCGGTGAGATCCGTGACGGCGAGACTGCCGACATCGCGATACGTGCGGCTATCACGGGACACTTCGTGCTTTCCACGCTGCATACCAACGACGCGGCTTCGACTATCGTCCGTCTTGTCGATATGGGCGTTGCGCCTTATATGGTCGCTTCTTCGCTTGTCGGGATCATCGCTCAGCGACTTGTAAAGCTGTTGTGCAACTCCTGCAAGGAGCAATTTACGCTTGACGATCCCGAGGATCTTAAGCTGATGAACAAGACCACTCCCGTGCAGATATGCAGACCGCACGCGGGCGGGTGCAGGGTCTGCCGCGGCACGGGCTACACGGGACGTACCGCTATCCACGAGATAATCGTTACCACGCCGAAGATAAAGGAGCTCATTTCCGCGGGCGCTACCGCGGAGGAGATAGGCGCTATGGCGACAAAGAGCGGCACGCTGCTGCTTCGCGATAACGTAACGCAGATGGTTCTCGCGGGAAGAACTTCAATTGACGAGCTTGTAAAGGCAACGTATACTGTATAAAGGGGAATATAATGGAACATACAAACAACATAATGGACATCAACCGCATACTGGAAGAAGCGCGCGACCTCGGGTGCTCGGACTTGCATTTTACCGCGGGTCTGCCGCCTATCGTCCGTCTGCACGGCTCTATCAGAAAGCTCTCGGGGTATCCCGACTGCACCGAGCCTATCATTGTAAATATAATCAACCAGATAACCTCGATAAAGCATAAGTCCCAGATCTCCAAGGGGTTGGATACCGACTTTTCGTATACCTCGGCAACGGGCTTCCGTCACAGAGTAAACGTGTACAGACAGCGCGGCTATCACGCGGTGGCCATCCGTTTGCTGCGCGATGATATTCCTACTTTGTCAGACCTTAACCTCCCCGCAACGCTCGGAGAGTTCGCTCTCGCGCCGCGCGGACTGGTGCTTGTAACCGGACCTACGGGCTCGGGTAAATCGACGACTTTGGCGGCGATGATAGACCACATCAACCGCCAGAAGAACTGCCATATAATCACGATAGAGGACCCTATCGAGTATGTTCACACTCACAAGCAGTCGATGGTAAATCAGCGTGAGATAGGGCAGGACGTGGACTCGTTCGCGGGTTCGCTTCGTGCGGCTCTCCGTGAGGACCCCGACGTTATCCTCGTAGGAGAAATGCGTGACTTTGAGACGATAAACGCGGCTGTAACAGCGGCGGAAACGGGTCACTTGGTTCTCTCGACCTTGCATACGACGGGCGCGGCGGAGACTATCGACCGTATTATCGACGTTTATCCCCCGCACTCGCAGGGGCAGATACGCTCGCAGCTGTCGGGAAATATCGTCGGTATCGTTTCGCAGACGCTTGTGCCGACCTCGGACGGCAAGGGCAGATGCGCGGCGCTGGAGATACTCTGCGCGACCGACGCTATCCGCGCTATGATACGCGAGGGCAAGATATTCCAGGTGCCGACGGCTATCGCAACGGGAAAGAAGAACGGAATGTTTACGCTCGACCAGGACTTGGCTCGTCTGGTTCGTATGGGCAAGGTGGACGACGCTATCGCGAGAAACCGCTGCCAGGACATTACGGAGTACAAGCGCTTCCTCGAAATGGGCGGTTGATGATCGGTTGGTTGAAAAGAGGTGGATCGCATGATAAAGCGAATTCAAATGCTTAAGGCAAAACGCGGATTTACGATAGTTGAACTTGTTGTTGTTATTGCGGTCATCGGCATACTTGCAATGGTGCTTGTGCCGCTGCTGATGAATACGGTCGCTTCCGCGAGGATAACCTCCGCGAACAGCAACGCTACAAATATAGTCAAGGTTATTGACGTGTTTATGTCGACTAATCAGATAACTCAGCTTAGCGACGCCGTTTTCACTGTTACGGTGAGCGGGAATACGTGGACGGGCAGCGCGCTTTCGGGGCTTTCGGGCGGCGGCTTTTCGTGGGGCGTGGGCGCGATCTACAGCGGCTCGCCCAACGAAGCGAGCGGCGAGAGTATGCTGCTGGCGGAGCTTGCGAAAAATCTGGCGGGTATCGGAGACGCTTCGATATATGTGGTGCTTAGCGACGGCTTTGCGCGGTTTGCGGCGTATGCGCCGGGCACAGCCGAGGTGGCTTCGGAGCTGCCGACGATAGTAAACGGTCTGCCGAATTTCGACGGCTGGAGCAATAAGTCTCCGAGCGGACGAATTATCGGTACATATCCGCAAAACAAGTAATTTTTTTGGTGATTATAAACAAAAAATATTACCAAAATGAATAAGTTTTCACAAAAATGATATGTTTTTCGGGTTTTTTTAAAAAAACCTATTGCAATTTTTTTGAGGTTGTAATATAATAAGATTACAGCAAGGGAAACGAAATACGGAAACGCGAAAACGTTTACACGGCTGTCAGTTCTTTTGACAATTTAATATGTACACTTTAAAAAGAAGTGTATCATAAAAAATGACCTGTTCAATACATTTTGCCTTTCGATTTGCGGCGCTGCCGCTGCGGAGGTTAGCCCGACGCGGTCGGGATGTATTTCACGGATATAGCCCCGTCGGGGTTATACATAAAAAATTTTTTCACAGGAGGTCTTTACTATGATAAAGAAACTTCAGGCTCTGAGAGCCAAAAAGGGCTTCACGCTCGTTGAGTTGATCGTAGTTATCGCTATCATCGGCGTACTTGCTGCGATCCTTATTCCTACTCTGTCCGGTGTAATCGAGAGCGCTCGTAAGAGATCCGCAGAGAGCACCTGCCAGTCTATCCAGAGTGCTGCAAAGACATTTGCTGCTCAGGTAATGTCCAAGACCGGTCAGGCTTGCACATCTACCACTACTGTTGATATGGATGACGGCAAGGGCGCACAGACAATGTCCGCATACATTCTGTCTCAGGTTCCCGAGATCGGCGCTGCTAACAGCACTAAGGGTGCTGCTATCACCCTTACCAACGGTGAGGTTACAAAGGTAGTTTACACCGAGGGTGCTTTCACCGCTCTGTGGGACAGCACTAACGGTACTCAGGGCGCTGCAAAGGCTGGCGAGTCCAATCCTCCTCACAATGAGGGTGCCGCAACCGCTGGTCAGGTAGATGTTACAGGCTAATTTTTAGGCTAACGGCTTAAAAGCAAATTAAACACATTTTCCTCGGCAGTGCTCTGCACTGTCGGGGAATTAGTGTTATTTTAAAATCAAAACTTTTGTTTGTGCATAATTCTCGAATGTGTAAAAACAAGAGCTTTGACTTCAAGGAGGTTTTTATGATAAAACGACTTCAAATTTTTAAAGCCAAGCGCGGTTTTACTATGATAGAGCTTATCGTGGTCATCGCGATAATCGCCATTCTCGCCGCGATGATACTTCCGGGTCTCAATACGAGAAAGGCGGCTGTGGACGAGGCTTGCTCGGCGGCGCGCGATATGTACAATGTGGCGCAGTCTATTTTCACGAAGTATTCGCTGACCGAAGCTCCGCTCAACCTCGGGCTGAAAAACGAGGGCAACGAGGCGGAAAAGGACAGCTCAAAGACATATTCCGAGTGCGTTCGATTTTATAAAAAAGCGGGCGGTAATTTCCCGTGTACTCCCGGAACGATAACCGTTTCCGACCTGCCCAAGGATACCGATCTATATATCGAAGTGTGCGCCGAAAAGGGCATAATTACGGAGGTCAATGTTGCGGCTGCCGCTCCCGATTCGGATAACACCGCGTTCCAGACGCTTTTAAAGCGCGGAGAGGACACAAAGGATACGATTTTCGGCACTGCTTTTAAGAACGACCTTGAGACAAGGCTTGATATTCACGAGGGCTACTACTACATAAAGGTGAACTACACAGCTCCGCCTGCGGTCGGACCTAATCCCGCGGAGTATGTAAATCCCGTTAAGGTAGCGATGTCGTCTTACTCCAAGACCCGTCTGCCTATCTTCGGCGGAGGCGGCTGGGGCGACTACGAGACCCAGCACCTGTTCTTCCACCAGCACTGCTTTACCAAGGACAGCCTAATAATAGGTGTGTTCTCGCCGTACACGGCAGGCAAAACGATCGGCGACGAGGGAACGTACCTCAGCCGCACACCGACGGCAACGCCCGCACCGTAATGAAGATTTTCCCCCGACGTTGGTCGGGGGATTGTTTTTTAACGGGGGTTGACAAATTTTTTGGGGTGTGGTATAATAAATGTGGATAAAGAAGTCACCACTAGCTTTGATCCAGAGCGTTCACAAAAAATTCCCTCGGTTCCGGTAAAGCCGAGGGATTTTTTGGGAAAGTGCTTGACAAATCAGATTTATTGTGTTATAATAAAGGTGGATAAAGAAAGTCACCACTAGCTTTAATCCAAATCACTTGCAAAAAAATCGTCCCCCGGCTCTGGGAAAGCCGAGGGACTTTTTTTGCCGTCCTTAAATTAGTCGTCCAGCCACTTGCAGAGTAAATCCGCGATTATGTAGCTGAGTATCACCACTAGCATCTCCATATCACTCACCCCCTCCCTTGGTTTTGCTCGGAGAGGAAGGTCCGGCAATGACATTATACCATATTTTGACGAGTTTGTCAATAATGACAAAAATTTATCGTTAATTCGAGGAAATTTTGTAGCAAACAACACGAAAATTATCGCATAACGCTAAAGTTTTACGGTTTACTGCCGATAATATATATGTGGGGAAAATGCGCCCATTTATAAAATTTAAAAAGGAGGCAGGCACTATGGAGATAAAGGGAATCAACGGTATAATTTCCACCTACAAAACAACAAAGGTACAGTCGCCGAAAAAGACAAGTGCCGCCGTTTCCGCTAAAAATAATACCGACAGAGTTGAGTTCGGGTTTGAGAAAACTCTTGCTGCCGCGAAGCTCGCTATCGCGCAGGAGGTAAACTCCGACGCTTCTCCAAAGGAGCTTCTTGAAGCGCAGAATACGGCAGAGCAGGGACTTACAAGCGCAGAGCTTGCGGCACTGATTTTCATGGGGTGAGATTATGGATAAAAGAACCGCCGACGCGGTGGTCAAATGTCTCGAGATAGACGTGGATTTTTACAGGGAACTTACCGTTTTCCTGATGAAAAAGCACACGAAGATACTCGCGGACGACCTCGAGTGGCTGACGGATTCCCTCAACGACGAACAGGCTTATCTGATGAAAAGCCGTTCGCTGGAGGATAAGAGGCTGGAGCTTTTCAAGGGGCTGGGGATCGGCGATAAAAAGCTGAGTGAGCTAATTGAGGAGGCTCCCGAGGATTACAGACCGAAGATGAGTATGTTGTACAGACAGCTTGTGGAGCTCGTCGACAATATAACGGAGCTTAATTCGCAGACGACGGAGGTCGTAAAGCGCAAGCTCGACAATCAGAAAGAGTTCGTGGCGAGGGCGGGCATTCTCGAAAGGCCCGAGACCTACAACAGAAACGCCTCAAAGGTTGCGGGAGGACAATCCTCCGCGCAGGTTTTCAGACAGGTATAATACATTCAGGAGGATATACAGATGCGTCCAACATTTTTAGGCTTTGAAACACAGAAGCGCACCTTGCAGATCGCGCAGAAAAATCTTGATATTACGGGAAACAATATCTCGAATATCAACACCCCGGGTTACACGAGACAGCGCGTGGATATGTACTCGATGTACGTTTCGGGCAACCGTTCCATACGGTGGTCGTCGAAAACGAACAACCTTTCTATGCAGGGTCAGGGCGTAAACGCTTACGGCGTTGCGCAGATTCGCGACATCTTTATCGATAAGCGCTACCGTGAGAACGTCGCTGTCGAGGCGGAGACCAACACAAAGGTGCAGATACTCTCCGAGATAGAGGACGTGCTGGACGATTTCGAGACCGACGGCTTGCAGTACTTTACGACGCAATTCTTTAATGCGCTTCAGGATTACTCGGCAGAAAAGCCCGACAGCACCGAGGTCGCTAATATCGTTGTAAACACCGCGAAAAATCTTTGCCGCGCTCTGAATCTGTACGACGAGCAGCTCAAAGAGATCGAGTATACATATGTAAACGAGCTCAAGGACTCGGTGGGCTACATAAACGATATGGTCGCTGATATGGCGGAGCTTAACGACAAGATCGCGCGCGAGAAGATACATCTCGGCGTGGGCTACGACCCTAACGAGCTTTGCGATGAGATGAATTTGTACATTGACGATCTGTCTACTTTCGGTAATGTCGAGTTCAACCGCAACGACGACGGAACCTATAATGTAATGCTGGGCGGCGTTACCATTCTCGACGGCGCGAACGGCAAGACAAACCGCCTTATAATGAAGGACTACGACAACTACGGGCTGGCGATAGTTCAGTATGAGAGCGGTCACCCGACTAATTTCATCTCGGGTTCGCTCAAGGGATATATCGATATGCTGAACGGCAACGGCGTTTACGCTTCGGGCGGTCAGAACAGCATTAACGGTATCGCGTATTACAAGAGCGCGCTCAACGAGTTTGCGCGCACGATCGCGACTACGTTCAACACCGCGAACGGCGCGGAGGAGGATCCCTCGAGAAAGATGTTCGATTCGACTATTGACGCGGCGCTTATCACCGCGGGCAATATCCACATTTCGGACTCCTGGCTGCAAGATCCGACAATGATAGGCAAGGTGAGAACGCTCGATCCCGTTACGGGTCTGTACAAGTACGGATACGACGAGAATAAGGACGACATAAGGGACGATGAGACCTCCGGGCTTGTAAACCTCCAGAATACAAACGTAAAGTATCTGATCTCCCAGTTCGATAATCAGAAGATAAAGTGGGGCAACTGCCACGATTTCGAGGGCAGCGTTTACGAATACATTTCGTTCATTTCCAACAGACTGGGACAAGACATCAGCTATGAGCTCAGCCGCCAGGAGACCGCAATGGTCACGGTAAACGGTCTGCTCGACGCGAGAGACGATGTTTCGGGCGTACAGATGGACGAAGAGGGTATCAATATGCTGAACTACCAGAAATGGTACAACGCGTCTTCAAGAATGGTAACGGCGCTTGACGATCTGCTCGACAAGCTCATCAACGGAACAGGCAGAGTTGGTCTGTAAGATATGGAGGTAGCTGACATATGAGAATTACGAACCCTACGATACTCAGAGGTTATAACCGCGATCTTAACAGACTGCTGAACCTCAAGACCCAAACCGAGAGAAGAATAACCTCGGGCAGAAAGTTTTCGAGAGCTTCCGAGGCTCCGCTTTCGGCGGCAAAGGCGCTGAATATAAGAAAGTCGCTGTATTATTCGGAGCAGCATAAGGAAAACCTTAAGGTGGCTGAAAAGTTCTACACCGAGGCGGAAACTTCGCTTTTGCAGGTCTCCTCGAAGATGGCGGAGATACGCGAGACTATCATCGCGGCGGTAAACACCACCAAGAATATAGAGGACTATAACATTTACGCTCAGCAGCTGGAGACCAACGCAAAGGAGCTTTGCGCGATCTTCAATACCGATACGGGTGGACGCGCGATTTTCGGCGGCGAGAGCGACGATACGTCTCCTTTTGATATAATCAACGACGCAAACGGCAATGCTTCTACGGTTCTTTACCACGGTATCCCCGTAAACGCGATGAGCGATTGGAGCAAGTACCCGTACACAAAGGAAGTAAACATTGATATTGGCTTGGGTATGGATATAAACCAGGAGACGCAGGAGGTCGATCCTCAGTCCGTTCTCAAAATATCGTTTGTCGGAACGGAGGTTTCGGGCTGCGGCGCTCAGTACGGCGTTGCGGACGTTGATCTCTCGAAGATAAAGCAGAACAGAAGCTACTGCATAGACGTTTACGCGGGCAATGTTAAAAAGACTATCACCTTTATGGGCGCGGCAGACCAGGCGACTAATGTCAAGAACATTAACGACGCGCTGGCTGCGGCATACAGCAAGCAGAGAACCTACGGCGAGGGCTATCCCATGATGGACGACCAGGGCGTTATAGCGCTCTTTAAGGACATTCAGGACGAGGACGGCAACGTAACAAAGGCTGAGGTTCCCGTTGAGGACGGAATTTGCTGCGTAGTCAATAATAAAGAGAAAAATCCCAGAGCCGAGGATCTTGTGGTAGACAACGACTCGGGTTACACAAATAAATTCAAGGTAAACGTTGCGAACCTTGAAGAGGGTCAGAGATACTCTATCGAGGTAAAGGTCGGAAGCGAGGACGCAAAGACCATTACATTTACCGCGGCTACCGAGGAGGATCCCGAAAAGCGCGATCAAGCTACGCTCGATAATATCCAGGCGGCGCTTGACGAGGCGTTCGGAGAGGGCAAGGTAAACATCTCCAAGGGCAAGGTAACGCAGGGTATCATCACCTCCGAGGGCAATGTGGTCAAGGTAAGCGCTGTGGACAACAAGGGCGTTTCTCCCTCGGCTGTAAAGGCGGACATCACTACCGAGAGCACCACGAAGTTCGATACTACGAAGTTCGGCGAGGGTACATATACGTTCTCCGTTCCCGGAAGCGGTGATATAAACGTAACGGTGGCTGAAGGCGAGAATATCGTTGACAAGTTCAACGCCGCTGCCGGCAACAACTTCCAAATGGATACGAACGGCGTTATCACCAAGAAAGACGATGGCTCGTATATCTCGGGCATTACCTGCAAGGACGCGACGGGCGCTTCCATAGCCGCGGGACGCAAGACCGATTATTCGATAGACCTCGGGAATATGATCTCGGGCGCTTACTACGAGCTTAAGGTAGTTACGGGCAACGGCACGGACGTTAAGAATATATCCTTTAAGGCGGGCGATACTCCCGCGGATACGCTTAAGAGCATTCAGGACGCGCTTGACGGAACCGGCGTTACTCTTACGAATACCAAGGACGACGTTTACAAGTTCAGCGAGGGAGTCGCGGTCGCGAACCCCATAGCGACGTCTAAGGAAAATCCCATTGTACAGAAAGAGTCCATTTACTCAAACAATTACATTCAGCTTACGCTTGACGCGGCAAGAGCGCTCAGACAGGGCGATATTGAGTACGCGACGGGCTGTATCGACAGAATAGTTTCCGCGAATGAAAATCTGCTTGTGGAGATCGCTAATCTTGGCTGTAACGAGGACTTCATCAGCTTCAACATCGAAAGGATCACCACGAGAGAGGAAAACCTCCAGGAACGCCAGGTAGACCTCGAGGCGACCGACGCGAAGAGCGAGATAACGCTCTGGAAAACATACGAGGCAATGTACAACGCTTGCTTGCAGATGTCCAGCTCGGTAGTGCCGAACAGCATTTTCAACTATATAAAGTAAATTAAATTTGGGGCGTCCGCGCGGCTGCATGAAGCTTACTTAACTTGCGCGGCGCACCTCGAAAAAATATTATTACACAGGAGGTGTTTTAATTGATTCCGAATTTACTTCAGATCACCACGATCCCTATTCAGATAGAGATCAAGGTGACGAACGCGAGGTTTGAGCATTCCGATGAGTATGTCCAGCCGCAGGTAAACATAAAGAGCCGCGACGGAGGCTTTGTAATGGAAGCGGAGCCGTTGAAGCTGAATATAGATACCTATCAGGCTAGGAAAAGTATGGGCTACGGTCATATGACCGAGGGGGATATGCTTAAGCAGAAGGCGCAGGAAGGCTGGTCTATCGCGTTTCAGGGTACCGCGAAGGTGGCTTCCGAGGGCGATCAGCTCGCGAGGGGAGCTTCTCCCGCGGAGATCGCGCTCAACAACGCGAGAGCGGGCGCTACCGTTCAGACGATAATGGATTTTTTGCCGAAAGAGGGCGCGGACGTAACGTTTGAGGCGGGCAAGCTGAACATCGAGTATCAGATGGGAGAGCAGGATATTGACTGGAATATTCACCCCAACTCGCCGTTGGAATTCATTCCGGGAAGCGTGGAGTTTATCGTTCACGACAGACCGCGCGTTGAGATCGAGTATATAGGCGATCCGATATACGTTCCGCCGAGCGCGAACCCCAATTACGAGCCGCCGCCATTCTTGGATATTAAGGGTTGATAAAAATGAAGATTAAAACCAGAGATTTCGGAGAGATCGAAATTAACGAGAGCACGATAATCAACATTCCCGATGGAATTATCGGGTTTGAGAACGTGAAGCGCTATACGCTGATATATCCTCTCGGGGAGAACACTTTCCCGATGTGGTTACAGGCGGTGGACAGCGTGGAGCCGTGCTTTGTCGTGTACAATCCCACGAAGATATACCCCGATTACCGTTTTGAAATATCCGACGACGAGCAGGAGACGCTGAAGCTCGATGAGAGCACTCCGTACACCTGCCTCGCAGTCGCGATAGTTCCCGATGATTACAAGCAGACGACTATAAATCTGCGCTGCCCGATAGTTCTTAACTTAAAGGACAATATCGCCGCGCAGGTAATGTTGGAGGACTATGACTTCAAGTATCCCGTGTATTCTAAGGAGGATTGAGTATGCTGGTAGTAACGCGAAAGGCAAACGAGAGCATAACGATCTCCGATAATGTAGAGATCACGGTGCTTGAAATAACAAAGGACAAGGTGAAGATCGGGATTAACGCTCCAAAAGAGGTCAAGATTTTCCGAAGCGAGCTTAAAACGCTCCGTCAGACAAACGAGCAGTCCGCTCACGCGTCGGGCGCGGCGATAGAGCAGCTTCTTAATTCACACAAACAGGAGGAAAAGTAATATGTCAAGTGATATAATGCGTCTTAGCGGCATCAATTCGGGTTATGATACCGAAGCGATGATCGAAAAGATGATGTCAACTTATCAGACAAAGATCGACAATCAGAACAAGAAGCTCACAAAGCTGACCTGGCAGCAGGAGGCTTATCGTGACATAATCACGAAGCTGAGCGACTTCAAGAACAAGTACTTTGATATCCTCAAGAAGGACAACTACTTAATGAGTCCGACTGCCTTCTCGAAGTTCAAGACCAATATTACCAACAAGACCGATTCCTCCAAGGATACGGGTCTTAAGGTAACTACGACCTCGAACGCGGTTGAGGGAACTCATAAGCTGAACGTTGCCCGCACGGCTACCGCTACTACGCGCACGGGTTCCGTTCTCGGTACGCAGAACTTCAATATCGACCTCGAAAAGGCGCTGAACACTTCCGAGTACACCACAAATGACGACGGAACCAGAACCTATAATTTCGAGCTTAACGTAAAGGTCGGCGACGTTACCAAGACGCTGGAGTTCAAGGCTGATATTACTCCTAATCCCAACGGAAGCATTTCCGACGAGGCGCTGGCTCAGGCGAAAACCGATATTATCGACGATCTGAATAAGCAGCTTCAGGATTCCTTCGGCGAGACCGACAAGGGCAGCGGGGATTATTTCATTCAGGCTAAGGATAACGGCGACGGTTCTATCGGATTTACTGTAAAGGGAAACTCCGCTGTAACCATTACCGAAAAGACGGGCAACTTCGGTCTTGCGAGACCCGCGACACAGGTCGCTATCTCGCCGTCGTCTGCTATTACGGGTCTTAACTCCATTACAGTTGACGTTGGCGGAGACGTAAGAGAGGTAAAGTTCTACGCCGTTTCCGATACATACTACGACAGCCGCAACGAGGCAGGAAACGAGAAGATACTCGCGGAATACAACGACCTCAAGAGAACAGCGTACATAAAGGAAAACAATAAAGTGCCCACCGACGAGGAGCTTGAAAATTACACCTATACAAGCACTCAGGCGGCTAAGGATAAGAACACCGAGGCTATCCAGTCGGCGCTGAACAGAGAGTTCAGAGGCGAGGGCATCACCTTTGATATCGGCAAGTCCTATGTTACCGCTAAGGACAGCTCGGGCGAGGCAGTAAGATTTTCGCTTACCGCAACGAAGGGCGGTACGTTCGGTCTTGAAAAGGGCAGCGTTTCCAACAAGTTCAACGACAAGACGGAGCTGTACAATCTCGGTCTTGAGCCGAACGAGGACGGAAAGTACTCGATGACGATAAACGGCAAGGAGATTTCGGTCGACAAGAACGCTACCATCTCCGATCTCGTTTCCGCTGTTAATAATAGCGGCGCGGGTGTTACCATGACCTACTCCAAGCTGGAGAATAAGTTTGTTATCGAAGCCAACGATATGGGTAACGGCGGCGACGTTGACATCGACGAGGACGATGAGTTCGCAAAGGCCCTCGGTCTTACAACGGGCGCGGGCGCTATTTACGAGCTGGGCGAGAACGCAAAGTTCACGATAGACGGCGTTGAGATCTACCACAACGGCAGCTCCTACACCATGGACGGCATTACGTTCGACTTTACCGATGTCGAGCTTAACACCGACATTACGGTGAGCATTACCAAGGATTATGACGACATCAAGCAGTCCATTAAGGACTTTGTAAATGACTACAATCAGCTGATAGACGACGTTTACGGTTACATCGGCACCGCTCCCAAGCGCGACTCCAAGAACAACCTCTACGAGCCGCTTACCGACGCGGAGAAGGAAGAGATGTCCGAGGACGAGATCGAGAAGTGGGAGAAAGCCGCAAAGACGGGCGTTCTCTACAACGACTCTACCGTATCGAGCATTATGTCTCAGATAAGAATCGCGATGTACAACAGCGTTACGATGGACGACGGTTCGAAATTCGGTCTGTACAATATGGGCATAAGCGTTGTAAAGTCCATGAACGACAGCGAGGGCGCGCGCCGCGGTAAGCTCACGATAGACGAGGAGGCTCTCGATAAGGCGTTCGAGACAAATCCCGAGGCTATCACAAAGCTGTTTACCGACCCCGAAACGGGCATTATGAAGCAGATAAGCAATAACATCGACAACGCTATCAGCACTACGAGAATAAACAGCAGCACCGTTAAGGGCTCGCTTATCCGCAAGGCGGGTCTCGAGAGCGGTTCGACCTCCAAGAACAACGAGATCTACCGTCAGATGGAGCAGATCAACAAGCGCATCAGCACTTTGCAGGATCGCTATGACGCCAAGGAGGACTACTGGTGGAGCGTATTCACCAACCTCGAGAAGATGATGTCCGATATGAACAGCCAGTCCAGCTATATGGCGGGCTTCCTCGGCAACTATGGTATGACTCAGTAATAAAATCCACGGCGAGCCGCGTTTGCGTAAGTCTGCGCGGCTCTGCTATTAAGTAAGGAGAAGGGATAGCTATGGTAAATCCTTATTCCGAATACAAAAAGCAGTCGGTCACGACAATGACGCCCGTTGAGGTCGTTATCAAGCTGTACAGCGAGATCGAAAGACAGCTCGCTATCGGTATGGATTTTGTCGAGAAGAAGAACTACGCGAAATCGAACGCGGCGTTCATCAAGGCGGAGGACTGCATTGACGCGCTCAGAGAGGCACTTGATATGTCCGTGCCGATCTCTCAAAATCTGGAAAGTCTGTACATCTTCTTTTACAAGGAGATAGTTAAGGCAAATGTAAGCAAGGACTGCACGGAGATCAAGAAGATAATCCCGATGATAGGCGAACTTCGCGACGCGTTTACACAGATAAGCCAGATGACAAGAGAAGAGATCGAGGCGCAGGAGAAACAAAATAAGAAAAAGGGCATAATATAAGATAGAATAGAATGCCGCAGAAAGAGGGGAAAAGTATGGCGGAGCTTTTTGGCTGCGAGAGAGTGAATGAGATAATGACACAGATACTCAGTACGCTCCAGGAATACGAAAAACATACGGACAGTATGATAAATGCCGAGCTTGAGATCCTTCAGCAGGGGCTTATCGCCAGAAATGAGTTGATAGAGACCCTCGATGATCTGAAAGAGGATCTTGACGCGGTAGTGGAATGCGAATCTCCCGATGAGCAGACGCTGCTCAAAGCGCTTATCAACGGCAGTTATGTCAGCATAACGCTTGATGAAACGCATAAGAAGCTTCAATTGCTCCAGCGCAACGTCGCCGTAACAAAGCAGAGGATAGTCGACAAGGACAAGGTCATAAACGGACAATTCAAGGATCGTCACGTCGATTCGCGCCGCGAGCTTGAACAGCTCAAGCAGACCAAGCAGAAGATCGGCTACTATAACAGCGCGGTCGTTGGACGGGCAACGGGTCAATCGCTGAACAAAAACTTGTAAAAGAAAACCGCCGAGCAGGGACGTGAGGCGGTTTTTTATTTTGTTGGAGGACGTATGAAGTGTACACTATGTCCGCGAATGTGCGGAGTTGACAGGGCGGTCTCGCGCGGCTGCTGCGGAATGGGAGAGGAGATAACCGCCGCAAAGGTTATGCTCCACCACTGGGAGGAGCCGTGCATTTCGGGCGAACGCGGGAGCGGCGCGGTGTTTTTCTCGGGGTGCGTGCTGAAATGCGCGTACTGCCAGAACTACGACATCAGCGCGGAGCATAAGGGCAGACCCGTCACGGAGGAGCGGCTTGCGGAAATTTTTCTCGAGCTTCAGGGGCAGGGCGCGGAGAATATAAACCTCGTCAACCCTACGCATTTTGTTCCGCAGATAATCCGCGCGGTCGAGACGGCGAAGAGCCGCGGGCTTACCCTCCCGATAGTGTACAATTCGGGCGGGTATGAGCGCGTGGAGACCCTCCGAATGTTGGACGGGCTGGTGGATATTTACCTCCCCGACGTCAAGTATTTTGATAACGAACTCGCGAAAACGCTCTCGGACGCGCCGGGTTATTTCGATACGGCAATGAACGCCGTCGCCGAAATGGTAAGGCAGACGGGCAAGCCGCGGTTCGCCGAGGGTATTATATTACGCGGAACTATCGTCCGTCATCTCGTATTGCCATGGCAATACAAGGACTCGATAGAGATAATAAAACGCGTCGGAAATCGGTTCGGCGGGGAGATACTGTTCAGCCTTATGAGCCAGTACACTCCGTTCGGCAGGGTAAAAGTTGATACGCGGTTCGAGAAATTCAACCGAAGAATTACTACTTTTGAGTACCGTAAGGCGCTTGAAGCCGTGTACGCGGCGGGGCTTGCGGGGTATATGCAGGAAAAGTCCTCCGCCAAAGAGGAGTATACGCCGATATTCGATTTTTCGGGATTATAAAGAAAACCCCATTTTCACGGAGAAAATGGGGTTAATAACTTATTATAGGTTAAAATGTTATTCTTTCCTCAATGTACGCCTTAACGTCGGCGAGGGGAATGCGTACCTGCGACATTGTGTCGCGCTCGCGGACGGTCACGCAGTTGTCGTTCTCGGTGTCGAAGTCGTAGGTAATGCAGAACGGCGTGCCTATCTCGTCCTGACGGCGGTAGCGCTTGCCGATAGCTCCCGCCTCGTCAAAGTCGACCGCGAAGTACTTGGACAAGTCCTCAAACAGCTCGGTCGCCTTTTCGGAGAGCTTCTTGGACAAAGGAAGAACAGCCGCCTTTATCGGCGCGAGTGCGGGGTGGAGATGCATAATGGTTCGGGTCGTGCCGTCCTCGAGAGCCTCCTCGTCGTAAGCGTCGCAGACAACAGCGAGGAACAGTCTCTCAACGCCGAGCGACGGCTCGATAACGTAAGGAACGTATTTCTCGTTGGTCTCGGGGTCGAAGTATTCAAGCGACTTTCCGCTCGTGTTTATGTGCTGAGTGAGGTCGTAGTCGGTTCTGTCGGCAACGCCCCAAAGCTCGCCCCAGCCGAACGGGAACATAAACTCGAAGTCGGTCGTAGCCTTGGAGTAGAACGCAAGCTCCTCGGGGTCATGGTCGCGCAGACGAAGATTTTCCTCCGCGATACCGAGCGACAGCAGGAAGTTTTTGCAGTAGGTGCGCCAGTAGTCGAACCACTCTAAGTCCGTTCCGGGCTTGCAGAAGAACTCGAGCTCCATCTGCTCGAACTCGCGCACGCGGAAAATGAACTGTCCGGGAGTTATCTCGTTTCTGAACGACTTGCCGACCTGCGCCACGCCGAACGGAACTTTTTTGCGCGAAGTACGCTGAATGTTCGCGAAGTTTACGAAAATACCCTGCGCGGTCTCGGGACGGAGATACAGCTCGTTCTTGTTGTCCTCAACTGTACCCTGCGCGGTCTTGAACATCAGATTGAACTGGCGTATATCGGTAAAATTCGTGCTTCCGCAGTTGGGGCACTTAATGCCCTTTTCGCGGATATAGTCCATCATTTTATCGTTAGCCCAGCCGTCCGCGGTGGTCTCGCCGAAGTCCTCGATGAGCTTGTCCGCGCGGTGACGGGTCTTACAGTCCTTACAGTCCATAAGCGGGTCGGAGAAGCCGCCGACGTGACCCGAAGCCACCCAGGTCTGCGGGTTCATAAGAATAGCGCTGTCAAGTCCGACGTTGTACTTGTTCTCCTGTATGAACTTCTTGCGCCAAGCCTTTTTGATGTTCTCTTTGAGCTCCACGCCGAGAGGACCGTAGTCCCAGGTGTTCGCCAGTCCGCCGTATATCTCGCTTCCGGGATATACAAAGCCTCTGTGGATACATAAGGTCTTTATCGTCTCCAGGGATTTTTCGGTGTTTTTCATTATATAGTTATTCCTTTCATTTTAACAGTCTAAGCAATTCTCTCGCGTATCTCCGCAAGCCGCTTTTCATATTGCCCGAGCAAAGCGCTGTCGGTCGTTTGCTTTGCCTTGGCGAATATATCCATAACTTCGTCCTTCAGCGCCAGAACCTCGCGCGGTATCGCGGATTCGGTCACAACGTACCGCTGAGTTATCTCGGCGAGTATCTGCTGAACCTGTACCATTAAGCTGTCCATTATAATTTCACTATCCAGCCGAACTCATCGGGGAGCTTACCGTACTGGATACCCGTCATAGTATCATAGAGCTTCTGAGAAATAGCGCCGATCTTGTTGTCGTTGATAGTCATTATCTTATCGCCCCACTTGAGATGACCGACGGGCGAGATAACAGCGGCAGTACCCGTGCCGAATACCTCGTCGAGCTTGCCCGCGTCGTAAGCCTCCGCGACTTCTTGAATGGTGATCCTGCGCTCGGTGACTTTCATTCCCCACTTCTTGCAAAGCTCGATAGAGGATTTGCGGGTGATTCCCGGGAGAACCGAACCCGTGAGCTGAGGTGTGATGACCTCGCCGTCGATAACGAAGAAGATGTTCATAGAGCCAACTTCCTCGATGTACTTCTGCTCCACGCCGTCCAGCCAGAGAACCTGCTCGTAGTCCTGATTGTGAGCTTCGTCCTGACCCTTAAGGGAGATAGCGTAGTTAGCCGCGGTCTTGGCAAATCCAGTACCGCCTCTTACCGCGCGGACATATTTCTCCTCAACGTAAATTTTAACGGGATTAAGTCCTGTCGAGTAGTACGCGCCCGACGGCGAAAGGATTATCATAAACAGATAGTGATCGGCGGGTTTTACTCCGACATACGGATCTGTCGCGAAGATAAACGGACGGATATACAAGGACGCGCCGTCGGTGTGAGGAACCCAATCCTTTTCCATTTCAACAAGCTGTTTGAGCGCGCCGATAACGAACTCCTCGTCAATGGGCGGGATAACCATTCTCTCGGCGGAAACGTTCATTCTCTTGAAGTTCTCATCGGGGCGGAACATCTGTACGGAGCCGTCCGCGGTTCGGTAAGCCTTCAAGCCCTCGAAAATCTCCTGACCGTAGTGCAGACACATAGCCGCCGGCGAAAGAGAGATCTCGCCGTAGGGTACTATGCGCGCGTCGTGCCAGCCCTGACCCGCGTCGTAGTTCATTACGAACATATGATCGGTGAAGATGTGACCGAAGCCGAGCTTAGTCTCGTCGGTCGGCTTTGCCTTGGGTGCCGTTGTCTTTTGAATTTTGATCTCCATGAAAAATTACCTTCCTTTTGGGTGGGGGAAATTGATCCCGAAATTTATTTATACGCCTTTATTTTACCACTTTTTTACACGATTGTCAACCACTTTACCTTAATATTATCCCAAAGCCGTTAACGCATAGCGGAGAGTTTATCTCCATTCGTTTATCGCGTAAAAAACCGCCAGCCGTATGTTTTTCAAAAGCCGCGCCGAAAGCTCCCAATATTCCTCGTCCAAGCCCTTTTCGTGCGCCATATACGGCGGCGAGTCGTTCCACGAGCCCATAGCGCCGAAAACGTCCGCGGTATCGGCGGCGAAGAACAGCGGCAGGTACTTTTCGGGTATATTCGGGAGTGGCACTTTGGACGCAGGTGCCTCCTCCCCGTCGAGAATATTCAGCGCGCGTTCAAAGATCTTCGCGAAATTGCCGCAGCCTATCCGTTCGGCTAAATCCCCGATCTCAATAAGCAGCTCGCGGAAATCGTCGGAGTTATCCTCGCCGTAGGGTTTGACAAACGGGATAAGCAACAGGCGCTCTGTGTACAGGATATTCCACATCTTCCGCTTTTGGTCAAATTCCCATTTAGGTTCAAATGTGGTGATCTCACTGTTTTTGAAGTAGCATATTATTCTGCTCTGCGACGAATTGGCAAACCCCAGCGCCCGATAATCCTTTACCTCCGTAGGCATAACGAGCTTTATGTCTCGAAGTCCCTTTTTAACGCAGTATTTATACCATTGCTCCGCATTTTTGGCGGTACGGCGCAGTATGCCGCACTGACGTATATTCTCCAAAAATAAAAACTCGATCTTGTTTTCATACGCCAACGGCTCGAATTCAAAGTCCGCGCCTCGGAAAAGCGCCTGCTTCGCGGCGGCGGTAAGGCTGCACATCTGATATAATTCGCCGTTCATTGCGGTTCTCCTTTATTTCCAGTCTCTGTTATAGCTCGGCGCTTCAAGCGCGGGATTTGAGGTCGTGGGCTTGTGTCTGCGGCGCACGGTGACGAAATCCGAAAGCACAAACGGCTTTTTCTCGGGTATGTTTTTATACTGTTCAAGATAGTACAGCGCCGATTTTTCAAGCCGCTTGGTGTTGCCGAAACGGTTTTTCACAGTTATCTCGTGCAGCTTCTCGAACATTCCGTCGTTGAGCGGCTCGGTGTCGAACTCAATGCCGCCGTCCTCGTTGACGTGATAGCCCAGTCGGCTGCTCTCGAAGAAGTAGCCGCGTATCTCGCCCTTGAACGTGATGTCGTGAGGGGCTTTTTTAGGGTCTCGTGAGACGCTTTCAAGCGTCTCAAACGGGATAAAATACAGTCTCCGCAGGATGACCCGGTCACCCCAGTGGACGTATTCTCCCGCGTATTCGCTGAACACCATTCCGCACGGCAGGAAGTCGAAGAACGTATAGCGCGCGTGACGGCGCTTGTATTTTTCGGTAATGTAAACCGCCGAAAACGCGAATATCATTCCGAAAAGAACGCTTCCGCCGATAACCGCCAGAAGCAAAAGCGCGAATTCCGAGCGGTAGTTCAGCACTATCTGAACGGTGCAGAACACGCACAGCGCGATAAGCGGCACGAAAACCGTTATAAGGATACGCCGCAGACGGTCGCCGTACTTTGAAGTATCCGCGTGGAAGAAATATTTGTTTTGCACAGCGCCCGCCCTCCTTTATATAAACTACTTATATTTTACCACATAAGCGGAAAATAGTCAAGGAATATATAAAAACAGCCCCGAAAGGTTGAGTGCTTTCGGGGCTGTAATTTAAAGTTCGATTTTTCCGTACAGTGTAGCGTTTTTCTCGGTATCTACCGTTTCCTTGGAGAACTCGCCTGCGTTGGCGTTCTCATCGGGCTGATACTGACGGCGCTTGTACTCGCGCTCAAAGCTCGTCGAGAAGCCGCTTGACTGACGGTAGCTGCGTGTTGAAGCTCCGTCCGAGGAACGGCGGCTTCCTCCGCCGCGGCGGCGATTGTCAAACTTGGGCTTATCCGCGTAGATAACTACCTTTCTGTAAGGCTCCGTGCCCGTTGAGCGGCTGGAAACGCCCTCTATCTCGGCTACGCAGCTGTGGATAATTCTGCGCTCGTAGGGGTTCATCGGCTCGAGAGCTATTTTTCTGCCCTGCTTGATGACCTTTGCGGAGGTCTTTCTCGCGAGCGCGTCAAGCGTTTCGCGGCGCTTGTCGCGGTAGTCGTTGCAATCAAGCGAGATACGGCAGTAGTTCTCCTCGGAGCGGTTGGAAGCGAGTATCGTCAGATACTGGAGACTGTCCAGGGTCTCGCCGCGCTTTCCGATAACTATGCCGAGCTTTTCGCCCGTGATGTTCAAAATCACGTTTCCGTCACGCTTTATCGGAGTTATCTCGAATTTCTCAAGTCCGAGCGCGTGAAGAACGTCGGTCAAGTACTCAATAGCCGTCTTTACCTTTAAACTGCTGTTTACGTCAAAGCCTTCGGGCAGGTCGCCCGTTTCATCGGTATCGCCCGATTCATCCGCTTCATCGTTCTGTGCGGTCTCATCTTCCGTCTCGTATTCATCATCCGCCGACTGCGCGGAATGTTCGGGCTCGGCGGGCGCTTCGTAAAACGCCTTTACCTTAGCCTCGCCCCTAAGCCCGAAAAGTGTCTTTTTGGGCTGTTCGAGAACCTCAAATTCAATTTCGTCTACGCTCGCTCCGAATTCCCGAGCGGCAAGCTCCTTGGCTTCGTCCAGGGTCTTTGCTGTGAATTCTTTTTCCATATGATCCCCTTTCCGACGGCGATCAGTCGTCGTCATCGTCGTGATATTCCTCGCCGTATTTCAGCGCGTCGGCTTTACGTGCTTCCGCGAGCTTGCGGCGGTTGATTTCCTTTTGCGAAAGAGTTTCCTCCTTGCCGTCCTCGTTTATGACTTTTACAGCCTCTACGCTGACGGTCTTTTCGTGCTTCGCTTCAAATTCGGCGATAGCCTGCTCTCTGAGCTTTGCGGGGTCGTACAGCTTGTTGAGAAGCAGGGTCTGAATAATTCCGAACGCATAGCTTATCGTCCAGTAGAAGCCCGCTCCCGCGGGGACTGTAAACGCGATCCAGAGCGACATAAGCGGCATAATATACATCGTGACCTTCATAGGTCCCATAGCAGCCGCCGCCTCGGGATTGCTGCGCGCCATAATTTTGTTGGAAATAATAGTCTGTGCCAGCGCCATAAGGAACGAAATTATAGGCACGAGTATCATCGGGAAGCCCATTTCGTCCTTGGGAACTACGCCGAGCTTAATGCCGATAAAGTTAAGATTTCCGTACAGCTCCTCAAGCTCCGCTCTTACCTCGGGACGAACAGCCGCCTCGCTGTATGCCGCCTTGTGGCTGTAATTGTCGGTCTCGGTACCAAAGCAGTTGAGGGCGTACAGCTCGCGCTGCATATTCGCGGTCGCCTGGAACGAGACCGCGTCGTCGCCCGTTGCCTTGTATGTGCCGTAGTGCACCTGAACGTTGTTCAGCACGGAGATAAAGTTGCTGCTGAACGCGTGATCCTTGCGGTACGGCGACTTCTCCTCCTCGGAGGACATAGCGTCAAGCGCCGCCTTTTCCTCGTCGGTGATCTTGTACAGATCGGTATTCGAGAGCTGAGTGTTGGAATTATCCAGCGCGTAAGCCTCTTTTATCGCCGCCTTGATAGAGCCCTCTACGACTTTAACGGTCGTGCTGTCCAACGTATTGAACACGGTAATATCAACGGCGCTCTCGCCGTCCTTAAGGCAGTGCGCGTTGTAATAGTCGACCAGCTTTGCCGAGTCGCGGAGTATATCCTCGTGCTTGATACGGTCTTTTTCGTTGAGCTTTTCGACTTCTTCTGCAGACTTTGCGTACTCGCTCACGATCACCGAGGAAAGCTCCACATCGTAGGACTCCTCGACAACAGCGTTGATAGCATCGTTGTTCATATGCATTATATGCGTCAAGGGCTTGTAAACAACGTCAATGACGCCGAACAGTATCAAAAACGACAACAGCATAGAGCCGCAGCCCGACATAGGCTTATAGCCCTGCGCCTGGAGCTTGGCGAGCTCCTCCTGCATTTTCTGCTGATTGTTTTTGTATTTCTGTTGTATCTCGGCGACCTTCGGCTGGAAAACCGCGGATTTCGCCGAGTTTTTTTGCTGCTTTATCGAAAGCGGCAGAAGTGCCAGCTTTACTATAAAGGTAAATATCAGAATAGCAATTCCGACATTTGAGCATATAAACTTATAAATGAAGTACAGAATGTACCCCAAGGGCGTACCTATCAAACTGTATAGAAACTGTATAACGTCCACGACCTTTCTTCCGTTCGGGCGATAAGTGTGCCGCTACTTCGTCGGTCCTCGTATCGGCGCACTTCTCGCCCGAACTCCGTTGCTCGTTTTTAAGTTTTAAACGAGCTCATTCTACAACATAACTATTTTATTTCAACACCCATAACACAGGCTCAATGCCTTTTGCAGGGAGATTTTTTACGCGATTTATGTCTGCGGTAACGCGCCGCGGCGTCCTTGCCGATCTGCGTTTTTGTACGCGACACGGTGAACTTCTCGGGACGAAAGCAGAATTTTTTCGGCACGGGGTCTATCCCGCCGTTGCCGAACGGATTGCATCTGAAAATCCGCCAAAATGTCAAATAACCGCCCTTAACCGCACCAAACCGCCGAATGGCAGTAAGACCATACTCGGAACAGGTTGGATAAAAGCGGCAGCACGGCGGTAAAA
Organism: Oscillospiraceae bacterium; assembly: GCA_014799395.1. GTDB lineage: Bacteria > Bacillota > Clostridia > Oscillospirales > Ruminococcaceae > CAG-115. The sequence goes on along the minus strand of JAAVID010000015.1, from coordinate 8,344 downwards.
TCTTTGACAGCGTAAGTCGATACAGCTTAATAATTCCCAAAAAAATATATTTCATTTCGATCAAACGACAGGCGGCTCAGCCCGTCTTGTTCAACTTCGGCAGAATATTCTTTTTCATAAGATTTAAGATCTGCTGCATTTTTAACGTTGGCGTTTTTGCCCTCGCGACAAACACGAAATCAAAGCGCCGATCGGTTTTTTCCTTGATCATCGGGTCTAAAAGGCGGAAAGCTTCTCTGATTATCCGCCTTGCCCGATTACGTTTTACCGCGTTCCCGACCTTTTTGCCCGTAACTATGCCGAGACGGTTTTTCCCCGCCCTGCGCGGCTTCATATAGCACACAAAGCCGTAGTTCACCACGGACTCCCCTTTTTTAAAGAGGTAGGTAAAATCGCGGTTGCTTTTGATCACGACGTACCTTTTTCTGAAATCTGTCATCGGAGACATCGGCACCCGTCAATCAGTGAGAAAGTCTTTTTCTGCCCTTAGCACGGCGGCGTGCGAGAACCTTTCTGCCGTTCTTGGTAGCCATTCTCTTCATAAAGCCGTGCTCGTGCTTTCTCTGGAGCTTCTTGGGCTGGTAAGTTCTTTTCATCTTCATTTCCTCCTCAATTATTTTTTCTGCGTCGGGGTATAATTATCCCGTACACAACTACTCACATTAAATTATTATACCTCATTACAAAAGCCTTGTCAAGGGGTTTTTGGAAATTTCATTTAAATTTATCTCTTTGTTATACTTGATGTATTATGTTTGAATTATATTTCGGAAAGTATAGCGATTGAAAACTTATTTGCTCCATTATTAAAAATATGCTCAAAACGTCAAGACATACGACGAGGATTATGCTACAATATAGTTACAGATAAGCGCTTAGTCTGTTAGAAGGGAGGACGCAATGAAAAATTTCTGCATATTTGCGGACGCGGTGAACTTCATCGAGGAGAATTTGTGCGATGAGATAACGCAGGAGGACATCGCGGCGGCGTGCTGCTGCTCGCTGTCGGCACTGCAAAAGGTGTGGCGTTACTGTACGCACACAAGTCTCAAGGAATACATTACCAAACGGCGGCTGACAAGGAGCGCGGAGGACATCGCGCACACCGATCTCACGCTGACCGACATCGCTATGAAATATCAGTACAATTCCCCCGAGGTTTTCACGAGAGCTTTCCGAAAGCTGTGGGGCGTTTCTCCCTCCAAATTCAAAAAGGAATGGCATTCGACGGGGATATTTCCGCAGATAATCCCCGACGAAAGCAAGCTCAAAGGAGGAATTTATATGGGCAGACGAGTTGATATTACAGAGCTTTACGACGTGCTCCGCTCCGCGAACCGTGACAGCTGGGTATTATGCTTTGACATAATGAAGTTTGACGGGGTAAACAAGACATTCGGCAGAGAGGCGGGAGACTGCGTTATCCGCGAGGCGTTCAAGCGTGTTGACGCGGCGGCGGGTGACACTATGGCGGCGTTCCGCATAGGCGGCGACGAGTTCGCGATAGTAACATGTACCGACGACCGCGCGGCAGCCGAGGAGACCGCGCAAAGGGTCATAGCGCTGAACGGGCAGACCGTCACATTCGAGGACAAGGAGATACCGCTTTCGCTGCGCGTAGGCGCGGTAAAGCTATATTACGGGAACGGTCACAACCTGCGGTATTCGGAGCTTTTTGACCGTATGCACAAGGTCATATGCCATACCCGCGAGGAGGGCAAGACGCTCTTTTTCGACAGCTTATAAACCTTATCACATAAGCACCTCACAACAAAGCCCCCTGTGCGAACAGGGGGCAATTTATTCAATTGTAAGAATTCGATATTACATTGGACCGTACTCCTTATTAAAATTTGTTTCTTGAGCAAATTTCATCGGACATCGGACTCATTCCTTTCAATAAGCTCCGCGAGCTAATATTTTCGTTCCCATTCAATTAAAGCGCACATCGCAATCACCACTTTCGATACGGCTTATCTATGTAAACGCTTAACGCGGTAGAAAATATCTGCGGACTGCCGAAAACCTCTGCGGTTCTCTCAATAGGCTAAACGCCTTATCTTGGCGGATTTTGCGTTTTCGGGAATATTCGGAATATATCCCGCGCAAATCGTCGCCGAAATTTCAACCTCAGCGGTCGGCGGATCGCGACTCCGCAGACAGTTTAGTAAATGATTCCGTAATTTCCATTGGACTCGCTTCCTTTCTGCTTAAAGCTGAATTTTTTTGCCGCGGTTAGTTCAACAAACCATTGGAGCAGCTCCTTTCAAAGTAGCGGCTAGACTCTACCAAGCCTTCACCAAACTGCCTCAAACTTAGCTTTCCATTGGACTGAACTCCTTTCGGTATATTTGATGGAGACCCCGTACCGACCTCTCGGCTTGTCTTCGGGTTCTCTCTTTCCTTGATATAATAATACCATATTTTTTGTTAAAAGTCAATAGAAATTTTTAATTTTTTAATGGGCGTTTTGTATATATTTTAATTATTCGTTTTGGTGAAAGTAATGATTATTCCGCGAAAACCGTGAAAACGGCACAATTTCACAAAATTTCCTATTGACAATAACGCGCGGTTAGTGTAAAATATAGACACAAGCGTGGTTCTTTTTAGAATAAATTTTACGCACGGAAAGGCGGTCGGGTATGGCTGAAAATGAAGATGCTTTCCTTGACGAGGACGAGGGCATTATCGAGCTTGAGGACGAGGAAGGAAACGTTACGCGGTTTGAGTTTGTGGATCGCACGGAGATAAACGGAGTGGTCTACTACGCGCTTATCCCTGCCGATTACGATGAGGAAGAGGGCGCGGCGGAGTTCGTTGTGCTCAAGGAGACCGAGATAGACGGCGAGGCAATGCTCGCGACTATTGACGACGACGCGGAGTATAACGAGGTCGGCGAGGTATTTTTGCAGCGTTTTTCGGAGCTTCCCGAGCTGGATATCGAGGAGCTTGAAAAGCTGGACGGCGTTGAGGAATAATCGGCGCGAAGCGGGAAAGAATAAGGTTGTTAAAACTACTGCCTTGACACGCGAATGTGTGCTACTATAATCCAACACATTGTAAAAGGGATTTCGACTCCGACGNCGGATTGCAGACCTCCTTTAAGCNTNGGCTTATTGTTGGCGGGAGCGTGAAAACGTTGGGCGATCTTACCCACCCTGCCATNAGCGGGTTTTATATTGCATCTTACGGCAAGGCGGTAATCATTTAAAAAAGCGCTGGGAGTCGGATTCGGCTCCCCGTTTTATTATTGCCGTGATTCAAAATACGCAAAATTATAAAGGAGCTGCTCATATGACAGACAAGGAACTTTTTCTGGACATTTACACAAAAAATATTACCCGCGAGGGCGCGGATAAGCTGCTGGAATTTCTCGAAAAAAAGAGCGACTTCTTTACCGCTCCCGCGTCCACACGCTACCACAACGCATACGAGGGCGGACTGCTGCGGCACTCGCTGAACGTGTATGAATGTCTTGTTCAATACCTTGCGCGCGAACGCGTTAAGGATACATACAAGCTGAACGTTTCGGACGAAACGGCGGCTGTCGTCGCGCTGCTGCACGACGTATGCAAGGTCAACTTCTATGCCGTGTCTTACCGTAACGCAAAAAACGAACAGACGGGGCAATGGGAGAAAGTGCCCTATTATACGATCAATGATACGCTGCCTTACGGTCACGGAGAAAAAAGCGTGTATATGGTAAGCGGATTTATACGGCTTTCACGCGAGGAAGCTATGGCCATACGCTGGCATATGGGCTTTTCGGGAATCGAGGACAAAAACACTATCGGCAGGGCGTTGGAAAAATATCCGCTCGCGTTCGCGCTGTCGGTAGCGGATATGGAGGCAAGCTATTTCCTGGAGGGCGGCGATGAATAAGATTTTAAAGCTGACCGCAGCGGTACTGCTGATATGCTTTTCGCTGTGCGGGTGTGCGAAAGAAGAGAACGATCTTAATTCGATACTCGCCGAGGGAACCTCGGACATCTCGAACAACGCGGGCGAAAGCTACACCGTAAACTACACGGTAAAAAACGGACTTCACCACAACAGTCTTTCGGTAAAAATTTTTTCCGATGACGAGCTGATAGGATATTACTCCGGAAACGCCGACAGGCTTACCGTTCCCGAAAAGATTGTAAAGCTGTGCGAGGATTGTTATTACTTCGCGAACGATACGGAATGCGGCGTTATTATCGACGGTCTGCCTGTTCCGGACGACGAATTGTCCGAAACGCTTCGTGAGAAAATGACCCGCGAGGAGCTTTCGGAAAAGCTCGGAAACTGCGGATACTCCGCCGAGAATATTCTAAAATGTTATGATGAAACATAAGGGGTCGCAATGGAACGGCACGGGTTGATAAGAGGTTGAATTTTAAACGGCTCTTTGTTGAAAAGAGCCGTTTTGTGTTATGCAAAAATTAGAGCGTGTTCACATTAACGCTCAACGCCCGTCTTTCGGCTGATGTGAACACGCTCTAGTCAGAACCCCGCCATTTCCGAAAAGATCAGCCATAGACATCGCCAGAAGCTCATTTTCGGTATCTCCCGCGTCGCGATTATTTCCGAACGGAAAACCTCCGCGCCGTCGAGCGTCACCAGATACTCTCCGAGAAACTGTCCGGCTTCGACCGGGGCTTCGCACTGCTCGACAAAGGTGTACTCGTACTTCACGTCCGCGGAACGCCCCTTTTTGATAACGCAGTCTGCGCCCTGCGTCTTGATAACGGGGTCGATCTCCCGTTCGGTGCCGTGCGTTACCTTAATGGGCTTTAGCTGCGAATAATCGGTTTCGGGAGTAAATCGCTCGAACGAACCGAACCCGTAATCCAACAGCTCCTTTGCCGAGGAGAAACGCTCGTCATCGTCCGCGCAGCCCAATGTTACCGCAACAAGGCGCATATCTCCGCGCTCCGCGCATACCGTCAGACAGCAGCCCGCGTTGTCGGTCGTGCCTGTTTTTCCGCCGAGAATGCCGTTATAGGTGCGTATCAATTTATTGGTATTGACGAGCTGAGTTTCTCCGCCGCGCAGATAATCGAGCCATGTCAGCATCCAGCCNTTATATACGTCGTGCTTCATAAGCTCTGCGGTGACAACGGCGATATCGCGGGCTGTCGAATAGTGCAGATTATCGTCGTACCCCACGCAGTTGGCGTAGCGCGTATCNTTCATTCCAAGCTCCTTTGCGCGTTCGTTCATGCGCTTGACAAACGCCGCTTCGCTGCCCGCGGTATGCTCGGCGAGCGCAATGCAGGCNTCGTTCGCGGANCTTACAATGACGGCCTCGAGAAGCTCCGCCGCNGTCATCTCCTCGCCCGCGTTCAGCCATATAACCGAGCCTTCCGCGCTTGAAGCATAGGAGCTTGCTTTGATCTTNTCCTCAAGCGAGAGCTTTCCCGCGTCGATATCCTCCGCCCAGATAAGCAGCGCCATAGTTTTTGTTATCGACGCCATGGGAAGTTTTTTGTCGGAGTTCTGCGAAAACAACACCTGCCCCGTGCCCGCTTCAACAAGTATCTCCGCTTTCGCGGACGCGGCGGCAGCGTNAGTGGACGGCAGGAAAAACGTCGATATTATAAATGTAATACATAATAAAATACTTACCGGTTTTTTCATATTATTCTCCTTANACTTTGTTGAAAGTTAGTTTTTCCAAAAGCTTCTGTACTATTCCAAAAGGTAAATTATGTAAAAATATGTATTATGCTTCTGATTTGCGCTCTCNGTATAACGCTCAAAAATTTTCCCGATCCTATCGGAATATTTTCCCTTAATACCGCAACAATATATTTGTTACGAATTACGAAAGGGTTGATATAGATGAAAAAAGCAGTCGCGATACTGGGAGTCGGGGCGGTCCTGGCGGTGATCGCAGGGGCTGTTCCGCGTGCGGTGGAAAGCGCAACTCCCGTTTCCGAAACGCTAAGAGCAAGCGTGCGGAATTACAACGAATCGGTAGTCGGAACGGGCGAGCTGACATACCTCGGTCAACACGAGATCACCTCCTCGCTGCCATTGGTGATCGAAAAGCTCCTCGTTAAGGCGGGCGATACCGTATCGGTCGGTGATACCATCGCAACTATCGACAGAGAATCATCGGCGGCGCTGATCGAATCTCTGGGACAGATCTCCGCTCTTGCCATTTCGGCAACTAATTTGTCTACGGCTGTGGCGCTCCTGCCCGAAAGGATCACCTCCGACTGCTCGGGCAGGGTCATTTCCGTTTCAAACAGCGGGCAAGCGGTACAAAGCGGTTACAGTATCGCGACGATTGCGCAGACGGAAGAGCTCGCGGTCACGGCGGCGGTCAGCGAGCTTGACATCGCGAAGGTCGCNGTCGGTCAGAACGTGCAGTTCAGCCTTGCGGCATATCCGGACGATGTCTTCTTCGGAAAGGTTTCGGATATAGCTCAAGCCGCCCGAAGTCAATACAACGGCGCGGTTCTTGAAACGGTGGTTGACGTTACGATAACGCCGGACGAACCCGACGAGCGAATGAAATCGGGTCTGTCGGCGGAGGTCGAAATACAGCTATCCGCGCCGCGGAGTATCTGCGTTTTGCCTTACTCCGCTATTGCGCAGGACGACACGGGCGAATATGTTTACGTATACGAAAACGGCAGAGCTGTGCGGCGCGATGTTTTTACCGGCGCGGAATTTGCCGACGGCACGGAGATAAAAAAGGGAGTTTCGGCGAGCGATATCGTATTCCAAGACCCACAGGAGATCGCCGACAGAAATTATATCAGAATATCTTAGACGAGATCCCCGTACTCATCAGAAAACAAAATAAAGGATAGAGGAAAAATGACGATAACAAGGCTGCTTATAAACATATTCAGNAGCANAACGCGCTCNCTGCTGACAATGGCGGGGATCGCAGTNGGCGTTTTTTCGGTNGTGCTGATATCGACGGTCGGCGCGGTCGGCACCTCGGAGGTAAGCAAAACNNTGGTGACAATGGGCGTAGACACGCTGCTTATACAATCGGCGAAAAACTCCGTTTCCGTAACGCTCTCCGACGACGACGTTTCCGCNGTACGGAATATTGACGGCGTGAGCGACGTAATGCCGCTTATGGCAAGCGTTACCGAAGCGAAGATGATAAACCGCCGTCTTGACTGCTACGTGTGGGGCGTCGACAGATCCGCGGATAAGCTGATCTCGCTTGAAGCAAAGCACGGCAGACTGATAAACAATTCGGATACCGCCGCGCGTTCAAAGGTGTGCGTCATCGACGAGCAATTTGCTTTGGCAAGCTACGGAAGAAGCAACGTTGTCGGGAAAACCCTTTCTATGTTCCTCGGAGGAAAATATCACAGCTTTGAGATAATCGGCGTTGCGCAGTCGGGTCTGTCGTCGCTTCAGGGAATGCTGACGAACATTATGCCGGGATTTATGTATATTCCGATAACTACTATGCAGGGGCTGTGCGGCAGGACGACCTACGANAAGATCGCGGTAAAGCTTGTCGATATGAATTCCGATACCGCAATAGTGAGCCGCGTGACCGACGAGCTGAACCGCCGGAACGGATTCACCGACGGATATGTGTGCAATAATCTGCTCTCGCAGAAAGGACAGCTCGACGATATTCTGAACATCGTCACGACCGCGCTGTCGCTGGTCGCGGGAATATCGTTGGTAGTATCCGGAATATCGGTTATGACTACAATGATGATGAGCGTCGGCGAACGTACCCGCGAGATCGGCATAAAAAAAGCTATCGGCGCGAAAAGCTCCGATATCTGTATTGAATTTCTCACAGAAAGCGTTATACTGACCTTNCTCGGAAGCGGCGCGGGAATAACNTTCGGACTGCTGGCTTCGTTTGTCGGCTGTCTTATCGCGGCTGTNCCGTTTACNGTGAATCTCGGCTCGCTGGTGATCTCGGCCGTTGCGTCGGCTGCAATAGGCGCGGTGTTCGGAGCATACCCCGCGGCAAAGGCAGCAAAGCTGCGCCCTGCCGAAGCGCTCAGAGCAAACTGACCGCAAGGAGCGTGTTCGCATTAACCGAAATGAAAGGCTAATGCGAACACGCTCCTGTCTTTTCACAACGCCCGAACGATAACAAGACCGCTGCGCCGCATATCATTATGACCGCCGGATATCCCCATGCTGTCTCAATGATTTCCCGATCAACGGAAAACGGCATACAAAGCGGCAGCACAAACTCCACACCGGCAAGATACAACATAACGGGCAGCGCGAACACCGCCATACTCACCAGCAGCGCCGCCGAAACGTTATCGCACCGCGACGAAATAAACAGGACTATCCAGCCGCACAGAACAAGTGAAACAGTCCTCAACACGCATAATAAGGCGATATAGGC
>JAAVID010000014.1 GCA_014799395.1 Oscillospiraceae bacterium | reverse complement strand
GAGGGGGCGCTGTGTAACACGTCCTCTATTCGTCACGAGACCCAGCCCCCTCTTTCCCGAAGGGTGTCCTCTTGCACCGTGCGACGACAATTTAATTAAAATAAACGAAACCACCGCCGACAACAAATAAAATTACTCCCCGCTCTCCTCCTCAAACAGCACATCATAGAGCCTCTCCGCGCTCTCGACAAAACAACACCCGTCCTGCGCGTAGACCACCACCACCGCCGTGCCCTTTACCAGCTTCCGCCCGTTCGCCGAGACCGCTCTCATCAGATAGCTCTTTGTGCCGTGCTTCACCGTGATGACCCCGAAATTGTCCTTGTCTATATACTCGACGACCTTTCCGTCAAGCCCCTCCAGCTCCTCGTCGGTGGGCTCGCCGTTTTTTCGGGCCTTATCGTACAGCGGACTTACCGCCACGCTTATCACGAAATTCACCGTGACCCCCGCCACCGCGCCAAGCGGCAGGGTTATCCACCCCGCCAGACCCGCCGCGTCCATAAGCAAGCCCGCTACCGCCGCGGTAAAGATAACGATTATCAGCCTGAGCATATTCTTCGGGAACACCGTCTGCCACAGGTTCTTGTCGTCCTTGTCCGCAAACAGCTCGCCCGCGTCGGGAAAGAACATCTTCCCGAAAAACAGCCACGCAACAAGCTGTACCGTAAGATACATTCCCGATAACGCTATTATCACGATGTAAAAATTTTTCATCACTCATCCTTATCTTTAAGCTCTATCCTGACCTTGTTTACGCGCAGCTCCTCCGCCTCGAGAACCGTCACGGTAAGCTCCTCCGTCTCGGAAATGTCGCCGCTTTTCGGGATAGTCCCGAAAAGCTCCAGCACCCACCCCGCGACCGTATGCGCCTCGCTGTCTATCTCGACTTCAATATCGTGACCCGAAAAATACCGCCGCAGACTGTTGAGCGAGACCTCGCCGTACACCGAGAAAACCTTGTCGGAAAGCGCCGTGACGGGGCTTTTTACCTCGTCGCTCTCGTCCCATATCTCGCCGACCAGCTCCTCGAGCAGGTCCTCCATCGTGACTATGCCGAGCGTTCCGCCGTGCTGGTCGAGCACCACGCTCATATGGCACTTTTTCTTCTGCATAGTTCTCAGGACCTCGGAGATCTTGACCATACTCGGAAGATACACCGTCTCCTGCACCAGCTCGCTTATCATAAGCTCCGCGCCCTTTTCCTCGTAAGCCTTGATAAAGTCCTTTTCGTTAATGATACCGATTATATTGTCCAGCGTTTTCTCGATAACGGGCATTCGCGAATACTGTTCGCTGAGAAATTTCGCGCGTACCTCCTCGGCGCCGTCGTTTACGTCAACGGCGACTACGCGCACTCTCGGCGTGATTATCTCGTCCACCGTTATCTCGTCGAACATCAGCGCGCTGCGCACAAGGTTGCTCTCCTGCTGCTCCAGAACGCCCTCGTCCTCTATCTCGTCGATTATCGCCATAAGCTCCTCTTCGGTAACGCTCACCGACTCCTTGGTATGAAACAGCTTTGCGACGCCCTTTTTCAGCAGTATAAAAAACGCCGAGAACGGCGTGAAGATCACCGTAAGCAAAGCGATGACCGCCGAAACGCCGATACAAACGCTCTCCGCGTGGTCTTTCGCGATAGCCTTGGGCATTACCTCACCGACCACCAATACCACCAGCGTAGTCGCGACGGTCGAGACAAGCGAGCCGTACCGCTCGCCGACCACCGCTATCGCCATAATGGTGGCGATAGACGACATCGCGATATTAACGATATTATTGCCGATAAGGATAGTGGTAAGCGCCTTGTCGTATTTTTTGAGAATGCCAAGCGCCCGCGCCGCGCCGCGCGAGCCGTTCTCCGCCATATTTTTCAGACGTATCCGATTAGCGCTCGAAATAGCCGTCTCGGACGCCGAAAAGAACGCCGACAGCGCGAGCAGTACGATTATTAACGCGATATTCAAACCGTTCATACGCTAAATTCTCCGACCTCCAACGCGTATTTTTTTATGCACCGAGTTACCCCGCCGTGATTGTTGTCGGGGGCGATAAATCTGCACAGCTTCTTTACGTCCTCGTGACCGTTCTCCATACAGAAGCTCCAATCGGCGAGCTGTAACATATCCACGTCGTTGAAGTAATCTCCGAACACCATCGTTTCCCCCCTCGAAACGCCGAGCTTATCCCGCAGCGCTTTCAGCGCCGCGCCCTTGCTCACTCCCGAAGCCATAACGTCCATCCAGACAACGCCCGAAGCCTGGACGTTCAGCCTGTCGCCGAATATCGCGTCCAGGGCGGGCTTGCCGTGAGCCAGCGTTCCGCGCTCGTCGCACACGGCGATCTTGTAGACCGTCCCGCTTATGGCGAACAAGTCCTCCACGGCGCTGTGCGATTTGTAGAACCGCCCGACCTCGTCGGAAAACTCATCGCCCGAATTTATGTGATAAACGCCGCTCTCCGCGCACACCACCACGCGCAGGTCGCCTATCACGCGGCAAGCCTCCAGCAGCTCGCGGTAAGTCTCCGCGTCCAGCGGTGTGACGTTCACGGGCTTGCCGTTCAGAACCGTACACGCGCCGTTATCGCATATAAACGCTATTTTATCCCGATATTCCCCGGGAAACAAATGCTCGAGAGCGCTGTATGTACGTCCGCTCGCGACGGTAAACGTAATGCTCCTCTCGATAAGCCCGTCGAGGACCTCCAAAAAATCGGGCGGCAGACGCTTCTCGTCGTCCAGCAGAGTGCCGTCCATATCACTTGCGATAAGCTTTATCACGATTTTTCCTCCTAGTTCAGCAAGCCCTTTCTTTTTCGGTTAAGAAGCTCGGAATTGTAAAAATCGGTATCGTAATGCCGAATAGCGTCGCTTATGTCCTCAAATATATCATCGGGAATATCCTCGCCGCGCGCCATTCTCTCCATTGCCGAGACGAACGTTCTGTGAAGATATTCCGTGTCCTTAAGCCCCATTTTGATACGCACGCGCTCGCCCGTGTCGGCGTTTTGCAAAAAATGAATGTCGTGGTCGAGAATATCCATATAATGCATTATCCCGTCGCCGTTTCTGTTGCGGAACAGATAGCGGTGATACACCGTCGCCGAGCAGAGCGGGTTGAGCCGAAGCTCCGGCGGGAGCGACTCGTAGACCGACATCAGCGTGAAAAAATACTCCTCCAGCGAGCAGTACCGCTCCGTCAAGCCCATTGTGAGCGTAACGCTGTCCGCGCCCGCCGCCGTGAACTTCATCGCGCTGTCCAGCGCCGTTTTATTGTCGTTCATCGGGCAGAAGTCCAGAGGCACCGGGAACTCGTTTTTCAGTCCCAGCACATACTTCCGCGCTTCCTCCTGCGTCATAAGCGGGTGACTTCCGCGTATCCTCACCGCCGTTACCCTGCCGTCCATAGAATGTTCCGCGTACTGCAATACTCTGCGCGAATACCCGTCGATAACGGGAAGCTCCAGCATTATCGGAATATCGGTCTTTATTTTTCTCCTCACGTCGGCGAACGTCACGAGGATATAGTCAAAATCGAAAAGCTCCGCCAATCTCAGGAACATAGGGTCGACAAGCCGGAAAATATAGCCTATCCCCTTCGGGAGCTCGCGGAGCTTCATAAGGGTACGGAAGTCAATTTCGACATACCGCACGCCCGCGCCCGCGAGCGCCCGGATATATTTGTAAATATACTCGGACGGCGCGTCGTCAAACAGAGTATACGCGCATAAGCTGTTATCTGTCAATACGGTTTTCATAGTTATCCTTTCGGTTTTTTCGTGAATTACTCATACATAAAATATTATACCATATTCCCGCGAATTTTTCAACTATATGATTAAGAGATTTTTCATTACCAAAAAATATTGCTAATTTTCCCTGTCATATTTTGGTAAAATTTAATATATCTTTTGACCGACATATATAGTATAATTTTAGATAAGGACTTATATCTCAATCCCGAGAATAAAAGTCTTTTTGAAAAAATGAAAGGCGGTCAATATTATGAAAAAATCCAAAAAAATAATCCTCACGGTACTCGCCGTTATATTCGGACTTCTGGTGCTGTCAAACTCGTTTATGATATATATACTCGTTGAAACGGTCAGAGCCGAGCATTCCGTCATCGATCTGAGACCTTCAATTTATATGAACGCTCTTTTAACTAACGACGAAGAAACGCTCGCAACGGACAATTACAAGCAATATATCACCGACATCTTAATGGACGACCCGAGCATCATAACACGCGAACCCGTTATTTTCCTCGCGAACCCCGGAATAAAGCCCATTATCGCGGAAATACTGGTTGAAGAGCCGTCCATTCTGGTAAGCAATCCTAAAATAGTAACGCGTAATCCCGAGCTGCTTGAACTTAATCCCGAGCTTAAGAATACGGTCAAAGAATACATCGAACAGCACAAAAACGACAGCGAACTCACCGTAAATATGGACACTCTCACAAAACTTGCCGCATAAGCACATACCAAACGCCGCCCCGTTACGGGCGGCGTTAATTTTATGTCAGGCTCACTCCCCCAAAGAAGTTATCCCGATAATAATCGGTAGTAATGTCGACTTCTCTTACAAACGTATCGGGCATAAGGCAGGCTATCATTTTGCCGTCTCCGACGTAGATGCCGCCGAAGTTTGCCTCGTCGCTTCCCTCGTTGCTGAAGAACACAAGGTCGCCCTCTTTAATGCTGTCGTAATCGAGGACCGTGCCCATACGCGACTGCGCCTCGGTCTGTCTCGGACAGGTGATGTAACCGTTTTCACGGAGAACGTAGTAGATAAATCCCGAGTTGTCGAACCCGTCGGGGTCGCTTCCGTTCTCGAGGAACGGCACTCCGATAAGCGAATTCGCCGTCGCGACAATCCCCTGCGCCTCGTTTCCGAGACTTGAATCCGAGTCAAGGCTTTCCGAGCTGTCGGGGCTGTCAACGGGTTCGGAATATGTGCTTATGTCCGAAATATCGGACGGCTCCGAGGTATCGGGTATTGTTATTACGCTGCTGAAGTCGTCCGAGCTGTTGTCGGGCTCTCCGCCGTTCAGAACGCTTGCTAAGATCACTGCGGCTATTACGCCGAGCGCGACGATCGTCACACCGGCGATTATTAAAATGTTATTCTTCATTAAATGCTACCCTCTCGGTTAGAATGAATATTTTACAGCGGCACCGCTATCAGCTTGTCATCGATTATCGTGACCTTTGCCCTCGGCGTGGTCTCGATAATATCCAGCGTTAAAAAGTTCACGCAGAACTTTACTCCGGGATAAATGACCCCCGAGACCTTGGCGCTGAGCGTGTCCTTGTTCTTGATGTCCTCCTCGAGCTGGTCGATAAGCGCCTGGAGCTCGTTTTTGCGCAGAGAGTGGAACAGCTTGTTCTGCGTTTCCGTGCGGTAAGCTCTCTGCTGTACCTCCGTCATCTCGCCGCCCTGAGCTATCTTGCGCTGCTTGAGGAACGCGAGATTTTTCACAGCCGCGTCGAATATGCGCACAGACTCCTTAAGGTCAGCCTCCGCCTCGCGCTTTCTCGTGTACAGCACCGAGCCGTCGCCGATATAGACCTCCGTCGCGGTGTACTTCTCCGAGCCGATTATGCCCGCGCTCACGTCGTGCATAGACGTTACCCGTCCGCCCGAGATAACTCCGTGAGTTCCCTTGGCGGTAAGTCCGCCGTAGCAGAAAACGTTGCAGAAAGCGAACTGCTTCGAGATAATATCGCCCTTGACGAATATCTCGGCGTTCTCGCAGAAGCCGACGTCGGCGTTTCCGTCGCAGCTCAGCTTCGAGTTGATACAGCCTCCGACTATCGTTACGTTGCCGCCCGCGGTAATCTCGCCGCCGAACACGGAACCGTCTATCTTGACGTTCTTGCCCGCGTTTACGGAGAAGCCCTCCATAACGTTGCCCTTTATATGAACGTCGCCGAAAAAGCTGATATTGCCGACCGAAAGGTCGAGGTCGGTCTTTATCGTCACCGCGCTCTCCACCTGGAAGCAGCCGTTGCCGAAAACGATATGACCGTCGCACGCCGCGACCACCTTAGACCCGTCCGTCGTGACGAGCGTATTCTTTCCGAGCGAGACCTTCGGCGAGTCGCCGGGCTCGGCGGGTATCTCGTTGCCGAAAATATCCATTCCGGGAACGCCCTCCTCGGGCTGAACAATATCGGCGATTATCTCGTTCTTGTGAATGGGCACGATAGCGTTCAGCTCGCGGTAATCGGCAATGCCGAACTCGTTCTGGCGGGGTTTGAGCTTATGCTCCTTGTCAAATCTGAAGCTGATATATCCGTTCTTTCCCTTTTTCGGCGGAGTCGCGACGGCAACGCACACCTGTAAGTCGTACAGGCGCTCCTTGATCACGCGCTTTATGTTGCTCTCGTCGATATTTGTCGTTATGCCCAGACGCGCTATCTCGCCGCAGACCATATCGTAGCTTACCTCCGCGCCGCCGCTCTGCGGGCTGTGGAGCACCATATTCGCGACTCTTCCGTTGCTTTCGCAATTTATCTCGACCCAGCCGTCCAATTTGATAAACTGCCTTTCGGTTTCAGCCATAATCTCACCTCGTTTATTTGCAGGTCGTTTAATTTTTTACCGTGCCGACCCTGTTTACCTTATTTATTATACCGATAACGTCCTCCAGAGACCCCGCGCTCTCGTATACGAGGGCGGAAAGCTCCTCGTCGGGCGGCGTAAGATCGGGGACCATTACCGTAACGCACCCCGCCGCCGCAGCCGACCGCACACCGTTCGGCGAGTCCTCGAGAGCCATACACTCGCCGGGCTCGAGCCCCAGCTCTCCCGCGGCGTATATGTATATATCGGGCTTGGGCTTACCCTCCGCGACCATAGTCGCGCAGACTATCTTATCAAAGCACCCGAATATCCCCGCGCGCGTAAGGTAAGCCTTTGTGCGCTCAAAGTCGGTCGCCGTCGCGATGGCGGCGGGTATGCCGTTTTCGTTTAAGAACGCCGTAAGCTCCTTTGCGCCGCGTTTCAGCTCGAGAGGATTTTCGGAAAGATATTCGTTCATCAATTCCATTCTGCGCGAACGTATCTTCACATAATCGAACTCCTCGCCAAACAGCCCTTGCAGATACGGTATCGCGAACTTCCTGTGCAGAGACCGTATCGCGAGCGCGTGCTCCCGTTTCATCGGGAACCCCGCCTCGTTCGCCGCCTGCACCCAGAACCTCACCAACAGCTTTTCGGTATCGAGCAGAAGCCCGTCCATATCAAAGATAACAGCCCTTATCATAATTTATCCATTTGCCCTCAACGTAATATATTCCTACTCTATTTTATTATATCACACTTGCATAAAAAAGTCAATAATTTTTGTATAAAATTTACACATAACCGACCCGCAATAAAAATATATAAAAAATTTTACAAAAATACTTGAAATTTCTGTTTTATTGTGTTATAATCAATAGGTATGGTATAAACTTTTATTATTTGGAGGAAGAAATGGGTATTTTTGAAGTTATCAGCGCGATCGTTCTGATCATCGCTTGTGTATTTATAGTCGTTGTCGTTCTGATGAAGGACACCAAAACGCAGATGTCGCAGACCATCTCCGGCTCGACCTCGGACAGCTACTTCCAGAAGAACGCCGGGCGCACCAAGGAAGCCATGCTCAACAAGGCGACTATCGTGGCGGCTATCGTGTTCTTTGTGCTCGCTTTGCTCGTAAACGTCATCAACGTTTACTGGGGCGCGGGCAAGACCGATAACACGTCCGCACCGAACTCCGTTGTTTCCGACAGCTCATCAAGCACGGAGAGTTCGACGGACAGCTCCGACAGCTCGGCGGACGGCTCGGATAATTCCGAAAGCAGCTCCGACAGTTCGGCGGACAGCTCGGATAATTCCGAAAGCGGCTCGGACAGCTCGACTACAAGCTCAGCAGAATAAATACAAAGGGCAGTCCAAGCGACTGCCCTTTTGAATAATTAAAAAAACAAACACACCTATAAAGAGAGGGATTGCTTATGAACAAGCTCAAAATTCACATACTGACCGCCCTGTACAAGTCGGACGACGGGCTGACCGAAAAGGAGCTCACACGAACGCTCGACCTGCCGAAAAAGCTCGCGAAAAAGCTCTCGGACGACCTGGCGGAAATGAAAAAATTCGGCGACGTTACCAATAAAAAGGGCGTGTGGAGACTTAAAAACTCCGATGACTACTTCACCGCCGTTATCACGCGCGTTACTCCCCGTTCGGGCTTTATGACTTCGCAGGACGATATGCCCGTTGAATACTTCGTCCGCGGACGCGATATGTGCGGCGCGATACCGGGCGACACAGTACTCGCGAAACAGATAATGACGGCGGTCGAGGACAGAAGCCCCGAAGCCGTCGTGCTCGCCGTTCTCGAGGAGAGCGATATGCTGCTGACGGGCGTTATCGTTGCGGAGGGCAACCGCCTTATGGTCCTCCCCGACAAGCTCTGCGACGAGCCGCTGTATATCGCGAAAGCGGGGGCGAACCCCCTGCACGTCGGCGATAAGGTGGCGTTCTCGATAAAGAAGCGCGGCGAGCGGCATTTCGACCACACCGTCGCTATCGCGGACAGCTTCGGCTCGGCTGACAACGCCAGGGCGGGCGCGGAGGCGTATATGCTCGTGAATAATCTGCATATCGAGTTCCCCGACGAGGTCCTTCACGAGGCTTCAAAGCTCGACATTGACGAGCCCGACCCCGACGAGGCAGCGAGACGGCTCGACCTGCGCGGCGAGCCTATCTTCACGATAGACGGCGCGGACACCAAGGATATAGACGACGCGGTCTCCATAACGCGTATCGATGGCGGCTTTAAACTCGGAGTGCATATCGCGGACGTTTCGCATTACGTTAAAAAAGGCTCGGCGCTGGACGGCGAGGCGTTTACGCGCGGAACTTCGATATACTACGCGGACAGGGTCGTTCCTATGCTCCCGAAAGAGCTTTCCAACGGCATTTGTTCGCTTAATCCCAACGTTGACCGTCTCGCGTTCTCCTGCCTTATGAATATCTCCAACGACGGCAAGCTGCTGAATTACCGTTTTGAGAAAACGGTCATCAGAAGCCGCGTTAAGGGCGTTTACGCCGAGGTCAACCGTATTCTCGAAAATACCGCCGACGATGAGATAATCGCGAAATACGACCGCGTTCTCGACCGTATCCCGATAATGCGCGAACTCGCCGAGATACTGGAAAAGAACCGCGTAAACCGCGGCGCTCCCGAAATAGACACGGTGGAAGCGAAGATAATCACCGACGAAAACGGCACCTGCGTTGACGTAAAACCGCGCGACCGCGGCATTGCCGAGCGCATAATCGAGGAGTTTATGCTTATGGCGAACAATGCGGCGGCTTCTCTTGCGATGAAAGAAAAATTCCCGTTCGTGTACCGCGTTCACGAAGCGCCCGCCGCCGAAAAGCTCCTCGCGCTCGGCGATACGCTCACGGCGCTCGGCATAAACCCCGAGGGCATTTCGGAGCGCTCCGCCGCCGCCGACCTCGCAAAGGTCATCAGCGACAGTAAGGACAGCGACAAATATATCGTTATAAACCGCATAGTACTGCGGACTATGATGAAAGCGAAGTACTCCGATGAACCGCTCGGTCACTACGGACTTGTAATGCCCGAGTACGCGCACTTCACTTCCCCGATACGACGCTACGCCGACCTCGCTATCCACCGCATACTCACGGATTATGTCTATGCCCTGTCCACCGAAAAGCTCACGAAAAAATACAAAAAGTTCGCTTCCGAAGCGGCAATGCAGGCGAGCAACACCGAGCTTGCGGCGGTACGCTGCGAGCGCGAGTGCGAAAATCTCTATATGGCGGAGTATATGAAAAACCATATCGGCGAGGAATACGACGGCTTTATCTCGGGCGTTTCACCGAGCGGCATTTTCGTGGCGCTCGACAACACCGTCGAGGGTATGATCTCCGTCACCCGTATGCCCCTCGGCGAGTATGAAGTCCAACACGGCGTTATCCTCACCGGCGCGGCAAACGGAAAAGTCTTCACCGTCGGCGACAAAATAAAAGTAAAATGCGTCTCCGTAAACGTAAACGGAGGATTTATAGACTTCGATTTTGCAGAGTGAGAAGAGTAAATAGAGAGAATGTCAGTGCAAGGGCTCTGCCCTTGCATTCCGCCTAAGGGCTGCGCCCTTAGGAATCCCATTTCCCAACACTTTGGGCGATTTGATTTTGATGTTGTCTCTGTAAGGTTACAAGGTGAATTTTTTCCTACAAAAAGCGGCAAGAAGAACCTTGCCGCTTTTTTTAATAAGAACAACGTTGTAACCTTACAGAGACGACGTTATAATCTAAACGCCCAAGAAGTTGGGAACAGGGATTCTCAAGGGGCTTGCCCCTTGAGCGGAGTGTGAGGCGGAGCCTCACGACTGCCCCTACTCCTCTTCTTCACTGTGTTTCTTTACTAAGTCGTCTACTATGCTGTTGAATGCTTCGAGGACTTTGGGGTTGAACTGTCCGCACTCGCCGTTGTTTATCATTTTCACCGCCGTTTCCACGTTGAACGAAGCCTTGTACACTCTCGGCGAGGTAAGCGCGTCGAAAACGTCGGCGACCGCGGCTACCTGCGCCCATATCGAGACCTCGTCGCCCTTCAGCCCGTCGGGATAACCGCGCCCGTCCCAGCGCTCGTGATGATGACGGCAAATATCGTAGCTGAACCGATACACCTCGTGATCCATAATATCCTCGGGCATTTGCGCCAGAATATCGCAGCCCTTGACGGTGTGTATCTTCATTATCTCAAACTCTTCGGGAGTGAGCCGTCCGGGCTTTTTCAGTATATTGTCGGGTATCGCGATCTTTCCCACGTCGTGAAGTATGGAAGCCGTGCCTATCTTCGCGATAGTCGACTTATCCAGCCGATACTCGCGGAACATCTCGCTTACCTTGGTCATCAGCTTTATGGTGATATTTTTTATGCGCTTGACATGTTCGCCCGACTCGCAGTCGCGGAACTCGATAAGCGTCGCGAGCGTTTCCACCATTTTGTCGTTTATTTTCGACATCTTCTCCACGCTCTCGTCGACTATATCGACAAGCTCGTTTCTATGGCGGTAAAGCTCCACGATATTGCTTATCCTCGCCTTGATAAAGCACATACGGAACGGCTTGGAGATTATATCCACCGCGCCGAGATTATACGCGCCCGTAAGCATCTGCATATTATCCGCGGCTGTGATTATAAACACGGGGATATTGTATATCTTTCCCGTTCTGTTAAGCTCCGAAAGCACGCTCATTCCGTCCATTACGGGCATTATCAGGTCGAGCATAACGGCGATTATGCTGTCGTCCTCGTTTATTATGTCAAGCGCTTCCTGCCCGTTTTCCGCTTCTATTATGTTGTATTCGTCCTTAAAAAGCTCCGCAAGCAAAACGCGGTTGATCTCCTGGTCGTCAACTATTAAAATTGAGTTCTTCAATGGAAAACACCTTTCACTTTTTATACCGATTTTCAATTAAAGATAACGGGGATGTGGGGGCGCCGCCCCCAACCCCCATTTAATGAAAATCGTTACATATACTTTTTTATACATTCCAGAATATCATTCTGGAGCGAGAGCGTTTTTTCAAACTGCGCGGCGGCTTTTTCGGGCTTTTCGTCGCGCAGAAGGTCAACCACCTCGGCGTAGCCGTTGTACAGCGGCGTGAGCGAGAGATTTCCGATAACGCCCTTTAAGGTATGCGCGTTTGTCATTGCCATATCGGGATCGCCCGACTTAAGATACGGCATAACGGGCGCTTCCTCAACGACCTTGGGGAGCTTTTTGAGCATACGCTCGAACAGCTCCGTATTGCCCATAAACCTTGTGAGAGCGTCGTCGGTATCCGCTCCGAGCGCCTTCAATTCATCGATCATTCCCATAGCCGACCTCTCAAACCGAATAAGCGACAAGCGTAAGCTCGTCATAATCGTCCGACAGTCTGAACGCGTTCCCGGGGAGCTCGCAGCCCGGGTCGCGGAGTATCTTCTCCGCCTCGGCGAACGGGCACGGGAACACTATCCTGTGTCTGAACAGCGAGATGAAGCCCGCCGAAAGCTGAGCCGCGCTTCCCGAAACGAACATAAAATGCGTTCCGAGCCGCGAGCCCTTTACCAGCGCGCGCTTCATATCGGCGAGACCGTCCTCCGCGTGAAGAGCGGCTATCAGATGATCTCCGCCGAGCACTATCTCAAACGAAGCCAAGCGCTTGCCCGCCGCAATATCCGCCGACAGCTCCTTGACGCGCGCAACAGCCTCGTCGCCCGAAAGCACGTTCACGCCGTTCAAAGCGTTATTGCTCATAAGCTCCGCGTACACGGGGTCTCCGCGCCAGGTGAGCACCTCGACAGCGACGTTCTGCGCCGCGAGAGACTGTATCGCCGCCTTGACCGCGAGCGCCGCGCCCGTCTTTTCGCGCTCGGGAGCGACCGTCAGCAGGTTCTCGCCGAACTCCTCGTACAGACGTATCGGGTATTCCGCTCTGAAACGGCACGGCTCGCCGAGGAACAGCAGCGTCTCGTCCGCGCCCTTTGCCGCGATCATCTCGCCCTGCGCCGCCGCGTGGTCGCGCTGTGCCGCGCGGAGCTTTCTGTTTGCGAGTATCGGGTGCTTGTTTACATATTCGTCGTAGCCCGTTCTGTACTCGGTAACGGCGATAAATCTGTTGTCAAGAGAAGCCTGCGCGACAAGCAGACGAACCATCACAAGCCCGTCGTCATTGCCCTCGGACGCGGTGAACGCGCAGCCCTCGGGAACTTTTTTGAGCGACTCGATCTCATTTTCATACAGCTTGACCTGACCGAACATCTCGCGGACGCCGCTGTCGCAGCCCGATACGGCAGCCGCGCAGTGTACGGAGACGTTCTCAAAGCACTCGGGGCGCTTTCCGTTGTCGAGGAACGCCTCGGAGGTCAGCACGAAATGAATTCCGCAGTCCGCGCATCTTCTGAAAATATTCGCGAGCTTTGCGGTAAAGCTTCTGCCGAAATATCTCGGAGCGCCGCTCAGTATCTCAAGCAGTCTCGAGAACTCGTTGATAACGACGAACACTCTCGGCATATACACGTTTTCGGGAACGGCGGCATAGTCCTCCCAGCCGTTTTTGTTGAGCGCCACGACGCGCTTTTCAAACTCGGCGGAAATGACCTCGATAAAGTCGAACGCCGTCTCGCCGTCAAAATCGGACACCGCGTAACGAATATGCGCCGCGGGCTTATCCGAATACTTCATCAATTCTCCGCCGCCGCAGTCGCAAAGCCACAGCTCCGCGTCGTCGGGGTGAGAGCGCTCGATTATCTGCGTGATAAGCCTGTCGGTGAGCATTTGTCTGTCGCCGCCGCTCTTGCCGCAGATAAAGACGATATTTCCGCCCGCGTCCATATTTATCGGACTGCCGTCCACGCTCATACCTATTTTTATCTCGGGGAGCTTGCGGCTTCCCTTGCGGGGTCTGCCGTCCGCCGCGGGTCTCTGAACGGGCTGAGCCGCGGGCCGCGGTGCCGGCGCAGGCGCTGCCTGTTGAGGCGCGGGTGCAGCCTGTTGCTGAGCAGGCGTTTCCGGCATTTCCGAATTATGCTCGGGTATATGAACGGGTTCTGCCTTGGGCTCTTCGGGCTTTTTGGGAACGGAAGAGCTGAAGATCGGCTCAAACTCCTCAACGGGCTTGACGGGCTTTGCGGGAGCAGCGGGAGCGGGCGCTTTTGGCGCGGAAGAACCGAAAATAGGCGCGATCTTTTCAACGGGCTCGGGAGCCGCGGGCTTTACCGGTGCCGCGGGTGCTGCGGGCGCTTTGGGCGCGGAAGAGCCGAAAACAGGCTCGATCTTTTCGGCGGGCTCGGAAGCGTGAGCCGCCTGGCGGCGCTGGTCGATATAAACGCGGCGAATATCCTCCGGAAGGTCGGAGGGCGCGGAATACCAGAACAGGCTCTCGCGCACGTCCTCTATCCAGAAGCCGCCGTTTCTGCTGCGAATGGACGCCGCGAGCGTGCGGACTTCCCTTTCAACGGGAGTTTCCTCAACCGAAGCGTTATGAGTAAGCACGACAAGCACGCCGTTCTGCTTTGCTGTTCTGCAAACGGCAAGCGCCTTATTCAGCATATCGTCCATATAATTCTCGGGGAAGCCGTTGAGCACGAGCACGCGTGAGATCTTATCCGGCGTGGGCGACGACTGCGCCGCCTCGGCGAACTCGCCGAGCTTGGCAGCCGCGTCGGAAAGCGAAGTCGGAACGGTGATAAACGGGTTTGCGCCCTTGCCGAGCGCCGCGATATGACCGAGACCGTCCGCCGTGAACGTAACGGGGTCACAAAAGACCACATTGGTAATATCCTGCCCGATATACTTTATAAGATTGAGGAGCAGGCGCTGAACGCCGCCCATAAGATAAGTCTGATTGCGCTCGTCATAATCGAGAAACAGCACGCTTCCCTTGTTTACGGGGATCTGATAAGGCGCGCCGATAGTACGCGCGGCGGCGTTGTACTCGCCGTTGGAGAGCGTGGAAAGCTCCGTTTCGACCTCCATGGGCACGGACAGCTTAACGCGGCGCTGACCCAGACTGATAAGCTCCTTTGACGGCAGCTCGACCGTCGCGGGACTGTTGAACGCGGACTTATCAAACACAAGGAGCTTGAGATATTCCTTGAAATCGTCGGATTGTATGTAAGCCTTGACCTTTTCGCCGTGTTGGGTCTTGCGCTCGGTGAGCGTGGCTACGTCGCTGTCGTACTGGCGCTTAGCCTGCACCTTGCTTCCCTCGATGAGCTGTTTGGTCTGTTCGATCTTCTGCTCGTAGAACTTCATCTGACCCGTGACCTTGGTGTACAGGGTCTCGGCGTTGGGGTCGTTGCGGGACTCGAGCTTTATGGTCTGGCGGATACTCTCGAGCTGACCCGCGGAAGTCTCAAAAGGAGCCGGGGCTTCCTCGAGCTCGTCGGGCTGAGCGTGTTCCTTAGCGTAATCGAGGAGGTAATCGAGCTTATGCATTTTCTCGCGTATCTCGCCGATCTTCTCGTTGAGGTCCTCGTCGGAGGAGCTGCAATAATCGTTGTATTCCTTGAAAGCGGCGTCCATTTCCGCGGAGATCTCTTTCTCCTCGCGCATGAGCGCCATAAACTTACCAAGCATTTCGTTTACTAAATCTGCCATAATATTACTCCTTTTGGGCTTCCGTGAACGTAAGCGCGTACAGCAAAGTCTAAGCTATGCCTATGTAATAATT
This sequence comes from Oscillospiraceae bacterium, assembly GCA_014799395.1. GTDB lineage: Bacteria > Bacillota > Clostridia > Oscillospirales > Ruminococcaceae > CAG-115. Next base: position 28,497 of record JAAVID010000014.1, on the reverse strand, counting down.
ATACCTAAAAAAAACGCTTGTGTCAATAGTTTTTATTAACTTTGTACAATATTTTGTGAAATATTTTCGGGAACAAAGTAAATGTTGGTGTAAACGGTAATACCGCCGCTCCCGGCAGCAAAAAATGCGCCCTTAAAACTAAGGGCGCAGCGGTTTATATAAAAGTATTTTCCGACAGGTCTTTTCAAACCTCTTTATTTAATTTATGAAATTTTTTCATCTTCGTGAAGCGGATAGTGTAAATCGGGGAAGTGATATTCGGTAAGCGTTTCAGCCCATTCGCTTAAAGCGTTTGCAGTGCTTCTTACCTCTTGCAGATCCTCTTTCACAATTTCAATATCTTCCTGCATCGCGTCGAGACGTTCGTCCATTTTGTCAAGACGTTCGTCCATTTTATCGAGACGTTCGTCCATTTTATCGAGCCTTTTATTGATAGGATCGATCTTGCTGTCCATCATCTCCGACAGAGCTTGCAGATCTTCTTTCGTCAGCATAAGTAAAAGTGTCCTTTCTATATGATATATTTTTATTTTATCACAATCAAGGCAAAATGTCAAGGGGTTTTTTCAGCCCTATTCAGACTGTCTCTGTCGGTAAAAAATACTTTTTATACAAACTAATGCGCCCTTAAAACTAAGGGCGCACCGTTATTTAAATCATCGACGGCTGCCAGCTTGCCGGAGCGGTCAGTCCGAACATCTTCACTACCGTGGGCGCGACATTGGACAGACCGTAATTTCCGTCCTTGATAACGTACTTCACGTCCTTATCGTAAATGATGAACGGAACGGGGTTCAGCGAATGCGCCGTGCGCACCTGCACGTCGCCCTTCTTGTTCTTCTCCAGCATCTCGTCCGCGTTGCCGTGGTCTGCGGTAACGAGCATTGTAACGCCGTACTCGTCGCAAACCTTCTTCAAACGCGCAAGACCTATATCCACCGACTCAACGCCGATTATCGTAGCCTCCATAGAGCCCGTATGTCCGACCATATCGCCGTTCGGGAAGTTGCAGCGCAAAAAGTCGTACTTCTTGGACTTGATAGCCTCGATAAGGTCGTCGACGATATCCGCGGACTTCATCCACGGGCGCTCGTCAAAGCTGACCTTGTCGGACGGTATCTCCTTGAACGTCTCCAGCTCCTCGGAGAACTTTCCGCTTCTGTTGCCGTTCCAGAAATAGGTAACGTGACCGTACTTCTGGGTCTCGGATACCGCGTACTGGTTCAGACCCGCCGCCACAAGCACCTCGGAGAGCGTGTCGTGTATCTCGGGCGGATTAACGAGGAAGCGCGCGGGGAGCTTCAAATCGCCGTCGTACTGGAGCATACCCGCGTAGCAAACGTCGGGCTTCTTGCCGCGATTGAAGTGGTCGAACTCGTCCATATCGAACGCCATAGACAGCTCGATAGCGCGGTCGCCGCGGAAGTTGTACAGTATCACGCTGTCGCCGTCAACGATCTTGCCGACGGGCACGCCGTTCTCCGCGATAACGAAGCCGGGGAGGTTCTGGTCGTCCGCCTTGCCGAGCTCGGTGCGGTAGGTCTGAACAGCCTCCGTCGCGGACGCGAACGCTCTGCCCTCGCCCTTAACGTGGATATTCCAGCCGCGCTCTACCATTGCCCAATCCGCCTGGTAACGATCCATTGTAATAGTCATACGTCCGCCGCCGCTCGCGATCTTGCCGTCGAACGAGCCGTCGTTCAGCTCTGCGAGAACGTCCTCAAGCTGCTGAATGTAGGTAAGCGCGGAATCGGACGGAACGTCGCGCCCGTCCAGCAGAACGTGAACGCGAGCTTTTTTAGCGCCGTCCGCCTTAGCCCTTTTCAGCATATTGAACAGGTGGGAAATGTTCGAGTGAACGTTGCCGTCGGAAAGCAGACCGATAAAGTGCAGCGTGCTGTCCTTAGCCTTGACGTTCCCGACGATCTCCTTCCACGCGGACGAATCGTACATCTTGCCGCTCTCGATATTCTCGTTTACGAGCTTAGCGCCCTGCGAGTATATCTGTCCGCAGCCGAGCGCGTTATGTCCGACCTCGGAGTTGCCCATATCGTCGTCGCTGGGCAGACCTACCGCGTCGCCGTGTGCTTTAAGGCGCGTATTCGGGCAGTTCGCGAGAAGCCAGTCGAGCGTAGGCGTATTCGCCTCGGTAACAGCGTCGCCAAGTCCGGTCTTGGAGTAGCCGACGCCGTCCATTACAACTAATAAAACAGGTTTAACAGCCATAAAAATTTCTCCTATAAAATAATCTTGTTATTCCCGCTCGGTTATGCGGGAGAAAGTCCGCCGTTCACTTTTGCCGATACAGAAAGCGCACATCATCAGCGTAATTGCTGCCACCAAAAAAACAGACAAAAACACATCAAGAGCTATGATCGTTTTTTCGCTCAGCTCAGCCGAATGTAAGGTATCCTTAACACCCATTGCGCGCAGGTGCACACAAGGGTCTACTACTCCCTCAAAAGGAATGGTGAACTTTGCCATTTTGTCGGAAACAAATACCAACGCAGAAAATACCGCCGCGCATATGAAAACCCGAGGCGAGAATTTCTTCCGCAAAAGTATATTGAATACCGTCAAACCGACCGCGCCGACTGCCAATACAATGACAACGGACGGAAAAAATACCGTTACCATATTGGATTTCTGTTCATCGGTATATTCAAACAACTTAGCAAACAGCGGCAGCTGTAAAGACCACCCGATAAAGAACAGCGCGTAATACAACACCGTGCAGACGAGCGACCAATTAAGCAGCCTTTTTGCTTTCGTATCGTTCATCAACCGTTCTCCGCTGCCTTGATGATTACGGTGAAGTCCTCCGCCTTGAGAGACGCGCCGCCGATAAGTCCGCCGTCAACGTTGGTCTTGGAGACCAGCTCCTCGGCGTTCTTCGCGTTCATAGAGCCGCCGTACTGAATGGTTACAGCCTCGGCAACGTCCGCGCTGTACAGCTTCGCGAGCTGAGCGCGGATAAACGCGCAGACCTCCTCCGCCTGCTCCGCGGTAGCGGTCTTGCCCGTGCCGATAGCCCATACGGGCTCATACGCGATAACGCACTTCTTTACGTCCTCCGCCGAGATAGCGAAGAAATCAAGCTTTATCTGACGCGCGATGACCTCCTCGGTGATGTTGCACTCGCGCTCCCAGAGCAGCTCGCCAACGCATACTATCGGCTTAAGACCCGCAGCCAACGCCGCCTTGGTGCGCTTGTTGACGGTCTCGTCGGTCTCGTTGAAGTACTGGCGGCGCTCGGAGTGACCGAGAACTACATACTCAACGCCCATCTCCGCGAGCATATCCGCCGAAATCTCGCCCGTGAACGCGCCGCTCTTCTCGAAGTGGCAGTTCTCCGCGCCGATCTTGATGTTCGTTCCCTCGGTAGCCGCAAGAGCGGTCTCCAGGTTCGTGAACGGTACGCACGCAACGATCTCAACGCTCTTAACGTCCGCAACAAGGGGCTTGAGCTCCTCAAGCAGAGCCTTAGCCTCGGGGCGGGTCTTGTTCATTTTCCAGTTGCCCGCGATAATTGCTTTTCTTGCATTCTTCTTCATATTACCCATTCTCCTTATGGTTATTCTTGTAAAATTCGATAAGCTCCGAAATATCGTAGCCTTTTATCTTCATTCCGTCAATCCTACAATCGGTGAACTCAGCACCCGAAAGGTCACAGCAGTCAAACGCCGCGCCGTGGAGATTCACGTCCGTAAATCCCGCGCCGCCGATATCCGAGCGCTCAAACCCTGCGCCCGACAGGTTGACCTCTTCAAAGTAGTCTCCTCTCATGTCGGAGCATACAAAAGAGTTCCCGCGAAGATTAGTCCGACCGAATTCCGAACCGCTGAAATCACATTCCGAAACAACGGCGCAGAATCTGGAGTTCTTCATTTCCGCAAATTCTATGTTGCCATCTTTGCGATCTATGGTGCAGTCGGTTATACGCTCTATCTTTTCGTTGTTTAAAGTCATAGCTCTAACCTTTCTTCAATTTAATAGGGCGAATTGCTCCGCCCTATTGTTTTGATTACTTATCCTGAATAGCGTCAATGCCGGGCAGACCCTTACCCTCGAGGTATTCCAGAGACGCGCCGCCGCCGGTGGAGATGTGGCTCATCTTGTCGGAGAAGCCGAGCTGAACGACAGCCGCAGCCGAGTCGCCGCCGCCGATGATGGTGGTAGCGTTCGCCTCTGCCATTCCCTTAGCGACCGCGATAGTTCCCTTTGCGAGAATGGGGTTCTCGAATACGCCCATCGGTCCGTTCCATACAACGGTCTTAGCGGACTTGACTTCGTTCGCGAACAGCTCCATAGTCTTGGGACCGATGTCCAGACCCTCCATATCGGCGGGTATCTTGTCGGAATCGACGGTGGATACTTCGATAGGAGCGTCGATCGGGTCGGGGAAGCCTGCCGCGACAGTGGTGTCGATCGGGAGCAGGAGCTTCTTGCCGTTCTTCTTAGCCTTTTCGATCATTTCCTTGCAGTAGTCGATCTTCTCGTCGTCGACCAGAGACTTGCCGACTTCCATGCCCTGCGCCTTGAGGAACGTGTAAGCCATACCGCCGCCGATGATGAGCGTGTCGCACTTCTCGAGCAGGTTGGAAATAACGTTCAGCTTGTCTGCGACCTTAGCGCCGCCGAGTACCGCAACGAACGGACGCTCGGGGCTTTCAACGGCGTTGCCGAGGAACTCTATCTCCTTGTTCATCAGGTAGCCGACAGCGGTCTCCTTGACGAACTTGGTAACGCCGACCGTGGAAGCGTGCGCTCTGTGAGAAGAACCGAAAGCGTCCATAACGAAGATCTCGCCGTTTACGAGGTCTGCGAGCTCCTTGGAGAAGCCCTCGCCGTTCTTGGTCTCGTCCGCGCCGCGGAAGCGGGTGTTCTCGAGAACAACGATGTCGCCGTCGTTCATAGCCGCAACAGCCTTTTTCGCGTTTTCGCCTACGACGGTATCGTCGGGAGCGAACGTAACCTTGCCCTTGACCAGCTCCGCCAGTCTGTCGGCAGCGGGCTTGAGCGAGAACTTAGCCTCGGGACCGTTCTTCGGCTTGCCGAGGTGCGAGCACAGAACGACCTTAGCGCCGTTCTCCGTCAGCTTGTTGATGGTGGGCAGAGCCGCGGTGATACGGTTGTCGTTGGTGATCTTGCCGTCCTTGAGCGGAACGTTGAAATCAACGCGGACAAGGACGGTCTTGCCCTTGACATTCAAATCTTCCACATTCTTCTTGTTGAGCTTAGCCATAATAATTATTTCCTTTCGTAAGTGAAATTTGTCAAAAATTGCCAAATGACAAATATTTGACTATCCACTATATATTGTACAATATTCAAGGAAATTTTTCAAGTATTTTTTTACAATTTATATAGAAATATTTTTAAATTGCATAACACTCGCGACGACCCTCTCACGAGGGAGGGGTGTGGGGGCTCTGCCCCCAGCCTCCCGCCGAAGGGGCTCCGCCCCTTCGGAAACCCCAATTAAAATTTTCCGCGAAAAAAGCGCCGGGCGGAAAAGCTCGGCGCTGTTGTTTATTCTTCTTTAAGGTAACAAGTTACCAAGTACGCAAAGAGGACAGACAACGCAATCAAAGTTGCGCAAATCGGAATTCCCAAGAGCAGCAGTGTTGTCCAGCCCGGAATTACCTGCATAAAATCAGACGTATCCATACCCGACAGAACTTCCAGAGTAACCGCGGCAAAATACAGCACCACCGACCAGACGGAGACCGCGCACACGTATTTCTTCAGCGAATAAGTTTTTATATTCGCAAAGAACGCTCCCGCGGCTGTGACCTGAATAAATCCCAAAGCCAACATCGGCACATTATATCTGTCGTTGATATTATCGCCTGCCATACAATATATAGGATATAAAAGCGCAAGCGCCACAAGACCGCTCAAAATAAGCCTGTGCGGTTTCTTCCCGAAAAAGCTCCGCACTCCGTCGATGAACCTTTTCTCTTTGGGCATTGCCTTTTCGGCAGAATTTTTGATTTTTTCAGAGATCATGGCGTTCTCCTTTCATTGCTTACGAGGATTTTTTATATTATACCGCTTTTCTCATATAGTGTCAATATGATATTTTAACAAATTTTTATTTGCTTTTTTGTTATAATTACGGTTCACAAAACGGCGTTAAAAGAGATTATATAAGAGAGGGATTTTTCCGCCCCTCTCTCAGAGTAAACTCGCATTTACCGCAGACTGCCGAGAAACGCTCGCAGACAAGGAAAGGCTCGCGCGGCAAGCCTTTGTGGCTGCCGCGTGAGCCTTGACGAAGTAAGTGCCGCAGTGAAACTGCGGCACGGTGCGAGCGTTTATCGGCAGTCTGCTTACTGCTTATCCTCAATGTATTTAATTATATCGCCAACGGTCTTGATGTTCTCTACCTCGTCCTCGGGGATCTCGATACCGAACTCGTCCTCAAGAGCCATAACCAGGTCTACAACGTCCAGGCTGTCCGCGCCGAGATCGTCCGTGATAGACGAACCCTCGGTAATGCTTTCCTTATCCGCAACGTCGAGCTGATCCGCGATCAAGTCCTTAACCTTTTCCAAAATATCCATCTGAAATACCTCCATTTAATTTGCCTTTCGGCTTTATCAAGTACTATTATAAATCATATACAAAAAATAATCAATACCAAACGCCAAAAAATAATAGGTAAAAATAACCAAAATTATTCGGTAAACATACCAATTTTTCTAAATTTAGCGTATCGGTCGCTCAAAAGCCGCTCTATCTCCACCGACCCGAACCGCGAGACCGCGTCCACCAGGTACTCGTAAATGCTGTCGGCGGTCTGCTCGGGGGCGTTGTGCGCGCCGCCCTCGGGCTCTTTGATTATCTTGTCGCACACGCCGAAGCTCGAAAGATCCTCCGCGGTGATCTTCAAAATCTCGCACGCGTCCTTTTCCTTGGACGAGTCCTTCCACACGATGGAAGCCGCGCCCCTCGGGGAGATAACGCTGTACAGCGCGTTCTCGAGCATTGCCAGCTCGTCGCAGACCGCGAGCGCGAGCGCTCCGCCGCTTCCGCCCTCGCCGAGCACTATCGAGATTATCGGCGTTTTCAGCGTCATAAACTCGTACAGATTGCGCGCTATCGCCTCGCCCTGTCCGCGCTTTTCGGCTTCGATACCGCAGTACGCGCCGGGAGTGTCGACCAGACAAATTACGGGTCGGCGGAACTTCTCGGCTTGCTTTGCCAAACGCAGCGCCTTGCGGTAGCCCTCGGGGTGCGGCATTGAGAAGTTGCTCTTCTTGTTCTCGTCGAGATTTCTTCCCTTGACCTGCGCGATGACCGTCACGGGCGTTTCGCTGAGGTAGCCTATGCCGCCGATTATCGCCGCGTCGTCGCCGAAATAACGGTCGCCGTGGAACTCCATAAACCGCGTGAACATCGCCGGTATATAATCGTTGACCGTCGGACGGTTTTTATTGTGAACTATTTCCATTCGTTCCCAGGCAGTTAAATTACTCATATCCGTCCTCCTATCTCGCCGTAGTCTCTTTCGGGAAGCCATGCAGCTTGAGGATATTCGACAGGCGCTTTCTCATCATACCGCGCTCGACTATCATATCAACGAACCCGCAGTCCTGCTGGAACTCCGCGCTCTGGAAGTCGTCGGGCAGTCTCTGGCGTATCGTGTCCTGGATAACGCGCCGCCCAGCGAAGCCGATAAGCACCTTCGGCTCGGCGATTATGATGTCGCCCAGGCTCGCGAAGGAAGCCGTAACGCCGCCCGTCGTCGGGTCGGTCATAACGGCGATGTACAGCCCGCCCTTGTCGCTGTGGAGCTTCACCGCGCCGCTGGTTTTCGCCATCTGCATAAGCGAGATGATACCCTCCTGCATTCTCGCGCCGCCGCTGCATGTGAACATCACCACGGGCAAGCCCTTTTCCGAGGCATACTCGAACGCGCGGGTTATCTTCTCGCCCACTACGCTTCCCATACTCGCCATCAGAAAATGACTGTCCATAATGCCGATAACGCAGCGGTAGCCGCGGATAGTGCACTCGCCCGTCACGATAGCCTCGCGCGTATCGCAAGCCTCCTGCATTTTCGCGACCTTATCCTCGTAGCGCGGAAAGCCTATGGGGTTCAGCGGCTGCATATCCTTGTCGAGCTCCTTGAAGCTCCCCCTGTCCGCGGTGAGCTCCAGGCGCTCCTGCCACGTCAGACGCGCGTGGTAATTGCACTTCGGGCAGACCTTCATCGCACGGATAAACTCCTCGTTGTATACGACATTCCCGCACCTCGGACACTTGAACAGCAGATCCTGCGGGATAGACACGTCCTTTTCAACGGGCGCGGAGCGGCTGTCGTCGGTAAAGCGCGACTTGACGACCTTAAACAAATCCTCTATTGAAGCCATTTATTAGTCCTCCATTATGTTTGTGCGGTTCAAGAAGCCGTTGTCAAACTCGCCGCGCTCGAAGCTCTCGTTTTTGAGAAGCCTTAACTGGAAATCGATATTCGTTTCCACGCCGTCGATTATGAACTCCGCGAGCGCCACGCGCATTTTCTTTATTGCCTCTTCCCTGTCGGCGCCCTTTACGAGCAGCTTCGCTATCATACTGTCGTAGAACGGCGGTATCTCGTAGCCCGCGTACACGGCGCTGTCGATACGCACGTTGAAGCCGCCCGGAACGTGTATCGAGCGTATCAGCCCGGGGCACGGACGGAAATTATGCCGCGGATCCTCGGCGTTGATACGGCACTCTATCGCGTGACCCGTCACCCGACCATCCTCCTGCGAGAACCAGAGCCTTTCGCCCTCCGCGACGCGTATCTGCGCCTTTACGAGGTCGATACCCGTGACGAACTCGGTAACGGGGTGCTCTACCTGTATGCGCGTGTTCATTTCCATAAAATAGAAATTCCTGTCCTTATCGACTAAGAACTCGATAGTGCCCGCGTTTCTGTAACCGCAAGCCTTAGCCGCGCTGACCGCCGCCGCGCCCATTTTTTCGCGGAGCTCCTCCGTCATAATGGGGCTGGGGCTTTCCTCGAGGACCTTCTGATTGCGGCGCTGCAACGAGCAGTCGCGCTCGCCGAGATGAACCACGTTGCCGAAGTTGTCCGCGAGGAGCTGTATCTCGATATGGCGCGGATTAACGACGAACTTTTCAATATACAGATCGCCGTTGCCGAAGCACGCGAGCGCCTCCGCCTGCGCCTCGGCGAACTGCTTTTCAAGCTGTTCCTCGTCCTCGACGAGACGGATACCGCGTCCGCCGCCGCCCGCCGTAGCCTTTACCATAACGGGGTAGCCTATCTCCTTACAAACCCTCTTAGCCTCGCTGATGTCGGGAACGATACCGTCCGAGCCCGGGATAACGGGAACGCCCGCGTCTATCATCGTCCTGCGCGCGTTCGCCTTGTCGCCCATTTCGTCCATACACTCGGGGGTCGGACCTATAAACGTAATGCCGCAGGTATCGCACAGCCGCGCGAAATTCGCGTTCTCCGACAAAAAGCCGAAGCCCGGATGTATCGCGTTCGCGCCCGTGGTCTCGCAGGCGGCGATTATCGCCTTGGTGTTGAGATAACTGTCCTTTGAGGGCGCGGGACCTATGCACACCGCCTCGTCCGCGATCTGCGCGTGGAGCGCCGACCTGTCCGCCGTTGAGTACACGGCGACGGTCTTTATTCCAAGCTCGCGGCAGGCGCGCATTATGCGTATCGCTATCTCGCCGCGATTGGCGATAAGTATCTTGTTGAACATTTTTAATTCTCCAAAAAATTATTCTGCCTTGGGATCTGCTACCGCAAAGGATATTTCGGCGGTAACGACCTTTTTCCCGTTGACCTTGGCGACCGCTTTGCCGAACCCTACCGCGCCTTTTTTATCGGTCATAACGACGCTCAGCTCGAGGGTATCGCCGGGGAGCACCTGTCCTCTGAACCTTGCCTTGTCGATACCCGCGAAAAACGCTATTTTTCCCTTATTCTCGGGAAGCGCCAGCGCGCACACCGCGCCCGCCTGCGCGAGCATTTCTATCATCAGAACTCCCGGAGTTACGGGCTGACCGGGGAAATGCCCCTTATACCAGTATTCGTCGGGCTTGAGGTACTTTTTCGCCGTTACCGAAACGCCCGGCTCCAGCTCCGTTACCTCGTCGATAAGCAAAAACGGGTCGCGGTGCGGGATTATTTCCTTTATCTGCTCTTGATTTAAAACCATATCCGACCTCACTCTATTCTCATTATCTTCTGACCGTACTCTACCGCGTCGCCGTTGTTTACATAAATTTCGGCTACTTTGCCCGAGAACTCGCTGTTTATCTCGTTCATCAGCTTCATGCTCTCGATAATGCAGACTACGTCGCCGACGTTTACGGTATCGCCTACCTTGACGAACGCGGGCTTTTCGGGCGCGGGCGATGAATAGAACGTGCCGATTATCGGCGAAGTGATAACGTTCCCCGAAACCGTCTCCGCGGGCTTTTCCGTCGGAACGGAAGCCGACGGCGCACCTGCGGGCGCGCTCATAGGAGCCATAGGGGGGATAGACGGCATTACGCCGACGGGAGGCGGAGGACAGCGCTTGCCCTCTATCACGATGTCGATGTCCTCGGTGCTTATTTTCAGCCGCCCGAGGCCGTTCTCCTTGACGATCTTCGCGAGCGCCTCAACGCACTCGACCGTATTGTCTATCTGGTGCTGCTCTTTATCCTTAACGTTCATAATTACTCCTTATAACACAACTTAATCATCTACGGGCTTAAAGCAAAGACAGCCGTTATGACCGCCGAAGCCGAGCGAATTTGACAGCGCGGCGGTTATCTTCAGCTCGCGCGTGCCCTCGGTAACGTAATCCAGATCGCACTCGGGATCTGGAACCTTATAGCCGAGCGTGCGGTGTATCTTGCCGTTCTTTATCGACAGCGCCGTGACTACCGCCTCAACGCCGCCCGCCGCGCCGAGAAGATGTCCCGTCATCGACTTGGTGGAATTTACCGCGATATTCTTCGCGTGCTCGCCGAACGTGGCTTTTATCGCCTTTGTCTCGGTAGCGTCGTTCATATGCGTGGAAGTGCCGTGCGCGTTGATGTAGTTTACCTCGGAGGGGTCTATGCCCGCCTCCTTTACGGCGAACTCCATCGCCTTTGCGCCGCCCAAGCCATCGGGGTCGGGACTGGTCTCGTGATACGCGTCGCAGGTCGAGCCGTAGCCGCATATCTCGGCGTAGATCTTAGCGCCGCGAGCCTTTGCGTGCTCGTATTCCTCGAGAACGACCACTCCGCAGCCGTCGCCGAGAACGAAGCCGCTTCTCTCCGCGTCGAACGGGACAGAAGCCCTGTCGACGTCGGTCGAGCGCGTTATCGCTTTCATATTGTTGAACGCCGCGTAGCAGAAGCCTATATCGGAATGCTCCGTGCCGCCCGCCAGCGCCGCGTCGAGATAGCCGTGCTTTATATCGCGGAACGCCTCGCCTATCGACTGAGTACCCGTAGCGCAAGCCGTGGTAACGCAGAAGTTGCTTCCCTTAAAGCCCGTTCTTATCGCGACCTCGCCCGCCGCCATATTGCCGATCATCTTGGTTATCGTGAACACGGAAACGCGCTTGTTGCCCTTTTCGTTGTAGTTGTTGAGCTCCTCCTCGGTGGTGCAAAGACCGCCGATACCGCTTCCGATAATGCAGCCCACGCGGAACGGGTCGAGGTCTTTCAAGTCCGTCCCCGCGTCCTTGAGCGCCTGCTCTGCGCAGTACACCGCGTACTGAACGATAACGTCATTTCTGCGCACTTCTTTTTTATCGAAGATCACGGTAGGGTCAAAATTCTTGACCTTAGCGACGACGCCCTTTGTCTCGGGCTCCTCGGGGAACCAGTTTCCCAGCTCAAAGCCGTGCTTTCCCGCAAGCAGGTTCGCCCAAAGCTCCTCGGGAGAATTTCCGCAGGGGGTCAGACACCCAAGCCCCGTAATTACCACTCGTCTTTCGTTACTCATTTTTGTTTTTCCTCCATCATTGACGGTTTTTTACAAAACGGTCAATTTATTACATACTTAATCCGCCGCTTATCTCGATAGTCTGTCCCGTTACATAAGACGCGTCGTCGCCGCACAGGAACGCCACCACGCCCGCTATCTCCTCGGGCTCGCCGTAGCGCTTCATCGCTATCTGCGCGAGCATCGCGTTTTTCTGCTCCTCCGTGAGCTTGTCCGTCATCGGGGTCTTGATAAAGCCCGGAGCTACCGCGTTTACGGTGATACCGCGCGAGCCGAGCTCCTTTGCGGCGGTCTTGGTCATCGAGATGACCGCGCCCTTGGAAGCGGAATAGTTCATCTGCCCGGGATTTCCGTACAGACCCGCCACCGAAGCGAGGTTCACTATCCTGCCGCTCTTCTGTCTGAGCATGACCGCGCCGGCGAACTTTGTCATATTGAACACGGACTTCTGATTGATACGGATAACGTCGTCGTAATTCTCCTCCGACATACGCAGAAGCAGACCATCGCGCGTTATTCCCGCGTTGTTCACCAGCACGTCGATAGTGCCGAAGTCCTCTTTTACCTTTTTGACGAAGCTCTCGCAAGCCTCGTGGCTCGAAACGTCCGCGATGTACTTTTCGCACTTCACGCCCAGCGCCGTTATCTTCTCCATAATATCGTTGTTTTCAAAGCTCTTCTCGCTTACGTCGTTAAGCGCTATGTTAAAGCCGTCCTTTGCCAGTCTCAGCGCGATAGCCGCGCCTATTCCTCTTGCGGAACCCGTGATTATTGCAGTTTTAGCCATTTGATTATCCTTTCCTAAACAATTCGCTGTTTATCGATCAGTTTTAAAAAATCCTCGGCGGTTATCGGCGGAACAGTGCTGTGCGCGAAATCCTTGATATTGCGCGTGATGATGTAATCCGCGCCGCACGCGACCGCGCATTCGTCCTGAAGGCAGTCCTCGAAATCCGTAAATTCGGAATTTATCAATGCTCCCCAGATTTTCGCGCTATCAATACCAACTATACTCAAAAATCCGCAAATATCCAAAAGCATTTTCCGTCTTTCATCAGCCGGATGATCTTTTCTTAAAATATAAAACGCATTTGGAATTGAAATTGCCGCTATAAAACCTTGCAGCTCATAATTTCCGCACATTTTCAGAACCCTGTCCGCATAGACATTGTACGGCTCTCTGTCAAAAAAGAAATCAAGCAAAATGTTTGTATCGATCAAAACCCTCAACGCCCGTATTTCTCCTCCCTGTATTCGGCTAGTTCTTTATCGTAGTCGATGTCGGGATTTTTTTTGACCATCTTTTTTACAGACAGATAAGCGGCGAGTCTTTTGCGCTTTTCCTCCTCAATGTCAACTTCATCAGCAACAAAATCGGAGAACATATTTATAAAGCCCTCAAGCTGCCGTTCATTTAATTTATCGATAATTCTGATAGCCTTGTCTCTCGTACTCATAGTAATACCGCCTTTCAAAAACCTTAAACCTCTATGACCGCCGCCCCGTAAGTAAGCCCCGCGCCGAAGCCCACGAAGCATATCTTCATACCGGCGTGAATTCTTCCCGCCGTGAACAGCTCATTCAGCGCGACGGGAATGCACGCGCTTGAAACGTTGCCCATATGCTCGATATTCGTGTACACCTTATCGGACGGGATACCGAGGAGCTCGGTCGCCTTTTCGATAATGCGCAGATTTGCCTGATGAGGTATCACGAGGTCGAGCTCGGACACATCGAAGCCGCCCTGCTTTGCGACATGACGAACCGCGTCCGCCATCGCGTTCACGGCGAACTTATACACCGCCTTGCCGTCCTGCATAAGGAAATTCTGCTTTGCGGGGGTATCGAATCTGTGACCGTAAAACTCGTCTATATCGCCGAACCACGGGCAGTTGCTCTGATAGTTCGCCTTGCAGTACAGCGCCTCGAACTCGTCGCCCTCCGCGCCGAGGAACGAATTGAACCGCTTATCGCTCTTACCGAGCAGCACCGCGCCCGCCGCGTCGCCGAAAAGGATACAGCTCGCGCGGTCGGTGTAGTCGACCTGGCTCGAGAGCTTCTCCGTGGAGACGATAAGCACGTTTTTGTACTTTTCGGTCTCGAGATACTTCTGCGCGATATCGAGGCAGGTGATAAAGCCCGTGCAGGCGCTGTTCACGTCAAAGCAAGCGGCGTTCTTCGCGCCGATTTTTTTCTGAATAAGGCAGGACATCGCGGGGTAAAAGAAATCGGGCGTGCAGGTGGATACTATTATGAGCTCCACGTCCTGCGCGCTTATACCCGCGTTTTCGACCGCTCTTTTCGCCGCCTGCGCTCCCATATAATAATTCGGTTTATCCGTTGAAATATGACGCTGCTTGATACCCGTTCTCTGGAATATCCACTCGTCCGAGGTCTCGACTATCTGCGCGAATTTCTCATTATCCGCCACAAATTCGGGAACATAACTGCCCGTTCCCAAAAACTCAATACCGCTCATAAAAAACTCCTTGATTTTATTCTCTAAATAATGTATAATAAAGCTATGGGAAAAAATTCCCAAACCAAACGGCAAATGCCGTCTATGAAATTGCCACAACATTCCACCTTATATTTTACCTTATTTTCGGCAATTTGTCAACCCTTTTTTCATTTAGTCAATAAATTTTAATGTTTAACGGAGGATTTTTTATGAAAACAGCGTTTTTATTTTCGGGACAGGGCTCTCAATATCCGGGCATGGGCGCGGAGCTCGCGGAGAAGTACGGGGCAAAGGAGATACTCGAGTGCGGCTCGGATATTCTCGGCTATGACCTGCTGAAAAAGCTCACGGAGAGCACCGCCGAGGAGCTCGCGCAGACAAGGCTCTCTCAGCCCGCTATCTTCACCGCTTCGCTTATCGCGCTGCACGCTGTGCGCGAGAACGGCATTGACAACGCTGCCGTAGCGGGTCATTCGCTCGGCGAATACGCGGCTATGTACGCTTCGGGAATGCTCTCGATGGAGGACGCGTTCAGGGCTATCAAGCTCCGCAGCGAGGCTATGGCAAAGGCGGCGGAGAACTCAAAGGGCGCTATGGCGGCTATCCTCAACGCGGACAATTCTCTTATTGACGAGGTATGCGCTTCCGTTGACGGATTTGTCGCGCCCGCGAACTACAATTCCCCCGTCCAGACCGTCATCGCGGGAGAGGTCGGGGCTGTCGACGCGGCAATAGCGAAATTTACCGAGCTCGGCAAGCGCAGCGTGAAGCTCGCGGTGTCCGCGGCGTTCCACACGAAGCTCATGCAGCCTGCGGCGGACGAGTTCAAGGCGGCTGTATCGGGCTTCGCGTTCAAAGCGCCGAACTGCGATTTTTACGCTAATCTGTACGGCAAAAAGCTCGAGGACTTCTCGGATATGCCGTCCTACCTCGCGGCGCATATCTGCTCGCCCGTAAAGTTCGTCGACGAGCTGAACGCTATGAACGAGAACGGTATCGAGGCGTTTGTGGAGCTGGGTCCGAACAAGGTGCTCACGGGTCTCGTCAAGAAAACGCTCAAGGGCGTTGTCAACGTAAATGTTGAAAATGTTGAAACATTGGAAAAGGCGCTCGCCGCGCTCAAAGGCTGATTTTAATTAAGGAGATACACAAATGAGAAAATTCTGTTTGATAGGTCACCCCCTCGGACACTCGCTCTCGCCGCAGATACATACGCGGCTGTTTGAGCTGTCTGGAGAAAAAGTGGAGTACACACTGGAGGATATAGCCCCCGAGGATCTGAAAAACAAGTTCGGGTTTCTGTCGGAATTTGACGGGTTCAATATCACTATTCCTCACAAAATCGGGATAATAGAATATTGCGACGAGATGTCGGACGGCGCTCGGCGCTACAAATCGGTAAACTGCGTTAAAAACGGCAGTCGGAAAATCGGCTATAACACCGACTGCATAGGGTTCACGAAATCGATAGAGCTGCTCGGCGCGTCGCTCGGCTCTAAGGTGCTGCTTATCGGCTGCGGCGGCGTGGGGCGTATGATGGCTGTCGAGACCGCTCTCAACGGCGGAGAGCTCACCATCGCGGCGCTTGAGAACGACCTCCCGCTCGCGGCGAACGTTATCGGCGAGATACAGGCTATGAAGCCGACCGCCAAGGTAAAGGCGGTCAAGATACCCGCGGAGGGTCTTTCCAACGCCGTTCTCGGCAATGAGAAGTTTGACCTGCTCGTGAACGCCTGCCCCGTTGGAATGTTCCCGAAGGTCGACAGAATGCCGTGTCTGCCCGAGGTCCTGGATAACGTGAGGTTCGTGTTCGACGCTGTCTACAATCCCAAGGAGACCCTGCTCGCCGGGACCGCCCGCGAAAAGGGCTGCAAGGCAACGACGGGAATGGCTATGCTCGTGCTCCAGGCGGTAGCCGCTCACGAGATATGGGACGGCGCGGAGTACCGCAAGGAGGACATAGACAAGCTCATCGAGGATATGGAGGCTCTGGTATGAAAAAGCTGAGCGTGTATCTCTGCGGCTTTATGGGGTGCGGAAAGAGCCACGTCGGGCGGCTTATCGCCGCGACTCTCAACAGGCGCTTTCTCGACCTCGACCGCTATATCGTCAATGCCGAGGGAATGTCTATACCCGAGATATTTGAAAAGTTCGGCGAGCCGCATTTCAGACAGCTCGAAGCGAAATATATCCGCGAGCTGTCCGACGGCAGCATAGTCGCCACGGGCGGCGGAGCGCTTATCAACGACGATACCGCGAAATTCGCGAGGGAAAACGGATTATCGGTGTATATCAACACGGCGTTCGAGGTATGCTGCAAGCGGATAAGCGGCGATACCAACCGTCCGCTCGTGATGAACAACACTCCCGAGCAGCTCGAGGAGCTCTACAACAAGCGAGCCGAGATATACCGCCGAAACGCGGTGTGTATGGTAAACGGCAATACCCGCGACACCGTCATTGCCGACGAGATAATTAAACTTGTGAGGTTCTACGAGGGCTCTTAACTGCGCTTCGCGTTTTTCTAACTGCGCTTCGCGCTATGCCGTTACCGGCAGGTTAATCAAAGCTATGGGGGCTGATTATATAATACAGCCCTCATAACTGCAAAAAACTGTTTATTTAATATATAACCCCCCGCGCGCGCACGCGCGTTGTTGGTTTTTTGTTTTTCTTTTATTTCTTCTTTTAATAAAGTAGGCGTGTTACCCTGTGGGCGGAATGACTGTCAAATCGTGGGTTGCCCGACTGTCACTTTCGGCTTGTGAAAGCGGTCTCAACGGACTGTACGAAAGCCCTTAAACCGCTTTGTTGACTGTCATTCCGTCTGTCGTTTGACTGTCGTTTTGTTTGTCGATATGCTTGTCGGTGTGGGTTTAACCACGGGTTATCTATGGGTTGATGTGCTTGTCGGTGCTTATTTATGCAATAAATGCAGAGTTTTGCAGTACGGCTTGAAGTAATATAATAAAGGGTTCAAATGCTATGGTGATAAAAAACGTAAAAATCAAAACTATGTCCGATAAGGACTATGAGAACGGCTTTGTGCGTTTCGGCGAGATAATCACCGAAGTCGGCGATATGAGGGAATATATCCCGACGGACGAGGAAGAATTCGACGGCACGGGGAAAACGCTGTACCCCGGGTTTATCGACGCGCACTGTCATCTCGGAATGTGGAGCGACTGCTACTCAATGCAGCTCGAGGGCGACGACGGCAACGAAACGACCGACCCGTCCACGCCGCATTTAAGAGCCGTCGACAGCATAAACGCTATGGACAGGTGCTTCGAGGACGCGGTAAACGCGGGAGTTACCTGCGTTTGCACGGGCGTGGGGAGCGCGAATCCGATAGGCGGCTCGTTCGCGCTGATAAGGACGTTCGGCTCAAAGCGCGTGGATAAGCTCGTCGTCAAGTCGCCAATCGCGATAAAGTTCGCGCTCGGGGAAAATCCCAAGTCGTCCTACAACGACCGCGACGAGACCCCCGTTACCCGTATGGCGACCGCCGCGATAATCCGCGAGCAGCTTCAAAAGGCGCTCCGCTACAAGGAGGACCTGGACGAGTACAAGCGCACAAAGGGCACGGACGACGAGGTCTCCAAGCCCGACTTCGACGCGAAATGCGAGGCGCTTCTCCCCCTGTTCGATAAGGAAAACAAGCTGAAAGCGCATTTCCACTGCCACCGCGCGGACGATATATTCACGGCGGTGCGCATTGCCGGGGAGTTCGCTCTGGACTATGTGCTGGTTCACTGCACGGACGGCGGTATCATCGCGGACGAGCTCGCCGAGGAGCTTCCCGCCGTCGTGGTCGGACCTCTTTTCGGCGACAGGGGGAAGCCCGAGCTCGCTCATCACGACATAACAACGCCGCGTATTCTTCACGAGCACGGGATAAACTGCGCTATCTGCACCGACCACCCCGAAACTCCGATACAGTATCTGCCTCTGACGGCGGCGCTCGCGGTACGCGGAGGGCTCTCCGAGGAGGACGCGCTGCGCGGGATAACGATAAACGCCGCTAGGGTCCTGGGCGTTGAGGAAAAAATCGGCTCGGTAGAGGTCGGCAAATGCGCGGACTTCGTGCTGTTCGACAACGGGAAGTCGCCTTTGGATATTATGAGTTTGCCGGGTATGGTGGTGGTCGGGGGAAAAATCGCTGTGAATAATTAAGGCAAATAAACGGGTTTCCAAAGGGCGAAGCCCCCACACACCCTCCCCACTCTCGTTAAGAGTAAAAAAATCAGTATTTTGCTGTTGACTTTGCTGTGTAATTGTGATATAATATTTTACAGCAAAAGGAGGAATGATTATGCCCATTATCAGACCCGTATCCGATTTAAGGAATTACAGCGACGTTCTTAAAGATGTTTCCGTCGGCAGTCCCGTGTTCCTCACAAAGAACGGCAGGGGCGCGTATGTTATACTTGACATTGAGGATTACAACGAAATGCACGCGTTGAAACTACCTAATGAATATAATACGGAGGAAGAACAATGCGCGAAATAAACGTGACCGAAATAACAAAAGCCGTATCCGCGCTGTGCGTTGACGCTAACCTGCGTCTGCCGTGCGGTATGCGCGAGTGTATCGAAAACAGCGCCGAAGCCGAGGAGAGCGGGCTTTGCCGAAGCGTGCTCGGCGACATAGTATCCAATATCGACTGCGCCGCGGAGCTCGGCGTGCCTATCTGCCAGGACACGGGAATGGCGGTCGTGTTCGCGGAGATAGGACAGGACGTGCATATCGTCGGCGGAGCGTTTGAGGACGCGGTAAACAAGGGCGTTGCCGAGGGGTACGTCAACGGGCGGCTGAGGCTGAGTATCGTCCGCGACCCGCTTGAGCGCGTCAACACAAACGACAACACCCCCGCCGTTATCCACACGCGTATCGTCGAGGGCGGCAAGATACGTCTGACGGTCGCGCCCAAGGGCTTCGGAAGCGAGAATATGAGCCGTCTGAAAATGTTCACGCCGTCGGCGGCTAAGGAAGATATTGTGAAATTCGTCGTGGAGACGGTATCGCTCGCGGGAAGCAATCCCTGTCCGCCTATCGTGGTGGGAGTGGGTATCGGCGGCGATTTCGAGTATTCGGCGCTGCTCGCGAAAAAAGCGCTCTGCCGAAACCTGAAGCTCCGCAATCCCGACCCCCTCTACGCCGAAATGGAACAAAAAATGCTCGAAGAGATAAACAAGCTCGGAATAGGCTCGCAGGGCTTCGGCGGAACGGTCACGGCGCTCTACGTCAACATCGAGAAAGCCCCCACCCACATCGCGGGTCTGCCCGTGGCGGTCAACATAGGCTGTCACGTTACAAGACACGCCGAATGTTATATATGAACAGTGCAAGGGCAGTGCAAGGGCAGTGTAAGGCAGTGTAAGGCAGTGTAAGGGCTCCGCCCTTACAATCCTGCCAAAGGGGCAAGCCCCTTTGGAATCCCTATTCCCAATACCTTGTGCGTTTAGATTACAACGTTTATCCTGTAAGGTTTGGGGTAGCTTTTTGGCTTTTTTTAATTGTGCGTTAAATTTTTCAAAAAAATTTATTAAAAACGAAACCTTTTTGACATTCATCGGGTATTATATACAGAAGCGGAGAATTTTATGGAAGCATTATCTCTCACGGCGCGCGACAGCTTTGACGCGGTAATGAAAAAGTACACGCCGACCGTGTACGGCATTGCGTTTACGAGACTGAAAAGCCCCGTCGACGCGGAGGACGTGGTCCAGGACGTGTTCGTCCGTTACTTCAAAGCCGACCTTACATACGAAAACGAGGAGCACCGCAAGGCTTGGCTGATACGCTGCGCGGTAAACTGCACGAACAGCTTCGCGCGTTCGGCGCAGTTCCGTCACCGCAGCGAGACCGCGAGCCTTGACGAGGTCGCGGAGCTGTCCTCGGGCGACAGCACCGAGGAGCAAGCCGAACGTTCGGAGCGAAAAAGCGCGGTGCTTGACGCAGTAATGGCGCTTCCCGAGAAATACCGCACGATAGTTCATCTGTATTACTTCGAGGATATGTCCGTAGCGGAGATAGCCGGGACGCTCGGCACGAGGCAGTCGACCGTGAAAACGCGGCTTTCACGCGCTCGCGATAAGCTGAAAACGCTTTTGAAAGGGGTGGAGTTTTAATGGATCTCAGAGACGAATACAAAAAGGAATTTTCGGAGATCACCCCCGACGAGGCGGCTATGGAGCGTATCCGCCGCGGCGTTGAGCGAAAGCTCGCCGAGCCGGAAGTTACTAAAAAGAAGCTCCCTATGCGCATTGTGACTATCGGCGGTTCGATAGCGGCTTGTCTGGTTATCGGAGTGACGGTGCTCACGCTCACGCACGGCGGAAAGTTCGCTACAGACGGAATAAACCATATGATAGGCGGAAGCACCGCGCCGACCGCGGGCAGCCCCTCGGGCGATACCAACGGAAACACCAACGGAAACACGGTGAACGCCAACGAATTTGCGGGCGGTTGGGATACGTCAAACGAGCCGAACTTCGACGCGGATAACGGCGTATGTGCCGAGGGCGTTGTGAGCGCGGACGAGGCGGGCGACGGCGTTACGGGCGCGAGCGTTACGGGCGCGGGCGGGTCGCTCGGCGATTTCCCCGCCGAGCCTGCGGATAACGCCTCGGCACGGGCGGTGCTGACGTTTGACGGCGATACGCTCACGTTCGAGTACAACGGCGAAACGGCGGTCTATACCGCGCTCCCCGACATCGACATGGGCAAGTACGGCGATGATAATATCACATCTTCCGAGTTCGACGAAAACTCGGAGCGTATCGAAGCCGTTCTGAACGGCGAGGTGATGTTCGTTATAATCAAAGGTGATGAACTTCTGTTGTTCAACAGTGAAAATGCCTATAAAGCGACATTTGTCAAGAGCGAATAATTGTGAATTATTCACAAAAAATATTAGTTCGGCGAAGCGTTTACCGCGTTTCGCCGATATTTTTTTGACAGTTTTACACAAATATGAGAATTATTAAAATAAAAAAAATGAAAAATTTGTGAAAATAACAAAAAAGTACTTGCAATGTTGAAAACTTTATGGTATAATGTATACAATGAAAGTGAAGAATAACGTCTGCGATTACAGGCATTTATTACCAAAAATACTTATATAATATATATTGCGCGTTAAAGGCGCAACTAAATTTTCGATCAAGGGGTGAGCACTATGACAGGACTGGAACAGGCAGTCAGAAACAGCGGTAATTTCGCGTTTGTAATGAAGTATCAGCCCGATTTCCCCATTGAATTTCTGCTCGGGGAAAATCCTTTTTCGACCGAAAAAACGGCGCTTCTCGGGGATATTATCTGCCCCGAGGACTATCAGCCGTTCTGCGATATTGTAAGCGAGGTCATAAGCGGACATCAGAGCGGCGTTAAGGCGCACGTCCGTCTTAACTGCGGCGGCGAGTACAGATGGTACTACATAGCGGCTGCGCCCGAGTTCCGCAGGGACGGGTCTCTGCGCGTGCTTTCGGGTATGCTGTTTGACGTGACGGGGTATCTCGACTGCGGAAGCGACCCCGTTATCAGCTCGTTCAGGCGCAAGGCGGAGGGCTCTATGGGCTCGTCGAGGGATAATATGCCGCAGCTGCTCGACATACTGGGGCTGGACTATCTGGAGAGAATTCAGCTCCCGTTTTCGCGTATCAAGGGTATGTATTCCGCGATAGTCGGCGAGGACGGCAGAATTATCGCCGCGGCGCAGGACAGGAAAATAAACCTCAATAAAATGAGCTATCAGCGTAAAAAGAATATCCGCGTAAAGCACCAGACGGTTGCGTCGTGGGTTATCGCGGGCGAGTCGCTGGAGGATATAAACGACTGCGTTCCCCTGCTGGAGACTATGGTAAGAACGGTCTCGGAGATAGCAAACTCTTACGTTGTCGTCTGCGAGGAAATGGAAAACTCGCAGAAAGCCAATAAGCTCCTCGGACAGAATTTCGAGGATCAGATACTTGTGAACAACATCTATTCCCTGATACTTCAGAGCAGGAGCACCGCGGCTTCGTTCGGCAGTATAATCCCGCTTATCCGCGATTATTTCGGGCTTGACGATCTGTTTTTCTGCTCCGACAACGTTCAGCCGATAAAGGTATACCGCTGGAGCGAGACGGGCGATATTATCCCTATGCTGTCAAATACGCCGTTCAACCCGAATGTCGACAAGGCGCTTGAAAACAACGCCGTGGTATGTATGCACGAGGACGAGCTCCGCGGCGGGGAGAGCAAGGGCAGAAGCGTGGCAATGTCGAGAGTGTACGAAAACGGCGACCCGCGCGGTCTTATCGTATTTATGGCGAAAAACGGGAACCGCGTGTGGACAAACCGCGACAGAAAGATGATACGCAGCATTACGCAGATAATCTCGACGGTCATTTACCGTTCGTTTATGGAGAACGAGCTTGCGGTATCGCAGGAGCACCTGCTCCGTCTGGCGTACTACAACACCACGACGGGTATACCGAACAGAAGCGCGTTCGAGCGCGATTTCAACAGGTCGATAGCCGAGGGCGAGAGCGGCGCGGTCATCTCCGTGGAGATAGCCAACCTAAAGGAGCTTTCCGAGATCTATACGCTCCGCTATACCGAGGATATTGTGCGGAGCATTGCGGAATATATCTCCGCGATACCTACCGAAAAGGAAAAAAAGGTATATATGTTCTCAAACGATATACTGTTTATCACGTTCGGCGTCTGTCTGCGCGAGGAGGGACTGGCTCTGGCGCAGACCATTCTCAACAAATTCCGCTCGCCGTGGTTTCTTAACGAAAGCGAGTACCGGCTCGACATCTACGCGGGAGTATGTATGTTTCCCAACGACGCCGAGGACGTTGCCGACTGCGTGCGCGTCGCGACAAAAACGCTCAGGCTCGCGAAAGACAAGCGCATTCACGACGCTGTGAGCTATTCGGACAGTATCGAGGAAAAGCTCGACAACAATCTCCGCATAAGACGGCTGGTAACGGAAGCCGCCGAGAACGACTTCGAGGGCTTTTATTTCCTGTACACGCCCGTTGTCGACGCGCGGACGGGAGAGCTTATCTGCTGTGAGGCGCACCTTTTCTGGGGCAACGGCGATATAATAGTCTCGCGCGACAAGTTTTTGCCCGTTCTCGAACGTATGGGCAAAGCCGAGGATATCTACGAGTTCGTTGTCGAACGTATCTGCGAGTTCTGCGCGGCTGTGCGGGAGTGCGGACTGCTGAATTTCCGCGTGGCGTTCAGTATCCCGGAGAATATCCTTAACTCCGAGACGGGCGTTATCATACTCCGCAAGGCGCTGCTGGAGTATTCCCTCCCGCCCGAGGCGGTAAGCGTTTCGGTATCGGAAAGCGACGGAACGCTCGGAAGAACCAATTTCCTCAAACAAATGGCGAACAGCGGCGTAAACATAATCGCCGACGACAAGGGCGGAAACGTATTCACCTCCGCGCCCGTCGAAAGCCCGTATGTAAAATGCATTAAGCTGAGAAGCCGCCGTCTGAGCGACGACCCCGTCCAGGCAGCGTTCGTCCGCTCCGTGATAGAGAGCGCTCACGAAAAGGGTATGACCGTTTGTATCAAGGGCGTAGACACCATCAAAGCCCTCGAAAACGCCCGCGCCTTCGACGCCGATATGATACAGGGTATCATAAACGGCAGACCCCTCCATACCTCCGAATTCATCAGAAAAATGGTTATCAAGAATAATGTAGCGGAGTAAGATAGTATTTAGAGAGGAAGTCAGTGCAAGGGCTCTGCCCTTGCATTCCGCCTAAGGGCTGCGCCCTTAGGAATCCCGTTTCCCAACACTTTGGGCGATTTAATTTTCAGGTCGTCTCTGTAAGGTAACTTCGTTGCTCTTGGCTGAATAATTTAACGGCGCGTTGTTAAAAAAACGCGCCGTTATTACTATTACAGCCAAGAGCTGCGTTGTAACCTTACAGAGACAAGGTCATAACTAAAATTCCCACCGTAATGGGAACCGGGATTCCTAAGGGGCTTGCCCCTTAGGCGGGATGCAAGGGCAGAGCCCTTGCCGGAGTGTGAGGCGGAGCCTCACGACCGGTCAGCCCTTCAAACCTCTGCTTTGTCTTACCATATCTTCTACTACAATATCATATATCTCTCCTAACGAGCGGCAGTATTCGAGTATCTGCCACGGCTCGTTGGTGTGGAAGTGGAGCTTGGCGGTGGTTACGCCGTTGTCCTCGTCGGCGATTACCAGGAGGGAGTCGCCCTTGAAGTGTGTGCGGATATATTCGTCGAGCTCGTCCTCGAGGTCGTCCGAGGGCTCGTCCGCGTCAAGCAGAAGCTGTGTGTCGTATCTGAATTCGATTTCGTCCATAATTTAACCCCATTTCATTGAAATATCAAACGCCTGTACGGAATGTGTGAGCGCGCCGAGACTGATTATGTCAACGCCCGTTTCGGCTACCGCCCGTATATTGTCGAGCGTGACGTTGCCCGAAGCCTCGGTCTTTGCTTTGCCGTTTACGAGAGCGCACGCCTCGGTCATCTGTTCGAGGCTCATATTGTCGAGCATTATCACGTTTACGCCGCATTCGAGGGCTTCCTTTACCTCGTCGAGGGTTCGCGTCTCGACCTCGATCTGGAGCATATGCCCCGCGCGCTTGCGGAGCGTTTTTACCGCCGCGGTAATGCCGCCGTAAGCGTCGATGTGGTTGTCTTTCAGCATAGCCGCGTCGGTGAGGTTGTAGCGGTGATTACGTCCGCCGCCCACCGTGACCGCGTATTTCTGGAGCGCTCTTAAGCCCGGGAGGGTCTTTCTGGTATCGGCGATAGTCGCGTTTGTGCCCTCGACAGCGTCGACGCATTTGCGCGTATAGGTCGCAATGCCGCTCATATGCTGGATAAAGTTCAGCGCGGTGCGCTCGGCTTTGAGCATTTCGCGCGTATGACCGTTGATAACGGCTATCTTCTGACCCTTGGAAACGCGCTCGCCCTCGTCCACCATAAACTTAACGTCGATAGTCGGGTCGAGCATTGTAAACACGCGCGCCGCAACGTCCGCGCCGCAGACTACGCCGTCCGCCTTAGCCATAAAATACGCGTCGGAATAGCTTTTCTCGGGGATAAGCAGGTCGGCGGTGCTGTCGATATAGTTTATATCCTCGGACAGCGCCGTCTTGATAATGTCGTCAACATAAAACGGGAGAAGTATCATTGTTCGTCTTTCCTTTCAATCACTTCGTTTAAGATAATGTATGCGCAGGTCACGATGGACTTGGCTTCAACAAAATCGGGAGTTACCGCAAAGCCGCCGTTTTCGAGCTCGCTTTTAAGCTCGGCAATGCGCTTCAAGCCCTTTTCCGCCTCGGGATAGTCGGGGTAGATAAAATAGGACTTCTGCATTATATGGCGGACTTCGGTGCGTATCCCGCTCGGCAGCGGCTTTCCCTCGGGAGAGGACATCGGATACTCGACATCGCCGTTTTCGCCGCGCTTCGGCTTTCCGTTGATGTCCTCGGCGATAAGCCGCGAGAACACCAGCGCTTCCAGCAGCGAATTGCTTGCCAGACGGTTCGCGCCGTGAACGCCCGTATGCGAGCACTCCCCCGCCGCGTACAAGCCCTCGATATTGGTAGCGCCCTTGCCGTCGACGTTTATCCCGCCCATCAGATAATGCTGACACGGATATATCGGGATAGGCTCTTTCGTCATATCATAGCCCTTTTCCAGCACCTTGTTGTATATCATCGGGAAGCGGTTCTTAACGAATTCCGGGTCTTTATACGAGATGTCCAGCCGGAACTCGTCGCTGCCCGTCTTTTTCTGCTCCGCCATTATGCACTTGGAGACCACGTCGCGCGGCGCGAGCTCCTTGCGCTCGGGCTCGTAGTCCGGCATAAAGCGTTCGCCGTTGCAGTTGAGCAGATACGCGCCCTCGCCGCGGACCGCTTCCGAGATGAGAAAACACTCCCGGTTTTCCTTATCCGCGAACGCCGTAGGGTGGAACTGCACATACGACAAATTTTTAATTTCCGCGCCGAGATTGTACGCGAGCTGAATGCCGTCGCCCGTCGCTATCGCGGAATTTGTCGTGAAATCGTAAACGCGCCCGATACCGCCCGTCGCCATAATGACCGAATTCGCGCAGTAATACTCGTACCCGCCGTTTTCAACAATGACCTCGGCGAAAAACTTTTCGTCGTTCTTTTCCAGACGGCACAGCACCGAGTTATTGATAACGGTAACGTTGGTAAGCTTCTGCACCTGCGCTATGAGGTTCGTCTCGATCTCAAAGCCCGTGGTGTCCTTATGGTGAGCGATACGCCGCCGCGAATGTCCGCCCTCGAGCGTTAAAGCGAGCGAGCCGTCCTCGTTGCGGTCGAAGTCCACGCCGTACTTCTCGACCAGCCGCTCGACGTCGCGCGGACCCTGCTCGACAAGAATTTTCACGTTTTCGAGGTTGTTCTTGTACTGCCCCGCGATAAGCGTGTCCTTGATGTGCAGCTCGCTGTCGTCGTGTTCCCTGTCCATGACCGCCGCCACGCCGCCCTGCGCCAGCGCCGAATTGCACAGCGTAAGCTCGCGCTTTGACAGCATAAGCACGGACAGCGAGCTGTCGAGGTTCAGCGCCGCGTAAATGCCCGAAATGCCCGTGCCGACGATCAGCACGTCGAATTTTTTGAATTTCATTATTACCACCCTCTTATTTTTAAATTTCGTCCAAAATCCGTTTAACGGACTGTATAAAAGGTTCCATTTCCTTAAAGATCACTTCAACGATAATCGTCCAGTTTACGCCGTCGTAATCGTGTATCAATCTGTGGCGCAGTCCCGAGACCTTGCTCCACGGCAGTTCGGGATAGCGCGCCTTTAATTCCCCGCTTAGCTGATATACCTGTTCTCCGATATTATATAACGGGGTCGTCACCGCCCATTGTGAAAATTCGTCGGTAAGCAGATGCTCCTCGGTGATGTTTCGCTTAACTATCTGCGCTTTAAGCCCCGCCCAAGTCTCAGCGATCTTTTTCAAGCGCTCCTTATCCGTTTTTTTCAAGCAATGCGCACCCCCTCCTTGAGAACGTTGCGGTAAAATTCCGTATCCTTGTTTATCTCGCGTATCTCAAACGCGTCCACACGCATTTTGGAAAGCTCGCGCAATTCCTCTCCGAACGCGAAAATATCCGTAGCGTGAAATTCGTCGCCGCCGAAAACAATAACGTCAATATCGGAATTTTCGTCCGCGTCTCCGCGCGCGTAAGAGCCGAACAGTACCGCGTATTCCGCGTGGTACTTGCGGAGCAGTTTCTTTATCATAGCTTCAACTTCAATTCTTGACATTCCGCACTCCCTTTCGGAAAATAACTCAAATTAAACTGCGTATTTCCCCGGCAATAAACTCAACATTTTCATCTATCGGCTTAGTTCCGTCAACGCGAATGACCCGCCCGTCAAAGGACTTCAGCCACTCCTCGACCATATTCTCGGGGCGAGCGCTGATGAACTCGAAAAATCCCTTTTCGTGCTCGTAGAGGTCGCCGCCCGGAAGCGCCCTCTCTCCGAATTTCTTGAACGAGCGCTCCTTAACGCGCTCCAGCCGAAGCTCCCTCGGAACGCTCACCAGCACCGCAATATCAAAAAACGGCAGAGCCTTTTCGTAACTCCCCTTGACGGACGTGAACACAAAGTTCCCGTAAGTCTTAATCTCGCTCAGCAAAAGCTCCTCGACTTCCTCCTGAGTGCGCTCGACCGCGTACATATAGTCGGGGTCGGTCTTGGGGAAGTACAAGTCCTCGTTGTCGATGAAATGATAACCCAGCCTGTCCGCAAGCGCCCTGCCGAGCGTGCTTTTGCCCGCGCCGTTCAAGCCGCACATCAATATTCCCAATCCCATAAAAATCTCCCTCTCAGTGAAATTTAGAAAAGTCCTCGCATAAATACTTTTCGTATTTTTCCTTGCAATACTCTTCTTTCTCTCCCGTTGATTTGTTTGTTCGGCAGCCGTTGAACTTTATACTGCGAGTGCCGATATACTTCCCGTTTTGATTTGAGTAGCTTTCATTTACAAACTCATCGGAAGATAATATCCACATTGATTTGAGCTTT
>JAAVID010000013.1 GCA_014799395.1 Oscillospiraceae bacterium | reverse complement strand
CATACTGCCTCCCCATTCAGATATTCATATACTTTTGGGATAGAATATGCTATATTGCCCGTGATCTCGTATTGCGGAAAACGCTCCGAAACATTCTGCAAAGCCGTATCAAGCTGCTCAAACGACAGCCCGTCAAAGCAGTCGCAGAACTGTCCGAAATCGAAATCTTCACCGAGTTCTCCGCCGAAGTTCAGACAATAAAATACAGCCTTGACCATATTACCGTCAAGGCTGCATTCCTCGTCATTTTCTTTTTCGGAAATAATATTGTTCAGCTCGCCGAGCCATTCCCGCATATTCTCTATCACTTCGCGCTGCTCATCGGTGAATTCCGCGGGAATTTCTACTCCCGCAAAGCTGTAATCCATGAGATCGTTATTTGCCGATTCCACTCCCGAAACCATTCCGGCGATCATCAGTATCAGCAGAATTAACGGCATAAAAATCGCCGCAAGCAGTATTGCGAGCGCTTTCCAGGTTCGCTTATCGGTCGCCGCCGTGATGATTGCTTTTACTACAACCGGAGATACCGCCATATCATCTACCTCCCGCCAAACCGAACAGCGCCGCCTTGTGATCAGGCGCTTTCACGCACAGGCAGTAGCGTTCGTTGCCGCATTTGTACAGGCACACCCCGCGCTGCGAAAACTGTATCAGCCCGTATTCCGAAGCCTCCACCTGAAGCGTATCCATATACGTTCCTTTTTCAATGGTTCCGGGATAGAACAAGAAAATATGCGTCGGTATCGAGAACAGCGGCTTGGTCAGTTCGCGGACATTTTCCACGAGGAAGTCCTCGATATTCTGACTCGCCAATATAACGACAGACTCCTTTTTGCGGACGCGCTTCATGAAGTTGCGGATATATTCCACAGCGGTCAAGTTAGTCAAAAACAAATAAAATTCATCGATACTCGCGACTGTATTTCCGCGGCTCAAAAGCTGCTCGGACATATAGGCGAGAACATTGAACAGCAAAGCATTGCGGATATTCTTGCTTGCCTGAAGCAACCCCTTTACACCAAACGTCACGAAATTATTATCAGTAATGTTCGTATGACCGTTGAAGAATTGGCTCTCCGCGCCCTTACATATCGAGTGCAAGCCGAGACAGATATTCTGCAAGTTTTCGGCGGTGTAGAGGCTTTTCTCTTTCGGATTGCCGAGGCACAAACGACGGGTTTGAAAAATCGAAGATTTTTCAAACATCTCACCCCCCGTATTTTTCGTCAAATGCTTTCAGCCGTCTGCCGATAGCCTCAATAACCTTAGTCGTAACCGCGTTTCCTGCTTGCTTATAGAGCTGTGCGTCGGACATTCCGAGCGCCTCAACCTTATGAAACTGCTCATCGGTAAAGCCCTGCAAACGCCAACATTCAATTGGCATAAGCCGTCTTATACGTCCGCAATGTACAATACCGTGCCGATCCGTCACTGTAATGGTAAACATCGGCTCGCCGGGGGCTTTGATCCGTCTGCCGTTCTGCCACGTCGTTTCCTTGAACGGATTGATGATCGGCTGCGGTTCTTCTACCAGCACGGCGGAATGCTCGCCGCGGTGATTGCTAACTCCGCTATCCTGCCGTGCCGTTATGCAGCGGGCGTTATCCGTTATCTGCGGATTCGGATTCTGATCAATAAGATACAGCCCCGTTTTGCCGCCTCCGCCGCCCGATCCGGCAACACGACGTTGCGAGGCGGTCGCCAAAGCGCGGCACGGACGCCGCGCATCAAAGCGACCGCGAGAGCATTGTGTGACAGCGTCGCCGCTTGTAAGGTAAACTCGGCTGCCCTGGGAGCCGCCGTTTATTAACATCCGCAGATCTTTCTTGTACTGCGTTCCGAAAGCCAATATTTCGAGGGGACTTCGCTCTCCAAAATATCCGACAATGAACACCCGTCGCCGGGACTGTCTGACTCCGAAATTTTTGCTGTCAAGCACTCTCCAGCATACGCTATACCCCAATTCGCAAAGCGTGTCAATGATTTTTGCGAAGCAGTATCCTTCTTGCGCACTGAGCAGACCGGGAACATTTTCAAAGATAAAATACCGAGGTCGCTTGGCTTCAAGGATTCTTGCGAGCTCAAAAAAGAGAGTACCCCGCGGATCAGCGAACGATAAGCGGCGCCCTGCATTGCTGAACGGCTGGCATGGAAATCCGCCAACGAGCAGGTCAAAATCTTTAAGGTTTTCCGTATTGATTTTCGTGATGTCGCCATAAAAATCCTCTCCTTTCGTGTCGTACATAGCTTTGTAAGCGGCTGCGGCATATTTGTCTATCTCGCAAAAGCCGACACATTCAAAGCCTCCGGCATTTTCAAGACCGCTGCGGAATCCGCCGATTCCCGCAAAGCAGTCAAAGAATTTAATTGCTATAATATCACTCCCATCTGTTATTTTCTTTGTTCGATTTACATCGACATTTTCGGCTCCTGCGACTCCGTCTGCTCGGAGATCTTGTGGAAGCTGTCCACCTCGGGGCAGACCCCGAGCATTCTTCCGCAGTCGAAATTCACAAAAACCGTTCCGATATCGTCCACAAACGAAACCGTGCCTTTTGCTCCCGACGGAAGCGGGTTCGGATCGTCGCCCATTCTGTCAAGACAAATGCGCGTTCCTGCCGGATAATGCTCCTTGTAGAATTCAACTCGTCCTCTGCTCATTGCCATATTATCACCTCCCTCCGCGTGAAATTTTATGTTAAGGCTAATGCCGTCACATACTCATACCGTTCGTCTGCTCCGGTTCATGCAGCATTTTCTCGTAAGCCGCGTCAATGTTCAGCGCGCCGCGAACATCGTTTTCCGCGAGTGCGCTTTCAAATTCCTCCGCGCTGAACCTCCACATTCCGTCAAGCTTTACGCAAAGCCCATTCACGTCGGAAATTTTATCCCCGGGGAGCAAGCGGTCGCACACGATCTTCGCGATCTTGTCCGTTTCATCGGTAGGGTAGAAGTCGAGATATATCTTCTCGCTGCAAGTAATCGGGATATCACTGTTGATCCCGATGCTGCCCAAATGGTCGACCAACTCGTCCGTGGGCATATCGAACTTTACGGAATTTTTTCCGTTCATAATAAAAAATCTTATCATATCAAATCCTCCTGTTTAAGCTCCGGCGCCCAATTTACCTCGAGCGTACCGTTGTTTTTCTTGTCGTAGCTCATTCGCCATTGACCGGGAGCGGCGTTGATTATATGGTAGCAAACCGCGCCATTATCGCGGTCGGTCGGCAGGCTGTCCGCAGAGATTTTTGTGCCGCCCGGCGTTATGAACGTGATCGTTGGTTCTTCAACGTCGTAGTACAGCGTCACCGCCATATCTCCCTGACTCTCGATATTAAAAATATTGGTGGTGTTGCGCTCGTTTGCGGCTTTGTTTACGCAGCTTGTCATCATCAAAGACGCGCCCACAGCAAAGGCGATGGTTATCGGTTTCAGTTTCATGTTATATCCTCCAATTCAGCAGTCCAACACCATTTCTGACCAACATAACTCCCGCGAAAATCGTCATTGCGGTTGGGTCATCGATCAGATTCACATCGCATAATTCGTTCAACGAAACACCCGCGCCGCCGCGGTATATTGACTTTGCCGCCATAAATAACGCATATCCCTCGGTGGAAATTCCCGCCAGGTCAAGTCCGTCGAATTTCATCGAATGCACCGCTAAAGAGCGGCAGGCGCTTTTCCACAGAAACTTATCCGCAGATAACAGAAAAACCGCCGCAACATATTCGCGGCGGCAGCAGTACGGGTTTGCGATATTTTCCGAAATGAATTTCACGAATGCTTTTCTGTGAAACGGGCTTTTAAAACTTATCTTCATTTTCTGCCCCTTTCACATTGACAGCTCGGGAGCGTCGCTCTGCTGTTGCACCGGAAGGCTCTCCGAAATTTTCTCGCCCAATCTTTTCAGATTTTCACAATCGTCAAAGTTGAGATCACCGTTGTGCCTTGCGGTGAAATTCACGCACTTCCCGAGCTGTTCAAGTTCCTCCGTGCTGAATAGCTTATCCTTATCGATAAGTCCGGATCGGATTGCGAAATTCTCTTTTGCCGCCGAATAGTCGGAATAATAATTTCCCTGTGTAACGCCCCTTCCGTCGAACGTCCTATCCCATGTAACGAATTCAAAGCCATATTCCTCATTATATTTTGCTGCCAGGACTGTGCTGTTGAATTCAGCAAGGCAACGGTATTTTTCCGACAAACCATCTGCTTTGAGCGGCGCGGCTTTTGCATAGGCAGAACAAAAATCGTAAGTCTCTTTCATTACCTTTTTGATTTGAGAATACGAATCGGAAGGACAGTCCTCGGGAACACGCATTGATCCGTTTTCAAGGATTTTAACCGAATAACTGTCGGTTGTCCGAACATTAAGGGAATCATCGCCTTTGGAAACGGCGAAGTCATTTTCCCGAAGCTGCCTTGTCACTTCCTTATTAAATATGCTCACGGGCTGCTCCTGCTTCAAGCGTATACCCTCTGTTTTCAGAAGACGGTTCAACCCAAAAAGGTCTTTTGTTTTTTCAACCTCGGAAATCTTCTCCGCCCACTCATCGGAGATATCCAGAGTAGAATCAACCAAAATCTTGCAGTCCTTTATGCTGTCCGCGCCGAGTCTGCAAAGTGCCTTTTTGATAGCGATATCCTCGCACGGCAGCTCAACCAGCTCCGTCAAATCGGAATAACTGATTTCGACCGCCGCTACCGAATTCGGCTCACAATAGTAACCGGGAAAGGTAATGCCATTGAAAACTTCCTCGAACGGTACTTCTTTATTGACATATATCTTTCCGTACTCGGTATCAATCCCGTTGCCCGATTCCAGGAGCTTCATGCCTTCCTCGGCAAGCCACTCACTGTTGGTGTATTCGGATTCGGAAAGCGGCAGCGAAGATAGACCGCCAAATTGGCGGCACAGACGCCGAAATTCCGAGGGCTGAGAAACGGACAAGGGTAGATACAACCCCGCCCGATTTCGAGACGTACAAGCCCAAATGTCGCAAATCCGGCACAGGCTGTGTGACTATGATAAACGACCACCTCTATGAGGGTAGGTACAGTCCAAGAAATGCATATGGCAAGCGGGAATCTCACAATATCTATGCTAAAACAAGAGAGGAGTGCGAGGAAAAGCTCGCGACAATGATAGCACAGGTCAAGGCTGACATCAAGGCGGAGAAAGAACGGTTGAAAACGGTGAACGAATCGTTCAGTCTTGAAATTCGATAACGAAACGTTATTGAGTGCGTTCAGAAATTGAGCTGCCATAAACAAATAAAACACCTCGTTCCGTTAATCACGAAATGAGGTGTTTTAAAACTGCCGTTTTGACAGTGTTGGATTGTAAAGTCTCGGGAGCGGTTTAACCCCGAGTGTTTTAAAGGTCGGATTTCTCTACCTTTTAAAACTGCTACTCCCTATTTCGTGGAGTACCATATCTCAGAAATAATGCAGATGAATCCCAGCCTTGGACTCAATTGCTATATTTTCAAAAATTGATCCGCATAAAACAAAGAATACGGCATCACCAAAATCACCCGTCCTAAAACAGGATAGTTAGGGGTGTCCAAAACGGACGCTCCTTCAAAACAGCCGTTTTGACAGAATTGACTTGTTCAGACTCGGGAGCAGTTTAACCCCGAGTTGTTAGGTGTTTCGTGTTTCACGAGGTATCACAATAGACAGGGATACAGATATGTACCCCACGAAAAATAATGGCAGGATGAATTGTCCCGTCATCAATTCCTTGTCAAAAATTGAGCCGCATAAAACAAAGAATACAGTGGAGTTCAACGTTCAAAAAAAATGGTATAGAATAATCATCCAAACTTTGTTTTTTCGGACTCTGATTCTTGCCGATAGACCTTGTCTGATGGCTTGATTCAGTGCGCCTTACGAACGAATTTACACAATCTATATTTTATTTATGCAATACTAAATTTCGTCATTGATTCTAACTGAATTACGCGATGTTGCCTTAATATTACACATTATAAAATATACAGTCTTATATTAAGGTCACATAGCTTGTATCAATTTTGAATTCTGCTAAGTTAGCCTTTGCGAAAATTATTAATTAACCATGCAACTATAAGTGCAAGAATTGCAATCCATGATGTGCAAATAATTATCGAGGATACAATTGTTCTTTTACGAACTGTTGTTAAAGGCTCATCATTTTTAAAGGCATCCTCAATATCCTGCTCATCTAACATGGTGGAATAATTCTGCTTTAGCCTGTTAAAATCCGCCTTGTAAAACTTCCACTTAAATACAGCAGTAACTACAGATACAATTAAATAAGCAAGTGAAGATGCCAAGAAAATATAAATGATCCAACAGAGATCCGTGCTGATTTTTTCCCCTGATAATAGGTCATTCCAATCAAGCGAATCTGTTAGTATGATTGTTATAAAAAACATAATTATGGCAACAAAATTATTTTTCAATCCATCTGTCAAACTACAAATAATCTCCTGCATTTGCTGCGAGGATTCGACAATAAATTCTGAAATATCTTTTTTCATTGAAATATATTCTTCCGTGATTTTCCTTTGAGAGATTGTATAGCTTGATTTTATAGAATTAAATATATTGATGTCAACTCGCTTTACACCATCTATGTTATTACACTTTATTCCTATCACATTTCTAGCGATAACAAATTTGTTAATGGAGTTTTCACCCACGAACGCCCACTTGAAAATATCGCATATATCATTATTAACAAATTGCTCACTCAATCTGTAATTTATACGCGAAAACTCTGAAGAAAATTGAATGAATACCATATCTTCTGAGATATAAGAGGTGTCTGCCAAATGCAACAAAGATAAAAGAGTCTCCAATTTACCAAAAATTGTTTTAGCAATAAGAATATTCTCTGTGCTTTGTAATATCTCAAAATCTTTCGGAGTTAACGAAATATCATTTCTATTAAAGAACAGCCCAATTTGTTCGCACTTTTTTATGCATTCGATTCTATCAACTACATCAGTTGGCCAATCATTACAACTTGAGAAAAAAACACTAGATGTGAATAGCTTTATCTCCTTGTCAAAAACGAAAAACCGCAAATACGAGCGTCTTTTTAACAAATCTGCAAAGAATTTAATCGTTTTATTCAAGTTCTCTCCATAATACCCCCAAAACTCATCAAAGCAATAAATTGAAAGAACATTATCATCACTCCACGCCTTTTGCACGTGGATTTTTATTTTAGCGGTCTCATCTGCTTCGTTATTGTTCAGGAAATCCACATATTCATTTTTCCAATCCGTTTTTTCAACACTGTAGCTAAAGTAATTATATGTTTCGATGTCAATAACTATAGAATCTCTCAAGGAAATACTGTCTATTAAGCTAACCAACCCATCTGTCGACGGAAGCTTATCCGCACGAGAATCAATCTCGATATGAACCTCTGAAGCAGCCTCATAATATGAGAACGCATCATTGTCAACGTTAAAAAGTTGCTGGCATTTTTCGTACAGGCTAAACATAGACACTCCTTACTTAAACTGATATTTCGACTCTTTCCTTAAACAGTTTATAGGTGTTTTCGTCCTGACAGTCGACTTCCAGAAACCTTCTGCCAGAACTGTCCTCATTACTTTTTATATGCTGATCAAAGTCTGTTGATTCATCCGAAATTCTCAACTCAATTCCAAAACAGACAGGGAAGGTTGAATGACGGCGCTTTTTTACTGCAGTAGGGTCGGCATTGAACTGCGTGTCAAATTTATTCTTTTTAGGTAATTCAAGGAAATCGTGTTTGACATTATCCAAATTCAGCGATGGTTCGTCGGGAACATATCCGTTAAACAATTCGTCAACCAAATCAACATAATTAACTAAATGAGGACATTTCAAACGTTGAATCAAGGAATTTCTAAGAATATAATAGTCTCGTTCAGACCTCTTTTTAACTGTTTTCTTTAACAACTTATCCATTTCATTAAGAACGGAATATGTATTTGAATAATCATTTCGGTTTTCCATCAGATCAAGAAATCTCGAAGTCCAATACTTTGCATCTGTATCCACATATATCCGAATATCGTCAAATGCTATTTCATCTTCATACTTTAATTTGAAAGCTGCGGATTTCCAAACGTTCTTTCTTTCACCGGAAAAACCATAATTTTT
This sequence comes from Oscillospiraceae bacterium, assembly GCA_014799395.1. GTDB lineage: Bacteria > Bacillota > Clostridia > Oscillospirales > Ruminococcaceae > CAG-115. The sequence continues at coordinate 113,177 of JAAVID010000013.1, read as the reverse complement.
TTTGAGATTATTACTGTCATACCACAAAGAGTTATCCACCTTCGCAATAATATATACGTACTCATTGTTTTCGTTTTCAATAAGAACTTGCAGTAAATTGCCTCCTTTAATTCGCGCTCCCATTTGCTCTATCCCCTGTTGTGTTTCCAATTCCGCTATGAGAAGATTGTCAGCTATAGAATACGCATATTCATCAATTTGTTCTTTACATTCATCGGATTCTTCATCGCCTGATATAGCCAATGTTGCTATATCACTTACGCAATGAACAACGGTTGTATTAAGGTTGCGAATATTAAAAGACTTAGTGCTATCGTTTCGCATAGCAAAATCAATATACTCATTAAAGAAATCAAAGTCATCGGGTATTGGAATCATATTGATTTTTGAGTTGACTAAATCTATATTATAAAACGATTTAAAAAGAATCATTTTCTAATTTCCTTTCTTTTGAAAACACAAATCAATACAGGTTAAAAATTTACAAAACAGCAGTATAGGTTTCAATTATGACAAATTGACCATCTTACACTATGTATGTTAATGGTGTACGAAAGATTATCATTGTAAATATATACATTTTTATTATACTACAAATATTAAGCTGTGTCAACAAAAAAACGAGTTTTTCCCGCAAGATGTCAAAATCCTGCGCAACATGTAATTTTATTGTCAATTTAAACAAATAATATAGTTGGCTCTTTGTTGATTTTGAACAATGATGTCTTCTACCTTATCCTTAACTTATAATTATTAAGTGCTGAATTTATAGATATACACTATACTTATGCTAAGGCAAAGATGAACTATGATATAATGATGCTTATGGAGCAAGATCGATATCAAGGATGAGAAAAAACATTCAAAGATGATAAACGAATTAATTATCCTCGAAGCTAGATAACGAAACACTACAAAGTCCATTCAAAATATCAGACACTGTAAACACAGAATATGCGGTAAAGCCGATGCTATCAAAATTGGTACTCTGTGTTTTACAAGGTACCACATAGAAGGAGATACAGATGAGTACCCCAGCTAATACAATCCCAATACAGGACTCAGTTACCGTGCTTTCAAAAAATGAGCCGCATAAAACAAAGAATACGGCGGAGCAAATCACCCGCCCTAAAACAGGGCATCCTTTAAAACTACCGTTTCGGTAGTTTGAAAATGGAGTAATGAAATATTACTATATAAAAAATTAAAACCGCATCACGTAGTCGCTAAATGGCTTTGTAATGCGGTTTTTGGTCGAGACGACGGGATTCGAACCCACGACCTCTGCGTCCCGAACGCAGCGCTCTACCAAACTGAGCCACGTCTCGATTTATGAAAAGGAAACCACGGAAGTGGTCAAACATGTGGTCAAACGGATTTTTGACCGAGAATTTAAGTTGCCAAAAACGCCGTGAAAGTGCGGTGTTAATGGAAATGTTCGGTAAATGGTTCTGCAACGCGCTTCAATGGGCTTATGCTCCCGAACGCAGCGCTCTACCAAACTGAGCCACGCCTCGAAATATGAAAATTTCCACCGAAGTGGTCAAATATGTGGTCAAGGGGATTTTTGACCGAGATTTTATGCAACCGAAAATGCCGTGAGAGTGTAGTGTCAAAGGCAATTTTCTTCAAACGGCTCTACAAGATACTCCACCGGGCTTATGCTCCCGAACGCAGCGCTCTACCAAGCTGAGCCACGCCTCGAAATGCGCAAAAGCGCCAAAATCACAGCCGCCGCTTTTGCACTTATCTATTATATCATAATTCATCCAAAAAATCAAGTACTTTTTTAAAAATTCACAATTATTAAATACCGCGAACAAATTCAGTATTCCGCGTACACTTCGTCGGTCTCGTCAATATCCGGTTTTTCGCCGGTTGTCAGTATGTGATCGGGTTTGTCCTCGCCCTTGTAGAGGAGCTTCAGCAGTATCGGCGAAGCGACGGATGAGCACAGTATCAGCAGTATGACCGAGGTAAAATACTCGGGCGACACCATTCCCACGGCAAGACCTTTCTGCGAAACGATAAGCGCGACCTCTCCGCGGGTCATCATACCAACGCCTACTTTAAGCGAGTCCTTGAGATTGTACTTCCAGAGCTTCGAGGTAAGTCCGCAGCCTATGACCTTAGCCGCCATAGCCACAACGACAAACGCCAGCGAGAACCACAGCAGATTGACAGTAAAGCCGTCAAAGTTGGTTTTCAGTCCTATCGAAGCGAAGAACACGGGTCCGAACAGCATATAGCTCGAAATATCCATTTTTCCCGCGATGTATTCCGCGTCGCGCAGGTTGCAGAGGATTATCCCCGCAACGTATGCGCCGGTGATGTCCGCGATGCCGAAAAACTTTTCGGCGCAGTACGCCATAAAGAAGCAGAGCGCCAGCCCGAAGATCGGTATCATACGGTGGTGGAAAAATCTCTTGTCAAGGAACTTGAACAAAAGATAGATCAAAAATCCCACAACAAAGCTGAACGCGATAAACAGCACGGTTTTTATCACAACGTCAAGTGGCTTTGCGTCGGCGGAACGGAAGCCGATAACGAACGTCAATACGATAATGCCGATAACGTCGTCAATGATCGCCGACGAGACGATAATAGTGCCTATCTTGCTTTTCAAATGCCCCAGCTCGCGCAGGGTCTGAACGGTAATGCTGACGGAGGTCGCGGTCATTATCGTGCCTATGAATAAGCCGCGGAAGAATTCGTCCGATCCGATTGGCGCGAACCCGAAAAAGCACCCGTACAGCGCCCAGCCCATAACGAGGGGCACGAACACGCCCGCGCAGGCGATAGACAGCGCAACGGGACCCGATTTTACAAGCTCCTTCAAGTTTGTTTCGAGACCTGCCGAGAACATCAGCAAGACCACGCCGATCTCCGCGAGCATAACGATAAAATCCGATTGCCCCACAAATCCAAGGACGCTCGGACCGATAAGCAGTCCCGCCGCGATCTGCCCGACTACCTGCGGCGCTTTCAATTTTTTTGCGACCAAGCCCAACAGCTTAGCTGCGATAATGATTATAGCCAAGTCTTTAAAGCACTCATACGCTTCCAAAATAATACACCTCTAGTCTTAAGGCAACACCGCACAAAGATTGTGCGCTGATTGCGCAGACAGATTTTTCGTCAGCTTGTACAATGAGGACGACGCAAGGCTGTATGCCTTGCTAGGACGAATTGTACAAGATGACGGAAAATATGCAAGCAAGCAGCGTGCAAAGCCCGCAGGGCGGTCTTTGTGCGGTGTTGCCTTAGTTACCAAACTTATTATATTATTTTTGTGAAATTTAATCAATGCTCAAATTACACAATTTTTATTCGTTATTGCAGAAATTTTTGGGTAATATATTGACATTGAAAAAATCGTGTGGTATACTTATTATAGATGTAATGTATTATGTCGGTAAGATAAATCGGGATTTAGTTTTAAGGGGTGAAAAGCTTTGAGTGATGAAATTGAACAAGAGATCGTATATGAGTTTGATACCTGTGTTCCGAAAGATTGCTACATAAAAACGTTATACGGAAAAATTTCCCGAAAACACATCATAACCCGCCGTATTCTGACCTTGTTGATGATGTGTGAAATAACCGCTCTGATCATCTTGGATAAGTCTTCCGCAAGATCGGTGTGGATAATGCTTTTGATTATTATGTTTATCTACGGTGTTTTTGGTCGTATTTTATTGCGTATTAACGCAATAAAGCGGTATGAAAAAATCCACGCGGCAAAAGAGGACTGTTTTTCTTATACTTTTTATAACGATTGCGCCAAAGTCAAAAGTCCAACCGTAACAGTAACATTAAATTACAATACGGCAGAGTTTCTTGCGGAAAATGATAAACGCCTGATGATCGTTTTCCCCTTTAACAATACGATCACCATTGAAAAAAGTCAATGTACCGAAGAACAGCTTGCTTTCTTCAGAAGTATCGTTCCCGAAGAAAATTATAAAAAGGAAGCGAAAAAAACCGGCAAAAAACTCTTCGTCGGCACAGCCCTTGCGGTTTTGTATACGGCGCTTCTTGCCGTAATGATCGCATGGAGTGCCGGCAAAAATTCCCGCTCTTATTATCCGGAATATCCCCAAACCACCTATACATCATTTGAAGCTTGCCTTGGTGCCGGAACAGTAGAGGACATTGTCATTATAAATAATAAATTCATTGAATATACATTCATCGGACGCGGAGAAAACGAAAGATATTATACGGTATATTCGGGCGATGATATAGACCGGTTTACCGAAAAACTTGATTTTCTTGATGTAAATTGGAAATTTGAATAGTTATTCTTCCTCTGTAAATTCCGATATATTTTAAATCCAAACCCGAAAGGAGTTCCCCGAATGACAGGCAAAAACTATATAAATCCAAACGACCGCGGCCGCTTCGGCTTCAGCGAAAGCGGCGAATTCCAAGCCCCCTACAAAGGCGCGCACATAGTCAAAGCGCTGATAATCGCCGCGACGATAGTCATAATCGCCATATCCGTTATCGTAGGTCTGAGGGTCTACCGCGAAGCTGTCCCGTCATTGCCCGGCAGCGATCTGCTGTTCGCGATCATGGCAGTCGGCATTCTCGCGGCGATCGCCCTTGCCTGCATAGTTGTCGCGGCGCTCAGCATACGCACACTCTCAAACGGCATCAAATGCAAATACGTTGCCAACGACGAAAAAATGATACTCACCATAGGCGGCGACAATCACACCATTTATTACAGAGAAGTGCAGCAGGTTCATTTTATCCCGATCTCATCATTGGGCAAGGTCTGCGGTTATGACGTTACCGTAAGAGTAAACGGCGCCGACGAGAGCTACTCTATCGCATTTGACGGATTCCTGTCCGAAAAGAACACCCCGTTTTACATTATCCGCGAACGCGCCGAAATGCTCCGCAACGCCGAATATAACGAACAGCGCTTAAAACAGGCGGGCATAAACTCCGTAGGAGAAAGCAACCGCCCCATACTCGCCGAGGACATCGCCAAAGCCCAATCGCGCAAAAAGGACGTCTACGACAGAATGGCTGAGCTGCTCGGAAAGGACGCGGAAATGCCGGGCGTAAGCCTCGCCAACGACGACCGCAACACTGCCCGCGCCGTAAGAGCCTACCGCGCCGAGCAGGAAGCCCGCGCGGCAAACGCTCCCGTTATCCCCGAGGGCGTAGAGGGCGGCTATGACGTGGCTAAGGTAATGGAAAAGGTCTCCCCCACAGTCGGCGGATACGCGGCAGATATGCCGACAGTAGGCAAGGACGGCAAGGTAGTCACGGTGGGCGAGACCTACATTGCCGAGGACGGCAGAGAGCTCCTCCTCGACGACATACAAGGCAGAGGAACGTTCCACGTTCCGTTACCCAATCCATTGACCGTTATTCTTTGGATAATTGTCGTGCTGCTGTTGGCGGCGACTGCGTATCTGACAATTGCAACGCTTAAAACCGTCATCGCAACGGGGTTGATGGGAACGGTATTGGAAGTTCCCGCATTGATCATGCTGATAATCGCGCTGATTATTATCAAATGTATACGTCAAGGCAGCGAACGCTCTTACAAAGCCAACGGCAGAGAGTTCGTCGTCACGGCGAAAAACAAGCCCGAAGAGCACATCTACTATCACGAGGTCGCGGGAATATCCTATTCCAAGCTGAAATTCCTGTGGTTCGATAACGGCTACAATGTGGAAATAACGACAAACTACGGAATAATAAAGTACCAATACTTATACCCGAGGTTCCGCCACGCCATAAAAACGGAGGACCTGCCGTTCGAGCTGATACGCAAGGGAATGGAAAGGCAAAAGGGAAAATAAAAAAATGCGGTGTAGCGATACACCGCATTTTGTATATGTTATTCACCTCTCTCCAGAGCGTCCGCAATGATATTCCCCAGCAGCTCTCCCGTATACAAAGCCTCGTCAAGCGAGTTCCCGTGACTGCCTACCTCTATCAGCAGCGCCCCCGTCGACAGGCTCTGATTGTAGTTCCGATAGTCGAAAAGCACCGCCCTCGCCAGATCGGGATACGCCTCCTCCGCGCAGTTCTGGAGCAGACACGCCAGCTTGAAATTCTCCATATAATCGGGCATATCCATTTCGCCGTCGTCGCAGCCCGTGATTATCATAAACTGCGCGGCGTTTTTGCCGTCTATTTCGGCGATAGGAGCGTCCAGCGAGCCGTCCGCGTTGATTATGCCGTCGCGGTGAATATCCAGCACTATCTTGATACTCGGGTACTTCTCGAGAATTTCAAGCATACCGTCCGCCGAACGGTAATACGCCCCCGTAAACATAGGGCTGTCATACACCGTGCAGTCGTGAACAACGCCGATACCGCGCTTTGAAAGGCTGTCGCAGATAGCGTCGCCGACCGCCGTCATATTCCTCGACGGGTCGCCCGAGCGCAGGGGATAGTCCGCGTCAAAGCTGTCGCCGAACGGCAGAAAGCTCTCGCTCGTATGCGTGTGATAAATGAGCACCGAGGGCTGTTCGCTGTCAAGCTCCCCAAACGACGGAGTTATCTTCGCTGCCTCGGCAAGCTCCGCGTTCGTCATATCGGTGCAGTTGCGCACCTGCGCGCCGCTTCCGAGCGTTATGTATTCGGTCGATTTTGACTTCCCGAAATTATAGCGGTATATCTCGCCGTCATTGCTTGTGAACTCCGAGTAGTCCGTGTCGTCCGTGCTTTCGGGACGGTTCAGCGTTATCACCTTTCCGAGTTTTTGCGGCGGCTCGTCAATAACGGGCTCGGAGGTATCGGGATGGCTGTTCTCCGCGTTCCCCGTGACCGTGGTGCGCGGATTGGACGTTTCACTGCTTGAGGAAGTCGAGGTGTAGCCGCTGTTTGCCGGCTCTGGTACCGTGCTGCTTGAGCTGTCGGAGGTATCGGCTTTATTAACGCTGTCGGGAATGATCTCAATATCCGGCAGCGCAAACGCCCCCGTAGAATAATACGCCGCCGAGCGCACAAGATCCCCCGCCGCCGAGCTTGTCCCCGCCAGAAACGGACAGCAAAGCGCCGCCGCGCCTATCAGAACGGACTTTAGTTTTCCCATAATTTTCACTCCTTTTTGAACATTATATTCCAAAGGAGCAAAAAATATTACTGTTGAGCGCCAAAAAATTTAAAGTTTAAAACTTGCAGTAATTTGCAGCTCCCGGTATGATAATCTTTATTCAGCATCAAGTGAACCGCAAAAGGAAACCGCAAAGGCTACCAAGCTCGACTTGGCGACCTAGCCCCGACTCGGATGTGAGAGCAACTCGGACAGACCGTCTTGATACGGCAACACTGCACAATTATTGTCGAGTGGTTGCGCAGACAGATTTTTCGTCAGATTGTACAATGAGGACGACGCAAGGCTGTATGCAGCGTTTTGCGCACAGCGCATAATGCGTGCTAGGACGAATTGTGCAATATGGCGGAAAATATGCAAGCAACCGCCGACAATAATTGTGTGGTGTTGCCGGAAGACAATTTCAACGGGTCTTGCCACTCGCGGCGACGTCAGTGAACCTCGCAAGAGGGGGAAAGTCTTTTCGGATACTCTTCACCGCAGCGTTATAAATCTCAAAGGAGATCGTCTCGGTGAAATGTTTAAAACAAATTACGGCTAACGGAAATGGGAAAAGTTCCTTTGAAAATTGAATATTAGCCGCCGAACAAAAAACAGGCTGCGCTTTTAAACACAGCCTGTCGTTGTGATTAGATTAGTACATTCCGCCCATTCCGGGAGCAGCGGGAGCGGCAGGAGCCTCGGGCTCGGGCTTATCCGCAACAAGGCTCTCTGTGGTGAGAACCATCTCCGCAACGGAGGAAGCGTTCTGCAATGCCGAACGAGTTACCTTAGCGGGGTCGACGATACCCTTCTTGATCATATCGCCGTAAGCCTCGCTGTACGCGTCGTAGCCGTAGCCGACGGTCTTTTTCTTGACGATGGTGTCAATGATAACGCTGCCCTCAACGCCCGCGTTCAGCGCGATCTGGCGGATAGGCTCTTCAAGAGCGCGGAGCACGATAGAAGCGCCGGTCTTTTCGTCGCCCTCGAGATTGCTCATTACCTTAGCGACAGCGGGCATAGCGTCGATAAGCGCAACGCCGCCGCCCGCAACGATACCCTCCTCAACGGCTGCCTTTGTAGCCGCGAGAGCGTCCTCGATACGGAGCTTCTTCTCCTTCATCTCGACCTCGGTAGCCGCGCCGACCTTGATAACGCCAACGCCGCCGGACAGCTTAGCAAGGCGCTCCTGGAGCTTCTCCTTGTCGAACTCGGAGGTGGTGTTCTCGATAGCGTTTCTTATCTCGCTTACACGAGCCTTGATGTCGGCGGACTTGCCCGCGCCGTCAACGATAATGGTGTTCTCCTTGGTGATCTTGACCTGCTTAGCCGTGCCGAGCTGTCCGATCTGGGTGTCCTTGATGTCGAGACCGAGCTCGTCGGTGATTACCTCGCCGTTTGTGAGGATCGCGATGTCCTTGAGCATTTCCTTGCGTCTGTCGCCGAAGCCGGGAGCCTTTACCGCAACGCAGGTGAATACGCCGCGCAGCTTGTTGAGAATGAGGTTCGTCAGCGCGTCGCCGTCAACGTCCTCGGCGATGATGAGCAGCTTCTTGCCGGACTGTACGATCTGCTCGAGCAGCGGCAGAATATCCTGAATGGACGAGATCTTCTTGTCGGTGATGAGAATGTACGGATTGTCGAGGACAGCTTCCATTTTGTCGGTATCCGTTACCATATACGGCGAGATGTAGCCGCGGTCGAACTGCATGCCCTCAACTACCTCGGAGTAGGTCTCGGCGGTCTTGCTTTCCTCGAGGGTGATAACGCCGTCGGCTGTTACCTTATCCATAGCCTCGGCGATGAGCTTTCCGATAAACTCGTCGCCGGCGGAAACGGTAGCTACGCGCGCGATGTCCGCAGAGCCCGCAACCTTTTTGGAGTTCTTCTTGATCTCCTCAACAGCCGCGTCGACGGCTTTTTTCATACCCTTTTTAACGATCATGGGGTTAGCGCCCGCGGCGATGTTCTTCATACCCTCGCGGACAAGAGCCTGAGCGAGCAGGGTAGCGGTGGTGGTGCCGTCGCCGGCTGCGTCGTTGGTCTTGGTGGCTACTTCCTTAACGAGAGCCGCGCCCATATTCTCGAAAGCGTCCTCAAGCTCTATCTCCTTTGCGATGGTAACGCCGTCGTTGGTGATGAGCGGAGCGCCGTACTTCTTCGCGAGAACAACGTTTCTTCCTTTCGGACCGAGCGTGATCTTAACGGTATCCGCAAGAGTGTCAATGCCCTTTTGGAGAGCCTTTCTTGCTTCTTCTCCGTAAATTATATCCTTTGCCATGGTTATCTCCTCCTAATGTTTATTTAATTACTTGCGGTCTTGGGCTTTCTGCCGGGCTTTTTGCGCGCGGGAGCTTCCGCTGTTTTAGCGGCGGGTTTTCTGCCGGGCTTTTTAGCAGCGGTCTTTGTTTCGGTCTTAGCGGCGGGCTTTCTGCCGGGCTTCTTTGCGGCGGGCTTTGTCTCGGTTTTAGCCGCGGGCTTGGGAGCCTTGGGCGCGGAAGCCGCTATGCCCTCCTCAACTACCGCGAGAATATCGTCCTGTCTTACGATAGAGTACTCTACACCGTCAACCTTGACCTCGGTGCCCGAATACTTGCTGATAAGGACTTTGTCGCCGACCTTGACGAACATTTCAACTTCCTTGCCGTCAACCGTGCCGCCGGGTCCTACCGCAACGACTTCGGCGATAGAGGGCTTTTCCTGAGCCGCGGCGGTAAGGATAATTCCGCTCTTGGTGGTCTCCTCCGCCTCGACCGACTTGATAACTACTCTGTCTGCTAAAGGTCTGATCGTCATATATATTTCCTCCTGAATTAAATAATGTGTACAGCCTGGTGTTAGCACTCTTATTTCCCGAGTGCTAATTATATTTTAACCCATATTTAAAAAAAATCAAGGGGTATTGCGTATTTTTTGAGAAAAATTGTAGGTTAGCACAAAAATTTATATTTATTATAGGCTATAATTGGCAATTTTATACAGCGATGTAAAAGGGGGTTATTGATTTGGGTAATAAATATTTCGGGGCAGCGCTCTTCGAGAGCGGGGAGAGGGTGCGGGGGCTCCGCCCTTGGAACACGCCTTATAAAAATGAGGGCGTTGTTTGGAAAAACGTTTTCTGCAGCGGAGTTTTGACATATTTAATTGTATCATAAATAGAATATTGCAAAACCTTTAATATTATGTTATAATTAAAATATTAAATAATGTGAAAGGGATCTGTTATGTTCGGACTGTTTAAGAAAAACGTTAAGACCGAGGAGGATAGGCGCGTCGAGGGTATGCCGCTCACCAAGAAAGTGCAGTTTGAGGCGGTGCCGTTAAAGCAGGTCGAGGCGGCGCTTGACGGCGATATTCGCGCGGTGCTCGGCTATACTCCCGTTAATTATTACGCGACTAAGGAAAAATATCTGCTGTGTATCTTTTATTACAGAGAGGATTACAGTGAGATCTTTATACGCTTTGAATACCGCGTTGACGATCTCCCGCGCGGAAAGACCAAGCTGTGGTCGGTCGACAAGGACTTAATGCGCGATGTTCTGCGCAAGTTCGGGCAGAATATATAATTGCTCATTCGCGAATAAATTTCACAAACATTTCACAAAAGTAACTTACAAGTATCATACAGAACTGTTAAAATATGTAACATAGCACGGAAGTGCTTTTGAATATGCCAACCACCCTTTTCATATAATTACCAACCAAACCAACATTATGCCCCTGCGGAAACGCGGGGGCATAATGTTTTATATTGTAACGCAAGGCGCTGCTTTGCGTTTTTTTATTTTATAATGGAGTTGAGAAAATTTGCCAGCAGCTTCTGCTGTTTTTCGGGGGTGCGTTTTAACGCGAACAGTAATTGCGGGTCGATCTTGTCGAGGTCGTCGGTCGGGTCGGGGGTTCGACCGTTTGGGGGAGACGGCTCGTCGGTGAGACCCGAGATGTAGTCCAGACTTACCTTGTAGTATTTGGCGAAATATATCGCCGTGTCGAGCGGAAGAACGCGCTCGCCTTTTTCGTAGCGTTCGTAGGCTCTTGAGGAAATATATGCGATTTTTGCGCATTGCTGCTGTGTAAGCGCGTGGAATTCCCGAAGTTCTTTCAATCTGTTCATTTTCTCACCTCTTAAAATATTTTAAAATAATTCGTCCAAATGGTCTTGACAAGTCCGACTATTTGTGCTATAATTCTACTAGACCAAATGGTCTAATTATAATTTTGTCCGTTTGGGGGACAAAATGCAAGTCAAAGGAGAAAAATTATGAACATTTTTAAGAAAGCCGTTTCCTGCTTTGCAGCGGCGGCGGTTATGACAAGTATGGCGGTGACCGCCAGTGCTGATTATCAAATCAGCGGCTTAAACAACAAAAACGATAGCGAAAAGTACTATCTGCGTCTGACAGGAATACCGCAGGTCGTGTTCAACGACCCCGAAACTCCCGTTATCATGTTAGAGCTGCATTTTGAAAATGACAGCGGAATGAACGATAAATTTATCGTAATAAACTATTACAGAAAAACAGATACAGCCGAATGCAGTATAACAGATAACACAACTAACAATTACGGAGAGCTGACCTGCAATGCGCTTGAATTTAATAACGGCGAGATCGGTTTTATGGTAAATATTGACAGCAGTAATGAAAACCTCGCCGATTTTATGAATTACAGTACAGGCGTGGTATGGTTCGCCGGCGGTTATATGGATAACGGTCAAATGAAGATAAAGAACTATGCCAGCAACGGCGAAGTTGCTGAGCAGAGTCATATTGAGCGCAGTGCAATCGATTGGCAGGCAATAGATGACGGTAAAGAGCAGGAACCTGCCGCAAGCGAGCCCGTTTCCGAGCCCGAAAGCTCCGAGCCCGTCAGCGAACCCGCAAGCGAGCCGACCAGCTCCGAACCCGCGAGTGAACCCGCTTCCGAGCCCGCAACCGCCGAGCCGACCGTGACCCAGCCGACCAACGTCGACACGGGCGTGACGGGCGTTGCCGCGGCAATCGGCACGGCAGTCCTCGCGGCAGGCGCGGTCATCGCCGCACGCAAGAAGAAGTAAATCAACAAGATCATAAATCGATCCTCTTTTTCCAAACAAGCGGAGCGTTCCTTGCAATGCTCCGCTTTTGCTATGCTTTTTTGATATATCGGCATATATTTGTATATATTTGCTATAAATTCAAGTAAAAATTTCTCAAAATTTGAGAAATTTCCTTGACAACTTGAAAAATATCGTGTATAATGTTATTTGTGGAAAGGTTTTTGCGTGCGTGTTATCCGCGGCGTGAGATCCTTGTAAAAATTTTATGAAACGAGGTAATTTCCAATGAGCAAGATCGATTTGACGAAGTACGGCATTACCGGTACGACAGAAGTTGTTTACAACCCCTCTTACGAGGACTTGTACAAGGCGGAGCTTGATCCCTCCCTTACGGGCTACGATAAGGGTCAGGAGAGCGAGCTGGGCGCTGTAAACGTTATGACGGGCGTTTACACGGGCCGTTCGCCTAAGGATAAGTTCATCGTTATGGACGAGAACTCCAAGGACACCGTTTGGTGGACCTCCGACGAGTACAAGAACGACAACCACCCCGCTACCAAGGAGGCTTGGGACGCTTGCAAGGAGATCGCTAAGAAGGAGCTCTCGGGCAAGAAGCTGTATGTAGTTGACGCTTTCTGCGGCGCTAACAAGGACACAAGAATGGCTATCCGCTTCATTATGGAGGTAGCTTGGCAGGCTCACTTCGTTGAGAATATGTTCATCAAGCCCACCGCGGAGGAGCTTGAGAGCTTTGAGCCGGATTTCGTTGTTTACAACGCTTCCAAGGCTAAGGTTGAGAACTACAAGGAGCTCGGTCTTAACTCCGAGACCGCGGTTATCTTCAACATCACTTCCCGTGAGCAGGTCATCATCAACACCTGGTACGGCGGCGAGATGAAGAAGGGTATGTTCTCGATGATGAACTACTATCTGCCGCTTAAGGGCATTGCTTCCATGCACTGCTCCGCTAACACCGATATGGACGGCAAGAACACCGCTATCTTCTTCGGTCTGTCCGGTACCGGCAAGACCACGCTGTCTACCGATCCCAAGCGTCTGCTTATCGGCGACGACGAGCACGGCTGGGACGACAACGGCGTATTCAACTTCGAGGGCGGCTGCTACGCTAAGGTAATCGACCTCGATAAGGATTCCGAGCCCGATATTTACAACGCTATCAAGAGAAACGCGCTGCTTGAGAACGTTACTCTCGACGCTAACGGCAAGATCGACTTCAAGGACAAGAGCGTTACCGAGAATACCCGTGTATCTTATCCGATCGATCACATTCAGAATATCGTAAGACCCGTTTCTTCCGCTCCCGCGGCTAAGAACGTTATCTTCCTGTCCGCTGACGCGTTCGGCGTTCTGCCGCCCGTTTCCATACTCACTCCCGAGCAGACGCAGTACTACTTCCTCTCGGGCTTTACCGCTAAGCTCGCGGGTACGGAGCGCGGCATTACCGAGCCTACTCCTACATTCTCCGCTTGCTTCGGTCAGGCATTCCTCGAGCTGCACCCCACAAAGTACGCTGAGGAGCTCGTTAAGAGAATGCAGCAGAGCGGCGCTAAGGCTTACCTCGTAAACACCGGCTGGAACGGCACGGGCAAGCGTATCTCCATTAAGGACACACGCGGCATTATTGACGCTATCCTCAACGGCGACATCAACAACGCGCCCACCAAGAAGCTCCCTTACTTCAACTTTGAGATCCCCACCGAGCTCAAGGGCGTTGACACCGGTATCCTCGATCCCCGCGACACCTACGCAAACGCTGCCGATTGGGACGAAAAGGCTAAGGATCTCGCACAGAGATTCGTTAAGAACTTTGCTAAGTACGAGGGCAACCCCGCAGGTAAGGCTCTTGTTCCCGCAGGTCCTCAGCTCTAATTAACGACTGTTAAAAGAAATAAGGCTGTGCATTTAGTTGCACAGCCTTTATTTTTTGTTATATTTCGTTGCGATATTACTCTTTGTTTAATTTGTTCTTTCGTACAAAACGCAGTAACCGAATATTTTTCGCGCCGGTTTCAATGACAAAGCTCGAATCGGTGAGCTCCCAGTCGGGGTCGTGCTCTATGTCCTCGAAGAATACGTCGCCGCCCATATTTTCGTACAGGCGCGTTATCAGCGCTTCGTCGCAGTACGGCGCGAGCTGTTTGTAGACTTCGCCGCCGCCGATGACGAAAACCTTGTTGCTCACCGTTTTGACGTACTCCATAAGGCTGTCGATGTCGGCAAAGACCTTTGCGCCGTCAAGCGACTTTGCGCTCCGCGAAAGCACGAGATTTTCGCGGTCGGGCAGGGGGCGCTTGGGAAAGCTCTCGTAGGTCTTTCTTCCCATTATCACGGTGGAGTTCAAAGTGACCGCGCGGAAATTCTTCATATCCTCGGGCAGGCGGCAGAGAAGCCCGCCGTTTCTGCCGATAGCGCAGTCGTTGTCCATTACAAGTATAAGCGTCATATTTTCCATTCCTCCAAAAAGCAAAGCCGCAGATTTTAAAGAACCCGCGGCTGATAATTCATTCCCGTACAAACGCTGTCTATTGAAAGACTGCCGTCCAAGAAGCTCTTGTAACGTCTGTACGGTCTGCATATTGCGCTCCCTGTTGGGAACACCTTTCGATCAGAGAAGAACCGTAAACGTACGATTCTTACCTCTTACATTGAATATCGGCAGAATTCTTCCAAACTTTAGCGGATATTATACCAAATTTTCGATTATTTGACCGCTTTATTTTGTGAAAATTGTCAATTTTTTATCAAATCTTAGTCATCTTGGCATTGTTTTTCATGACCTTTTTCTGACCGCGCGTATCGAAGTCTATCGTTATCATCGCGTCGTTGCCTGTCTGCAATACCGCCGTGACCGTACCCTCGCCGAAGATGTTGTGCTTTATCCTGTCGCCGACCGAGAATACCTCGTCGTTTGCGCGCGGCACCGCTTTCAGCTTGGCGGTCTCTTCCTTGAGGAAGCTGTGGCGTTCGGGCTTGGAATAGCTGTGCGTTTTCGGACGTTCGCCGTGCTTTTCGATAAGCTCCTCGGGTATCTCGCGGATAAAGGACGAGAGCTTGTTATTGTTGGTCTTGCCGTACAGCATACGGTACTGCGAATGTGTGACGACAAGCCGTCTTTTCGCGCGGGTTATCGCGACGTATGCGAGACGGCGCTCCTCCTCCATTTCGGAGGGGTTATACTGGCACATCGCGGACGGGAAGATGTTGTCCTCCGCGGCGACCATAAACACCACGGGAAACTCCAGTCCCTTTGCGCTGTGCATCGTCATAAGCGAGACCCTGTCCGCTTCGGTATCATAGTTGTCGATGTCCGCGACAAGCGCGACTTGTTCAAGAAAATCGGGAAGCGCCGCTTCGGGGTTCTCCTCCAAAAGAAGCATTGCATTGGACTTCAACTCGTTGATGTTTTCGATACGCGGAACGCCCTCGTCGCCCTGCGCCTTTAACATCTGCATATATCCCGATTTTTCGGCGACGGCTTCGATAAGCTCGTCCAGCCGCATTGCGTCGGCGGCTTCGTCAAGCTCCTCGAAAAGATTAGCCGCCGCTTTGAGCGAATTTGCCTTTCTTTGAAGCGACTCGAACTGTAAAGCGTCGCGGCACACCTCGATAGGGCTTATGCCAAGCCCCTCGGCAATGCGCACGACCTCGTCCACGGTAGCGTCGCCGATACCGCGCTTGGGCTCGTTGATAACGCGGCGAAATCTCACCATATCAAACGGGTTGTTGATAAGCGACAGATACGCCAGAATATCGCGTATCTCTTTGCGGTCGTAGAAACGCAGACCGCCGACTATCTTGTAGGGTATCCCGGCTCTTGAAAGCGCAGTCTCATAGCCGCGGGAGATGGCGTTGTTGCGGTAAAGAAGCGCGTAATCGGAGTATTTCGCGCCGTTCTGCACGCCCTCCGTGATAATGTCCGTCACGCCCTTTGCCTCCGCCTGCTCGGAGAGATAAAGGTTGACTTGAATTTTCTCGCCCTCGCCGAGATCGCTCCAGAGGTTCTTGTCCTTGCGCTGAGTGTTGTTTTTGATAACGGCGTTCGCGGCGTTAAGGATATTCTCGGTGGAACGGTAATTCTGCTCGAGACGGATCACCGCGCAGTCCTTGTACTGCTTCTCAAAGCTGAGGATATTCTCGATAGTAGCGCCGCGGAAGCGGTATATCGACTGGTCGTCGTCGCCGACAACGCCGAGATTTCCCGATTCTCCCGCCAACAGCGAGATGAGCCTGTACTGCGCGACGTTGGTGTCCTGATACTCGTCCACCATTATGTACTTGTACAGATTGCGGTAATGCCGCAGAACGTCGGGGAAGTTCTCAAACAGACGAACCGTGAGGAAAATAATATCGTCGAAGTCCACCGCGTTGGCGGCTTTCAGCGAATTCTGATACTCCAGATACACCTCCGAGGTCTTAAGGTCGATAAGCTCCGAGGTCTCCTGCGCTATGGGAACATAATCCTCGGCGGAGATCATCTTGTCTTTCAGCCGCGAGATGTTGTTTTTGAACATCTTCGCGCTCATTACCTTTTCGCTTATGTCATGGCGCTTCATTATCTCCTTGATAAGGCGCTTGGAATCGTCGTCGTCATAGATGGTGAAGCCCGGTTTGTAGCCGAGCTGTTCTATTTCGCGGCGCAGTATCTTCACGCACGCCGAGTGGAACGTCGACGCGCATATCCGCTCCGCGTCCTCGCCAATCATCGAGATAAGGCGCTGACGGAGCTCGCCCGCCGCCTTGTTCGTGAATGTTATCGCCAGAATGTTCCACGGGTTCACGGGGTTGACGGCGATGATATCCGCGAGCTGTTGAGCGGTCTCGGGTGTTTTTTCCATTGTCGGGAAATCGGCGAGAAAGCGCTCCCGGTCGGGAGTTATCGCGCGGACTTCCTCGTCGTGGTAGGCGTTGCCGAAGCGCATCATATTCGCTATTCTGTTGACGAGCACGGTAGTCTTGCCGCTGCCCGCGCCCGCGATTATCAGCACCGCGCCGTTTACGCGGAAAATCGCCTTTTTCTGCATATCGTTCGCGCGGGAGAAATAGCTCTCCAGCGCGGTTTGTTTCAATTTAATATAGTCCATTTATCTCCTTATGTCAATTGCCGCCGTTAGCCGCGGTATTGCCTGCTAAGCTGTTATTGGGGGTGGTATTGCCCGATGAGGTGTTTTCGCCGAGGGCTATGAACGGATTTACCTCCGTGCCTATCGCCTGCGGAAGAACGCCGTCCCAGTTCATTATCTTCATATACTCGATATAGTTCGGGCTCTGGGTGAGCTGCTTCTGCACCGCCTCGATGGCGTATGCCTCGGCGTCCGCCTTGATTTTCTGCGAGTCCGCTTCCGCCTGTGCCGCGATTACTTTCTGCTTCGCCTCTTCTTCCTTTTCGGCGGTCTTGTTCTGCATTTTCAGCGCGTCCTGCGCGGCGATTACTTTTGCTTGAATTGACTGCTCAAACGCGTCGTCGAACGACAAATTCTCGATCGCGAAAGCCGTAACGATAATGCCCTGCGGGTCGAGGGTCTCCTTGAGCGAATTGTAAATGGCGTTCTGGACGGTGGAGCGGTTCTGGACCAAGTCCTCCGCCTTTACCTTGCCTATCTCGTCTTTGGAAATTTTTGCCACATTCGGCACGAGGAGCTTCTGCTCTACGTTGCTTACGCCGATAGTACGGATAATATCGGGGAGCTTAGTGCCGTCGTAGCAGTAGTTGAGCTTTAACTGGAGGCTGTCGACGGTCTGCGTGTCGGAGGTATACGCGTCGGTCTGCACCGCATACACCTGCTCGCGCGTGTCGACCTCCTGTATCTCCTCGATAAACGGGATATGAAAGTTAAGACCTGCCGAGAGGTTCTGTCCGACTATCTTTCCGAACTGATATTTTACGCCGATAAAGCCCTCGTTCACCACCGTAAAGCTGTTGAACAGCACTATAAGCACCGCGAGAATTATCAGCGCGGCGATCACGATATGACCTGCCTTGAACTGTACGCCGCCCTCATTGTTTTCCGTTGAAAATTTCTGCATAATTACTCCTTTATACGTTCATATTAACTATCTCCGAATACTTGTCTCCCGCGCCGAACTGCGGAACGACCGACCTGCGGCTTATTCCCGCCCTCGCGAACGCCTGAGTAAGCATAAGCTTGATACGGTTGACCTGATTTACCTCGGAAGCGCCGGGGTCAAAGTCAACGGCTACGATGTTGCTCTCGGGGTGCTGACGGCGCAGCTCGCCGATAACGCCCTTGCCCGTAACGTGGTTCGGCAGGCACGCGAACGGCTGCATACACACGATATTCGGCACGCCCTCGTCGATAAGCTCCAGCATTTCCGCGGACAAAAACCAGCCCTCGCCCGCGATGTTGCCGGGAGAAACTATCGGCTTAACGCGCTCGCGCATTTCAAATATGTCGCCGGGACAGCCGAATTTTGTTCCCTTTACCGCCTTGCGGTAGCTGCGTTCCATAAACTTGAACGCCTTTATCGCCGAATTTTCGGCGAACTTTTTCATTCCGGAACAGTACAGCAATTCATACTTGGTCTTGCCGTGAGAGCAGATGTAGTAGAAAAATCCCATAAGGTCGGGAACTACGACCTCGCAGCCCTCGTTTTCGAGCAAGCCTATAATATCATTATTTGCAACCGGGTGGAATTTAACCAGAATTTCCCCGACAAGTCCGACTTTCGGTTTCTCGATCTCGTTCACGGGGAACTCGAGAAAATCCTTTACGATATTGCGGACGTTATTGTTAAAGCGCGGCAGTGACAGCGATTTAAGCTCGTCGCGCAGGAACAAGCGCCACTTCTCGTAGAGAGCGTTTGCGCTGCCCTTTACCTTTTCATACGGGCGGACTTTGTACAGACAGCGCTGCAAAACGTCGCCGTAAACGATACCCATAAACGCGCGCGCCGCCATACCAGCCGAGAGCTTGAAGCCGCTTTGCTTCTCCAAGCCGACGACGTTCAGCGAAATCAGCGGTATCTTCTCGAAGCCCGCGTCCTTGAGCGCTTTTTTAAGCATTCCGACGTAGTTTGTCGCGCGGCACGCTCCGCCCGTCTGGGTTATCATAACGGACGTGTTTTCGAGGTCGTATTTGCCGCTTAACAGCGCGTGGATAAGCTGTCCGACTACCAGTATGGACGGATAGCACGCGTCGTTGTTGACGTACTTCAAGCCCGTGTCCACAACTTCCTTGGAGCAGTCCTTTAGTATCACGACATTGTAGCCGCTGTGACCGAACGCCGCTTCAAGCATATCGAAATGTATCGGCGCCATTTGCGGACAAAGTATCGTGTGATTTTTCCGCATTTCCTTGGTGAATTCGGGCTGGCGTATGTAACCGACGTGACCGCGCACGGGCTTGTACTTGTGTCTCGCGCGCTCGTCGACTACCGAGATGAGCGAACGCAGACGAATTCTCGCCGCGCCGAGGTTGTTCACCTCGTCGATCTTAAGGCAGGTGTAGAGCTTGCCGAAGCTGCGCAGGATCTCCTGAACCTCGTCGGTGGTTATCGCGTCAAGTCCGCAGCCGAAAGAGTTCAGCTGAACCAGTTCAAGACACTCGTTAGCGCCTACGACGTGAGCCGCGGCGTACAGTCTCGTATGATACGTCCACTGGTCGACAACGCGTATCGGGCGGACTACCTCGCCGAGATGTGCTACGGAGTCCTCGGTAAGCACCGCGAAGCCGTAGCCCGAGATCATTTCGGGAAGTCCGTGGTTTATCTCGGGGTCGACGTGATACGGACGACCCGCAAGAACTATTCCGCGCCTTCCGTTCTCTTTGAGGAAGTTCAGCGTTTCCTCGCCTTTTTTGCGCATTTCCTCCTTGAACGCCGCGTCCTCGGCATACGCCTTTTCGAGCGCGGCTTCAATTTCGTGCTTGGTTATGTTCAAATCGGGGAGCGCGGAAGAAAATTCCTCAAAAAGACGCTCCGCCATACGTTTTTCGTGGAAGATCGGCAGGAACGGGTTCATAAACTTCACCGTTTCGCGCAGTTCGGGAACGGAATTCTTGATGACCTCGCTGTACGTCGCGACTACGGGGCAGTTGTAGTGATTGTCTCCGCCGTTATTGTCGGTCATCTCATAGGGCATTGAGGGGTAGAATATGAGCTTTACGCCGTCGTCGATAAGCGCCTGAATGTGACCGTGCGCGAGCTTTGCGGGATAGCAGACGCTCTCGCTGGGCATTGTTTCGATACCCATATCGTAAATCTCGCGCGAGGATTTCGGCGACAACTTAACGGAAAAACCGAGCTCGGTAAACAGCCTGTGCCAGAACGGGAAGTTCTCGTACATTCCGAGAACGCGCGGAAGTCCGATAACGCCGCGCTTAGCCTCGCCCTCTGGCAGACTTTCCCTGTCGAACAAAAGGTGATATTTGTAATCGTAAAGGTTCGGGAGCTTTTCGCTTGCCGAAACGTTGCCCGCGCCGCGCTCGCAGCGGTTGTTGCTTATGTAGCGCTTGCCGTCGGGGAATTTGCTTATCGTCAGCAGGCAGTTGTTGGAGCATTTTCCGCACCGCGCCGCCGTTTTCTCCACCTTGAAGCCGTCGAGCTTGTCAAGCGCCGCGATCGTGCTCGGCTTGCCGTCGTCGCGTTCTATCGCGATAAGCGCGGAGCCGTAAGCGCCCATCAAGCCCGCCTTATCGGGGCGGATAACGTCCTTGCCGACTATCAGCTCGAACGCGCGGAGAACGCTGTCGTTCATAAACGTGCCGCCCTGAACGATTATCTTTTCGCCCATTGAAGCGGTATCACGCAGCTTTATAACCTTAAACAGCGCGTTTTTGACTACCGAATAGGACAGACCCGCCGAAATATCCGCGACGGTCGCGCCCTCCTTTTGCGCCTGTTTTACGCGCGAGTTCATAAATACCGTACAGCGCGAGCCGAGGTCGACGGGATTTTCCGCCGACAGTCCGAGCACGGCGAACTCCGCGCTTGTCATACCGAGCGCGTTCGCGAAGTTCTCGATAAACGAGCCGCAGCCCGACGAGCAAGCCTCGTTGAGCAGAATACCTTCAATTTCGCCGTCCTTGACGCGCATACACTTCATATCCTGCCCGCCGATGTCGAGAATAAACTCCGCGCCGGGGAGGAATTTATCGGCAGCCTTGTAGTGCGCCATAGTCTCGATCTCGCCGAAATCCGCGCCGAGCGCCGCTTTTATAAGGTGCTCGCCGTAGCCGGTGGTGCAGGTTTTGGCTATGTACGCGCCCTCGGGCAGTTGTTCGTAAATTTCTTTTAAAATGCCTATGACCGATTTCAGCGGGTCGCCCTGATTGCCCGCGTAGTGCGAGTACAGTATCTCCGCGTCCTTGTTGAGCAGTACCGCTTTTGTAGTCGTCGAGCCCGCGTCTATGCCGAGATAGCAAGCGCCCGAATGGGAATTTATGTCTGTTGTGGGAATAATCGACTTTGCGTGACGGGCGCGGAACGCGTTCAGCTCGTCCTCGTTTTTGAACAAGGGAGCAAGTCTCTCGACCTCGCGGAGCTGATTTTCGCCGAGAACCGAGACGCTTTTCACGAGCTCGTCGATGTTCAGCTCGCAGGTCTCCTCGGAGAGGGCGCAGCCGATAGCGACGAACAGGTTCGCGTTTTCGGGGAAGATGATGTTTTCGGGCTGTAAATTCAGCGTTTCGATAAAGCGCTGCCTCAATTCCGACAAATGGTGGAGCGGACCTCCGAGAAACGCGACGTTTCCGCGGATAGGCTTGCCGCAGGCAAGTCCGCTTATAGTCTGATTGACGACGGACTGAAATACCGAAGCCGCGACGTCGCTTTTTTTCGCGCCCTCGTTGATGAGCGGCTGAATGTCGCTCTTGGCGAAAACGCCGCAGCGCGAGGCTATCGGGTAGATAGTGGTGTGCTTTTTGGCGAGCTCGTTAAGTCCCGACGCGTCGGTGTTCAGCAGCGCCGCCATTTGGTCGATGAACGCGCCCGTGCCGCCCGCGCAGCTGCCGTTCATACGCTGTTCGAGTCCGCCCGTGAGGTATGTAATCTTCGCGTCCTCGCCGCCGAGTTCGATAGCTACGTCGGTCTGCGGAGCAAGCGCCTTGATAGCGTCCGTGCCCGCGGCGACCTCCTGTACGAACGGTATGCCAAGCCACTTGGAAACGGAGATCCCGCCCGAGCCCGTGACCGCGATAAGCACGCGCTCGCCCTCTATCTCGTTCCCGACCTCTGTAATGATGTCCGAAACGGTTTTGCGTATATCGGAAAAATGCCGCTGATAACGTCCGAAAAGCAGCTCGTTGTTTTCCCCGACTATCGCCGCCTTGACGGTCGTCGAGCCTATATCCAGTCCTACACGCTTCATTTTATCAATCCCTTCCAAATTTTCCATATATTTACATTATCTCTCTATATTAAAATGTCTGCTGTTCCACTATGAATTATAACACATTTTGAGACAAAAGTCAACCGCCAAAATATAGGCAGCAGCGAAAAAAGGTCGGGAAATAACTTCCCGACCTTATAATATTTACCTTATAGTATGCTTTACAGAGGCTTGAATACTATCTCTCCGCCGTCGACGGTCGCGCGCGCGTGGTTTGTCGCGGCGTTGACCTGGAGCACGCAGGCGTTGATACGAAGCGTAACGCCGGGGTACATAATTCGCTTGAACGACACGGAAAGATTTTGCGTGAGCTGGAGCGTATCGTCTATCTCGTTTATGCGCACCTTGTTCTTCTTGACCTCGCTCTGCATTTTCAGACGGTTGCGCAAAGCCTCGGTCTTGAGCTGTTCGCGCTCGGGGGAGAGCTTGGACTTTTTAGCAAGCTCGCTGAGCGTTACCAGCATTTTTCCGAGCTGCTCCGCCTTGTCCTCAAGCTCCGCGTTCAGCTTTTCGAGCTTGTCGCGCTCCTCGGACAATACCGCGTTGTTGCCGAGCGTGATGATCGTTTTCGCGTACTTTTCCGAGCCGATGACCGAAGCCTCGATACCGTCCAGCGCCGTGTACTTGCCGCCCATTATAACGCCCTTGCCCGACGCGATTATCTTCTTATCCGCAAAGACTTCGCCGCCGACAAAGGACGCGCTTTCCACATTGCCCTCCGCGCGGACCTTGCTGTTCTCGCAGAAGCCCAGCTTTACGTCGCCCTTACACTCTACCTCGGAGTTGATTATGCCGATCTTGACATTGATGTTGCCGTCGGCGGACAGCTCCGCGCCGTTTGCCGAGCCGTTGATATTTATATCGCGCTTTGACGTAACGCGGAAGCCCTCAAATACGCTTCCCTTTACGGTAACGGAACCGATAAAGTCGATATTGCCGCTGGAAACGTCAACGTCGCCGTTTATAACGAGAGTTTCGTCGATCTGAAAAGCGCCGTTTTTATACACCAGATTACCGTCGACAGCCGCGATTATCTCCTTGCCGTCGTTGATAAGAGACGTGCCTTTTCCGACGTTCACTTTTACGGGAACGCCCTTTTTCTGCATAACGACTCTGCCCGTGATGTCCTTGCCGGGCTCGCCCTCCGTCGGCAGCGTGATAGCCGCAATGGGAGTGCCGGCGGTGATGTTTCTCACAACGCCGAGGTTTTTGTAATCCACGATGCCGTGTTCGTTCTCGACGGGCGCGGCGTGAGTTTCTATGTTATAGAAATACTTTATCGTGCCGTCCACGCCGTCCTGCGGCATATCCCATTTCGCCACGCAGATATTCTCCTCGTAGCGCTTCTGTTCAACGGCAAGCTCAATATCGCCCTTGAGAATGCCGTACGATACGTTCTTCTCATCGAGGGCCGCCATTACCTTATCTACCGTTATGTCCATACCGCCGTTCTCGGGTCTGGAAAACGACATAAACGCGGCTGTATGATTGGGGTTTACGGAAACATCCACAATGGAATGCACGATTACCTTATTTTCGCTCTCTGCCATAAAATCTGCCCCCTTTTTTCGCTGTATTTACTTCCTTTTTCGCTATTATAATTATATCACATTGTAAATAAAATTGCAATAAAATATTGTCACTTTCTACAAATATCATAAATTATTATAACGTTTTTTGGCTATTTTTACTTAATTTTCTCCGAAATATCGAACGGCGTGGTCTGATAAACGAAATAATTCAGCCAGTTGGTATACAAAAGAGTTGAATGCGCGCGCCAGCGGAGAACGGGCGGCTTTGACGGATCGTCGTCGGGATAGTAGTGGCGCGGTATCCGAGGCTCCATTCCCTTTTCGAGGTCGCGGCGGTATTCCTTGTCGAGCGTATCCGCGTCGTACTCGGAGTGCCCCGTGATGAAGAACCGGCTGCCGTCGAGATTGCCCGCGGCGTACACGCCCGCCTCGTCCGACACTGCCATAAGTCTGAGCTCGGGACAGCCCAGAATATCCTCGGCGCGGGTCTCGGTGTGGCGCGAATGCGGCGCGTAGAACTCGCTGTCAAAGCCGTGGAACAGCCTTGATTTCGGCGTGAGCAGTTTATGAGTGAAAACGCCCGACATCTTCTGCTCGAGAGGGTATTTTTTTATTCCGTAGTGGTAGTACAGCGCCGCCTGCGCTCCCCAGCAGATGTGGAGGGTGGAATGAACGTGCGTTTTTGTCCATTCCATTATCTCGCAGAGCTCCTGCCAGTAATCCACCTCCTCGAACTCCATCTGCTCGACGGGCGCGCCCGTGATTATAAAGCCGTCGAAGTTCACGTCCTTGATGTCGCCGAATGTTTTGTAGAACGTGATAAGGTGCTCCTCGGGGGTGTTTTTGCCGTGATAGGTCGAGGTCTGTACCAGTTCCACCTCAAACTGTATGGGAGTGTTTGACAAACTGCGCATTATCTGCGTTTCGGTGACTATCTTGGTGGGCATAAGGTTAAGTATTCCTATTTTTAAAGGACGAATGTCCTGATGAAGCGCGCGGTTCTCGGTGATGACAAATATATGCTCGTCCTCCAGAACGCTTTGCGCGGGCAGTCCGTCGGGTATTTTTATCGGCATTTATATCATATCCTTTCTGAATTCTTTCTGAATTTTAATACAATTACTACTATTATAAGACTATTTTATTTTTTTGTCAAGTACTGCCTGTTTGGTTTCACTTTGAAAAATAAGGGATTTTTCTGTCCCGCCTTGACAATCGACAAAAAAAATGCTATAATATAAACATCTCGCGACGATAAAAACGGAGCGGGTCTTTTATTGATTTTGTGTTCCGAAAGGAGAATGCTTAATGAACAGGAGATTATGGAGCAGCATAATTGCCGCCGCTCTGGTTCTCGGAACAATATCGGGGTGCAGTACCGATATAGAAAGCGTTCCGACGATAAGTTCCGATAATCCTGCCTTAGCGTCTATCGCACATTCTTCATCCGATCCGGATACTGCTTCCTCAATACCGTCATCTTCGCGATCAACGTCCTCAACTGCTTCGGCATCTTCGTCAACGTCATCGAAGTCCGAAGCCGAGAAGGTAGGCGACAAGCTGAAGGAAACGCTCGACGGGTATGAGGGATTTATTAAGGAATATACCGAGTACATAAAAAATTACAAGAACGAGGACAGCTCAAGGCTCCAGGAATACGCGAAAAAGAGCGATGAGATAACCGAGCTGCTGGAAAATTACGACGACAGCGGACTTAATAAAAAGGAGCAGATCTATCTTTCCGACGTAAAGTACCGCGTTAATAAGATGCTTTCCGAGGTCGAGAACAAGCTCCCCGAGTGGAACGACGCGAGCGGACAGTATGTGATGAGCACTTCTACCACGCGCCCGCCCATAACTACGGTCACGACACCGACGTCATCTTCGTCGAGACCGAGACCGTCTTCTTCGTCTTCGAGACCGTGGTCGTCAAGCGCTTCGACCGGTACGGAAAGTACGACCGGTCCTTCGGAGGAGCCGGTATCGTCGGTGCCGTCAAACGAGACTTCGGGCGGTCAGGGCATAAGCTCGACGGTCGAGTCTACGATAGTGAGCGATTACAGTCTGCCGGAGATAGTTGACGTTCCCGATCCCGATACAAGCTCGCTGTTCACGGATTATACGAGAAAATGGGCTTATAATCAGATAACCACCGCTCAGAAAGCGGTGTACGCGAGATTGTTCGAGAGCGCGAAAAACAACACCGAGGACATAAACGTTACGGATCTGAAGCTGAGCGTAGACGATACCACGATAGCATACTGGGCGTTCGACTACGATAACGCGAATTTCCTTACCCTCGGAAGCGGATACTCGTACAGCTACGATACGGGTACGGGCGACGTTGTTAGCGTTGCCATAAGCTACGGCAGAAGCAGCGGTAATGTTCCCACGGCGCAGTTTGAGGCGGCGGCGCAGTCCGTTATTGCCGAGGCGCAGCAGATGGGAAGCGATTACGAGCGGCTCAAGTATATTCACGACTGGCTTGTAAACAATACTACTTATACCAACAACGGCACGGCTTCGAGAAACGAGGCGGACGGTCCTATGGTATACGGGCAGGCGGTCTGCGAGGGGTACTCGAAGGCGTTTATGTATCTCGCGCAGTCTCTGGGCTACGAGTGCGTGTGCGTTGCGGGATATGCCGACGGAGATCATATGTGGAATATGGTAAAAATGGGCGGAAACTGGTATCACGTCGATGTTACCTGGGACGATCCCATTTCGAGCTCGGGACCTATGCTGAGATATAATTATTTCCTTGTCAGCGACAGCACGATAGGCAGAGATCATCGGCTCGACAATTATTTCGCCGTTCCGACCGCGCCTTATGACTATCAGCAATAATGAGCAACGGAGGTATCGCAATGGCAAAGCGTTATGATAAAAACAAAAAAAACAGCCGCTTTGAACGCGTTTACGCGCGCAACTGGATAATCTGCGGTGTTTCTCTGGCGCTTATTATTTTGCTTTATTTTGTGTCTATGAAATAAAGAGCGGGACGTTTTTTATATCGTTACCGACATACGGCGGATACGCACTAAATAAAGTCACGGCAGTGCCAATTCGGTGCTGCCGTGTTTTTTTGCGTCTATACATTTTGTTCAAACATACCTCTTGACATTTTTGAACGTAAGCGTATATAAGAAATTAAGAATTAGAGCGTGTTTACATTAACCGAAGGACGGGCGTTGAGCGTTAATGTGAACACGCTCTATCACAAAATGTTGCCTTAACATCATCTTTTCGGCTTTTTGTTGTTTATCTTCTAAAGGTATTGACAAATAATGCACAGGTGTGGTATAATCTCTTAGAGTCTGTTCAGTATCTCGACGTGCGCAGCTCACGCAGCAGATTTTTCGCCAAACGACGGCAATTTTGCGTAGGAATACTTTATGTACGCATTATGCCTTCGGCAAAACGCTCAAGCAAAATTGCCTAAGTGTGGCGGAAAATCTGCAAGTGAGGTGTGTGCGTCGAGATGCTGAACAGGCTCTTAGCAAGAAGTTCTCGATAATGTACGTCTTTTATGACGGCGCGGGGCTTATATTTAAAAGAATAATCTCATATTGAAAGGAAACGATACCCGTGAATGAACAATTTAACGGCGGCTCCGAAAAGCAAAGCCCGCTTGAACGCGTGGCGGCCTTTATAGTGGATAAGCGCAAGGCGTTTTATCTGCTGTATATCGGCGTTGCCATTTTCTGCGTTTTTTCGAGCGGCTGGACGAGGGTCAACGACGACCTTACAAGCTACCTGCCCGATACTACCGAGACCCGCCAAGGATTAACAATAATGGAGGACGAGTTTGTGACCTTCGGCACGAGCCGCATAATGGTCGACAATATCTCGCTTGCCAAAGCGGAGGAGCTTTCGGAGCAGATCGAAAAGATCGACGGCGTAAAATCCGTGGAATTCGACGGCACGGAGGAGCACTTCAAAAACGGCGCGGCGCTGTTCTCGATAACTTACGACGGCACAGCGACTGACGAGGTGAGCGTAAACGCGCTCGCCAAGGCGGAAGAGTTCCTTGACGGCTACGACGTGTATGTCACGGGCGATACGGGCGACTCCGCGTCGGCGGGACTTGCGGCGGAAATGCAGGTCGTTATGGTGATCGCGGTGGTAATTATACTGCTGGTGCTGCTGTTTACATCTCATACATATATGGAAATTCCCGTGCTGTTGGCGACGTTCGGTATGGCGGCGCTTATGAATAAGGGCACGAATTTCATTTTCGGAGAGATCTCGTTCGTTTCGGATTCCGTCGCGGTCGTGCTTCAGCTCGCGCTCGCTATCGACTACGCTATAATCCTCTGTCACCGCTACACCGAGGAGCGCACTCATCTTGAGGCGCGGGAGGCGGTCGTTATCGCGCTGTCAAAGGCAATACCCGAGATCGCGGGAAGCTCTATGACAACGCTTTCGGGTCTCGGAGCGATGTGCTTCATGCGCTTCGGTATCGGCAAGGACTTGGGATTGGTGCTGATAAAGGCGATAATACTGAGTCTGTTGGCGGTATTTACTCTTATGCCCGGACTGCTTATGAGTTTCAGCGGTCTTATCGACAAGACCCACCACAAGAACTTTGTTCCGCAGATCACGGGCTGGGGCAAGCTGGCGGTGAAAACGCGCTTTATTATGCCGCCGTTGTTTGTAGTGCTGATAATCGCGGGCTTTATATTCTCGAACAAATGTCCCTACGCCTACGGACAGACGGGGCTTACGACTACGCGCAAGAACGAATCGCAGATCGCGGTCGAGCGCGTAAACGATACGTTCGGCAGCGTAAACACGCTTGCGGTACTTGTTCCGAACGGCGACTACGAAAAGGAAGGGCAGCTTCTGCGCGAGCTGGAGCGAATGCCCGAAACCGACACCGTGCTCGGACTTGCCAACGTTGACGCAATGGACGACTATGTGCTCACCGACAAGCTTACTCCGCGGCAGTTCGCCGAGATGACCGATCTCGACGTTGAGGTCGCGCGGCTGCTGTATTCCGCCTACGCGGTAAACGACGAGACCTACGGACAGCTCGTGTCGGGAGTGGACAACTTCGGCGTGCCGCTAATAGATATGTTTATGTTCCTTTACGATCAAATGGAAGAGGGCTATGTCACGCTTGACGACGAAATGACGGAAACTATCGAGGATCTGCACGAACAGCTTTCCGACGCGAAATTGCAGCTTCTCGGCGAGAATTTCAGCCGCCTTGTGCTCACGCTTGATCTTCCCGAGGAGAGCGACGAGACCTTCGCGTTCCTCGATACCCTGCACGAAACTACCGCGAAATATTATCCCGAGGACAGCTACCTTGTCGGAAACTCCACGAGCGATTTCGACCTGTCCACCTCGTTCGGCAACGACAATCTGCTTATAGGCGTGCTGACTATCGTATTTGTCGTGCTGGTCCTGGTATTCACATTCAAATCCTCGGGACTGCCCGTTCTGCTTATACTGGTTATTCAGGGCTCGGTATGGATAAACTTCTCGTTCCCGTATTTGCAGCATGAGCCGCTGTTCTTTCTGAGCTATCTGGTGGTAAGCTCTATCCAGATGGGCGCGAATATCGACTACGCTATCGTTATAGCAAACCGTTACGTTGAGCTTAAGCAGATAATGCCGCCGAAAAAAGCGGTCATCGAATCGCTTAACCAGGCGTTTCCGACTATCGTTACCTCGGGTACGATACTTGCTTCGGCGGGCGTTCTGATAGGCTTTTTGTCGACCACGCCGTCTATCGCTTCTATCGGCGTATGTCTCGGGCGCGGAACGCTGATCTCGATCTTCCTTGTTATGGGAATACTTCCGCAGATACTGCTGCTGGGCGACGTTATTATTGAAAAGACCGCGATAACGCTCAAGCGCAGACTTCCCATACAAAATCACTCGGGAGTTATGCGGCTTGACGGACACGTTCGCGGATATATCGCGGGCGTTGTGGACGGCGATTTCAGCGGACTTATCCACGGCACGCTTAACGCGCAGGTAGAGGCGGGCGCAATATCCCGCGAGCAAACGGAAGCTCTGCCCGCTGAATTTATGGGAGAGGAGGATATACGGAATGAAGAATCACCTGTTTGAAAAATTAACCTCGCTGATAGCGGCTGCGGGTATGTTTATATCGCTTACCGTGCCCGCTTTCGCGCAGGCACCGCAAAACGATTCCGTTACGATCTCCTCCGCCGAGGAGTTCATTGACTTCGCGAAAAGCTGTTCTCTTGACAAATGGTCGCACGGAAAAACCGTGACGCTCACCGCCGATATTAGTCTGTTGGGCGTGGAATTTACACCCGTGCCTATTTTCGGGGGAACGTTTGACGGCGGCGGACACACAATATCGGGCTTGAGGATAGACGAGACGGGCTCGCACCAAGGATTGTTCAGGTACCTTGAAAAGAGCGCCGTTGTACGAGAGCTCAATGTTGTCGGCTTGATAGCTCCGAGCGGCAGCCGTTCGGAAGTCGGCGGTATCGTGGGCGAAAACGCGGGAACGATAAGGAACTGCACGTTCCGCGGCACCGTGCTCGGCGAGAGCGCCGTCGGCGGCATTGCGGGAGCAAACAGCGAAACCGGAAGAATTATCGAATGTAATGTTTCGGGAACGGTGATCGGAAAGAGCGCCGCGGGCGGTATCGCGGGGCGCAGCGAGGGCGCTTTGCTGAAATGCACGAATTCCGCGGGCATAAACCTCACCAGTCCCGATAATTCGGAGAATACGGTAGAATTTGATCCCGAAAGCTATATCGATACCAACAGCGGAGAAGCGCCCGATATTCTTAACAGCTACACCGATTCCGGAGGAATAGTCGGCTATACGAGCGGAATAGTGCAGAGCTGCGGCAATACGGGCGACGTAGGTTATCCGCACGTCGGATACAATATCGGCGGCATTGCGGGGCGGCAGAGCGGTTATATGGCGGGCTGCACCAACAGCGGCACGATAAACGGCAGAAAGGACGTCGGCGGTATCGTCGGTCAGGCGGAGCCGTACCTTTCGCTCGACCCCGGCAGAGAGATACTCGAGGAGCTTCGCACCGAGCTTCATACGCTGAACGACCTTATCGACAAGGCGCTTAATGATGTTCAGGGCACGGGCGACGACGTTTCCGAGCGGCTTACCGCAATGAAGAAGTACACCGACGCCGCCGAGGACAGCTGCAAGGAAATGCTCGACGAGGTAACGGGATTTGTCGATGAAAATGTTGATATTGTCAACACAATGGTCGCGGATATAACCAACGCGCTTGACAAGATAGCGCCCGCAATGGACGAGCTCGCGTCGGCGGGCGAAAGTATAAGCGAGATGTCCGACGACCTCGGCAAAGCGTTTGAGGCTCTGAAGGACGTTGTGAATATCGGCGACGCGGCTATGCGCGATATACGGACGGCGCTGGACGATCTGAAAAGCGCTTCGGACAGTCTGTCGGACGCGGCGAGGTATTTCAAAAGCGCCGTTGAGGCAATGACGGACGGCGTCGTCTCGGACGATAAGAAGCAGCAGTCGTCTGCCGCCGAGGAGATCAATAGCGCGGCGGGTTCGCTGAGCGGCGCGTTAGCGGAGGTCGCGGAAGCGTCGGACGATCTCGATCGGGCGCTCGCCAATGCCGGACTTACCGACGGGATGACCTACGTTTCCCGTGAAAGCGGCTCGGGAAATGAGGAGGGCGCTCCCGAAACGCCCGTGACACCCGATGTTGACGAAACTCCCCAAACTCCCGACGAGCCCGATCCCGATAATACGGGAGAAACTACGGAAGAAACTACGGATCCCGATGATCCCGACAAGCCCAATATCCCAAATCTGCCGATAGATCCCGGTGATTTTGACGGCAGCGAGATCGCAGAGATACTTGAAACGCTCGAAAACAACTGGAATAAGGCGAAGGGTCCGCTGAAAAATTGCTCCGAGGCTATGCTACGCGCGGCGGACAGTCTGAGCGGCGCGTTCTCTCAGCTGCAAGGCGCGGCGGAAAAGCTGGACGGTGTTTCGGACGGGCTCAACGAGGCGCTTGACAGCCTCGAGAACGCCGCGGACGCGGCTTCGTCGATAGGGAAAACGCTTCAGCGTTCGTTTACCGAAATAGGCGACGCGGTGCGCGTGCTTACCGAGGACGGTCCGGAGAGCTTCCGGCGGCTCGGAGACGATTTCCGCAGCGCGGGGAACAGACTTCACGGCTCGGTTACAGCAATGACGGACGATATGGAAGCGCTGAACAGACAGTTTAACGCGAACAGCGGAGTGGTCGCGGACGATCTGCGCGCCATTAACGATCAGCTCGAAGTCATCTCGGATATGGTTATAGACGCGGTTTCCGAGCTGCTGGATACGGCGTCCGCGCCGACTGTCGGAGACAGCATTCTTGATACCTCCGACGAGGATATAGCCGCGACGAGACAGGGCAAAGTCACGGACTGTGTGAACAACGGCACGGTGTCGGGAGATCACAATATCGGCGGCATTGTCGGAGCAATGGCTATTGAGTTCGATCTCGATCCCGAGAGCGACCTCGCCGAGAACGTCCGTTTCGGCGCTACATACGAGACCAAGGCGGTCTTGCAGAACAGCAGAAATTACGGTTCTATATCCGCGAAAAAGGACTGCGCGGGCGGCGCGGCAGGCCGTATGGATCTCGGAACGGTCATTTCATGCGCTAACTACGGCGAAATATCGAGCAGCGGAGGAAGCTATGTCGGCGGTATCGCGGGATATTCCGACGCGGTGGTGCGCAATTGTTACGCCAAGAGCGTGCTTTCGGGCGGAAGCTATATCGGCGGTATCACGGGCAGAGCAAACGATCTGCGTGATAATTTCGCTATCGTCACCGTAAAAGAGTGCGGTGAATACGTCGGAGCTGTTGCGGGCAGTATCAGCGAGGACGGAATACCGAAAGGCAATCGCTTTGTTGATACCGGAACAGCGGGCGTTGACGGTATAAGCTACGCGGGATGCGCGGAGCCGATAGAATTTTCCGAGCTGGAAAAGCTTGACGGCGTTCCCAAGGAGTTTACGGAATTCGGCATTACGCTTATGGCGGACGGCAAGATCGTAGGAAAGATACCGTTCAAATACGGCAGCGATCTGTCAAAGATCGAATTGCCGGAGGTCCCCGTTCTTGAGGGCAGCTTCGGCAGATGGGACGAATTTGATAAGTCGGGCGTGATGTCCGACATCACGCTCGAAGCGGTATACGCGCCGTGGATAACGATAATCGCAAGTACGGAAACGCAGGATAAGCTCGCGCTCGCGCTTGCGGAGGGCAGATTTACCGACGAAGCGGTCCTTCACGCGGAGGACGGCACTGCCGAACCTCCCGCGGAGGCAGCGCGCGTTCTGAATATTTCGATCACGGGAGCGGACACGGAAACATCTGCCGTACCTATCAGACTGCTGAATACGGGAGGAAAGAACGCGGTTGTCCGGCGGCTCGATAACGGCGTCTGGACGCGCGTCGACAGCGCCGTCAGCGGAAAGTATCTGCTGCTGGAGATGAGCGGAATGAGCGGAACTTTCTGTATTCAGCCGCAGGAAACGGATATTCTTCCGATATTGCTGATAGTTGGCGCGGCGGTCATATTGATGATCGTAATTGCGGTATTTGCGGCGGTGCGAAAGAAAAAGCGCGGGAAACTCGGGACAGAAAACAAATAAAAACGGGTTACAAGCAAAATAGCTTGACAAAAAATCGGCGATGTGGTACAATAGGGTTATACGTTTAAAAAGGGGGCAAGATACTTGCTTGAAATAAATGATCTTTACTGGAAACTGCCAGACGGCGAGCCCATTATCAACGGTATCTCCTGCAAGACAAACGGCAGACTTACCGTTATCACGGGACCCAACGGCGGCGGAAAGACCACCCTCGCCAAGCTTATCGCGGGCGTGGAAAAGCCCGTCTCGGGACAAATCCTGCTCGACGGCGAGGATATAACCGACCTCGATATTACCGAGCGCGCCAAAAAAGGCGTTGCTTACGCGTTTCAGCAGCCCGTTCGGTTCAAGGGACTGACGGTGCGCGATCTGCTCGAGCTGGCGGCGAACGGCTCTCTCGGTCATTCGGCGCTGTGCGGACTGCTCGGCAAGGTGGGCTTGTGCGCGGAGGAATATATCGACCGCGAGATGAGCGGAGCGCTCTCGGGCGGCGAGGCAAAGCGCATAGAGATAGCTACCGTGCTGGCGCGCGGCGCAAAGCTGTCCGTATTCGACGAGCCCGAGGCGGGTATCGACCTGTGGAGCTTCTCGCGTCTCGTGGAAACGTTTGAGGAAATACGCAACAATTCGCGCGGAGAGCTTATAGTTATCTCGCACCAGGAGCGCATTTTGCAGATCGCGGACGATATAATCGTCGTTGCCGACGGCAAGATACGCATTGCGGGCAAGCGCGAGGATATTCTTCCCGCGCTTCTCCAGGGCGAGTATACCTGCGCCTGTCCGAAGAGAATGGGGGACTGCACATGAGCGATCTGATGAATTTGAATTTCAACGGCATAACGGGCGAAATGCTGAAAATAATCTCCGATTTCGACGCCGAAAAGGGCTTTGCAGGCGCCTACAATATCCGCGAGGATACGCAGTGCGCGGGCAGACAGTCCTCGGCTAATATTACGATAACCTCCAAAACGGATAAGCCCGGCATCGACATAACCGTAAAGCCGTTCACAAAGGGCGAGACCGTGTTTATCCCCGCCTGCGTAACGCATACGGCGGTGGACGATCTCGTGTACAACGATTTCTATATCGGCGAGGGTGCGGACGTTGTTATCGTCGCGGGGTGCGGCGTTCATAACGAGGGCGAGGAGGACGCTCGTCACAACGGTATCCACAGGTTCTTCCTCGAGCCGAATTCCTCCGTGCTGTACAAGGAAAAGCATATCGGCACGGGCGAGGGCGCGGGGCTGAAAAAGATAGACCCCGTGACCGAATGTTTTCTCAAAGAGAATTCCCGGCTGGAAATGGATACCATTCAGCTTGGCGGAGTTGACCGTTCAACGCGCACCACAAACGCGGAGCTCGGCAAAAACGCAAAAATAATAGTTCGCGAGCGCATTATGACCGATCACGAGGAGGACGCGGTGACGAATTTCCACGTCAAGCTCGAGGGCGAGGACAGCGGCGCGGATCTGGTATCGCGTTCGGTCGCGAAAGGAAACTCTCATCAAGCGTTTTACAGCGTTGTTGAGGGCAACAACCGCTGCACGGGTCACTCGGCTTGCGACGCGATAATCGCCGATAACGGAAAGGTCGACGCTCAGCCTGCGCTGAACGCCTCCAACGTAGACGCGGAGCTTATCCACGAGGCGGCTATCGGAAAGATAGCGGGCGAGCAGATAATGAAGCTCTGCTCCCTCGGGCTCACCAAGGAGCAGGCGGAGGAAAAGATAATCGAGGGTTTTTTGAAATGAACACCTCAAACCCGGCATGAGCTTTGAAGCGAATTTTTCGCAGAAAATTTTTTCACCATAGCATAAACCGTCTTGCAGGCTTTTCGGCTTACAAGACGGCTTTGTTTTTTATGTGAGCTACACCCTCTGTATCATTCGCCATACGAGAACAACCGCACTTGAAAATACAATAATATAATTGTGCTGCAGTCTTTACATTTTGACTAAATGATTATCGTTCATCTTGTCTAAAAGCACTAAATTTAAAATTATCCGAAAAAACAATGTCACAAATCGCGGGAAATTGCAGACATATATTATGAGGAACACAAAGATAATTATCGGGAGGGATACACTATGTTATCGGCTTCGCTTGCGATCCTCGAAACGGAGGATCAGCGAAATGAGCTTGCTCGGTTTTACAGCCAAAGCAAACGGCGGCTTTACAATATCGCCTATTCAAAGTTACAAGACCGCGCCGCCGCCGAGGACGCGGTTCAGGAAACGTTTCTGCGGATAGCGGATAAGCCAAAGAACTTTTTCGGCGTTTCGCACGATAAAAGGCAGTCATACGCGGACGTTATCGTCAAGAACGTTGCGTATGATATGCTCAGAGAGAAAATAAACAAGCCCGTTGAAAATCTTGACGACTATGAGGACGCGGCTGCCGAAATATCGGCGGAGGACATCGTCATCAATAACGAGAACGCGTATGCGCTGGTCGAGTTTATCCGCGCTATGCCAGAGGGAACAAAGGATGCGCTGCTGCTCCAAAGCGTTCACAAGGAGAGCTGCGCGAGGATCGCTAAGCTCCTCAATATCTCCGAGGACGCCGCGCGGCAGCGCCTGTCAAGAGCAAAGCGGCAGATAAAGGAATTCCTGGAAAGGAGGAGCCATGAATAGCTTAGAGGAAGTTATGCTGGAGGTCTATCGGCTGGACTACGCCGAATTCGACGCGGTGCCGAAGCACCGTTTCTCACACGCTCACAGCAAGGCTATGGACGAGATATTGAATCCGAGCTATTCGCTGATGATGGATTACCGTATCGAGGAGAGCAGGGTCTCCCCGAGGAAAAGGATACTCGCCGCCGTTCTGGTCGTCATCTTGGCGGCGATCGGAATAGCGGGAGGAGCCGCCGCCGTAAACGTACTGAAGCGCAGAACGGATAACGACGTAAAAATAACGAACAGCATATCGTCCGGGAACACCACGTGGTTTGAGGACGGTATGTTTTACGAGGTACGGAACAGCGCGGACGAAAGCGTTTTGTGCTACTATTCAAAATCAAGCGACCGTTCCGCGGTTATGTGCGGTATGCCCGAGTGTACGCATATATCCAAGACCTCTCCGAACTGCGGAGCGCTGGCGGACAGCGTCACGGTCTACCGGCAAGGCTTCAACCGCGTCGGAGACAAGCTGTACTATATCGAGGCCAAGATGTCCGATGAAAATTCACCGCTTGGATTTTTCGGACTTATCGAAAGCGATATTGACGGCAAAAACAGGCGCGTCGCGGCTTCGATAGAGGACGCATATATTCCGTTTATAAACGGTATACAATATGTCGACGGTCATGTCATCATCTCATATTATCAGAATTTCAACCTCGAA
The DNA here is from genome assembly GCA_014799395.1 of Oscillospiraceae bacterium. Lineage (GTDB taxonomy): Bacteria > Bacillota > Clostridia > Oscillospirales > Ruminococcaceae > CAG-115. The sequence continues at coordinate 76,178 of JAAVID010000013.1, read as the reverse complement.
CCGAACGAGGGCACGGGAGAGTATGAGTTTGTAAACCTTGATAAGTGCAAGTTTTATATTCAGCGTATAGACATTTCCACGGGAGAGGTAGAAACGCTCCTGTACCGCGAGGAATACGATGGGCGCGGCAGAGGAGTAGTCAGCGGAAACGTTTTGTATTACAGCTATATATATCACAATGTTTCGACTTCGGGTGAAATGCTTACCGAGGATACAGCGCCGCCGCTGCACGGAGGATTTTATATCCGCGATCTGTCTACGGGAGAGGAAAAGTTTTACGACGGCTTTTTGCCGTTTGGCGACTGCTTTGATTGTTTTTCGCTGAACAATTTAATTGCGCAGGAGATCAGCAGCGACGCGATATATCTGTTTGATCCCGAAACAGAAACGTTCAACGCGGTTTCCCGCTGCTATATCGATTATACCTCGGACGGAAAAGACGCTATGTTTGAGGAGACCGACGATCCGGAATTCTGGACAAAATATAATTTCGAGACGGGTAAGCTTTCTCAAATTCCCGTCTATACCGGGGATCTTGGAGTGTTTCTGAACGGCGCGCACGCGGTTGGCGATACGGTATGGCTGCTGGTAGACCCCGAAAACGGCAGCCAATCTTTTCAGCACGCGTATATTGACAGGGACGATTTCTACAACGGGAAATTTGAAAATATCAGGCGGATAAAGGAGGTTGAGCTTAAATGAAAAAAGCAATTATTGCGGCTGCGGCGGCGCTTATGATGAGCGGCTGCGCGCTCGGCGGAGATACGCAAAGCTCGGATATACTCGACTTCCTTAATACCGAAAGCTCGAGCGCTCCGCCCGTTTCGGAAAGTTCGGTTAATGAAAACTCCGACACGGAGAATTCGTCCGATTTGATGGTCATAAAATGGGGAGTTGAGGGTTTTTCCCACGACAATGACTCGCTTGATAAATTGAACGAACGCCTTGTCGCCGACGGACTGCGCATTGAGTTTGTGTGGTTGAATAACCACGATAAGGATATGACCTATTCCGACTTCGTTGAGGGAAAACACTTGGACGTGACCTTCGCCAAGCCGGTCGAGGACTACGAAAAGGAAAACGGCAGCTTGGATATAGTGACATACGGCAGCGATTATGTGAATAAGTCGGGCGCGGTAAACATCTTTATCGAGAGCGGATATTTCCGCGAGCTGAGCGAGGAGGACAAGTCGGCGTTTACGGATATACCCGAGATATGCTGGGAAGCCGCAAAGGTGAACGGCAAGCATTACACCGTCCCCGCGCTCAGCTTCGGTTTTTATAAGAACCTCGGGCTGAACTTTCATTTCAATATGAAATATTTTTCCGCCGATAAGCTTGAAAATTTCGGCGGCACGTTCGCCGAGCTTGAGGATATTTTGAGCGGCGTTACGGTCGGCGATAAGACTACTTGTCTGGAATTTCAGCTTGACTGCCTGGAATTTACCGATTATATTCCCGCGTCCGAAAGCGGCGGTTTGTACTTATCCGATAAAACGATGACGGCAATGAACCCCTACGAGACCGAGGAGGTCATAGAATACGCGCGGACGCTCAACAATCTTTATCTTAAAGGCTATATGAATTACGGGATAGACTTTTCAAACTGGGGCGACGGCGAAATGTATGTCAAGGATTTTGCGGTGTCGGTCGGCGGAAGAAAAGATGAAGAGCAGCTTGAAGATCGTCTCGGCAAGGATCATCAGGTGCTTGTTTTCTCGAAGCCGTATTATATGGAAAACAGACTTCTCGGTTCTACGGGGATACCCGTGAATTCCGCTCACCCGGACGAGGCTATGGAAATACTGAAACGTCTGCACAGCGATAAGGAATTAAGCGGTCTGCTTTCGGAGAGTGAAAGAGACGCGATAGGACTTCCGCGCGATAATAAACCCGTTGACGCGGGAGAAATAAAGCTCTCGCCGTTCGCGGGATTCTGCCTGAAATATACGGACATCGAAGATTTCAAGGAAGTGAGCGAGCTGTGTAAGAGCTCGTTTGACAGGCTGTGCAAGTCGGAGGATTTCGACGGTACGCTTGCCGAGATAAACGCGGAGCTCAAAGCGGCGGGTATAGACGACTATGTCGCTCGCGTAAACCAACGGCTGGAGGAAAGCAATGCTGCTGCAAATCAATGATCTGACAAAGCGCTACGGCAAGGGAAAGACCGCGCTTAACAAATTTAATTACGAATTCACCGACGGGATATACGGACTTCTCGGACCTAACGGCGCGGGCAAGTCCACGCTGATGAACATCATCACGCAGAACCTCGCCCCGACAAGCGGAACGGTATTCGCCAACGGAAAAACCGCGGCGGGCAGGGATTACAGAAAGCTGCTCGGCTTTATGCCGCAGCAGCAGGCGCTCTATCCCGATTTTACGCTTACAAGGTTTCTTTATTATATGGCGGCGCTGAAAGGTATCTCAAAAAAGGACGCCGCGCCGCAGATAAAGGAGCTTATCGGGCGCGTAAACCTTAAAGAATATTCGCGCGTAAGGCTCGGCGGTTTTTCGGGAGGAATGAAGCAGCGCGCGCTGCTGGCGCAGGCTCTTCTCGGCGATCCGAAGATCGTTATCCTCGACGAGCCGACCGCGGGTCTCGACCCGAAAGAGCGCATAAGACTGCGCAATCTCATTGCCGAAACGGCGTTTGACAAAATAGTGATAATCGCAACGCACGTCGTTACGGATATTGAATTTATCGCGAAAGAAGTCCTGCTGTTAAAGGACGGCGAGATCGCCGACAGCGGCGCGCCCGCGCAGCTCTGCTCGAAAATAAACGGCAAGGTTTACGAGCTGCTGACGGAACAAAGCGAGCTTCACAATATCCGATCGCGTATGAGCGTCGCGAATATCACTCACGAAAACGGGCGGGTATGCGTAAGAGTTCTCAGCGAAAATGTCCCCGAAACGGAGCACCGCGCCGTTTTACCGACCCTTGAAGATCTGTATCTTTATCACTTTGGAGAATAAATATGAGTATCTTTTTTGCCGAGCTGAAAAAGCTGTTCGGGAACAGGCGGATAATTTTTATGTTCGCGGCGGTGATAATAATTAACGCTTTATTTCTCATCATTCCCGAATATTCCGATTTTTCGCCGTCCGCGTACAACGAGCTTTGGGATAAGCTGGACGATCTGCCGTCAAGCGAACGGTCGGGATTTATTAACGACCGCATTGCCGAGCTGAGCGATCACGGATATTTCACGGAAACGTTTTTCGATAATTTCTACGAGGAGCGGCAGCTTTTAAAAGCCGTCCTCGCCGAGACAGCGCAGACCGACAATTACGCGGACTACCTAAAAAGCGTTGACGATTCCGCCGAAAATATGAAAACGCTGTCCTTTTTCTCGGACGAGAACAGCTTTAACTACCGAAACATAATAAAAACGCAGGAGGAGTTTTCAAGGCTCGGCACGGAAAATATCGACGCTCAAAGGTCAAGGGGCGTGCTTATGGCGGTGCGTTTCGGCGCTTCCGATATTTTAATGATACTGCTTATTCTGATTTTTACGGCAAAGCTGCTGACCTCCGAGCGCGAGCAGGGTTATCTGCCGCTCGTCCGCACGACCGCGAACGGACAGACCCGGCTGTGCGCGGTAAAGCTGCTCGCGCTGACCGTTTCGGTATGTTTCGCCGCTTTAGTTCTTTACGGGAGCAATATCGCCGCGGGAGCGGCTGTTTACGGGCTCGGCGACCCGAACCGCGGAATACAGTCGGTATACGGCTTCTTCTCGTGCGGCGAGCAAATCAGCGTAGGGATTTTTTTGACCGGGTTTATGCTTGTGAAGCTGTTGTTCTGCGCGGTTTTTTCGACTGTCGTATTTATGTTTTCGGCGCTGTCCGTGGGAAGCGCGGCGGGGATTATTCTTGTACTCGCGTTTTCCGCGGTCGAAACGGCGCTGTATTACGCCGTTCCCGCGACGAGCGTATTCGCGCCGTTTAGACAGATAAACATCACCGCGGCGGCTGATTCGGCGGCACTTATAGGCAAATACCTCAACGTAAATTTTTTCGGTTTTCCGATAAACGGAGCCGCCGTTACCGTTGCCGCGCTGCTGATATTCGGGGCGGTATGCGGCACGGCGGGCGTTATGCTGTTCTCGGACAAGACATACAAACGCTCCGCCAAAAAAGGATCTTTCGGCGGAGCGAATACAAGTATTATTGCGCACGAGCTATATAAAAGCTTTATCTGCGGAAAGGGCTTTTTTATCCTGCTTGCGGCGGCAATTGCCGTTATCGTTCTGCAAAAGCCCGTAAAGCCGTACTATAACGATATTTCCGATTATATCTACTATTCGTACATATCCGAAATTCAAGGCGAATACACCGATGAGAAATCGGAATATATCAACGGCGAGCTCGAAGCGGCTTCTATGGATTTTTCGGAATACGGAAAGATAAAGTTTACGGCTTTGGAAAAACTTCAGCGGCACGCGGCATACTTAAAGGAAAACGGCGGTTATTTCGTAAAAGACGTTGGATACAAAATGCTCACGGGAGACGAGACTGTTCGCGTTTACGACAGACTTGCCGCGGCGGTGAAAACACTGTTCCTGATATTTATCGCCGTGTATTCATACAGCGCGGAATACCGCAGCGGAGCGATAATGCTTCTGCGCTCATCGCCGAACGGAAAACGCACTTTTTTCTGGAAAATTCTCGCGGCGGCTTTATGCTCGCTCCTGATACTTTTAATATTTGACGGAAGCCGCATTTTCAACGTGCTGAACACCTGGGGCACGGAGCTTATGACCGCGCCCGCTTACAGTATGGAGCACTTATCCTCCGTATCAATGCCGATAATATCGTATATTATTCTTACGGAAATACAGAGGTTTATCGGAATGATCGCGGTGTCGGCGGCGGTGTTTTTTATCTCGGGGCGGCTGTATTCCGTTTCCGTAATTGTTTCGGCTGCCGTTTTCGTTGTGCCGTTGGTGATGTCCGCGATCGGATTTGAATTTATGGACTATTTCCTTGCTGAGCCATTATTGATAGGAAACGTACTGAGATAAATTCGGTTTCATTCCCTCAGCGCTATTTCCGCACGGCGTTCATATTCCTGCACCGCCTCGTCTAACGTGATCTTCCCGTCGTGATAATCCGACAGAAACTCCCGTGCGTCGTAGACGCCGATCAGCTCGTATACTGCCGCGTTTACCGAAATGTCGAAAATATCGCGGAAAGCGGGAGCGTTGATGTCGTAATCCTCCGCGTATTTTTCTATATCTTTATAGACGGGAGAGAAGCGGCTTGTCTTATGAGAAAAATCCTCCGCCAGAACGCTGAGATATTCCTTTGCCGCGTCGATCTTTTTGCTGTAAGGATTTACGACCGCGTACGATATTATAACCGGGCTTTTGTCCTCTGCGGAAATGACCTTCGGCGACGGAAATACCCGCCAGGTATCCAAAGCGTTGCGTCCTTCCATATATTTGTAAATATAATCGACCCAAAACGCCGTTTTATCGGCATCTAATTCCGAGCCGTTATGCATATAAGGAAGCTTAAAAAACGGCGATATGTCGTATCTCCGATAGCCGCTTCGCGACTTTTCGAGAAGCGTTTTAAAGACCTCGGTATTATAGTCGGTATAGCTGTAATTTACGTTATAGCTGTCCACGAAATTTTCGGCGATGTTTTCCATATAGCCGTAATGATCGAATTGCTCCTGTTTTGTCATAAAAAGTAACGTATCAAGAAAATCGGAAGACATTTCAAAATTTTCCCGATAGTTCAGTCCCAGACTTTCTATATTCTGCGGAACATAGAAGACCGCCTCGGTATCTGCGTACAGCGGCACCGCCCAAATATCGCCGTTTTCGTTGGTGCAGTAATCGGAAATATATCCGTGACATTGAGCTAAGAAATCATTTATTTTTTCGCAGTCGTTCAGCGGCACATACGCTCCGAATTTCCGCACGCTTCTTCCGAGCTGTTCGGTAGTGTAAAAAGTATAAATATCTACGTCGGTGTCGCACGCCATCAGCTTCATCAGAACTTCCTCTTCATACATCGACGACTGAAAAAGCGTTGCCGAAATGCCCGTCGCTTTTTTCATCTCGGAAAAAAGAATGGTGTTGGCTTGATCGAATCCGTAAACAACAAGCTCTTCTCCCGCGAATTTCATCGGATCGTCGGGGTTTTCCGTCTCCTTTCCGAGATACATTTTTTCGACCTGCGTAACATTGCGGTTCAAAAGCACAAGATTTCCCTTGTAAAGCCGCATATCCATTCCGTTCAGACAGAAACTTCCGTTGACGTATGATGTGATAAGTCCCGAACTCAGATCTTTTAAACTCAGGTCATCGCGGCCCGGCAGACTGTAAATGAATTTATTTTCAAAAAGAACAAAGGAAACGATATATCCCACATCGTCGGCTTTGAGAATTGTCGTGAGCTCGCCGGTGTCGGCGAGCCTTTTCAGCTCGTATTTCCCGTTTTCGCAGGTGTAATAATAGAGGGAGCTTCCGTCAAAAAACTGACAGATCGGATTTTTTACGATTATCTCCTCGGTGCTTCCCGTTTTTATATTGATCTTGTACGCTTTTTCGCCAAAATCCATATATCCGTTTTCATCTTCCGTTAAGTTGTCGAGGGCATACGGATCCTTCCCGACCGACAAAACATAAAGATCATCGCCGTCAATATCCATTCCCTTTACTTCATAGGCTTCAAGCCCGGCAATATCGGATGTATAGTCAAACTTTTCATCAAGCCGCCCGATACTTGCTTTGTTCGGGTCGTAGACGTAATAGCAATTATTTTGAGCGTCAAAAACAATGTTGGTGTATGTTTCGTCACTGCTCAATTGCTTTTCAAAAACAACGCTGTTCTTTTCATATTTTCTGAGATAATCTTCATTTTTGGTTTCGTCCGCGGAAAATTCAAGCGATGCAATACCGCTGTCGGAAATGACGGTAAAGGCATAGATATTATCCTCCGTGTGCGTTCCGTCAAACGCGATCTGTTCCGTCTGCTGATCGAAAAATAACGTTTCGGTATCAATACTGTCCTGCTTTGAACAGCCCGAAAAAACGATTGCCGCTATTAGTGCAAAAATCATTAGTCTCTTCATTTTCATTCTCCTAACCTGTTTGTTGTGAACATTACATCAATCATTGCCAAAAGCCAAAGATTTGGCTTTTGACAAATCGTTCCGAATACATTATAACACAAAGACGAGAAAATTGCAATAGGCTGCAGCCAATCGTATGCATAGGAAGAAACGCCGGCAAGAACCTCACCTATCCGAAAATATACTTTTTGAGTATACATAAAAACAAAACGGGAATCGACAAAACTCGATCCCCGTTCTTTTCTTTATCTTCGGCAGTTATTTCCTCGGCACGATCTTCCTCCTCAAATCTGCAAGCCGGTTCAGCGCGTTGTTTAACGTCTCGTCCTTTTTGGCGAAATGCAGACGTATCAGACTGTTCACGGGCTCGCGGAAAAAACTCGAGCCGGGAACCGCGCCCACTCCCACGTCGCGCGCCAAAACCTCGCAGAATTCCAGGTCGGACTCAAAGCCGAACTCGGAAATATCCAGAAGTATGTAGTACGCGCCCTGCGGCACGGTATGCGCGATCTTGAGGTCGTCAAGACCTTTCAGGAACAGATCGCGTTTCGCGGTGTATTTCTCCTGCAAGTCTTTGTAATACTCGCCGCCGAATTTCAGCCCGACGACCGCCGCCTCCTGCAAGGGAGCCGCCGCGCCGACGGTAAGGAAGTCGTGGACTTTTTTCGCCGCGTCGATAATATGCGGCGGCGCGATAATATATCCCAGTCTCCAGCCCGTTATCGAATAGGTCTTGGAAAGGGAAGAGCAGGAGATAGTTCTTTCGCGCATATTCGGGAGCGACGAAAAATAAATATGCTTGTTCGGCTCGTAGACGATATGCTCGTAAACCTCGTCGGTAATTACAAAAACGTCGTATTTTTCCGCAAGCTCCGCGATAAATTTCAGTTCGTCATAGGTAAAGACCTTTCCGCACGGATTTGACGGGTTGCAGAGGATAAGCGCCTTGGGGTGTTCCATAAACGCCTTTTCCAAGGTATCGCGGTCAAAGCCGAATTCGGGAGGGTCAAGCGGAACATAGATAGGCTCCGCGCCCGAAAGTATAGCATCCGCGCCGTAGTTCTCGTAAAACGGCGAGAAAACCACTACCTTATCCCCGGGGTTCACGACGGTCATCATTGCCGCCATCATAGCCTCGGTGCTGCCGCAGGTAACGACTATCTCCGAGTTCGGGTCTATCGTTCTGCCCATAAGCCGCGACTGCTTTTCGGCGAGCGCCTCGCGGAAATTCTGCGCGCCCCACGTTACGGAATACTGGTGAAAATCCTCGCGCGACACCTCGGCAAGACGGTCCAGTATCTCCCGCGGCGGCTCGAAATCGGGAAATCCCTGCGATAAATTCACCGCGCCGTATTGCAGAGATATTCGTGTCATACGGCGGATCACCGAGTCGGTAAACGTTGCCGTTCTTTTTGATAATTCAAGCATTGTCATTCTCCCCCGATATATGATTTTTTGTCGTTAAGTATGTGCAGAGGGTCGAGCGCGTTTTTAATGCTGTTCATTACGGCAAGATTTTCGCGGCGCGTTTCGCGGAGAAAATATTCGCGCTTTGAAATGCCTATTCCGTGCTCGCCCGAGGTCACTCCTCCAAGCTCGTATGCTTTGCCGTAAATTTGAGACATCACCTCGTGCAGCTTGTTGTGCCATTCCTCCTCGCCGCGGTCTCCGCGCACTACGCACAGATGAACGTTTCCGTCTCCCGCGTGACCGAAGCTCACCATACGCACGTCCGTTTCGCTTTCGACTTCCTTGACGTATCGGATAAACTCGGCTGTCTTGCTTATCGGCACGACAATATCAACCGGCTCCTGCTCGGAGGCAGCCTCTACCGCCTTGACCAGCGCACCGCGAACCTTCCATATATCGGCGGCGTAATCGGGATCGTCAAGCGGGATATACTCCATAGCGCCCGTTTTCAGCGCAAGCCCGCGAATTCTCGTTACGTTATTCTCGACCTCTCCGCGCTGTCCGTCAAAGGTAAGCAGAATATAAGACCCCGCGTCCGGACGGGGATACTTCACTCCCGAAAAATCCTCGCCGAGCTCGGCGACATCGCGCCCGATAAACTCTACGGCGGTAGGGTTTGCGTTCGCGCGGAGAATTGCAAGCACGCTCTCGATCCCGCTGTCAAGATCGGGATAAGCGATAAGCGCGGATTTTGAAAATTCGGGCTTGGGAATGAGCTTTAACACGCATTTTGTGATAGCGCAGAGCGTTCCCTCCGAGCCGATAAACAGGTTTTTCAGCGACAGTCCGCTCGCGTCCTTTACGTTCTTTCCGCCCACGGTCATGATCGTTCCGTCGGCGAGCACTACCTCAAGTCCGCGGACGTAATCGCGCGTAACGCCGTACTTCACGGCTCTCATTCCGCCCGCGTTGGTGCTGATATTTCCGCCGATAGTCGATAATTTTTCGCCCGGGTCGGGAGGGTAGAAAAATCCCTCGCTCTCGACGTATTTCTGGAAATCCTGAAGAAGTATTCCCGGCTCGACGGTCGCGGTCATTGTTGACTTATCAAGCTCCAGAACGCGGTTCATCAGCGAAAAATCTAGGATTATCCCTCCGTCCTCGGGAACGGTAGAGCCGACGAGATTTGTCCCCGCGCCGCGCGGAGTAACGGGAATTCTCTTCCCGTGAGCCGCGCGCAGTATCGCCGAGACCTCCTCCGCGCTCTTGACGAACACCAGAGCCGAAGCGCTTCCCTTAAGCCGCCCGAGCGTGTCGCTGAGATATTTTTCGTCAATATTTTCTGTGACAACGCGGTCGTCGCGGATTATATCACGCAGCCAATCCATAGTACAGCCCCCTTATTGAGCGTTCCACGCGGGAATAAAGAAACCCTTGTAGTTCTCCTCGAAGAATTTTTCCGTGTCCGCGGAGCAGAACGCTTCCGCGACCTTTTTGTACACCTCGTTGTCAACATCGGAGGACTTCACGGCGATAACGCATACGAAGCTCTTGTTGCCGAGGTCGACGTTCTCGTAGAAAATAGCCGTGTTCGGGTCAACTCCGTAGCTTGCGGCGTAGTTGCCGTTTACGACCGCCGCCGCTATCTCGCTGTCGTCGACGTACTGATAGGTCATACTTGCGTTTACCTCGACAAGCTCTACCTTAGACGAGGTTATATCGGCGGTAGACGGCGTGCTCTCGTATTCGCCGAGCGTGAGCAGTCCCGCGTCGCGCAGGAGAATAAGCGCGCGTCCGTAGTTGGTAGCGTCGTTCGGCACGGCGATCTTTGCGCCCTCGGGAATATCCTCAACCTTGGCGTAATTCTTCGAGAAGATATTCATCGCGATAACAAAGGTGTCGCTCAAAATCGAAATATCGTATCCGTTTGTGTTTTTGTCGTTCTCAAAATAAGCGTGGTGCTGGAAAGCGTTCATCTGAATGTCGCCGCTGTTGAGCGCGTTGTTCGGAAGCGAGAAATCGGAGAACTGCACAAGCTCCAGCGTAATGCCCTCTCCCGCCAGCTTTTCGACGGTGGGCTTCCAGAGATCGTCGTAGACCGCGCCCGTAACGCCGAGCTTTACGACCTTGTTCTCATCGTTTTTCGAGCACCCCGTAAGCAGGGTAAACAGCAATGTGATAACGACCGCAAGCGCGGTAAATTTAATTGACTTTTTCATATGTATTTCCTTCCTTTGTTCCTTTTGGTTAATGTGTATTTTTCTTTGCGATAAGATTTCCGATAAATTGAATTATCGAGACTATCAGTATCACAAGCACAACGGACACCCAGATTATATCGTAATGCCCGTAATTATACCCCCAGGTAATGGCGTAATCGCCTAATCCTCCCGCGCCGACGTAGCCCGCCATAGCGGTAAGACCGATAAGGTTTATCAGCGTTATGGTCGTGCCGCGCGCTATCGACGGAATGCTTTCGCGCAGATAAACGGTAAAAATTATCGAAAGAGGGCTTTTGCCCATAGACTGCGCAGCCTCAACCGGACCGTGACCGACGTTCGCGAGGGCGGTCTCGACCTGCCGCGCGAAAAACGGTACGGACGCGGCAACGAGCGGAACGATAACGCCGCGCACGCCTATCTTCGTTCCCATTATCGCCTTGGTGACGGGGAGCAGAATGGCGATAAAAATAACGAACGGAACGGAGCGGCAGATGTTTATTATCTTGTCGAGTATCTGATACACGACCCTCTGCTGCATTATGCCGCCGTCCTTGGTCACCGTCAGCACTATGCCGAGCGCCAGACCGAGCACGAACATCACCGCGCCCGACCACAGGGTCATTTGCAGAGTCGCCAGAATGCTGTCGAACAGCCTGTCGGTATTCGCCATAACGTTCGGGATAATTTTATTGAGCAGTTCCACTCTTTATCACCTCCACAGCGACGTTTTTATCTGTCAAGTATTTGACTGCCTCCGTTATCCGTTCGCGCTCTCCGCTTATCACGGCGACCGTGCCTCCTATCGGCGCTCCCTGAACTATGTCCACGTCCGCGAACACTATGTTCAGCAGTACGCCGAACTTCTGCGTAACGGCGGAGATGAGCGGCTCGGAAACGCTCCGCTCGGTGTAGGTCAGCTTTACCACTATGTCGCTGTCGTTAAGAGGCACGGCGGCGGGATTTTCCTCGAGCAGCGTGTGTATCTTCTTGAGATTTGAGGTCGTCGCGATAAAATCCTTTGTGAGCTTCTCCCGAGGGTCGGCGAATATGGAAAATGTCTCGCCGTGCTCGATAACGTTTCCGTGATCCATGACCGCCGTGCGGCTGCATATCTCCTTGACAGCCGCCATTTCGTGCGTTATCAGCACTATCGTTATCCCGAAGTCCTCGTTGAGCTTTTTCAGCAGGGCAAGTATCTGCCTGGTCGTCTGCGGGTCGAGCGCGGAGGTCGCCTCGTCGCAGAGCAGTATCTTCGGGTCGTTGGCGAGCGCTCTCGCGATAGCGACGCGCTGTTTTTGTCCGCCCGAAAGGTTGCTCGGATAAGCGTCGGCTTTATCGGCTATCTCCACGAGCGACAACAGCTTTAACGCCTTTTCGCGCATCTGCGCTCTCGAAAGTCCTCCTCCGCGGAGCGCGTAAACGACGTTGTCGAGAACGGTGCGCGAGGGCATAAGGTTAAAGTGCTGAAATATCATTCCGATCTTCTTGCGCGCCGCGCGGAGCTCCTTAGCCGAAAACCCCGTAATGTCCTTTCCGTCGATGAGCACCCGACCGGAAGTGGGGCGCTCAAGCATATTTATACAGCGCACGAGCGTCGATTTTCCCGCGCCCGAAAAGCCTATGATGCCGAATATGTCGCCGTCCGAAATGCTCAGCGTTACATCGTTTACCGCGTGGAGCTCGCTCCCCGCGGTGACATATGTTTTACAGACGTTTTTCAGCTCGATCAAGCCGCTCCCTCCGTTCATTTCTTACATTACCTATCGATTTAGTAGATTTAATATGCTTTATTATATCACACTTTACATAGTTTGTCAATATGTTTTTAAAAATAATTCCCAAAATTCGACATACTATAATAAATAAAAGCGAGGGCTCAAAAGCTCCCCGCTTTTTTGGAAATGTAACTTTTCAACGGTTGCGTTCCTTGAGAGCGCGTTCTATCTCGCGTCCCGCGTCGCGCTTTGCCATATCCTGCCGCTTGTCGTGGAGCTTTTTGCCCTTGCAGAGCCCAACCTGGACCTTGACCCTGCTGTCCTTAAAATACATCGACACGGGGATAAGCGTGTAGCCGCCCTGCTTTACCTGCCCGAAGAGCTTCATTATCTCCTTTTTGTGGAGCAGGAGCTTGCGCACTCTGTACGGGTCGCGGTTGAAGATGTTGCCCTTTTCGTAAGGCGCTATGTGCATTCCGCGGATATACGCCTCGCCGTTGTCGATCGAGATCCACGAATCCTTAAGATTGACCCCGCCCGCGCGTATAGACTTCACCTCCGTGCCGAACAGCTCTATTCCCGCCTCGTAGCTCTCTATAATAAAATATTCGTGCCGAACCTGACGGTTGTCGGCAATGGTTTTCGTGTTGCTCATATTTCCCCCTATCCTGTACGAAAGCTATGGCAACACCGCACAAAGACCGCCCTTCGGGCTTTGCGCACTGCTTGCTTGCATATTTTCCGTCACCTTGCACAATTCGTCCTAGCAAGGCATACAGCCTTGCGTCGTCCTCATTGTACAAGCTGACGAAAAATCTGACGGCGCAATCAGCACACAATCTTTGTGCGGTATTGCCCTATTATATGCCGATTATTATTATAGCACAACTTTTTTCATTTTACAAGGGGAAATTTAACAAATCTTACAATCTGCCCTTGACTTTTAAAAAAAAATGTGGTAAAATATATGTGTAAATAAGAATTTGCTGTGGATACCGCAGACGCATTTTTATTTTTTGGAGGTCAACAATGGCAGAAAAGAATACCATTTTAATAGTCGACGACTATGAATTCAACAGGCTTATGCTTAGCGATATGTTCTCCGACAAAACCATTATCGAGGCTGAAAACGGCTTTAAGGCTATCGAGGAGTACGAAAAGCATAAGGACGAGATATGCTGTGTGCTGTCCGATATTATGATGCCCGTGCTCGACGGCTTCGGGCTGTTGGACTATTTCAACAAGAACAGATATGTCGAGGTAGTTCCCGTGTTCATCATAAGCGCCGATACGTCTACAAAGTCGCTTACAAGGGCGTATGACCTGGGCGCGGAGGACGTTATTTCCAAGCCGTTCAATATCAACTTTGTCAAAAAGCGCATAAATAATACGATCGAGCTGTACAAACTGCGCGAGATCGTTTACAACAGCGATGACGACGAGCTCGGAGACGAGTTTGTGTAACGGCGTTATTCCGCAATAATTAAGTGTTTCCGCGGCTTCCGTATCGGCAGGCTTGCTGCGGGAACACTTTTTGTTTTGAGCGCGCCAATAGTAAATGTTTTATCGCCAAACTCCGCAAAAAACCGTAAGTTTTTAAGCCTTTTTTGCCGTTTCCGACAATTTTTTGCAGGAATTTCAAAAATCACTTGCAAAAATTCGTAAGGTATGCTATAATAGTAAAGGTGCTTTCAGATAGCTTATTACAATTATAAAATATATTTTTCGGAAAGGAAAGTTTGATTATGCTTTACACGGAAATGAACAAGGATGAGCTGACTGCCGAAAAGGCGGCGCTTGAGGAGCAGTTCGAGGAGTTCAAGAAAAAGGGTCTTAACCTGACTATGGCGCGGGGCGTTCCCGCTCCCGAGCAGCTTGATCTGTCTATAAATATGCTGCTTCACTGTCTCGACGGCGACTATAAATCCAAGAGCGGCGCGGACTGCCGTTCATACGGTGTGCTCGACGGTATCCCCGAGGCTAAGGAGCTGTTTATGGAAATGCTCGGCGTGGGACCCGACGAGGTCATCGTCGGCGGCAACTCCAGCCTCCAGATGATGTACGATACGATAATCCGCGCTATGCAGCTCGGCGTTCTCGGTAGCGAAAAGCCGTGGTGCAAGTACGACAGCGTAAAATTCCTTTGTCCCGCGCCCGGATATGACAGACACTTCGCTATGTGCGAGGCGCTGGGTATCGAGATGATAACCGTGCCTTACAAGGCTGACGGTCCCGATATGGACGAGGTAGAGCGCCTTGCCGCTTCCGATGAGTCTATCAAGGGTATCTGGTGCGTGCCGATGTACTCCAACCCCACGGGCATTACATACTCCGACGAGGTAGTCCGCCGTTTCGCGAACCTCAAGCCCGCGGCTAAGGATTTTCGTATTTTCTGGGATAACGCGTACTGCGTTCACCATCTCACCAACGAGCACGATCATCTTCTCAATATTATCGAGGAGTGCAAAAAGGCGGGCAATCCGAATATGGTTTTCGAGTTCTCGTCGACATCCAAGATCTCGTTCCCGGGCGGCGGTCTCGCGGTCATCTGCGCGTCTAAGGACAATATCGACTTTATAAAGACGCAAATGGCGTTCCAGACTATCGGATTTGATAAGCTCAATCAGCTCCGCCACGCGAAGTATTTCAAGAATTTCGAGGGCGTTACCGAGCATATGCGCCATCACGCGGCGATAATCTACCCGAAGTTCGAGGTAGTGCTGTACAGTCTCGAAAAGGAGATAGGTCCGCTCGGAATAGGCAAGTGGACTACCCCCAAGGGCGGCTATTTCATCTCGTTCGATTCCCTCCCCGGCTGCGCGAAGCGTATCGTAGCTCTCGCGAAGGAGGGCGGCGTAGTGCTGACGGGCGCGGGCGCAACGTTCCCTTACGGAAAGGATCCCAACGACAGCAACATCAGAATCGCGCCGACTTATCCCTCCGTCGGAGAACTGCTCCAGGCTATGGTATTGTTCTGCATTTGCGTTAAGCTGGCAAGCGTTGAAAAACTGCTTGCGGAGAAGTAAAATATTTTCGGATATAACAAAAACTCGGCAGGTTTGGCTGCCGAGTTTTATTTTATCTTTTAGTTCTACATCAGTTGCCGACGTATTCGGAAAGCTCGATCTCAATATCTATCTTTTTTACTCTGCCGAGGGAGTCCGCTCTTGCGACCGTAACGGTGATAGTTTCACCGGGCTTTTTGCCCGCGAGTATCTCGCTGATAGTGGTCGTGGTGCCGTCGTCGTCAAAGACGTATTCGCCGTCTATCTCGATTATCGTATCGCCGACAACAAGACCGCTCTTGGCAACCGCCATATCCCGGTTTATCTCCGCTACGAGCAGACCCGCCGTCATTCCTCTGAACGAAGCCGTGTACTCGTTGATAGCATTGTAGGATATGCCGAGCACCGCGCGTCCCGAAACATAGCCCTTTGTTATCAGGTCGTCAATAACGTCGCGCGCCTCGTTAATGGTGATAGCAAAGCCGAGGCTCTCCGCGTAATCATATACATACTTGGAGTTCACCACGCCAACGACCTCGCCGTACATATTGAAGAGCGCGCCGCCCGAGTTGCCGCTGTTGATACCCGCGTCGGTCTGGATAGAGGACAAACCGCGCGCGCTGTCGGAGATCTGTCTGTTAAGACCCGAAACAACGCCCTTGGAGATGGAGGTCTCAAGCCCGAGAGGGTTGCCTATCGCGATAACGTCGTCGCCGAGGTGGAGCTGGTTGGAGTCTCCGAGAACTGCCGCGGGGAGGTCGCTTGCATTGATCTTCAGCACCGCGAGATCGGTGTCCTCGTCGGCGCCGATAAGCTCTGCGTCATAGGTCTCGGATTCGGAGATACCCGTTTTCGGGTCGGTGTTGTTGACCTTTACGGTAAACGAATCGACGTCCTCGACAACATGGTGATTGGTCACAATATAACCGTCCTTGGAGATGATGATACCGCTCGCCGAGCCGTAAAGCGTTTTCTTGCCGCGCGAGTTTACGAACACCTCAATGTATACGATACTGTCCTGAACAGCCTTTACCAGATCTCTGGTATACATATATGTTCCGTCGGAGTTGTACTCGACATCATCGCTGACGTTGTGGTTTGGGGTAACGCCGACGACATTCTGCTGAAGCTCATTCAGCGTGGGAGTCGAGTTGGTATTGTCCGAGTTTACGGGGGAGATGTGGTTGCTTGAGTTGACGTGGTCATTGCCGTTCGAAACGACAGCCGAGTTCATGGACTTGCCCGCGATATACGCGCCGCCGAATCCCGCGCCGCCGCCGACAACAGCGACCGCCGCTATCAGCGCCATTACCTTAACGGTAGCGCCCTTGTGCTTTTTCGCGGGGCGGACGGGCTGTACGGGCGCTGCCTGTACTTGTGTATTCTCGGTGGAAAATTTCTGTACATTGTCAAATTCGTTAAAGTCATTCATAATAATTCCTCCTAAAAAACAGACCGTTCTGTTTAATTTCTGTTATGTACAAATTATAAATCCCGATTGTGAATAATGCGTGAAGTTATTTTGAATAAATAATTAAAACGTAATGATGTTTTACGGCATCAAGCAGCCGAACCGCTCGCGGCATTTATCTTTGCTTGATCACCTTATCCACAGCCAACGCCAACGCGCACTCAAGCCGCTTCCTTTGCAGCTCGCACGAGAGCTTATGCGGCTTACGGCAATCGCCCTCATAAATAAACGAATTCGCGTTACACCCGCCCGAGCAATAAAACTTCGCCCAGCAATCCGCACAGCCGCCCTTGGAGTAGAGGTGCGTTTTCGCGAAATAGGTCTTGATCTCATCGTTGAACGTGCCGTCGTTTAGGTTGCCCATTTTCCAATCGTCTATTCCCACAAACTGGTGACACGGGTAAATATCCCCGTGCGGATCAACGGCGACGTAATCGTTTCCGCACCCGCACCCGCGCAGTCTCTTTATCGCGCACGGTCCTTGGTCAAGGTCTACCATAAAATGGAAAAAATTGAACTTCTTCTCGGTGCGGTTCGCCATTACCTCGCACAGGCGGTCGTACTCCTCGAAAATGCGCGGCAGGTCCGCCTCGGTGAGCGCATACGGCTCCTTTTCATCGGTAACGACGGGCTCCGCGGAGAGCTGTTCAAATCCCAGCTCGCGCAAATGCAGCACGTCCTCCGTAAAGTCGAGATTGTATTTCGTAAAAGTCGCCCGAACATAGTAATCTTTATCGCCGCGCTCCTCCACGAGCTTTTGAAACTTCGGCACGATAACGTCATACGCGCTCTTTCCGTTGAGCGTTTTGCGGATACGGTCGGTAGTCTCGCGCCGTCCGTCCAGCGACAGCACGACGTTCACCATTTCGCGGTT
The DNA here is from genome assembly GCA_014799395.1 of Oscillospiraceae bacterium. GTDB lineage: Bacteria > Bacillota > Clostridia > Oscillospirales > Ruminococcaceae > CAG-115. Next base: position 58,394 of record JAAVID010000013.1, on the reverse strand, counting down.
TATGTAGTCGATCTTCTCATCGTCAAGAAGAACGCCGTTAGTCGTGATAGTAAAGCGGAAATTCTTGTTGTGCTGTTTCTCGATCGAACGCGCGTAGTTCACGGTCTCGACCACGGTATCCCAAGCCATAAGCGGCTCTCCGCCGAAGAAATCCAGCTCGATATTCTCGCGGTTCGCCGACTTCTCGATAAGAAAGTCGATAGCCTTTTTTCCCGTTTCGGGAGACATTATGCAGCGCTCGCCGCCGAAATCGCCCGTCTGCGCGAAGCAGTACTCGCACCGCAGATTGCAGTCGTGCGCGACGTTCAGGCACATCGACTTAACGGGGCTTTTCACCATTGTCTCGGAGTATTTCCGGTAATCGTCATCTGCGAATAAAGAGCCCTCTTTATACAAAGAGTATAATTCTTTGTATGTCTCGCGAACGTCCTCGGCAGGGTAGGCGGAGAGCTTTTCGGGCAGCTCCGCGGGCATTTCCTCCGTCATCGGAGCGGAGATGTGGTCGAGCATATCAAACGCGCAGTCATCGAAAACGTGAACGCCGTTGCTGTCCGCGTCAAGTACTATATTATATCCCAACTGTTTAAACTTATGAACCATAACAACCTCAATAAATCAAAATAATAGGGCGAGAGAACCCGCCCCAATTCATACATCTTCCGCGTTTCCCCGCCTTCGGCGGGGAAACGCAAAGAAACTCGACGTATTTACTTAACCGACTCGCACTTCTGATTAGCAACAGTGCAGGAGGTCTTGCAAGCGGACTGGCAGGAGCTCTGGCACTTGCCGCAGCCGCCCTTTTCCGCGCTCGCCTTCAGGTTAGCCTTATTGATAGTTACAACATGCTTCAATGGGAACACCTCTTTCAATATGTATTGCGATAACCGCTTCTCCTATTATAACATATACCGACGGATTTTTCAAGGGGTTTTAAGATTTTTTATCATTGCCTTTTCCGTCAAAGGCGTTGCGCTCGACATACGCCATCATCACGTTGTAGCCGACTATCCGCGCGGGAAAAGGTATCAGACAGCCAAGAAATACCCCGACAGGCTGATCAAGCAGCGCCGAGGTCATTATCACGGTTATCGCTATAAGCGCCGGGATCACAAACGAATACCAATGCTCCCTTTTCCACTTCCTGGTAAAATAACGTTTTCTGTCCTCCAGCGAGAACGAGCTGTCAGACAATACGGACTTGAGATTTTCCTCGGCTGCGGACTGCGCTTCGTTATCGTCAAGCCGCTTTCCGCTCAATATTTCATTTATGCTCACCCCGTAGAACGCCGAGAGCTCCATAAGCATTTCCACGGGCGGCATATAGTTTCCGTTTTCCCAGCGCGAAATAGTTTTGTTGGAAGTGCCGAGCTTTTCCGCAAGCTGTTCTTGGGTAAGCTCCCGTTCGTGACGCAGTTCCGCGAGAAATTTACCGATTTTTACCGTATCCATATTTATCACCTCGGGTATATTATATCAGATATTCGCCGAAAAGTATAGGACATAAAACGCGAATGGCTATATTAAGCCAAAAACAAAAACCCCGTACAAACGGGGTTTTTAAACTCGGTCGATCAAAGCTCCTCTTCGGAATCCTCGTCGGTCTCCTCGGAGAAAATATCGCTGCTCGAAAACGGCGAAGCCTCCGCGCTGCTCTCGGGAACCGCGTCCGCGACAGCCTTTGCGAGCGACGGCTCGTCCTCGACGTCCATATCCTCGTCAAAGTCGAAATCCCAATCGTCGTCGATGTCGTCGCTGTCCCAATCATCGTAGTAGTTCTCTTCGTTTTCCTTTTCGAGCTTCTTCTTGGTGATATATGTCGCGGCGGCAACACCACCCGCGACCGCCAGCGCGCCCATCATAAAAATACCTAAAGCCTTCATAGCTATTCCTCCTTAACCTTGCGGAAACCGACGGTTCCCGTTCCTGTACATCTATTATATACCTATTTCAAATAATTTGCAAGTGTCGGCGAAAATTTTGGTAATATTCACCAAACGGACTACATATTTCCTGTCATATTCATCAAAATCGAGATAGCCGCTATCGGTGCGGTCTCGCAGCGCAGGATACGCTTTCCGAGCGATACCGCCGCGAATCCGAGTCTTTGAAGCTCCTCCGCTTCGGCGGGCTCGAATCCTCCCTCGCTTCCGATAACGATGTCAACATTTTTCCGAAATTCGCTCACCGCGTTTTTCAGCGGAACGTCGGAGCACTCATAAAACATTATTCCCGTATTTTCGGTGGAAATAAAATTTTTCAAATCGGTAAATTCTACCGCTTTTTTTACAGTCGGTATAATCCCGCGTCCGCACTGTTTTGCCGCTTCAATCGCTATCTTTTGGTACCTCGGCAGCTTTTTCGCAATTTGCTTTTCGTCCGGTCTTGAAACACAGCGTTTGGTAAAGATCGGAATTATTTCCGCCGCGCCGCATTCCACCGCCTTTTGAACGATAAACTCCATTTTATCGCTCTTAGGCATTGCCTGAAACAGCCGCAGATAAATGCTCGGCTCGGCTTCGTTGGCGCTTTTTTCCAGCACCCTGAACGTACAGCAGTCTCCCGTGACCTCGTCGAGCTCGGCGAGATAATCGGTGCGCCGACCGTCGCAAAGCACGGCGGGGCTGCCCTTTCTCATTCTCAGCACGGACGTGATGTGCTTTACGTCCTCGCCGCTTACTACCGCGGTATCATCGGATATGTTATCCGTAAAAAACCTCGGATATCTCCAGCGCTCCGTCATAATGCCACCTGTTTATCCAGCTCCGCCCGCTTTTCCATAAGCTCGTAAAACTCGGGCATCGCCTTTTTGAAATTCAGCGGGTGAAAGGTCTGCGAATCCACGAACCCGTGCGAGCTCGTGCCCGTCGTCAGCACCTCGCTCTCGCCCTTGCGCGTGACCGCGTACTCAAATTCGATACGCGCGGGGGTAAGCCGCGATATTCTCGCCTCGATAAGCAATACGTCGTCATACTTTGCGGGCAGTCTGTAACGGCAGGAAATGCCCGTTACGGGGAGCATTACGCCCTTTTTTTCCATTTCGGCGTAGCTCATTCCCGCCGCCTTGATGTAATCCGTCCTTGCGACCTCAAACCACACGGGGTAGACCGCGTGATGAACTACGCCCATACAGTCGGTCTCGGCGTAACGGACGGTAATCTCGGTGATGTTCGCCATTCCGTCCTCCGTTAAAATGTCTTGCGCTTGGACTGGAATATCCCCGCGCCGATAGCCAGAGCCTTATCGGGAACGAGCTTTGCCGCCATGAGCAGCGCCTTTAAGCAGGTGTTGTTCGTTATCAGCAGTTTGCCGCCGAACATTTCCCTTACAGCGTGCTCCGCGAGTTTTTCGCTCGGATACGCGCCGAAGAGGAACTTCACGCGCGCGGTCTCGCTGAACTCCGTATCGACGGGACCCGGACAAAGCATAGACACATGAACGTGACTGCGCTCCGCTCTCAATTCCTCCGCGACCGCCTGCGTCATGCGGACGATATACCCTTTGCTCGCGTAATACGACGAGAACCACGGTCCGGGGAGAAATCCCGCAACGCTCGAGGTGTTCAGGATATACCCGCAGTCGCGGCGCTTGAAATCGCGCAGAAACAGCTTAAACAGGATATGGAACGCCTTTACGTTCACGTCCAGCATATCCAGCTCGCGTTCGAGATCGGTCTCGGTGAAGCCGCCGAAAACGCCATAGCCCGCGTTGTTTATCAGAATGTCGATATCGTACTTGCGCACCTTTTCGTAAAGCGCGAGCACCTGATTTTCCTTTGACAAGTCCGCCGAAATGCACATTACTTTTACGCCGTAGCGCTCCGTAAGCTCGTTTTTGAGCTCGATGAGCCTGTCGCGGCGGCGCGCGGTGATGATAAGGTTTATCCCGCGGCGCGCGAGTGAACGCGCGATATCGCGCCCTATTCCCGAGCTTGCGCCCGTTACCAATGCTATCATGCTCCTACCTCACTTTTTGATCCTGAACGGCGCGAGCGGCAGCCCGAAACCGCTGAAAATGTGTATATCCGCGTAATTCTTCCACAGATACCGTACTCCGCACGGGTGCTCTATCGAGTCGTCCGAAAGGAAAATGCGCTCGCCCGAAACGTCCGCGTAAACGGGTATGTACACGCCGTCCTCGCCGCACATCTCAAAGCCCTCCGGCTCGCCCTTTACCTTAAAGCCGCCGCGCGCGTTCGCGAACTGGAGCTCTACCATATCGCCGCGCCAGATAACGCTCTTCAGCGTCGGCGCAAACGCTCCGTCGCAGCCGCCGTAGACCATATCCAGCGCCTGCATCGCAAAGCGGTGACCGACGGGCTGTTTGTCGACGGGGTGGATATTGTCGCGCTCTCCGCAGTCGAGAAGCACTACTATACCGGTGTTCTTGATAGTGTTGTAAACGCGCATCTGCGCCTCGCGGATACGGCTCCAGCTGTCGCCGTCGGGATTTCCGCCCGCGTACATCGGGAGCTGTCCTATAATAAACGGCATCTCGTCGTCGCCCCAAGCCTCGCGCCAGTTGCGGATAAGCTGTGTGAGAAGCGTATAATACGCGTCGGGGTGAGATTCGTCGGTCTCTCCCTGATACCAGATAACGCCGCCGAGCGTATACGGCAGCACACGCGATACCATACTCTCATAGAGAATGCCGGGCGAGGTCGGGTTGCAGGGCGCAGGGGGACCGGGGTATCTGTCCTCGCCGCAGTATTCGAGGCAGCCCTCCCAGGTATGCTCGCCCTCGGAGGAATAGTACTCGCTGCTCTTTTTCCACCATTCCTGCTGATATTTCTCGTATTCGCGGTAATCCGCGATAAGCTGACTTGCGTCCTTGCCCTCGATAGCCGCGTCGTAATCGTCGAAATACACCTTGGTATCGCCGGTCGCGTATTCGCGCTGTATCCAGCAGGAAGCGGAGGTGCCGCCCCAGTTGCAGCCGATAACGCCGACGGTAACGTCGAGATACTGCGACATTTCCTTCGCGAAATAGTAGCCGACCGCGCTCCAGTGCGCCGCGGACTCCTTGTCGGAGAAATCCGCCCACTTGGCGTTCTGCATACTTTCCTCGTAGTCGTCGTCGTAAATGGTCTTCTTGGGCACATAATAGAAGCGGACGTCCTTGGTGTCGTCGTTTTCAAGAGCCTCCTTGCCGCCCTTGCAGTTGCAGAGCTCAAACTCCATATTCGATTGTCCGCCCGCGAGCCATACCTCGCCGATAGCCACGTTCTCAATGCGGAGAACATAGTCGTTGTCCGCGTCGTAGAGCTTTAAAATAACAAAACGGCACGCTCCCATAGGCGGGAACACTATCTTCCACTTGCCGTCCTTTACAACGCAGGTGGAGCGGAACCCGCAGAGCTCGCCGATTATTTCCGTGCCTTCGTCGCCCGTTCCGAAAATGCAGATGTTTCTGCTTCTTTGCAGAACCATTCCGTTCGTGAAAATAGGCGCTGTCTGAAATTTTCCCATAGAAAATTCTCCTTTCAACAATAAACTATTTATATTTTACCGCTTTTTGGACGAAATGTCAAGAAATATCTTTACAATTTAAAAAAAATATATTATAATAATAGGATAGGGTGATTTGTTAATTATAAATTTAGGAGCAGATATAAATTACACAAAGTATATTATTAACAATTTATACTTGCTTGTAAATCGGGAGGATATATGTTCAGGCTGGCAAGGTATCTGAAAGAGTTTAAGCTCAACGTGACCGTTGGACCGATATGCAAATTCACGGAGGCGGTATTTGAGCTTATCGTTCCGCTGGTTATGGCGGAGATAATCGACGTGGGCATTAAAAACGGCGATACGGACTACATTTGGAAGCACGGGATAACGCTGGTTGTTCTGGCGGTGTGCGGACTGACGTTCGCGCTTATCTGCCAGTATATGGCAAGCGTTGCCTCTCAGGGCGTGGGAACGCGCCTGCGCGACGACCTGTACAAGCACATCAACACGCTGTCCTACAAGGAGCTTGACAGGCTCGGTACGGCGGCGCTCGTCACGCGTATCTCCAACGACGTAAATCAGGTGCAGACCGCAGTGGCTATGCTGATAAGACTGGTGGTAAGAGCGCCGTTCCTCGTCATCGGCGCGACGGTCATGGCGTTTACCATTTCGGCGCGGCTGTCGCTGATATTCCTCGGGGCAATGGCGGCGATAGTCGCGGTTATGTACCCGATAATGCGCGTTACGGTAAAGCTGTTCAAGCAGCAGCAGAGATCGCTTGACGGCATTTCCCGCATAACAAGGGAGAACCTGTCCGGCGTGCGCGTGGTAAGAGCGTTCTCGCGGCAGGAGCACGAGACGGAGCGCTTTGAACAAACCGCCGAGGAATACCGCAAATTCGCGGTCAAGGCGGGCAGAATAAACGCCTTGCTCAATCCCGCGATATTCATCGCGGTGAACGTCGCGTATCTGCTGATAGTATGGCTCGGCGGCGGCTTTGTCGACGGCGCTGTTGACGGAATGACGCAGGGCAAGGTAATAGCGCTCGTCAACTATATGACGCAAATTTCGCTCGCGCTGGTGGTAGTGGCAAATCTCGTGACTATATTCACAAAGGCGGCGGCTTCGGCGGCGCGTATCAATGAGATATTCGATATGCAGCCCTCGGTAGTCGGCGCGGAGACCTCCCCGAAGCGGGACGAAAACGCTCCCGCGATAGAATTCGACAACGTAAGCTTTTCTTATGTGGGAGGAGAAAATTCGTTGGAGAAGATAACGTTCTCGCTCGGCAGGGGAGAGACGCTTGGAATAATCGGCGGTACGGGCTCGGGCAAATCCACGCTCGTAAATCTGCTGTGCCGATTCTACGACTGCGACAGCGGCGCGGTCAAGGTAAACGGCGCGGACGTGCGCGGCTACCCGACCGGGGAGCTGAGACGGCTTATCGGTATAGTTCCCCAGAAAACCGAGCTTTTGAGCGGCACGCTCCGCGAGAATATGACCCTCGGCAGAACGGACATTTCCGACGAACAGATACAAAGGGCGCTTGAGATAGCGCAGGCAAAGGACTTCACGGACAACCTCGACGGAGGGCTCGACGCGCGTATATTGCAGGGCGGCAAGAACCTCTCGGGCGGGCAGAAGCAGCGCCTGACGATAGCGAGAGCGGTCGCGCAGGATCCCGAGATACTGATACTCGACGACAGCTCGTCCGCGCTCGATTACGCCACGGACGCAAATCTCCGCAAGGCGCTGAAAACGCTGCCGATGACGTGCGTTATCGTATCGCAGAGAGCGAATTCGATACGCCACGCCGATAAAATAATCGTGCTGGACGACGGCGAGGCGGTCGGCATAGGCACTCACGCGCAATTGCTGAAAACCTGCGAGGTCTATCACGAGATATGCCTTACGCAGTACACCGAGGAAGAACTGCTTGAGCAGGAGAACGAGGGGGGCGCCGATAATGGATAACAAAAAGCTGACTAAAAAAGGCGCTCTCGGGCGTATTCTGCGTTATATGAAAGGGCAGATACCTCTTGTAGTGCTGGCGATAATATGCGCGGCGGGGAGCGTTCTGCTGTCCTTGTACACCACCGTGCTGATAGGCAGGGCGGTCGATTGTATTGTCGATAACGGCGTAGACTTTGAAAGCATGATGCCCATTCTGATAACTATAGCGGCGGTAATTCCCGCGGTCGCGCTGCTGCAATGGCTGATGTATTTCTCGACGAACAAGATAACTCACAAGACCGTAAAGCAGCTCCGCGCGGACATTTTCGCGCATTTGCAGCACCTGCCGCTCAGCTTTATCGACGCGAACTCCCACGGCGACATTATCAGCCGCGTAGTCAACGACGTTGACGCGGTGAGCGAGGGCTTATTGCAGGGCTTTCAGCAGCTTTTCACGGGCGTTGTCACGATAATCGGCACGCTGGTATTTATGGCAAGGCTCAACTGGCAGATAACGCTTGTCGTGGTCTGCATTACGCCGCTGTCGTTCGCGGTCGCGGCGATAATTTCCAAGCTCTGCTTCAACAAGTTTAAGGAGCAGTCCGCGATAAAGGGCGAGCTTACCGGCTATATCGACGAGCATATCGGCGGTCAGCGGCTCGTCAAGGCGTTCGGCTTTGAAAAGACCGCCGAGGCTCGGTTCGGCGAGATAAACGAGCGGCTGAACGTCTGCGGTCGTATAGCGCAGTTCTACTCGGCGCTCACAAATCCCTGTACCCGTTTCGTGAACTCTCTCGTTTACGCGGGAGTAGGTGTATTCGGCGCGCTGAACGCGGTCAAGGCGGTGTCGGGCGGCTTCACGGTCGGCGACCTCAGCTGCTTTTTGCAGTACGCGAACCAGTACACCAAGCCGTTCAACGAAATATCGGGAGTTGTTACCGAGTTTCAGAACGCCCTGGCATCGGCTTCGAGAATATTCGCGCTTATCGACGAGCAGCCCGAAAGCTCCGACGAGGACAAAAGGGTGCTCGAAAAGTGCGACGGGCGCGTTCAAATCAAGGACGTATCGTTCTCCTACGTTCCCGAAAAGCCGCTTATCGAGAACCTTGACCTTGACGTAAAGAGCGGTCAGCATATCGCGATAGTGGGACCGACGGGCTGCGGAAAGACCACGCTTATCAATCTGTTAATGCGCTTTTACGATGTTGTGAGCGGCGAGATAACGGTAAGCGGACTGCCCGTCAAGGACATCACGAGAAACAGTCTGCGGAGCAATTTCGGCATAGTATTGCAGGAGACTTGGGTATTCCGCGGCACGGTTCGCGACAATATCGCCTACGGAAAGCCCGACGCGACGTTGGAGGAGATAACCGCCGCCGCCAAGGCAGCCCACGCACACAGCTTCATCAAACGTCTGCCTCAGGGCTACGATACGGTAATAACCAACGACGCGGAGTTGTCGCAGGGTCAGCGGCAGCTGCTGTCGATAGCGAGGATAATGCTTTCGCTGCCGCCCATGCTGATACTTGACGAAGCCACGTCCTCGATCGATACGCGCACCGAAATGAAGATACAGAACGCGTTCGATAAGCTGATGCAGGGCAGAACGAGCTTTGTTGTGGCGCACAGGCTCTCGACTATCAGAGAGGCGGACTGCATACTGGTAATGAAATCGGGGCATATAGTCGAGCAGGGAACACATTCCGAGCTTATGGAGAAAAACGGCTTTTACGCGGAGCTGATACGCTCCAGACAAGAGGGATAATCGGGATAAAGGAGGTTTCGCTATGACGCTTACACGGCAGGAGATTGAGCGCTATATAAAAGCTATGCTCGTTAAGTATAACGCGGAGTATGCCATTCTGTTCGGTTCTTATGCGCGTAACGAAGCAGACGAGGATTCGGACATTGATGTTATCATAGTTGGCGGCGATAGCTTTCATCTGACCGATATTTTAGCGCTCGGCGAGGACTTGCGTGAACTTACTCAAAAAAATGTCGACGCATTTGAGATACGCGAGGTCAATAAAAATTCGGAGCTCTATCAAAATATTCTTCGCGAGGGGGTGCGCATCGCGTGAAAAAAACGGATGAAGAGCGCCTGAAAAAGATAGCGGCTGTCTGGAATGAACTTAAAGTTCAAATAAAACAACGAAACATTACAAAAGAACAGCTGCTGAACGACGGCTTTTTGCAATGGGCTGTCACTACACCGCTTTACAATATCGGAGAGCAGGTTTACAATCTGAGCAGCGAGCTAAAGCAGCAGTATCCGGACATTATCTGGAACAAGGTCTCGGGTCTGCGGCATAGGCTGGTGCATGATTACGACGGTATCAACTGGGAAATGATCGTCGAGATCGTATTTCAAGAAATGGAGCCGTTTGTTGAGAATGTAAAGCAGATACTGAATGAAATTTAATTCGGAAATAATCGGAAAAGGTTTGATAATTATGCAGATTCCAAAAAGAATAGCTGCGGGGCTTATCAACGCGCTGAAAGGCGGAGTTGTGCCGCGCGTGGGGCTTGGTTATATCGCAGTCGGGCGCACCGACGAGATAAACGCCCTGCTCCATGACGTCGCGATAGCCGAGGACGGCGGCGCGTTCTTCCGCTTTATCGTCGGAAAATTCGGCAGCGGTAAGAGCTTCCTGATACAGACTATGCGCCAGCACGTAATGGACAGGGGCTTCGCCTCCGCCGACGCCGATCTTTCGCCCGAGCGCAGACTTATGGGCACAAAGGGTCAGGGTCTCGCGACCTACCGCGAGCTTATGCGCTCGCTCTCCGTTAAGGCTAAGCCCGACGGCGGCGCGCTCTCGCTGATACTCGAAAAGTGGATAAACGGCGTGCGCGGCGAGGTCATCGCGGACGGAATGTCTCCCGACAACACGTTCTTCGATACCGAGGTCGAAAAGCGTATCTACGCGAAAATAAACGGCTTGGAGGATATGGTTCACGGCTTTGACTTCGCGGCGGTGATGATCACCTATTATAAGGCGTTCCGCGACGGAAACGACGAGCGGCAAAGCAAAGCCGTCCGCTGGCTGCGCGGCGAGTATTCCACCAAGACCGAGGCAAAGCAGGATTTAGGCGTAAACGTCATAATCTCGGACGACAACTGGTACGATTACATCAAGCTGATGACCGCGTTTCTTGTGAACGCGGGCTACAAGGGCTTGGTAATAATGATAGACGAGCTTGTCAATATAATGAAAATATCCAACTCGGTAACGCGCCAGAACAACTACGAAAAAATACTGATGATGTACAACGACGCAATGCAGGGCAAAGCCTCGCACCTCGGAATTATTATGGGCGGCACTCCGCAGTGCGTTGAGGACACGCGCCGAGGGGTGTTCAGCTACGAGGCGCTGCGTTCCCGACTGGAGCGCGGTCGTTACGCGACGGACGAGACCCACGATATGTTAGCGCCGATAATAAGGCTCAATCCGCTGTCTTATGAGGAATTGACGGTGTTGACCGAAAAGCTCTCCGAGATACACGCGCTTTTGTACGATTACGAGCCCAAGATAACGCTGGAGGACAGGATCTACTTCGTCAAGGCGGAATTCGAGCGCGTCGGGGCGCAGACCAACGTCACCCCGCGCGAGATGATCCGCGACTTCATAGAGCTGTTGAATATCGCGTATCAGCACCCCGAAAAAACGCTCCCGGAGCTTATGGGCGAGGAGGAGTTCAAGTTCGCCGACGGCGAGGGAGACCCATCCGAAAAGACGGACGGGTTTGAGGATTTTGATTTGTGAGGATTTATGAAAATAATAAATTATTTTGAAAGCGATAAAAAAGAGCATTGGCTTGCCGAAATCAAAAAAAGCGATTGGCGCGCGGCTCCGACGCTGACGGGATTTCTGGAAAACGGAACGTTCTTTGAAATGCTCGGCGACGGCATTTTGCTTTTGCTTACCGACGGAGACAAGCTCGTCTCGTTTGTAACGTTCGCGCGAAACGATTGTATCGACGATAAGTCGCTGTATCCGTGGATAGGCTTTGTGTACACGTTCCCCGAGTATCGCGGTCACCGTTATGTCGGGCGGCTGATAGAGCGGTGCGAGGAGATAGCCCGCGAACATTCCGTCAAAAACGTCTACGTCTGCACGGATCACATAGGGCTGTACGAAAAGTACGGGTACTCGTACCTCGAAAACCGCGTGGACATTTACGGTGACGATAGCAGAATATACGTCAAGCGCATATAATACAGCGCGGGAGTATTCCCGACTATACGGTAAAGGAGCTGAATTATATGTTTGGCTTTTTCGGCAGACGTCCAAACCGCAGACCCGACCGCCGTCCGCCCGAGCAGCCCGGCAGACCCGGTCACAAACCGCCTCCGCATGACAAGCCCGGGCGCAGACCTCCGCACCCGCCTTGCGACTGCGGACGTAAATAATGTTTAAATTGCGGCTGCTCCGCCGGAACGCAGAGCAGCCGTTTAATATGAGGTTAAAAATGAGCAGTAACAATGAAATTTTTTACAGATTAGCGCCGTTTATTCAGGACTACATCTACCGCAACAAGTGGGAGGAGCTTCGCGATATTCAGGTCGCGGCGGCGGAGATAATCTTCGACACCGACGATAATCTTCTGCTCACCTCGGGAACGGCGAGCGGCAAGACCGAAGCCGCGTTTCTCCCCGTGATAACGCAGCTCTGGGAGAACCCCTCGGGAAGCGTGGGCGCGCTGTACGTCTCTCCTTTGAAAGCGCTGATAAACGACCAGTTCGAGCGGCTGGAGGAGCTGCTCGAGGAAGCGGACATTCCCGTCACCAAATGGCACGGCGACGCGTCTCCCACCGCGAAAAAGAAGCTCGTGAAGAACCCGCGCGGCATAATGCAGACCACCCCCGAAAGCCTTGAAAGCCTGCTTATGCGCAACAGCTCCAACGCCTACCGCCTGTTCTCCGACCTGCGCTTTGTCATTATCGACGAGGTTCATTACTTTATGGATAACGACAGGGGCTTGCAGCTGCTGTCGGTACTGGAGCGGCTTCAGCGGCTTATCGGCTTTGTTCCGCGGAGAATTGGTCTCTCGGCTACTCTCGGCGACTGCACCAACGCCGAAAAATGGCTCTGTATGGGTACAAACGCGCCCTGCAACACCCCGAAAGTTCACGATAAAAACCGCAAGGTGCGCCTGTCGGTTCGGTTTTTCCCGTTAGCCGAGAAGATACCGAACTCCGACAGCAAAACGCTGCTCGAGCAATATTACGAGTATCTGTACGAAAGCACCCACGCCAAGCGGTGCATACTGTTCTCCAACAGCAAGGGCGAGGTCGAGGAGAACATCGCGCATATGAAGCGGCTTTCCGAAAAAAACCACGGCAACGACTGCTATCTCGTCCACCACGCGAATATTTCCCCCGCGCTGCGGGAATTTGCCGAGAAGCGGATGAAGTCCGGCGAGCTGCCCGTGTGTACGGGAGCGACGGTCACGCTCGAGCTCGGTATCGACCTCGGACATCTGGAGCGAATTGTCCAGACGGGGTGTCCGCTCACGGTCTCGGGATTGGTTCAGCGCCTTGGACGAACGGGGCGGCGCGGCGACGATGTCGGCGAAATGCGCTTCGCGTTCCGCTGGGATATGAGTTTACCGCCGAATACGTTCTACAAAGAGGTCAACTGGGATCTTGTGATGTGCGCGGCAATGATACTGCTGTACACCCGCGAAAAGTGGGTAGAGCCGATGTACCTCCCCAAGCTGCCGTACAGTTTGCTGTATCATCAGACTATGTCGATACTGGCGGCGAGCGGCTCGGTTCAGCCAAAGGAGCTCGCGCGGCAGGTGCTCACGCTGGCGGTTTTCCGATACGTTTCCAAGGACGACTATCTGCTTCTTCTTCGCCATATGCTCGAAAACGGTCAGCTTGAACGCGGCGAGGACGGGCTGATGATCGGCGAAAAGGGAGAAGCCGCCGTAAATAATTACGAGTTTCTGGCGGTGTTCTCCGTTCCCGTTGAGTACACTGTGCGCAGCAGCGCGGGAAACGGCGCGTCCGCGGAGATAATCGGCACGGTTCAGAACCCGTTTCCGCCCAAGTCGCAGTTCGCGCTGGCGGGGCAGGCGTGGGAGGTCACGGAGCTGGACAAAAAACAGCAGACTATCTACGTCAAGAAGATAGAGGGCATCTCAGCGAATATGTGGACGGACACGGGCAACGAATATGTTCACACCAAGGTGATGAAGAAAATGCTCGAAGTCCTGCGCAGCGACGAGCAGTACGCGTTTTTCGACGAAAGCGCCCGAAAGCGCCTCGACGATATTCGCCGTCTCTGCCGAAACGCGACAATGAGCGGCGAAACGGAAAGCGGAAACGAGCTCACGGGCGGCACGGTATTCGATGGCGAGAGAGTGGTCGTACCTCTCTCCGAAACGGTTTTCGCGGTGTTCCCGTTCCTCGGAACGCGCGGCACGATGGCACTGCTGTACGCGCTTCGCGAGCGCGGATTTCAGGCGAATGTCTGGTTACAGCGTTACATTCCCGTGTGCATTGAAGTTCAGACCGATATGGGCAGGGAGGCGCTGATAGCCGCGCTGAACAAAATAAAGGAAAACGGTGCTGACAAGTACTCGTTCCGAATTCCCGAAAACTGCGAGATAGCGGGGAAGTTCAACGATTATATTCCTCGCCGGCTGCTTACAAAGCAGTATATCGAGGATTATCTCGATACCGACGAGCTTAAGCTTATGGAATAAAAAAACATAAAAAATGCCGCCGTTCTTTAGAACAGGCGGCACATTTTTACTTTATCAAGCGCTTAAATTACTCAGCGATCTTGGTAACAACGCCGGAGCCAACGGTACGGCCACCCTCACGGATAGCGAAACGCAGACCCTCCTCAATAGCGATAGGAGTGATAAGCTCAACGTCCATTACAACGTTATCGCCGGGCATGCACATTTCCTTATCGGCGGGCAGTGTGATTACGCCGGTAACGTCTGTGGTTCTGAAGAAGAACTGCGGACGGTAGTTGGAAACGAACGGAGTATGACGGCCGCCCTCTTCCTTCTTAAGAACGTAAACCTGACCGCTGAACTTGGTGTGCGGGTGAATAGAACCGGGCTTGCAGAGAACCTGACCACGCTCGATCTGATCACGGGTGATACCACGGAGCAGCGCGCCGATGTTGTAGCCCGCAACAGCCTCGTCAAGGGTCTTTCTGAACATCTCAAGACCTGTAACAACAGTGCTCTTGGGCTCGTCAACCAGACCGGTGATCTCAACGGTATCATTTACCTTTACAACGCCGCGCTCTACACGACCGGTAGCAACGGTACCACGACCGGTGATGGTCATAGTATCCTCAACAGGCATCAGGAAAGGCTTTGCCTCGTCTCTCTCGGGAGCGGGGATGTAGGAGTCGATAGCCTCCATCAGCTTCTTGATGCAAGCGTACTCGGGAGCGTCGGGATCCTTGGAATCGGAATCCAGAGCAACCTTTGCGGAACCGCGGATGATCGGAATATCGTCTCCGGGGAAGCCGTTCTTGGACAGCTCGCCGCGAATATCCATATCAACCAGCTCGAGCATCTCATCGGGATCGTTGTACTCGCCGGTAGCAGCGTCGTACTCACCTGCGTCATCGCACTTGTTGATAAATACAACCATTGCGGGAACGCCTACCTGACGTGCGAGCAGAATGTGCTCCTTAGTCTGAGCCATAGGACCGTCGGTACCCGCAACTACGAGTACAGCGCCGTCCATCTGAGCCGCACCGGTGATCATGTTCTTGATATAGTCGGCGTGGCCGGGGCAGTCAACGTGAGCGTAGTGACGGTTGTCGGTCTCATACTCAACGTGAGCGGTATTGATCGTGATACCACGCTCTCTCTCCTCGGGAGCCTTATCGATCATATCATAAGCCTCGAACTTAGCCTGACCCTTAAGTGCCAGCCACTTGGTGATAGCGGCGGTCAGAGTGGTCTTACCGTGGTCAACGTGACCGATAGTACCGATATTAACGTGCGGTTTGCTGGAATTATATTTTTCCTTAGCCATTGGTATTTCCTCCTTTAATAGGCATTTGGGCTTTTTGCCCCAAATAAATGTTTACAGTAATATTCTACCATTATTTGCGGAAAAAATCAAGTGGTTTTCTTGATATTCCGCAAATAATTTAAACAGTTTACGATAATCAATCGTTCTGTTTTCTCTTAGACATAATGCCCTCGGCGATGTTCTTCGGAACCTCGATATAGCTGTGCGGCTCCATAACGTACTGACCGCGTCCCTGTGTCTTGGAGCGGAGGTCGTTGGAGTAGCCGAACATCTCGGACAGCGGAACGAGCGCGGTGATCTGCTCCGTACCGAAGCGGGATTCCTGACCCTGTATCTGTCCGCGGCGCGATGTGAGGTCGCCGATAACCGTACCGGTATAATCGGACGGACATACGACTACGACCTTCATGATCGGCTCGAGGATGATCGAGCTTGCCTTTTTGAGCGCTTCCTTGATAGCCATAGAGCCCGCGATCTTAAACGCCATTTCGGACGAGTCTACCTCGTGGTAAGAACCGTCGTACAGCGATACCTTAAGGTCTACAACGGGGTAGCCCGCGAGAACGCCCGCGTTCAGCGCGCCCTGGATACCCGCGTCAACAGCGGGGATAAACTCCTTCGGGATAGCGCCGCCGACTACGTCGTTGCTGAACTCGTAGCCCTTGCCGCTCTCGTTCGGCTCTACGCGAATCTTTACGTGACCGTACTGACCAGAACCGCCCGACTGACGCTTATACTTCATATCAACGTCGGCATTGCCCGTAATGGTCTCCTTATAAGCAACCTGCGGCGCGCCAACGTTTGCCTCTACCTTGAACTCACGCAGAAGTCTGTCTACGATAATCTCGAGGTGCAGCTCGCCCATACCCGCGATAATGGTCTGACCCGTCTCCTGGTTTGTCCAGGTCTTGAACGTCGGATCCTCTTCTGCGAGCTTTGCAAGACCGATAGCCATCTTTTCCTGACCTGCCTTGGTCTTGGGCTCGATAGCCAGGTCGATAACGGGCTCGGGGAAGTCCATGGACTCAAGAATGATCGGGTGAGCGGGATCGCAGAACGTATCACCCGTGGTAGTGTACTTAGTACCTACGACAGCGGCAATATCTCCGCACGGACAAGCCTCAATATCCTGTCTGTGGTTGGAGTGCATCTGCAAAATACGACCCATACGCTCGTTCTTGTCCTTGGTGGAGTTGAGAACGCTCGTACCCGCCTCAACGAAGCCGGAGTAAACTCTGAAGAAGCAGAGCTTACCAACGAACGGGTCTGTTGCGATCTTGAACGCAAGTGCGGAGAACGGCTCCTTATCGCCGGGATGACGTTCCTCCTCCTCGCCCGTGTCGGGGTTGGTACCCTTGATAGCGGGGATATCGAGAGGCGACGGCATAAAGTCGACGATAGCGTCGAGCAGCTTCTGAACACCCTTGTTTCTGTAAGAAGTACCGCAGGTAACGGGAACGAACTTGTTGTCGATCGTACCCTTGCGGATAGCATTCTTTATCTCCTCGGCGGTGAAGTCCGCGCCCTCGTTTTCGAGGTAGCGCTCCATAAGGTCGTCGTCGAGCTCGGCTACCTTCTCAAGCAGGTTAGCTCTGTACTCTTCCGCCTTTTCCTTCATATCCGCGGGGATCTCCTCGACGCGCATATCCTTGCCGAGGTCGTCGTAGTAAATATCGGCATTCATCTCGATAAGGTCGATAATGCCCTTGAAGTCCTGCTCAGCGCCGATAGGCAGCTGGATCGGAACAGCGTTGCACTTCAGTCTGTCGTGCATCATATCCACTACGTTATAAAAGTTCGCGCCCATAATGTCCATCTTATTTACATAAGCCATTCTGGGAACGTGATAATTGTCCGCCTGACGCCAAACTGTTTCGGACTGCGGCTCAACGCCGCCCTTTGCACAAAATACAGTGACAGAGCCGTCAAGCACTCTCAGAGAACGCTGGACCTCAACGGTGAAGTCAACGTGTCCGGGAGTATCGATAATATTGATACGGTGCTCTTTCCAGAACGCGGTGGTAGCGGCGGAGGTGATTGTGATACCTCTCTCCTTTTCCTGATCCATCCAGTCCATCGTGGAAGCGCCCTCGTGCGTCTCACCCATTTTGTAGTTGACGCCCGTATAGAACAGGATACGCTCGGTGGTGGTGGTCTTACCCGCGTCGATATGAGCCATGATACCAATATTACGTGTCATTTCAAGAGAAACGTCTCTTTTCATAAATTCCTCCGTAATATGCCAGCTCAAGAATTAAACGCCGCGGAGCTTCATACGGAAATCGCTTTCCGTACAAAATCCCGCAAATGTTTGATTGAGCATAACGGCGTTTAATTTTACCACTTGAAGTGAGCAAATGCCTTATTAGCCTCTGCCATCTTATGTGTATCGTCACGCTTCTTGCAAGCTCCGCCCTGATTGTTCAGCGCGTCGCAGATCTCGTTTGCAAGTCTTTCCTTCATTGTCTTTTCGCTGCGGTCGCGGCTGTACTTGGTTATCCAACGCAAGCCGAGAGTGCGGCGTCTTTCGGGACGAACCTCCATAGGAACCTGGTAGGTCGCACCGCCGACACGTCTTGCCTTTACCTCGAGCTGAGGCATGATGTTCTCCATTGCCTCCTCGAAAGCCTCAAGCGGCTCCTTGCCTGTCTTTTCGGCAACGATCTCAAACGCGCCGTAAACGATCTTCTGGGCTACGCCCTTCTTTCCGTCAAGCATGATGTTGTTGATAAGTCTTGTTACCAGCTCCGAACCGTAAAGCGGATCCGGCAGAACCTCACGCTTGGGGACATTACCTCTTCTTGGCACTTTAACTTCCCTCCTTACATTATTGCGGGGTCATACAAATGATCCCAATGAAATCATAGGTACTCGAAAGCGTTTCACTCCCGCTATCCAAACAAAAGGCAATGCTTTATCGCTAAATAATGCCTGTTTGACAGCTTTTCAGGAATTGAAATCAAGCCTTCTTTCCTGCCTTCGGACGCTTTGCACCGTACTTGGAGCGTCCCTGCATTCTCTTATCAACGCCCTGAGCGTCGAGAGTTCCTCTTACGATGTGGTAACGCACACCGGGGAGGTCCTTAACACGTCCGCCTCTGATGAGTACAACGGAGTGCTCCTGCAGTTTGTGTCCGATTCCGGGGATATACGCCGTGACTTCGTAGCCGTTGGAGATCTTGACTCTGGCAACCTTTCTCATTGCGGAGTTAGGCTTCTTGGGAGTCTGAGTTCTTACAGCGGTGCAAACTCCGCGCTTCTGGGGAGAGTGCTGGTCGATCTGCTCCTTGTGGAGAGTATTCATACCCTTCTGGAGCGCAGGCGCCTTGGATTTCTTGGTAGAAACCTGACGACCCTTGCGAACAAGCTGATTAAACGTAGGCACTATTTTTCACCTCTTCCTTAATATAAAATATTCCGTGTATTATTATTTCCTCTTATAGAAAAATATACTAACACACATTCATAAATTATATAGTAAAAAGCGGCGTTTGTCAAGGCTTTTTTCAAAACTTTGTGACAACCGCCGCTAAAAATTATTTATAGTATTTTCTTTTTGTGCATTTTAACGAACATCTATCAAGCGTTCTCTCCGCCCATAGCGCCGTCGGTGCTTTCCGTATTGACAACAGCCTCGACGTTCACGGCTTCGGCGTTCTGAGCCTCCGCCTCGGCGGCTTCCTGCTCCGCCTTAGCTTCCGCCTCGGCAGCCGCCTTCTCCTGCGCTCTCAGACCCGTACCCGCGGGAATGAGCTTACCGATTATGATGTTCTCCTTAAGACCCGTAAGCGGATCGACCTTGCCGCGGATAGCCGCCTCGGTGAGCACTCTGGTGGTCTCCTGGAACGAAGCCGCAGACATAAAGCTGTCGGTCGCCAGAGAAGCCTTTGTGATACCGAGAAGCACGGGCTCGCTTGTCGGCATTTCCACCGCCTCGCCCTGCTCGGCGCGCTCCTTGAGCTCATCGCATATCGCGACATATTCGTTTTTGCCTACGACCGATCCCGCGAGCAGAGCGCTGCTGCCGGGCTCAATCACCCTTACCTTGCGCATCATCTGGCGTACTATGACCTCGATGTGCTTGTCGTTGATATCAACACCCTGCTGACGATACGGCTTCTGAACCTCGCTGATAAGGTAATCCTGTACAGCCTTTTCGCCCTTTACCGCCAGAACGTCGGGCGGATTGATAGAG
This sequence comes from Oscillospiraceae bacterium, assembly GCA_014799395.1. Taxonomy (GTDB): domain Bacteria; phylum Bacillota; class Clostridia; order Oscillospirales; family Ruminococcaceae; genus CAG-115. The sequence goes on along the minus strand of JAAVID010000013.1, from coordinate 38,776 downwards.
CCCTCGGTGAGCGGGTCGCCAATTTCAACGCGGTCGCCCTCCTGAACCTTAGGACGGTAGCCGAACGGAACGGCGTAAGCCTCCTCCGTACCGTCGTCAGCGGTTATGATAGCGTGACGCGTTTTCTTTATTTCCTCGAACCTTACCGTACCCGAAACTCTCGTAATGATAGCCGCGTTCTTCGGGTGACGGCTCTCGAACAGCTCCTCGACGCGCGGAAGACCCTGTGTAATATCGTCCGCGCCGACAACGCCGCCCGTATGGAAGTTACGCATCGTAAGCTGCGTACCGGGCTCGCCGATAGACTGCGCCGCGATAACGCCGACAGCCTCGCCCTTTGTGATGAGCTGACCGTTCGCGAGGGAAGCGCCGTAGCACTTCGCGCACACGCCGTTTCTCAGCTCGCAGGTGAGCACGGAGCGCACTCTTATACGTTCAATGCCCGTTTTTACTATCTTAGCCGCGTCGCTGTCCGTAAGCAGTTTATCTCTCGATATGGTGAACGAACCGTCGGGAGCGGTGAAATCTTCCGCTAAGAAGCGTCCGACAAGTCTCTCGCTGAGCTTTTCGATAAGCTCGCCGCCCTCGCGTATCTCGTAGACCTCGATACCGTTTGTTGTGCCGCAGTCGTCGCCGCGGATAATTACCTCCTGCGATACGTCGACAAGACGTCTCGTAAGATAACCCGAGTCGGCGGTACGAAGCGCAGTATCGGCAAGTCCCTTACGCGCGCCGCGCGAGGAGATAAAGTACTCGAGGACGTTCAAGCCCTCACGGTAATTAGCCTTGATAGGCATCTCGATCGTCGCGCCCGAGGTATTCGCGATAAGTCCGCGCATACCCGCGAGCTGTCTTATCTGCGCGTCCGAACCACGCGCGCCCGAGTCCGCCATCATATATATGTTGTTATAGTGGTCGAGGTTGTTCGTAAGCGCGGTCGATACCTGCTTTGTCGCGGCTTCCCAGGTGTCGATAAAGTTTCTCTTGCGCTCGCTGTCGGAGATAAAGCCGCGCGAGAACTTCTTGTTCACAGCGGCGATCTTTTCGTCCGCCTGCTTGATTATATCCGCCTTCTGAGGAGGTATCTCGGCGTCGCAGACAGCAACGGTGATACCCGAACGGGTGGAATATTTGTATCCCATAGCCTTGATGTCGTCGAGCACCTGCGCGGTCTTAGCCGTGCCGTGTATTTTCAGACAGCGGTCGATTATCTTACCGAGCTCCTGCTTTCTTACCTTGAAGCCTATTTCGTAATCCAGCTTGTGATCGGGGTCGCTTCTGTCAACATATCCCAGATCCTGAGGGATAGGACCGTTAAAGATAATACGTCCCGCGGTCGTGGGAACTATTCTTGTAATGACGGTATCTCCCAGATCCTTGGTAACGCGTACCTTGATAGCCGCGTGAATGGTTATGATACCCGCCTGATAAGCCATCAGAGCCTCGTTTGCGTCGCGGAATACCTTGCCCTCGCCCTTTTCGCCCGCCTTGTCGATAGTCAGATAGTACGAGCCGAGAACCATATCCTGCGTAGGAACGGTAACGGGCTTTCCGTCGGAGGGCTTGAGCAGGTTCTTTGCGGCGAGCATAAGAGTTCTCGCCTCATCGCGCGCCTCCTCGGAGAGGGGGAGGTGAACCGCCATCTGGTCTCCGTCGAAGTCCGCGTTGAACGCGGTACAGCACAACGGGTGCAGCTTGATAGCGCGTCCCTCGACAAGTATCGGAGAGAACGCCTGTATACCCAGTCTGTGAAGCGTAGGCGCACGGTTGAGCAGTACGGGGTGATCCTTGATAACGTTTTCAAGCGAATCCCAGACCCTGTCGTCTGCGCGCTCCACGAGCTTCTTTGCCTGCTTGATATTGGACACTCCGCCGCCCGTCTTTTTGCCCTCTTCCACCAGATCGTTAAGCACGAACGGCTTAAACAGCTCCAGCGCCATTTCCTTGGGCAGACCGCACTGATCCATTTTCAGCTCCGGTCCTACGACGATAACCGAACGTCCCGAATAGTCGACGCGCTTACCGAGCAGGTTCTGACGGAAACGTCCCTGCTTACCTTTAAGCATATCCGACAGCGACTTCAGCGGACGGTTATTGGAGCCCGTGTAGGCTCTGCCGTGTCTGCCGTTGTCTATCAGCGCGTCAACGGCCTCCTGGAGCATACGCTTCTCGTTGCGCACGATAAGGTCGGGCGCTTTCTTGGAAAGCAGATCCTTAAGGCGGTTGTTTCTCATTACTACCTTGCGGTACAGCTCGTTAAGGTCGGAGGTAGCGTAACGTCCGCCGTCAAGCTGGACCATAGGACGAATATCGGGCGGAATTACGGGAATTACGTCCAGGATCATCCATTCGGGGCGGTTTCCGCTGTTCTTGAACGCCTCGATAACGTCAAGTCTGCGCAGCAGCTTTACCTGCTTCTGACCCGCCGAGGTATTCTCCAGCTCGGCTCTCAGCTCCTCCTCGAGAGCGTCAAGGTCTATCTCGGTAAGGAGCTCCTTGATAGCCTCCGCGCCCATTCCCGCGCGGAATGTGTCGATACCCGAATACTTGGAGGCGTACTGGCTGTACTCCTCCTCGGTGAGCAGCTGCTTTTTTACCAGACCCGTTTTCTCGCCCGGGTCGATAACTATATATTTAGTGAAATAAAGTACCTCTTCCAGTTTTTTGGGAGTGAGGTCAAGCACCTGACCGATACGGCTGGGCGTACCCTTATAGTACCAGATATGCGATACGGGAGCGGCAAGCTCGATGTGCCCCATACGCTCGCGGCGAACCTTGCTGCGCGTTACCTCAACGCCGCACTTTTCGCATATTTTACCTTTAAAGCGTATTCTCTTGTACTTTCCGCAGTTACACTCCCAGTCCTTCTGCGGCCCGAATATCCTTTCGCAGAAAAGACCGAACTTTTCGGGCTTCTGGCTGCGGTAGTTTATCGTTTCGGCACGCTGAACCTCGCCGTGCGACCATTCGCGTATCTGCTCGGGAGAAGCAAGTCCTATTTTCATAGACTCGAAAACACTAAAACTCATTATATTACCTCGTTTTCATACTATCGGGATTCCGACCCGTCAATCATCAAAACCGTCGTCCTCGTCGCTGTCGGAGGATTCGTCGAAATCGTCCTCGTCGTCGTCAAGACCGTCGTCAAAATCCGCGTCCTCGTCGTCGTATTCCTCATTGTCGTCGAACATATCGTCGGGATCGTCGGAGGTTATTCCGCCCTCTCCCGAGTCCTCGCCGATGATGTCATAGCCCGCGGCGTTAAGATCGGCGTCGTCGGAACGGTAATCCTCGTTGAAATTCTGCTTGCCGTAGCTGGAGCCGTCGTCGTCATCGTAATCTTCCTTAAGATCGATCTCCTTGCCCATATCGTCGAGTATCCTTATATCCAGACCCAGACCCTGAAGCTCGCTCACCATTACCTTGAACGACTCGGGAACGCCGGGCTTGGGCACAGCCTCGCCCTTTACTATGGACTCGTAGGTCTTCTGACGTCCCATAAGGTCGTCGGACTTGACGGTCAGTATCTCCTGGAGCGTGTAAGCCGCGCCGTAAGCCTCCAGAGCCCATACCTCCATCTCACCGAAACGCTGACCGCCGAACTGAGCCTTACCGCCCAGAGGCTGCTGCGTAACGAGCGAGTACGGACCCGTAGAACGCGCGTGTATCTTATCATCGACCAGATGATGAAGCTTAAGGTAGTACATATATCCGACGGTTACGGGGCTGTCGAACTTCTCGCCCGTTCTTCCGTCGATAAGCTGCGTTTTGCAGTCGCTTGTCCAGGACAGCTTTGTGAAGTCGATGCCCGCGCCGCCCTCGCCGAGGAGCTCCTTGCGCTTGCTTCTCGCCTCGTCGTACAGCGCGCGTATATCCTGCTCGTGAGCGCCGTCGAATACGGGCGTAGCTATCTTCCAGCCCAGCGCTCTCGCAACATAGCCGAGGTGGACTTCAAGCACCTGACCGATGTTCATACGCGAAGGTACGCCCAGCGGGTTCAGTACGATGTCAAGCGGCGTGCCGTCGGGCAGGAAAGGCATATCCTCCTGCTTGAGGATACGCGAAACAACGCCCTTGTTTCCGTGACGTCCCGCCATTTTATCGCCGACGGATATTTTACGCTTCTGCGCGATATAAACGCGCACCTTTTCGTTTACTCCCGGCGACAGATCGTCGCAGTTCTCGCGGTTGAACACCTTGACGTCGACGATAATGCCGCTTTCGCCGTGAGCGACTCTCAGCGAATTGTCGCGGACCTCGCGCGCCTTTTCGCCGAAGATAGCGCGCAGCAGCTTTTCCTCCGCTGTAAGCTCGGTCTCGCCCTTAGGCGACACCTTGCCGACCAGCATATCGCCCGAGTGTACCTCCGCGCCTATTCTGATTATGCCGCGGTCGTCGAGGTCTTTCAGTGCGTCGTCGTTGAGGTTCGGTATATCGCGCGTGATCTCCTCGGGACCGAGCTTTGTCTCGCGGCACTCCAGCTCGTATTCCTCTATATGAATTGACGTATATACGTCGTTGTAGACCAGTTTTTCGTTGATAAGGACAGCGTCCTCGTAGTTGTAGCCCTCCCAGGTCATAAAGCCGATGAGAGCGTTCTTGCCGAGCGCTATCTCGCCCATTTTCGTAGCGGGGCCGTCGGCGATAACGTCGCCCTTGGAAACGCGCTCGCCCTTGCTGACGATGGGGCGCTGATTAACGCAGTTGCCCTGGTTAGAGCGCTTGAACTTGATAAGTCTGTAAACGTGCTCTCTGCCCTCGTCGGAGTTGATGATAATGCGGTCTGCCGATACCTCGGAGACAACGCCGTTCTCCTTTGCGCAGATAACTACGCCCGAGTCCACGGCAGCCTTGTATTCCATACCCGTGCCGACGATAGGATTGTCCGTTACCATAAGCGGAACCGCCTGGCGCTGCATATTCGCGCCCATAAGGGCACGGTTCGCGTCGTCGTTCTCGAGGAACGGGATCATCGCCGTAGCCACGGATACCACCATCTTCGGCGATACGTCCATAAAGTCGACCTTTTCGCGTTCTATTTCCATAATAGCGTCGCGGCAGCGCGCGTTGACGCGCGGTCTCGCGAAGCAGCCGTTTTCGTCAAGCGGCTCGTTCGCCTGCGCCACGACATAGTTATCCTCAACGTCGGCGGTCATATAGACTACCTCGTCGAGCACCTTGCCCGTTTCCTTGTCCACCTTGCGGTAGGGCGCTTCGATAAAGCCGTATACGTTGATCCTCGCGAATGTCGCAAGATAGGAGATAAGTCCGATGTTGGGACCTTCGGGGGTCTCGATAGGACACATACGTCCGTAGTGCGAGTAATGTACGTCGCGGACCTCAAATCCCGCGCGGTCACGCGAAAGTCCGCCCGGACCCAGCGAGGACAGACGGCGCTTGTGAGTAAGCTCCGCAAGCGGATTGTTCTGATCCATAAACTGCGACAGCGGAGAAGAGCCGAAGAACTCCTTCATAGCCGCGATGACCTGACGCGCGTTGATAAGCGACGACGGCGTTACATTCTCGGTATCGTTAGCCTGGAGCCCCATTCTCTCGCGGATAGTGCGCTCCATTCTCGTAAAGCCTATTCTGAACTGGTTCTGGAGAAGCTCGCCAACGCAGCGGATACGTCTGTTGCCGAGGTGGTCGATGTCGTCAATATCGCCTACGCCCTCGTTGAGGTTGATAAAGTAGCCGATTACCGCGAAAATATCCTCCAGCGTGATGTGCTTGGGGATAAGCTCGTCGGAGCGCTTTGCGATAAGCTCCGCGAGCATTTCCTTGTCGTCGCCCGCTTCCTCGAGAATATCCGCGAGCACGCCGAACTTGACCTGCTCGTTGATGCCCAGAGCCTCAACGTCCAGATCGCCCGTATACAGATGAATGTCGACCATACCGTTGCCGACTATTTTCATTACGCCCTCGCTGTCGGGCTTTTGAACGGTGACCTCCATAACGCCCGCGTTCTGTATCTCCATAGCCATCTCGGCGGTGATTATGCCGCCCTCCTCGACGAGCAGCTCGCCCGAAAGAGGCGCGACAACGTTCTCGGCGGCTCTCTTTCCCACGAGCCGCTGAGCAATGCCGAGCTTTTTGTTGTATTTATAACGTCCGAAACGGGACAGATCGTATCTCTTAGCGTCAAAGAACAGGTTGTCGAGAGTGGTTCTCGCCGAGTCCACGGTAGCGGGCTCGCCGGGGCGGAGCTTTCTGTAAACCTCGAGAAGAGCCTCCTCCTCGTTCTTTGTGTTGTCCTTGCCGTTCTCGATAGTAACGGTGATTCTCGGGTCCTCGCCGAACTTACCTATAAGGTCGCTGTCGCTTGACAGTCCGATAGCGCGCAGGAACGTCGTGCAGGGGAACTTTCTGTTCTTGTCTATGCGCACATAGAACACGTCCGAGCCGTCCATCTCAAGCTCGAGCCACGCGCCTCTGTTCGGTATAACGGTAGCCTTGAACAGCTTTTTGCCTGTCTTGTCGTAATCAAAGCCGTAGTATACGCCGGGTGAACGAACGAGCTGCGAAACGACAACGCGCTCCGAGCCGTTGATAACAAACGTACCGCTTTCGGTCATAAGCGGCATATCGCCCATGTAGATCTCGTTGTCTATGATCTCGCCCGTTTCCTTGTTGAGCAGGCTTGCCGTGACCTTTAAGGGTGCGGCGTAGGTCGCGTCGCGCTCCTTGCACTCCTCGATAGAGTACTTGGTGTTTTCCTCGAGGCGGTAATTCACAAAAGAAAGCTCAAACTTGCCGTTCGAGTCAATTATCGGAGAAACGTCCTTGAAAACCTCTTTTATTCCGTCGGTCAGAAACCATTCATAAGAGTCCTTCTGGATACCGATGAGGTTCGGCATATCGATGACCTCATTGATCTTTGAGAAGCTCTGTCTCGTAGTTTTTCCCGACTGCACAGGCTTTGTATTCACCATCGGCTTTAATCACTCCTTAATAAATAGCGCGGATTTACGGGCATAAATAGCCTATAACTCCATTATGATACATTTTAATATTTTACCACAAACGGAACAATTTGTCAAGAGAAAATTTAAAAAAAATTTACATATTCGTTAATTTTACGCGATATTCACCGTGGCGCGTTTACGAGAACAGCTTCTGTATCCACTCGTAGACCGCGAATTTCACCGTTACTTTCTGCGGCTTTCCGAATGCTTCCAGCACGTTTTCCGCGTTGTCGGGGGTCTGCTCCGAGACGGCGGGCAGGCAGAGCTGAGGGAATATCACGCACCACCAGTTGTGCCCCTCGCCGCTTCCGAGCGTTATCCGAAGCGCGGTGTATTCGCCCGCGGGGAGGATAAGTCGGTCGTATTCGCGGGTGGTGAAATACATATCGGCAAGCTCGGCTTTAGCGCCGTAGCCGAAGCCGCGCTCGCGGAGAAACTCGGTGGAGCGGCGCTCTATCTCGGGGAGAAGCTCCCGCGCTCTCTCCTCGGCGGCGGAAAGGTCGCGGCAGTCAGACAGCTCGCTGCCGTATTCCGCGAGCAGGAAGTCGCGCAATTCCAGTTTCACCGCCTGGTCGCTTTCGCTGTCCGAGTTCGCCGGGATATGCAGCCGCAGAACCTCTCCTCGAACATTCCCGCAGTCCGCCGCAAATGTCTCGAACGCCGCGAACGCCAGAGAAACGATTATTCCCGTAATAAGTACGATAGTCACAAAAATGTTCTTCATATTAAGCTCCTTTATTGTCAATAATACCCAAAAGATACATCTTAATTATTAACGTTTTTTCCGCTTCCTAAACAAGAGAACGTTTACACACCGTAAAAATTGCGAAAGATATAAAAAAACACTTGCAATATTCAAGAATTTGCTGTATAATGTTATTTGAAAACTTGTTTCCATGGCAACGCCGCGCAATTACCGCCCTACGGGCTTTGTCGGTGTTTGCTTGCAGATTTTCCGTCATATCGCACAATTCGTCCTAGCAAGGCATACAGCCTTGCGTCGTCCTCATTGCACGATCTGACGAAAAATCTGACTGCGCAACCACTCGACAATAATTGCGCGGCGTTGCCTAAAAATAAACATTCGGACGTTCAACGCCCGAGAAAGGACATTGCTATGCCCCTTGAGGAGATCACGAGGGAATTTTCATTCCCGCTCAGAAAACTTATCGATGAATATAAACCCGAGATTCTTTATATGCCCGAAAACGGCGAGAACCGTCTTATCTCGAATAACGACGTAAACCGCCCCGGACTTCAGCTCGCGGGTTTTTATGAATATTTTGACAACAAACGTATCCAGGTAATGGGAAAAATGGAAAGCGCTTATCTTCAGGGGCTCGAGCCCGACGTCCGCAGAAAGCGCATTGAGGACCTGTTGAGCTATCGTTTCCCCGCGCTTATCATTACGCGCAACGAGGAAGTTTTCCCCGAAATGCTGGAGATCGCCTCCAATTATGAGATACCCATTATGCGCACCGAGGAGAACACCACCGTGTTTATCTCCAAGCTGATGGCGTTCCTGAATATGCAGCTCGCGCCGAGGATCACGCGCCACGGCGTTCTTATCGAGATATACGGCGAGGGCGTTATGATAATGGGCGAGAGCGGCGTAGGTAAGAGCGAGACCGCCGTTGAGCTCGTAAAGCGCGGTCACAGACTTATCGCGGACGACGCGGTGGAGATACGCAAGGCTTCCAACATCACGCTGGTAGGTTCGTCGCCTGACAATATCCGTCACTTTCTGGAGCTTCGCGGCATCGGTATCGTAAACGCGCGCCAGCTGTTCGGTATCGGCTCGGTAAAGCTGTCCGAGAAGATAGATATGGTCGTTGAAATGGAGCTCTGGAACCCCGAAAAGACCTACGACAGAATGGGCGTGGACACGCATTATATGACCATTCTCGGCGTTAAAGTGCCGCTGCTGAATATCCCCGTAAAGCCCGGACGTAACCTCGCCGTGATCCTCGAGGTAGCGGCGATGAACAACCGCCAGAAGAAAATGGGCTACAACGCGGCTAAGGATCTGCTCCGCCAGCTCGGTATGGATTCCGACAGCGAGGAGATCATGTCCGACTTGAATTTGTAATTTTTCGGCGAATTTGATTTTGAACAGGAGTAATTCATATGTATAACATAGGCATTGATCTCGGCGGCACGAACATCAAGGTGGGTCTGGTCGACGAGAATTACAACATAGTGGCAAAGGCGACAGCGCCGACAAATCTCCCCCGTCCCGCCGAGGAGATCGTAAAGTCCATGGTGGACACGATGTGGAAGGCGCTGGGCGAGGCTAAGGTAACGATAGGAGAGATAAAGTCTATCGGTATCGGCACTCCGGGCGTTGCCAACCGCAACAGCGGAACGGTGCTGTATTCGTGCAATCTCGGCTTCAACAACACCGACCTCCGCGCGTTGTTCAAGAAGTTCCTCGACAAGCCGCTTTATGTTGAGAACGACGCTAACGCGGCGGCGTTCGGCGAAGTCCTCGCGGGCGCGGGCAAGGGCTACAAGAACGTAGTTGTTGTGACCCTCGGAACGGGCGTAGGCGGCGGAATAATCATAGACGGAAAAATTTACACGGGCTTCAACTTCTGCGGCGCGGAGCTCGGACATACCGTTATCGAGTACAACGGACGGCAGTGCGCTTGCGGACGAAAGGGCTGTTTTGAGGCGTATTCCTCGGCGACCGCGCTCATCAATATGACAAAGGAAGCAATGGAGGCGCATAGGGACTCCAGGATGTGGGAGATCGCGGGTTCGCTCGACAACGTCGACGGCAAGACCGCGTTCGACGGTATGAGAGCCGACGACGCTGCCGCAAAGGGCGTTGTGAATATGTACATCGAGTACTTAGGCTGCGGACTTACAAATATCGTAAACACGTTCCAGCCCGAGGTACTGCTGATAGGCGGCGGTATCTGCAAGGAGGGCGAGAACCTCACAAAGCCCCTAGGCGAGATAGTAACGCGCGACAGCTACTGCATAGACCCCGAAAAGTCGACAAAGCTCGACATTTGCAAGCTCGGCAACGATGCGGGAATAATCGGCGCGGCTTTCCTATATACTATTGCAGAGTAATTAAACAGTAACGGGGACGGAGCGATTCGTCCCCGAATTGCGACGGAGGGGAATATGGGATATAGCGGGATAAAAGCTGTCTGCAATAAGTATAACTGCCGTTTTGAGGAAAATTTCGCTCTCGCCGCAAAGACCTCGATGAAGATAGGCGGCGAGTGTGACATCTTCGCCGAGCCGAACTCCGGGGAGTGCCTTATCGAGCTCTTGAACGTCTGCCGCGAAAACGATGTTCCGTACTTTATTCTCGGCAAGGGGAGCAATCTGCTGATAAAAAGGTTCGGCGGCGTGGTTATCGCGATAGGTGCGGCGCTCGGCGGTATCTCGGTCGACGGGAACACCGTAACGGCGGGCGCGGGCGCGGCTCTCTCGGCGGTGTGCGGTGCGGCGCTTGAGAATTCGCTTTCGGGAATGGAATGTCTGTACGGAATACCCGGCTCGGTGGGCGGCGCGCTGTACATGAACGCGGGCGCTTACGGCGGCGAGATGAAAGATATAGTCAAGTCCGCTCGGTGCGTTGACGGAAGCGGAAATGTCGTCGAGCTGCCGGCGGAGGAAATGGGGCTTTCCTATCGTCACAGCGTGTTCTCCGAAAACGGCTTCTGCGTTCTTTCGGTAACAATGGAGCTCAAAAACGGCGAAAAAAGCGCGATAAAAGCGAAAATGGACGAACTTATGCAGAAGCGCCGCGACAAACAGCCGCTTGAATATCCGAGCTGCGGCAGCACGTTCAAGCGTCCCGAGGGCTATTTCGCGGCGGCGCTTATAGAGGAATGCGGACTAAAGGGCTGCACGGTAGGCGGCGCACAGGTCAGCGAGAAGCACAGCGGATTTGTTATCAACCGCGGCGGCGCTACGTTCGAGGACGTTATGGAGCTTGTCGGGCATATCAAGACGGTAGTCCGCGAGAAAAAGGGCGTGGAGTTGGAGTGCGAAATGCTGATAGTTGACAGGTGATTTTATGGAATTTATTATCGTTACGGGAATGTCGGGCGGCGGAAAGTCCTCGGCTATCAAGGTGTTAGAGGATATAGGATATTTCTGCATTGACAATATGCCGCCGCAGCTTATCCCGAATTTCGCCGCGATATGCAGCGAAAACGGAGAAATAAATAAGGTCGCGATAGTTACCGATATTCGCGGCGGAACGCTGTTTTTAAAGCTCTCGGAGGGTATCTCCGGGCTTGCGAACACGGACGGGATAGACGTTAAGGTGCTGTTTCTCGAGGCTTCAAAGGAAGTGCTGATGAAGCGTTACAGCGAAACGCGCCGCAAGCACCCTCTCGACGAGGTTTCGGGCGGCGACCTGTCCAAGGCTATCGACGCGGAGGAGGAGCTGCTGAGCGACATTCGCGCCAACGCGGACTATCTTATCGACAGCTCGCTGCTGACTACCGCGCAGCTCAAAGGTCAGATAGCCGAGCTGTTTCTGGACAAGCCGAGTGACAGCATTATCGTAAGCTGTATGAGCTTCGGCTTTAAGTACGGCGTTCCCGGAGAAGCGGACCTGGTGTTCGACGTGAGATGTCTGCCCAATCCGTTCTACGTTCCCGAGTTAAAGCCAAAGACGGGTCTCGACAAGGAAGTCCGCGACTATGTAATGAAGTACGAGCAGTCGCAGACGTTGGAGAATAAAATTTGGGATATGGTGGATTTCCTGCTGCCGTGCTACATAAGCGAGGGCAAAAGCAGGCTCGTTATCGCGTTCGGCTGCACGGGCGGCAAGCACAGGAGCATTACGTTCGCCGAAAGAACGGCGGAGCATTTGCGGGAAAAGGAGTGCAAGGTGCGGATAGTTCACCGTGATATTGAAAAAGGGCGTTAAATCGGTATTCGTATGGCTGGTCTGAAAGGGAGTGAGAATATGACCGGAAAATTTAACAACAGTAAAAACGGAATTTGTTTTGCTTATAGTATTATAATCCCGATCGCGGTAATAATTGGCGGGGCTGTGGTTTGTGTGAATTCCGGACTTGATAGGTTCGGGGTCGGATATATTATTGTCATAACTTTATTTGTCATATCGCTTTTGCCGATATACCTGCTTAGAAAATGTGAATTTTCAGCCGATGATGAAAAGGTCGTTTTTCGTGCGGCGTTTCTTAAGCATATATATCGCTTTTCGGAGATCAAATCGGCTTCAACGCAGGCAGGTTTTTCTCACAGCCGATACGGTTCTTCCGCTCGTGTGGAGCTTGTTATTACATTATCCGATGGGGAGTGTATTACATTCTATGATGAAGATGTTCCCGACGAAGCGTTAAGCACCCCTAAAAATCACAAGAAGTTTCAGGATACTCATCAGTTTACGGCATTATGTCGATACATAAACGAAAGAGCAAGCGGATAAATTCTCTTATATAATGGGGGCTCAAAATGTCATTCTCTTCCGATATAAAAAAAGAACTGTGCGACATTCGCGAGCTTCCCGAAAACGAAGCGGCGGCAATGCTGTACGGAATGTTCTACGCGGGCAGGCTCGTGAACGGCAAGCCCGTTATCCAGACGGAGAACAACGACCTTATCGCGGCGGCGCGTTCGCTCGCCGAGACGGTGTTCCCGAACGAGCGCGTTGAAGTGACCCGACTGGTCAAGAACGGCGGTTCGCTCTACACTTTCGGCGTGAAGTCGCGGCGCGTTGCGGAGCGGTTCGGAAACTTTTCGTCGGTGAATACCTCGGTCGTGTCGGGCAACGACGCGGACGGCGGAGCGTTTCTGCGCGGCGTTTTTATGTGCTGCGGAAGCGTCACCGACCCGAAAAAGGAGTATCATCTCGAAATGGTTCTCCCCGAAAGCGAACGTATTGAGCCGCTGAAAGGCTTTATCGCGGAGCACGGGATAAAAATAAAATCTACTATACGGAATAAAAACAACGTATTATACGCTAAGACAAGCGAGGTCATAGAGGATTTCCTGACCTACATCGGCGCGGGTATCCACGCGCTCGAAATAATGCAGGTGAAGATAGAAAAGGACATACGCAACCGCGCGAACAGGTGCGTAAACTGCGACAGCGCAAATCTCGACAAAACGGTCGCCGCGAGCGAGAAAAGCCGCCGCGACATCGAGTATATCATCGAGACGGCGGGACTGGAGTCGCTGTCGGCGGAGCTTCGCGAAACTGCGCTGCTGCGGCTGGAGAACCCCGAAAGCTCGCTGTCGGAGCTGTGCGTAATGTTGTCCGAGGGTAAGCGTCCTATCTCGCGGAGCGGACTTAATCACCGTCTGAAAAAATTATCGCAGATCGCGGAGGAATTAAAAAGTGAACACTAAAGCACTGAAAGCCGCGTTCCCTAAAACTATCCCGATAATGACGGGGTTTCTGTTTCTGGGCGCGGCTTACGGAATTTATGCGCGGACGTCGGGACTGTCGGCTGCCGCGCCGATTTTTATGGCGGCGGTCGTTTTCGCGGGGTCAATGGAGTTCGTGGCTGTGGATATGCTGTGCGGCGCGTTCGACCCGCTGAACGCGTTCCTAATGGCGATAATGGTGAACGCTCGTCATCTGTTTTACGGGATCGCCATGCTGGACAAGTATAAAAAATCGGGCAAAAAGCGTTGGTATCTGATATTCGGGCTGTGCGACGAGAGCTTTTCAATAAACTGCACCGCCGACGTTCCCGAGGACGTTGACCGCGGTTGGTTCTACTTCTGGGTGACCATACTGAACCAGCTGTACTGGGTGAGCGGCGCGGCTATCGGGGCGCTTGCGGGCTCGTTCATACATATCGAACTGCCCGGACTGGATTTCGTAATGACGGCGCTGCTGCTCGTGATCTTCGTCGACAACTGGCTGAAAGAAAAGTCGCATCTGTCGTCGATAATAGGGCTTGCGGCGGCGCTCGTCTGCCTGCTGATTTTCGGAAGCGACAGCTTTATAATCCCGTCAATGGCGGTGATACTTATCGTGCTGACGCTGCTTCGCAAGCCGATCGAGAAAGCAATGGGGGAGGGCAAGTCATGACCTCCTTACAGACAGCCGTAATGATCGCGGCGGTGTCAGTGGGAACAATGCTCACGCGGTTTCTGCCGTTCTTCGTGTTCAGCGGAAAAAAGCCCGTGCCGAAATACGTCGAGTACCTCGGCAAGGCGCTCACGGGCGCGGCGCTCGGACTGCTTGTCGTCTACGGCTTCAAGAACGTGAACGTGCTCGCCGGAAGCCACGGCTTGCCCGAGCTTATCTCGCTTGTCGTTATCGTCGCGCTGCACGTTTGGAAGCGGAATATGCTGCTGTCCATTGCCGCGGGAACCGGCTTGTATATGCTGCTCGTCAATTTTGTGTTCGTGTAAACGTTTTACTTCGTTATCTGCCCGTACATTTCGGGTCGTCTGTCGCGGAACACTCCCCACTCCCGACGGAAAACGCATGCTTCGTCAAGGTCGATCTCGCGAAGCAGAACGCAGTCGGAGGTGCGGTCGGCGCTTTCAATAATTTCACCTCGTTCATCGGTGATGAAGCTCGAACCGTAAAACGTCAGCGCGCTCGACTGACCCGCGTTGCCGTCGTCGGGCGTAACGGTCTCCGTGCCGACGCGGTTCGCCGCGATAACGGGAACGAGATTAGCCGCCGCGTGCCCCTGCATACAGCGTCTCCAGTGTGGCATGCTGTCGCATTCGATGATAGGCTCGCTGCCTATCGCGGTAGGGTAGAGCAGCAGCTCCGCGCCCATAAGCGCCATACACCGTGCCGCCTCGGGGAACCACTGATCCCAGCAGATACCCACGCCTATTCGCCCGAAGCGCGTTTCCCAGACCCTAAAGCCCGTGTTCCCGGGCGTGAAGTAGAACTTCTCCTGATAAAAGTGATCGTCGGGAATATGGGTCTTGCGGTACACGCCGAGCAGTTCGCCGCAGTCGAGCATCGCGACCGTGTTGTAGAAAACGTTTACATCGCGCTCGTAGAAGCTGATTGGCAGTACAACGCCCAATTCGCGTGAGACCTCCCGAAACCGCGTAACGGCGGGGTTTTCGTCAAGCGGCAGCGCGAGCTCGTAATGCTCGTAGCGGCGCTCCTGACAGAAATATTTCGTCTCGAAAAGCTCCGGCAACAGAATGACGTTCGCGCCTTCGGAAGCGGCTTGACGAACCAGTTTCTCGGCTTTCTCTATCGACAGCTCCCGTGTTTCGGGAACGGTCATCTGCACTGCGGCAGCGGTGATTTTTCTCATTTTGTGCTCCTTTCGCCGTCGAAGCCCGTGCAGTACAGGCTTGTCGGCGCGTATTTTTCACTGTGTTCATATTCGACGATCGGCATAACAGAGCCGTTTACGGCGGCGCGTATCAGCTTTTTGGACAGGTCGGGAACGTCCTCGGCGGTAAGCGCTTTCTCTGTTTCCAGCCAGATAACTTCGCTGTTCTCGTCGTGATCGGAACGCGCCTCACCTCCGACATACTCCGCAAGGAATATAACGTACCGGTCGTGCATATTAAAGCGGACTCCGAGCATTCCGACGGGCTTGACCTCAACGCCCGTTTCTTCGAGAAATTCGCGCCGCAACGCGGTTTCGGGCGATTCTCCGTTTTGCAGATAGCCTCCCGGGATTATCAGCCGTCCCTTTCCCGCGCCGTATGTGTGACGTGTCAGCAGAACCTTTCCGTCACGCAAAACCACTCCCGCGACGGATTTGCCCCAATCTGTGTTTTCCTCGGACATTTTATCCCTCCGTTTTCTCTCCGAAAAGTCTCTGTTTTTCGACAGATTTCGGAGCATTTTTAATTATCGTTTTTCGATAAATTCAAAATGCTTTTTTATATCGTCAAAATCGCTTAACAATAAGTAAAACACGATTTTTATCCACTCGAAAAAACATGCTTTTTTTGAGCGGAAAAGTAAACATTTTTTAAACTCGATTTAAACGGAGAATTCTTTCGTATTTTTTATCTGAATTTTCGACGATCTCTATGTGATGTGTTTTGATATATTTGTCGATCCTTGCCGCGTACCACCAGTCTCCCACGCCAAGTCTGTTCTCGCCGAGAATTTTTCCGATAAGCTCGGCCTCGCGGACAGGCTTTTCTCCCGAGTACTTCCATATCAGGAAATCGTAGAAATTGTCGGGAACGCTTATAACAGAGCCGTTTATGACCGCGCGGAGAGGAGCGTTCTCGTGTTTCAGTTTATCCCAGCGGACTGCGTTTGTCGTAATCTCAATAGGGGAGAGCTTTCGCTGAAGCGGCAGCATTTCCGCAAATTGACGCGGCTCGACCTCGCCCCGGCCGGAGTATTCGACGGCTGTTTCTCCCATAACGGTCAGGCTCGGCAGCTTGACCGCGTAAACCTTGCCGCCGTACCGACGAAGCTTACCACAGAGCCACATAAGCCCGCACAGCGAATACGGCGCGTCGCTGTACCAAATTCGCAGCGGCTCGGCGCTTTTTAAGTAGCCCTTAAACCGCGTAAGTTCATGCGAATACGCTGTCCCGAGCGCTTTCATCTCGGCTTTCATTTCCTCGTCCGCGCCCCATTGCTCTTGATAAAGCATTCTGTAAAGCAGATCGCGGCGATATTTACTTAACACGGGCTGTGATATATCACCGATATCCAGCATCAGCGGCAGACAGACAACATCGTTTCCAAGTCCTCTTTCGCGGCGTAATGCGATCTTCATCGCGCCCGCTTCGCTTTCGCCAAATACAATCTCGATCATTTCGCACCTCCGAATATTGGTATCTGCTGTGTAATGCAGTGGATATTTCCGCCGCCTATCAGTATATCCCGCGCGTAGACGGGAACGACCTCGCGCGTGTGGAAGAGCTCCGCCAGCAGATCGCGCGCGGGCTCGTCGGCAGGGTCGCCGAAGAACGGCATTACCACCGCGCCGTTCGCGATGTAGAAGTTGACGTATGACGCGGCGAGACGCTCCCCGGGAGTTCTCGTCGGCTGAAAATCCATAGTGTCCAGCCCTCCGCACTCCTCGGCGGTGATCGTGACGGGCTTTGGACAGCGCAGCTTGTGGACGGTTATCGACCGCCCCTTTGCGTCGGTCTCGCGGGAAAGTATATCGTAGCACGACTTCGACATAGCGTACTGCGGGTCGTTCTCGTCGTCCGTCCACGCGAGAACCACCTCGGACGGCTTCACAAACGCGCAGATATTGTCGACGTGCTCGTTGGTCTCGTCCTTGTAAATGCCGTTTTTGAGCCAGATGACCTTTTCAATGTTCAGATACTCGTGAAGATAATTCTCAATTTCCGCCTTTGTGAGCATTGAATTTCTTCCCTTGCTGAGCAGACAAGCCTCGGTAGTAATGCAGGTGCCCTCGCCGTCGACGTGGATAGAGCCGCCCTCAAGTATAAAATTGCCCAAATCGTACATATCTTTTTCGTACAGATCGCACAATTTCCGCGCCATTTTATTGTCCAGATCCCAAGGGAAATACAGTCCGTCCTCGAGACCGCCCCAGGCGTTGAAGCCCCAGTTTATGCCGCGGATGTCCTTTCCGTCCGTGACGAAGGTCGGCGCGTAATCTCTCGCCCACGAGTCGTTTGAGGACATCTCGACCACGCGAATGTTGTCGGGAAGCATACGCCGCGCGTTTTCGTACTGCCGCTCGGAGGCGCAGACCGTGAGCCGTTCGCTTTGCGCGATAGTCTCGGCGATCTTCACGAACGCTTTCCGAGCCGCGTAGCCGCCGTAATGCCAACTGTCCGAGCGCTCGGGGAATATCATAATGCACCCGTAGTGCGGCGAAAATTCGGCGGGCATATAAAAGCCGTCCGCCTTTGGCGTGGAGTTGATTATCTTCATTGCGTGTCCTCCTTGAATGACTTATTTTTATTATAGCACGATTGGAGAAAAAATGCAATATTTCCGCGCGAAAAGCCTTGCAAAAGCCCGCGTTTTCTGTTATAATGAAAGTGTGGCTCGGAGCGCTGCGTTCCGATAAATTTTTAAGAGGTAGTTATGACAGTAAAAAATATGTCGATAGTTTCATTGGTATGCGGCATTCTGGGATTCGGAATGTTTGTTCCTTTTGCCGAGTACGTTGCGCCGCTGTGCTCGATCGCGGGCATAGTTTTCGGGGTTATGGCGCTCTCGCGCATTAACAAGGGTATCGAGCCCGAATGCAAAAGCGTTGCGGTGGGCGGTATCGTCTTAGGCGTAATTTCGGCGAGCGGCGGATTATTCAGCCTTTCCTGCAAGATGTGCGGTCTGTGCTCGCTGACGGGTATGGACGTGTTCACGGATGTTCTGGAAAAACTTGGATGAAAACGATTATCGGGGGTATATATGTTTCCGGGATTTGAGATTTTCGGACATTTTATCGGCACCTATATGATATGCGCGCTGGTCGGGATATTCACCGCCTGTCCGCTTGGGGTATACTATTTCAAGCGTTTTACGGGCGAGGATGTCCCGATGATATTTGTGTTCCTGTTTTCGTCTATCGGCGTGTTTATCGGTATGCACCTGCTGTACGGCGTTACAATGGCGAAATATATCCCACAATTATTCACGCCGAGGAATTTTGTGAACTTTTGGCAGCGCTTTGCGGCAATTTTCGGCGGCTCGGTATTTTACGGCGGACTGCTCGGCGGACTTGCTGCGGGCGGTATCTCGGCAAGGGTTCAGAAGCTCCCCGCCGACATCGTAACGGACTGCGCCGCGCCGACTATCGCGCTGCTGCACGGCTTCGCGAGGATAGGTTGCTTTATGGGCGGCTGCTGCTACGGGATCGAGTGGGAGCACGGCATAACGTTCACAAACGCGCTGGTGGCGAGCGCTAACGGCGTTCCGCGCGTTCCCGTTCAGCTTATCGAGGCAGGCTTTGAATTCGCGCTGTTCGTGCTGATATGGTTCCTGCTGGCGAGGACAAACCGTCTGCGCGGCAGACTGCTCGCGCTTTATCTGCTGATATATCCCGTTGGAAGATTTTTCCTGGAATTCCTGCGCGGCGACGATTACCGCGGGTTCTTGTTCGGGCTGTCTACCTCGCAGATCATCAGTATTTTAGTGTTTGCGGGGAGCGCGGTTTTTCTTATCGTCAAGCGGCAGCTCGATCGTAATAGTACGCTTTGAACCGATGTTCCGATACCTCGCTCGGCGCGGACGTTGAGGAGACAGTCAATTGTCGGTGTACCCTTAAATTCGACGGCGGAAAGGTATTGACAAATAACAGATCGACGTGGTATAATGAGGGTAGGAAGTGGTAGAGTGAATACTATCTCGGCAGAACGCGAACAGGAATACGGCATTCCCTATGGTGATGATTCAATATATGCCGATATGAAATACATAAACTCAAACGAGTTTGCCAATAAATTCAAGAGCATTACACAAAACAAGGCAGTTAACGAAACGCTTTTGAAATGTGCACGAAATGCGATAACACATAGGAACGGCACACTTTATGAGGATATGTACATCATCAATGGCAATACGGGCGAAATAATGGCAAGTCAGCTTAACACTCCGTTTGAACAGAGTATAAATCATAACGAAGAAATAAAAACAGCTTTAATAGAAGCCAAAGCGGATAACATTCCTGTAATTGCGTTACACACTCACCCGGAAGGATTTCCGCCGAGCGTTGATGATTTTAATTCAGCATTTAAGTTTGATTATTCGCTAGGGATTGTAGTGGGGCATAATGGACAAGTGTATTCTTATCATCGCGGTGAGGAATATATTGACGATCCCGACGTGGTTCAATTAGATATCGCTATGGCTTATAAACGCGGCGTTGACGTTGACAGAGCACATAAAGAAGTTTACGATGAATACGGGTTGGAATATGAGATTGTAAAGGAGTGATTTCCATGAAAAAACCTGTTGGAGCTGAAGAATTTGACGGTTATGCTATGACTCCTCCGGATAAAGATCAGCCTCCGCTTTCTAAAGAAGAGGAGGACAAGATAATGGCAGAAACGCGCGAGCGAATCAGACAGCGCAAGGCGGCGAAAGAGCTTGAGAAATCCCGCAAAATAAGTTGACTGCTAAAATTGAATAGCGGAGCCTTTGAGCCAATGTTCCCACGGGAATTTTCCGGGAGCGCTGGCTCTTTTTTATGCTGTCCGACAAACAGCAAGCTCATAGAGTGCTTTGAAATAGCGAACCTCCTCGGCAAGCAAACCGCTCATTAGTTCGTTTCAACAATAAATCTTTCCCACACCGACGGCAGTTTTTCGCGTACGAACCGCGAATAGGAACAGTCGGGGGCATTCTGCATTTCCTTTTCGCGCATTACCTCTATAATCATTTTGTAAAACATTTCCAATTCCTTTGGCGATTTGTCCTCAAATCGTCCGATCTTCATTTTACCCAAACGCTCATATTCCCTAAATAACGTGTATGCGTTGTCGACAAGCAGGCTCTCCGAAACCGAAACGGGCATTGTCGCGAGCCTTGCGCAGGGAATATTCGCAAACGGGATCACATCGTTTTCCGAGACGCGAACAGTATAAATGCAGCCGCTTACCCCATCGGAGACCTCGCGTAGCGCGTTCGGGTACAGCTCGTTGTATACGGGAACACCTCCGTCAAATCCGTATGGAAACCAGTAGTAGGGGCGTTCAACCGCGTTGCAGAGATAGAATGCCGCAACCACGTCAATAGTCGTAAGGTACACATAAGGGCGGTCGTGGTCGGCTAAATTCGGTTTCAGCTCCTTTAGTCCCTTGATATTGCTTCCGTGATAGAGTGTCATCATAATTCTTTCCTCATTATAACCGCGTCGTCGTCGGGATAATAGCCTTTGCGCACGGAAATGCGCTCGTAGCCGCATTTTTCGTACAGCGCTATCGCCGAGACGTTCCGGCTGCGCACCTCGAGAAAGCACACAGCCGCGCCTTTTTTGCGCATTTTATCGTGCAGCTCCGCGAGCATTTTTTCGGCGATACCGCGTCTGCGGAATTCGCAAAGCGTTCCGATCTGATACAGCTCCCCCTCATCGGCGGCCACGCGTCCCAGCGCGAACGCTGCGAGCCGTCCGTCCTCGCGGTGCGCGACCGTGACGGAGAGCGGATTTTCCCATTCCTCCCTCAGCATTTCGCTTGTCCACGAATCGCCAAAGCATTCGCGCTCTATCGCGTACAGTTCCTTAAAGTTATCCACAATTATCCTCCATAAGAAAAAAGCCCGCCAAAAGCGGGCTTTGCAAATTAAAAGTCAATGTCATTGACCGCGGAGTTCGCAAGCGAAAGCTCCTTTTTCGGAATGCGCTTGAGCGGGTTATAAACATACTTCTTGCAGGAGTCGTATGCCTTCATATCGCCGAACTTCTCGCACTTGATAACGTCACCCGTGCCGGGAGTTCCGAAATCGCAATATTTACAAGACGGCTTGATATTATTTCCAAACAACTTCTTTTTTGCCATAATATTTTCCCTCCGATAAAAAAGTTCTCTTTCTATTGACATTATAGCATATTTTCGTTAAAATGTCCACAGAAAATGCATTAACAAAGTGATGAATTAACAAGCGGGGTTTTGTGGATTTTGCCCAAATCGCCGCGTAATAAACTTATTATTTCCGAATTGTTAAGCTCGGGTAAACTTAACGCGGAGCGTTGGCTCAGTCCTTGGAATAAATAGGAATATTATTTTCGGTCGCTATCTTGCCGAACTGCTCCTTGCAGTCGATCATATGAAGCGACTTATCGCCGAGGAACTGTCTCGCGGAATTTCCGAGCTGGGTGAATGTTTCCATTCTGTCGCCCGTAAAATCGACTGCCAGCAGATAGCCGTCGCTGCCCTCGAGGGTTATGCCGCGCAGCCACATTTTGTTTATGGGAAGCGACTTTGCGGTCTCACAGAGCTTGTTGGAAAGCAGCATAGGATAGGGATTGAGCGAGTGGAATTCGTACTTCGAGTCGGGCGAGATAACGTGCTGCGCGTGCCCCTTTACCATCATCTGCTTTTTCTCAAGCCACTTTACGGTGATCTCGCGGCTTATCGTCATATTGTCGGAGAACGGATTGATGACAAATCCTCCGCAGTTTTTGTTGGAAACTACCATTGCCGCGATGTTGTCAAAGGTGACCTGAACGGTATTCTCGACCTTTGCGTTCTCCCACTTTTCAAGCTCCGCGTTCTCGCTGAACACGGGGAAGAAATGCTCGTTGTTCGTGTTGTTGAGCATAGTGAAATTGATGTTGGTGTCGTCCTGAAGATCGACCGTTCCGTCGTCGGCTAACAATGGCTTTTTGTCAAAGGAAACAACGGTCAGAAACCTTGCGTTCATAACTATCTCGTTGATGAGACGTCCCATAACCTCCTTAACGTCGTCGTTCTTGGCGGGATCAAGCCCCTTGCGCTTTGCGAGAAGCTCGCGCATAGCGGGATTTTCCAGTTTCCGGTTGATATTTAAATTATTGTTTGCCATATTTTTACTCCTTTATTTTACGGGCATTATCCCGTGGTTATCGCCGAAACGGAAATATCGTCGCGGCTTCCGCTGCGTGAACGCGTTTTCAGATGCTCGCCGAGCGCCGAGGTCGTTCCGCTGTCCACTGCCGAGAGCACTCTGCGTCCGAATTTCAGATAATCGTTTTCGTTGACGAACGAGTTTATCAGTCCGTCGCTCGAGAGCATAACTCCCGAAAAACCGCCCCTGCGGTAGAAGTGACGGAAATTGTCGATAGCGTTGTTATCGCAAAGGGAGGTGGTAAGATTGCCGACCAGATTAACGTCCTCGGGAACCGGGAACACCATTTTTTCGCCGCTGAGCGCACAAAAGCTCCCGTCGCCTATCTGAAGCCCGAAGCAGCCGTTTTCCGTTATCCCCGCGACTATCAGCGTTGCGCCGTACATTACCTCGTTCGCGATACCGCCGTACTTTTCGTATATCTCGCGCTCGCGCTTGTTTAAGGGGAGCAGACCGATATGCGCGGCGATCTCGCTGTTCCAGCCGCAGATTATGTTCGCGGCTATCCTCCGCGCGGCGTTGTCGGGGTTGTCTAAGAAAATCCCGTCAAGACCGTTGTTGCGCTCGCAGAAGTCGCATATCGAGCGTATCGCCACGCGGGTAGCCATTTCGCTGCCCGCCGCGGAGCGGAAATGCTTTTCGCTTCCGTGACCGTCTGACACCGCCGCGACCGCGAAATGCTCCGCTATGTACACCCGAGCGCTGTCCTGACAGCCTATGCCCGTTTCTTCGTGGGACGCGCCCTTTACGGAAAGCGCATAGCCCTTAAACCGCATTACCAGCCTTCCTCGATGTCCGCGTTGATCTCGTCGCTCTCGGCGAACTCACGGATCTGCTCGGCGGCAGTCTCCTGCTTGGTGCGGAAATCCTCCTCGGTCTCGGCGAGACGCATACTGCGGCTTCCGATCTGCGACGAGGTAACGGCAACGAACTTGACGAGCTTTGCCAGCGCCTCTCCGTTGTGCGCGGTGACTACGCTGTCGGGGTTGCCCGTAAAGCGCGCGAGAATGTCAAAATCCGCGTCCTCGCCGATAGCGACAGCCGCCTTTATTCCGGCGGAGTACCAACGGTTCTTGCGGAGCTCCTCGAGACCCTTTTCAAAGTTGTCGGTGGGGTAGCCGTCCGACATAAGTATCATAACGGGCGCGAACGAAAGCGACGGCGAGTTCATAAAGGAGTTTCTCGAAAGCTTGCCGGACAGCTCGGTAAACGCGCTGCCGAGGTCGGTAACGTTTTCCGCGTCGAGGGGCTTCCACTCGAACTTATCAACGGAGATGGGCTCGGAGTACATCCACTCGCTTCCGCCCGAGAACTTCAGCACGGCGATCTTTATATCGGCGTCCGCGCCGCCTATTCCCTGTATTTCGGGGATAAGCTCTTCCATAACGGAATTAACGGTACCGATCTTGCTGCCGCCCATACTTCCCGAGCAGTCTATCAGAAAGAACAGCACCATAGATTTTTTGGCGATTTCTTCAGCGTCGTCAAACGGATTTACAGGTAAATCGGACATAAGTATCCTCCTACTTTAAATAATATATATTTATTATACCACTTTTTTTGATGATTGTCAATCTCTTTGCGGCGGATTTTATGAGATAAATCCGAATTCAGTGTAATACTCGCAGCTTTATAATTAACAAGCCCCGAAGCAATGCCAATCATTGCTTCGGGGCTCAAACCTTTTATACCGTTCCTATTATTCCGTTACATAAAACATAACGTCAACATGCTCCTGAACGTCAACAATATCCATTGCGGGCCAGATGTCTGCTTCAAGTGCCGCCTTTACCATTGCGCCCGCCTTATTGTCGGGGAACGGAAGCTCGCTGTTGTCTACGCCCTCATCCTCAAACGTACCGAAGTCGTCAAAGCCGTCGCCCGCGCCGAAGTCATCATCAAGACCGTCGCCCACGCCGAAGCCGTCGTCAAGAGCGGGATCGGCAAAGCCTCCGTAATCCTCGTCGATCGGATCTCCCGCGGTGTCTGCCGTGCGCGCCATACGAGCCGAGCCGTTTGCCGCAGCGATCATTGCCGCCGCAATATCCTCGCCGTTCTCGTGAACGATAACGTAATAGTAGCCGTCGTCGGTAACTCCCTTTACCGCGCCCTCCGCGGACGCCTGCTGCATGGGATAGAACGCGATGTTCGGGTCGTTTTTAACGCCGTCAAAGTACTTGTCGACAGCGGCGGAAATATCGCCGTCCTTGCCGTCCTTGGGCTTGATAACAACGATCTTGTTAAGCTGCGCGCTGATGATATTTGTTGCAAAGCAGAACTCCTCGCAGTTCTCAAGGTTAAACAAAGATGTGCTCTCGGGATCGGGATCCTCGGAGGAGTTATCGGAAGCCGAGCTGTCGGAGGAATTATCCGAAACGGAATTCTCTGTCGAAGAAGTCGAGGACGAGTTATCGTTGGAATTGCTTGAATTGCTTGAATTGCCGCTGTTGCAAGCGGTGAGCGATACAAGCATCGCGGAAATCAATAAAACGGATACGATTTTTTTCATTTAAGTATCTTCCTTTCTTTATTAGAACTTGTTTTGTTGCTGACTTTTAGTAATTATACAATATTACCGTGAAAAAATCAAGGTATAAAAGTGATAACTTTTCTTGAGCTTTTCGCAATATTATTATGAACAATAGCCTATTTTTAATTCGTACTATACTATCGGTAATATAATGAAAAAAATAAACAGCCATACCCCGAAATTTGAGATAGGCTGTTCATTATTACCAAAAAGATGCCGGGTATTTACCAAATTTGCGCGGGTCGCGCGGGTACTCCCATGTACTAATCGGTGGTTAAGATGTAAAAAATTCGGCAGTCACACTGCCCGTGCGGGGGATCACTCGCCTCTTTGCTTAGCGAAGCACTCGCTGCACAATACGGGTCTGTCGCCCTTGGGTTCAAACGGAACTCTTGCTACTCCGCCGCAAACAGCGCAAGTTGCCTCGTAGAAAGTTCTCGCGCCTCTGCCGGCGTTCTTCTTTGCGTCGCGGCAAGCCTTGCATCTCTGCGGCTCGTTCTCGAAGCCCTTCTCGGCGTAGAATTCCTGTTCACCGGCAGTGAATACGAAATCCGCGCCGCAGTCCTTACATTTCAGTGTCTTGTCAGTGTACATAAGTAAATACCCCTTAAAAAATAATTTTGCCCGAACCGGATTTGCACCGGCATCTTTGCTGTGCAATTTTACAACCGCAACGCTCTGCTTTGAGCTAACGGGACATATGTAAAGGTTTGCTAAATTTGTAATTTTTAGCCATTGAAAACGCGCACTAAACTGCCGTATAACGTCAGTCCTTGTGCTGTTTGCGAAGCTTGGCGCGCGCTCTCGAAAGCGCGTTGTCGACAGCCTTTTTGTCGATATTGAGCGATACGGCTATCTCGTCGTAGGACAAGCCCATAACCGCGCCGCGGATACACCGCGTTTCCAAAGGCGTGAGCTCCGCCGCGATACGCTCCAGAATTTCTCTGCTGTCCTCGCGCGCGATGACTATCTCCTCGGGAGTAGGCGCGGGGTCGGCAATATCGTTCAGCGCTTCGGGGTCGGAATCCGCGAAAAGGGAAGTCCGCTTCAAAGACCTCTTGGCGGTATTGCGCAGTCTGTTTTCGATACAAACCTTAGCGAACGCGGAAAACTCGCCCTTTTCCTCGTCGTAGCCGCGGACAGCCGAAAGCAGTCCCTCCATACCGTCGGAAACCAGCTCCTCGTAATCTGCCGCGCCCGAGTACCGCTTCGCGCAGGAAAACACCGTTTTCATGTAACGTGAGATAAGCTCGGCGATCTTTCCGCTGTCGGGAGGATCGTTGCGGATCAATTCTTTATCGCTCAGTGCAGAATAATCCGACATAACGTTCACCCTCAGTAATTCAAAAACACTTCGACAAATTATTGCTGTTTATATTTTAACATATTCAAACCGTTTTGTCAACCGTTAAATTGAAAAACAAAAAAATTCCGACATTTTAATCTGTTTTTCGTCCGATATTTTGTGAATATTTACCGAGAGAATTTCGCGCGTCCGCTTTTGAAAATATTCCCGCCAACGCTGTCAATTGCGACTATCAAAGGAAATTCGGAGAATGTAAGGCGTTTCACGCTTTCACAGCCCAGATCCTCGAAAGCTATGACCTCGCACTCGGTTATGCACTTGCACGCAAGCGCCCCCGCGCCGCCTATCGCGCAGAAGTACACCGCGCCGTTGCGCCTTATCGCCTCGCAGACCTCCTCTGAGCGCTCGCCCTTGCCTATCATCGCGGAAAGCCCCTTGTCGAGAAGCTCGGGGGAGTACACGTCCATACGGCTTGATGTGGTGGGACCGCACGACCCTATGACCATTCCGTCCTTAGCGCCCGTAGGACCGGCGTAATATATCGCCGCGCCGTCCAACTCGTAGGGGAGCTCTCTGCCGCTGTCGAGCAGCGCCTTGATACGCTTATGCGCCGCGTCTCTCGAGGTATATACCGTGCCCGAAAGCAATACCTTATCCCCCGCGCGGAGCGTTTTCGCCTTTTCCTTTAATTCGTTAGTGTTGAGCTTTATCATATCGTTTCCTCTTTATTATTAAAACAGTAAAGAGCCGAAAGGTAGATTCGGCTCTTTAGAATAACCGCAAGAATAACCGCAAATTTGTCAGAAGCTGCCGAACAGATCGGAACTCATATCATCATCGTCGGACGAGCCGGAGCTCATATCGCCGAAGTTCCAGATAGCGGAATCGTCCGCGCTGGGAGCCTTGGGGTCGTCGGCAATGCTCTTGGGAGCCGCGCTTTCGGGTGCGGAGTCGCCGAAGTTGCCCGACTGCTCCATTGCCTCAAGCTGCTTCTGAAGATCCGCCCAATCTCCGGATGAACCCATACTCATTGCGGGCTCGGGTTCACGCTCGGGTTCGGGAGAGGACATTTCAAATCCTCCTCCGCCGCCGAATGCCGCCTGCGCCTGCGCGAGCAGAGCCGCCATAGGATCGTCCGCGCTTGCGCCCATATCGAAGTCGAGCCCCTTATCCTCGTCGGCGGGCTGAACGGCGTACTTTGCCTCTTCCTCCTTGACCGCGGCGAGCAGCTCGCCGTCGACTTCGTTTCCGAGAGCGGAGCTCGGAACGGTCTGCGCGATAAGCTCTTTCATAAAGTCGTTGTTGAGCTCGGCTCTGCCCACATTGTCGGTGTCGATGGGAGCTACCGTTTCAACGGGCTCGTCAACGGGCGCGCCGATATTCGACAGGTCGAAGCCGTCAAGACCCGCGGGCTCTGCCGGAGCGGTATTCTCCGCGCCGAAGCCCGACATCATATCGTCGTCGGAGCTGTCCGTATTGTCGAAGAGACTGCCCGAAAGCGAAATCTCGGGAGCGCTTTCCGCCGCGGGAGCGCTCGGCGCGGTGATATTCGAGAGATCGGGCATCTGCACCGTAACGGGCGCGCCGCTTGCCCCGAGAAGCTCGGAAGCCTTTTGACCGAGCTCGCCGCAGCTTGCCGTAATGCTGTTGAGACAGCTTTTGAGAACGCTCATAAACGCGTCCGTGTTCGCGTTGTTCCGAGCGCTTGCCGCTCCCGCTGCGCTCTGCGCGTTCGCGATGATGTCCTGCGCGGTTTTCTTGGCTTTTTCCACGATGTCCTGCGCGGTCTTGTTAGCTTTGGCGATTATCTCCGCGGACTGCTTCTGAGCCGCGGAGGTATCAACGCTTCCTCCGCCCGCGGACTGATGCTTGAGCTTTCTTTTCAGCTCGTCTATCTGTATGGTGAGACTCTCCGCGTTTCTGCGCTCGGTCTTTGCCTGCAGCTCGAGCTCCGCCACTTTTTCGGCGACGCGTTCCTCCGCCGCTTTTATCCTGTCCTCGGCTGCCTGGGCGATCTTTACCGCCGCGGCGGTCTTTTCGTCGTTAGTCCGCTTTTCTGCCTCCAGCTCTTTCATTTTTGTGCGAAGATTGCTTATGTATTCATTAACTTCGTTTTTGTCGAAACCGTTTAAGGCACTTTTAAATCCGCCTTCGCCTGCCATAGTAGATTACTCCCCTCGAAATAAAATTTACGCTGATACGCGGAAAAGATGATCCGCGTACTTTTCTATATTCAATTATAACATAAATTTCACAGATATACAAGTGTTTTAGCAAATTTTATAAATATGTAGATTTTGGGAGTGCTTTTTTGTGAAAGTTTTACAAAGAACCGCGTGATAATTTGTGCTATTCATAGATTTTCACATTTGTTTGGGAAATATGGTTGTTTTTTTGGCGAAAAATGTGTATAATTAAGCTAAGGCAATACCGCACAATTACCGCCCTACGGGCTTTGTCGGTGTTTGCTTGCATATTTTCCGCCATATTGCACAATTCGTCCTAGCAAGGCATAAAGCCTTGCGTCGTCCTCATTGTACAATCTGGCGAAAAATCTGACTGCGCAACCACTCGACAATAATTGTGCGGTATTGCCTTAAAGAGAGCAGGGGAACATTGTGCTCTCCGTAATGCAAGTGGTATAAAATCACAAAATTTAACAGGCGGTTATATTTTACTTTGACCGGACCCATCCGTTCCGTGTGCGGCGGGCTTGGCGGAGAAGCCGCCGTCAAAGGGCGGACCGCGCGGGTGTTCGCGGGCGCTGCCGATTAAAATAAAGGAGGATTTGATAAATATGCTGGACAAGACAATGACGTTTTCGGTGCATGAGGACCGCGAAAGCGAGATGAAGGAGATACTCACCACCGTATATGACGCGCTCAAGCAGAAGGGCTACAACCCGATAAATCAGCTCGTCGGGTATATTCTGTCGGAGGATCCTACATATATCACCACGTTCAACAACGCGCGGGGTCTTATCCGACACATAGACAGGGACGAGCTTTTGCAGGTGCTGGTAAAGTCTTATCTGACGAATTGATTTTGCAGAGCTTTCGCTTTTTTCTTGCAAGACGTGGTTTGGATTTGAAAGAAATTGCGTTCCGCGGTATTCGCGGGGCGCATTTTTTTACTCGTTTTGTGAATTTTCGCGGCGCGATTTCCGATGAAAATCCCCTCTTTTTACGAATTTAGTATAAAATGCACAAAAAAATCTTGTTTGGCTTGTAAGTTTGCTGCGATTTTGTTCTTGACAGATTATGAATTAAATGGTATATTAAAATTGCAAAGAAAATTATCGCGGGCGTTTTGCCGCGCGGTGGTTTTCCCGAAGATATATTATTGTATTTATTATGTATGGAAAAGGAAGGAAATTTGTTATGAAGAATTTGTTCAAGCGTGTTGCTGCCGTATCTCTGGCAGCGGTCATGACGCTCGGATTTGCCGGCTGTAACAGCAACGGCGATGATTCGGGCAATGCCGGCAACGGCGGTTCTGCGGGCGAGGGCGGCACTCTCGTTATCGGCGGTATCGGTCCTATCACGGGTCCTGCGGCTCAGTACGGCGTTGCGGTAAAGAACGGCGCACAGCTGGCTGTTGACGAGATCAACGCTAACGGCGGCGTAAACGGTATGACTTTGAAGCTCGAGTTCGGCGACGACGAGCACGACCCCGAGAAGTCCATCAACGCGTACAACGACCTTAAGGACAAGGGTATGAAGCTTCTTATCGGTACGGTTACCTCCGCTCCCTGCGAGGCTGTTTCCAAGGAAGCCGCAAAGGATAATATGTTCCTGCTTACTCCGTCCGGCTCTTCCGTAGAGTGCATTACCGCGGGCGACAACTGCTACCGTATGTGCTTTACCGACCCGATGCAGGGTTCTATCGCGGCTAACTATATCGCGGACAGCCTTGGCTTTAAGAAGATCGGCGTTATCTACGACAGCTCCGATTCTTACTCCACGGGTATTGTAAGCGGTTTCGAGGAGACCGCGGCGTCAAGAGGTCTCGAGATCGTTGCCAAGGAAGCGTTCACTCAGGACGCTAAGACCGATTTCTCGGTACAGATCCAGAAGATCAGCGAGAGCGGCGCGGAAATGCTTTTCCTCCCGTTCTACTATTCCGAGGCTGCGCTGGTAATCCAGCAGGCTCAGGGCGTGCTTAACATTCCGATCTTCGGCGGCGACGGACTTGACGGTCTTATCGGTCTGCTTGAGGAGAGCAACAACGTTGCACTGGCTGATGGCGTTTATGTAATGTCTCCGTACGCGGCTTCTTCACCCGACGCTAAGTCCGCTGCTTTCACATCCGCATATCAGGCTAAGTTTACCGACCAGGTAAACCAGTTCGCGGCTGACGCTTACGACTGCGTATACGCTGTAAAGGCTGCTCTTGAGAAGGCCGGCGTAAAGGACGCGTCTATCTCCGCAAAGGATCTCGGCGACCAGCTCAAGGCTGCTATGACTCAGATCGAGCTTGACGGCGTTACCGGTCTTACCAAGTGGGCAGCAAACGGCGAACCCGAGAAGGCTCCTAAGGTAATGAAGATCGTTGTAAACGACGGCAAGGGCGCTTACGAGGTTCTCAGCTGATAGCTGAATTATAAGTTAATTCGCAAACCGTACAGGGGCGTTAGGCTCTTGTACGGCTTTGCCATAATTCGGGCAAAATGCAGATCCCCGATAGTCGGGGATTTGCTTTCATAGAATTGCGGCATAGTGAAGCCTTTTTTCTATGAAAACAAATTCCCTTATGGAAAGGAGAACGGCTCTATGATGAGCTTTGTTTCGTATCTGGTAAACGGGTTGAGCTTGGGCTCGATCTATGCGCTGATAGCGCTTGGCTATACTATGGTTTACGGTATCGCCAAAATGCTGAATTTCGCGCACGGCGACATTATAATGGTAGGCGGCTACGCGGCGCTTATCACAATGGCTACGACGTGGTGTCCCGTGTGGCTGGCGATCGTTATCTCGATCGTGGTGTGTACGGTGCTGGGCGTCGTCATCGAAAAGGTGGCGTACAAGCCCTTGCGCGGAGCTCCTCCGCTTGCCGTGCTTATCACGGCTATCGGCGTGAGCTATCTTTTGCAGAACATCGCGCTGCTCACGCAGTCGGCTAACCCGAAGATGTTCACGTCTATCGCGGCGGGCGCGCCTCCGTTTCTGCTTGTATACGAGGGCAAGGCTCCGCTGTTCTTCACGGCTGCCGCCGACAGCCCTTACGGAGACCTGAAGCCCGCGCTCACCATTTCCATGGAGACGTTCCTCGCTATCGTGGTGTCGATAGTGATCATGGTAATGCTCACGCTTTTTATCAACAAGACCAAGGCGGGAAAGGCTATGCTCGCGTGCTCCGAGGATAAGGGCGCGGCGCAGCTTATGGGTATCAACGTAAACGGCACTATAACGCTGACGTTTGCTATCGGTTCGGCGCTGGCGGCGGTCGCGGCGGTGCTGATGTGCTCGACTTATCCGCAGATAACTCCGTATACGGGCTCAATGCCCGGTATCAAGGCGTTCGTCGCGGCGGTATTCGGCGGTATCGGCAGCATTCCCGGCGCTATGATAGGCGGCGTGCTGCTGGGCGTTATCGAACAGCTGTCTAAGGCTTATATAAGCTCGCAGCTTTCGGACGCTATCGTGTTCCTTGTATTGATAATAGTTCTTGTCGTTCGTCCTACGGGAATTATGGGCAAGAAGATAAACGAAAAGGTTTAAGGTGGTAACTATGAGAAAGCAAACAAAAAATAACCTTATAACCTTTGTCGGCGCGGCTGTGCTGTTTCTGGCAATGGCGGCGTTCTCGCAGGCGGGTCTGCTGAACAACAAGATAAACGGCTTGCTGGTGCCGATAGGAATTTATGTGATTCTGGCGATCTCGCTCAATCTGACGGTCGGAGTGCTCGGCGAGCTGTCGCTGGGTCACGCAGGATTTATGTGCGTGGGCGCGTATGTTTCGGGCGCGGTGTCGCTGGTGATACAGAATTCGCCAAACCTCGCGGTCCCCGACTGGCTGAGGTTCGCGCTTGCGATAGTGCTTGGCGGAATTATGGCGGCGGTTTTCGGCATACTTATCGGAATACCCGTTTTAAGACTCCGCGGAGACTATCTGGCTATCGTTACGCTCGGTTTCGGTGAAATTATGAAGTCGCTCGCAAACAATATTTACCTTGTAATGGATAACAACGGTCTGCATTTCGGCTTTACGCAGGCTCCCGACCTCGGGGAGAATTCCGAGGGCGCGAAGGAGCTCCTGCGCGGACCTATCGGAATGGCAGCGCCGCAGGATACTAACATCTGGGTGGTTTCCGTCGTGCTTCTTATCTGTCTGGCGGCGCTTATGATGTTTATCGACAGCAAGTCGGGACGCGCTTGTATGGCGGTGCGCGACAACTACATCGCGGCGCAGTCGGTGGGTATCAACGTTACGAAGTTCAGACTTATGGCGTTTACTATCTCGGCGGCTATCGCGGGCGTTGCGGGAGCGCTCTATTCGCACTCCATCTCGCTGCTGGCGGCTAAGAAATTCGACTATAACCTGTCTATTCTGATACTCGTATTCGTGGTGCTCGGCGGACTTGGCAGTCTGCGCGGCTCGATAATCGCGACGATAATCCTGTACGCGCTGCCCGAGCTGTTCCGCGAGGTCGGAAATTACCGTATGCTTATCTACGCTATCGTGCTTATCGGTATGATGATCTTCAACAACGCGCCGTTCTTTATTCAGCTGAGAGAGCGTATCGGCGCGTCCGCTCCCGTGCGGAAGTTCAAGGGGATATTCACGAAAAAGAAAGAGGTGCCGAATAAATGAGCGAACAAAACACTCCTATGCTTGAGGTCAAAGAGCTTTCCATTCAATTCGGCGGACTTCGCGCGGTCGACGGACTGAATATGCGCGTCAATAAGGGACAGCTTTACGGTCTTATCGGACCGAACGGCGCGGGAAAGACTACCGTGTTCAATATGCTGACGGGCGTGTACAAGCCGACTTCGGGAGGAATTTTCCTCGACGGCGCGAACATCACGGGAAAGCCGCCCGTGGAGATAAACAAGAGCGGCATTGCGAGAACGTTTCAGAATATCCGATTGTTCAAGGCTATGAGCGTTCTCGATAACGTTAAGGTCGGTATGCAGAACAACACGCGTTACACGACTATCGAGGGTATACTCCGTCTGCCGCGTTACTTCAAGGAAGAAAAGCAGATGACCGAAAAGGCGGTCGAGCTTCTTAAGGTGTTCGACTTGGACGGCGAAAAGGACGCGCTTTCGGCTAATCTGCCCTACGGCAAGCAGCGGAAGCTCGAAATAGCGAGAGCGCTCGCGACCGACCCGAAGCTGCTCCTTCTCGACGAGCCCGCGGCGGGTATGAACCCGAACGAGACCGCGGAGCTTATGGACACTATCCGTTTTGTACGGGAAAAATTCGACATGACTATCTTATTGATAGAGCACGATATGAAGCTGGTCGCGGGTATCTGCGAGGAGCTTACCGTGCTCAACTTCGGTCAGGAGCTTGCGCAGGGCGAGACCTCGGCGGTTCTGAACGATCCGAAGGTAATTACTGCCTACTTGGGCGATTAAGGGGGCGCTGTATATGTCAATGCTGGAAATTGAAAATCTGGAGGTATACTACGGCGCTATCAACGCCATAAAGGGTATTTCCTTTAACGTCGAGCAGGGCGAGATAATCGCGCTTATCGGCGCGAACGGCGCGGGCAAGACCACCATTCTGCACACGATAACGGGTCTTGTCGCGGCAAAGCACGGGTCGATAAAGTTCAATGGCAAGGAGCTCACAAAAACTCCCGCGCATAAGATAGTCGGAATGGGTATGGCGCACGTTCCCGAGGGGCGGCGTGTTTTCGCTCAGCTTTCGGTTTACGAGAACCTTATGCTCGGCGCGTATACGCGAAAGGATAAGGCGGAGATCAACGAGAGCTTAGAGCGCATTTACGAGCGCTTTCCGAGATTAAAGGAGCGTTTAAGTCAGTCGGCGGGAACGCTCTCGGGCGGCGAGCAGCAAATGCTCGCAATGGGCAGAGCGCTTATGTCCAAGCCTTCGATAATCCTTATGGACGAGCCGTCTATGGGACTTTCTCCGTTGTATGTAAGCGAGATATTCGATATTATACAGGAGATTAACAAGTCTGGAACTACGGTGCTGCTGGTAGAGCAGAACGCGAAAAAGGCGCTGTCCATAGCGAACAGGGCGTACGTTCTGGAGACGGGCAATATCGCGCTGTCGGGCGACGCTCACGAGCTTATGGATAACGAGCAGGTAAAGAAAGCGTATCTTGGAGAGTAAATTATGGATAAAAAGGTTATTATTACTATCGCGCGCGGTTACGGAAGCGGCGGAAGAACGATAGGGCAGAGGCTGTCCGAAAAGCTGTGTATCGATTTTTACGATAAGGATCTGATCAAGCTCGCCTCCGAGGAGAGCGGTATCAACGAGGCTCTTTTCGGGCAGACGGACGAAAAGACCAAGCCGGGCGTTTTCGGGAAAACGGGCGTGTACAAGGGCGGCGTTATCTCGCCCGATAAGAAGTCGTTCACGTCAGAGGAAAATCTTTTTAACTACCAGGCAATGGTGATGAAGAAGCTCGCGGACGAGAAATCCTGCATTATCGTGGGACGCTGCGCGGACTTTGTGTTGAGCGGACGGGATAACGTGGTTCGCGTGTTCGTGTATGCGGACGAGGAGAATTGTGTGAAGAACGTTGCCGAGGTCAAGGGTATCACCGACCGCAAGGAGGCGCTGAAAAAGATCGCCGTCACCGACAAGGAGCGCGCGGCTTACTACAAGGCGCATACGGGCAGAGAGTGGATAGACGCGCGGAATTACGACCTGTGCCTTAACAGCGGCGACCTCGGCTTTGACAAGTGCGTGGATATTATCGTGGACTATATAAAAATAAAGTTGGGATAAAATCAAACAAAACCCCGCCGCCCCAAATTCGGAGACGGCGGGGTTAATTTTTTACGCGCGTTATACACTAAACTCGCCCCCGGCACCCAAGCCGAAACACCACCCCACCGAGAAGAGCAACCCGCGCAGTTTTTGCGGAAATTTTGCGCGAAGCGCAAAATCGAATTGCCATTAGGGCAATTCGCGCAAAAACTGCGCTAGCAATGAGCATTTTCGGCTCCGCAAAGCGGAGCCAAAAATGCCATTGCGGTTTCCAAAAAGGCTCTCTTGCAAAGCAAGAGAGCCTTTTTGGAAACCTGGAGCGGATAATGGGAGTCGAACCCACCACCTCAGCTTGGGAAGCTAATGTTTTACCGATAAACTATATCCGCGTTACATTATAATTTTACCATTTTTTTCGCTGTTTGTCAAGGGCATATTGTGAAAAAATCGGAAAAGTATTGTCGACGGAGTTCGTCAAGATAATAAAAAACAGCAGCGGTTGAGGCTGCTGTTTTTATTTATATTTTATATGACTTACTTCTTCTTGCCCTTGCCCTTAGCGGGTGCCTTTGCCGCGGGAGCGGGCTTCTTTTCGGGAGCTTTTGCTGCGGCAGCGGGAGCTTCCTTTTTCTCTGCGGGCTTTACTGCGGGAGCTACGGGAGCAGCGGGAGCTGCTTTCTTCTCCTCGGTCTTTGCGGCGGGAGCAGCCTTTTTAGCGGGAGCCTTCTTTTCGGCAGCCTTTGCGGTGGTCTTAGCCTTCTTGGACGGAACAAGACACTCAAGAGCCTTGAGCTTAGCGGGGTCGCCGCTCTTTACCTGAACCGAGCCGTTGGAAAGAGCCTCGTCAAACGAAAGCTCGCCCGAGAACATCTTGTCGATGATCTCCGCGGAAGCCTCGACTGCGCAATTGTTATCGTTATAAGCATAGTGATCAATTATAATTTTACCCTCTCTTACAGCAACGAACATATCCTCGTTGTTTTCGGAAAGAAGAGAGAAAGAAACCGCAACCAGATCTTCAAACTTTTTAGCCTTTGCCGCGCTTCCCTTGAGATACCCCTCAACCTTTTTTGCCAGTTCTACGTTATTCATATTAGAATATCCTCCTACAATCAAAGCCAGAGGTCAAAGCATACTCGGAGCATTGCCAACCTCTTCATAAGTTTTACCTTTTCCACGCGGTATTTTACTACCATAAAAATTATACCATAATAGCTTGTCAATTTCAATAGTCAATATTTATAAATTTACCAAAAAAAACGGGGAAATTATGGAGAAATAACATAATTTTCACAGCCGATACGTCAAGCCGCGAGTGGGATAAAACAGTTTGTTAAGGCAATAATTATAAAGCAGTCTTTTGAAAAGGAGAATTAAAATGAAAAAATTACTGATATGCGCGGCGGTTTTTCTGAGTATGCTTTCGGCGAATTCGGAGTCGAAAAAATACGGCTCGGTGACGGTGATAGGCGATTCGATAGCCTCGGGCTACGGGCTTTCGGAATACGTCTCGGGGAACAATTACAGCGCTCTCGACAGCTTCGGAAATCTGCTCGGCGCGGAGAGCGCGGAGTACGAAAATTACGCCGTTGACGGCAGAAGATCGGACGAGCTGCTTGAGGTTTTTTCCGATAAAAACAGCCCCCTTGTGAGCTCGGTATCGGAGACGGACAACGTGATAATCTCGATAGGCGGAAACGATTTCTTAAAGCCCATGCTCGACGCGATAAAGACCCGCGCGTTCACCGATACGGATTTCTTTTTGTCGATACTCGAGGGCGATATTTCGGCGGGGAATATCTCGGAATATTCCAACGGTATCTTGCAGTCCGCGCTGACGGCGGCGCGAAATGTCGACGTTGACGGAACGGTCGGGAATATCCGCAAGGTAACGGAAAAAATCTCGTCTCTCAATCCCGACGCGAGAATTATTCTGCTCACCGTTTATAATCCGTTCGCGGGGAATGTTCTGCTCACCGCCGCTTCGGAAGCCGCCGAGGAAAAGCTAGCCGCGCTGAACGACGGTATTAAATCGCTCGAGGGCGACCGTATTTTCATCGCCGATATTTACGAGGTTTTCAAGGGTCACGAAGCGGGTTATACGAATATCGGAAAGCTGGATATTCACCCGAGCAGCGCGGGGCATTACAAAATTTATGAGGCTGTTTCCGAAATTCTTGACACTCCGTCGGAAAGTAAACTTTAGACTGAAAATAGACGGAAGTCGGCTAAGCGAATACGGTATTTTTTCGGGAGAACTCACGAGTATTCCCGAAATTTTTTTTGAAGAATTTTTTAAAAAAAGTGAAACCCTTTCGCAGGTTATATGGTATTATATGTATAAGGGTAATTCTGCGAAAAGAGGGTCAATATGAAAAAAATATTTGCGGTTATTTTTTCGGCGTTAATGCTCGCGGGGTGCGCGGAAAATAATTCGGGAAACGAGATCGTTTTCGGCGTCGGAGATTCGGAGACCAAGGGCGCGGATATGTCGTCGACCGAAAGCTCAACGATTACGGAAAGTTCGTCCGAGGTTGAGGAAATTCAATCGGTATTCAGGCTCACCGAGAAACGCAGCAGCGATTATGTTTTCAGCGTGCGAGGTGAGGACGGCGAGATAACCGACATTACGGACGGCGTTATTATCGACGAGCTTTGGGATTATCTTTGGGAGACCGAACGCCAAGAGCCGTTAAGCAACATTCCCGAGGGAGCGGATCGGCAGATAAACTATCTTCCGACCGACGAGCTGATATTGAAAAGCAAATCGGACGACAAGGAATACACCGTCCGCGCGGGGTATACCTCCGATACGTTTTCCAACGGCGCGGACGTTATCATCGACACGCCCGCGGTCATTATCGAGGGGATTGAATACGGCGGTGAAAATTTCGTTTGCTACGAGGACTTTCTCGGAGTTGAGCACCTGTTCGACGGGCTTTACGAGAGGGCGAAGAGCGGAAATTACGCTCCCGAGCGCCGCGACAAGGAAAAGATAACGCTCACAAGGTTTGAGGACTGCGAGTTTACGGGCACTGCCGTGGTATACGAATATCAAACGCGAACCCATACAAAATACAGCGGCGCGCTCACCGATGAGGCTTCCCGTGAGCTTTGGGAGCTTATCGCGGAGATAGAGAGCACCGAGCCTATCGTTTTCGACGAGGACGACAGCGTCGGAGGGGGGAGCTTTAACGGCGAGCTTATCATAAGAAACGACCGCGCGGGCAGGTCGTGGAGGATTTCCGACGGTATTCTTTACGAAAATCCCATAGTTGAGGGAGGAACGGGCGTTCTCGTAATAGGCGATAAGTGTTACTATCCCTCAAGCGTCGGCGGAGACAATTCCTCGTATAACAGGCTGACGGAGCTGATAACCGAGGGCATTTCGCGCGGGGAAAACATAGTATGGCGCGAGACCGCCGAGCAGTCATCGGATATAGTGCTGATAGATAACTACCGCAATTTCGCGTGGGGTTATCAGAACAGCGGAACGCTTGTCGATATCGAGGGCAATATTTACGAGTTCGACCTTACCGATATTGACCCCGTTTCGGAGGAGGAATTTGTAAATGTGCTTGAGTACAGGCTCTTGAACGGTCTGCTCGGCGAGCCCGTCG
>JAAVID010000012.1 GCA_014799395.1 Oscillospiraceae bacterium | reverse complement strand
CCCGAAGGGTGTCCTCTTGCACCGTGCGACAACATAATAATAAAAAAGAAACGAAACCACCGCCGACAACAAATAAAACCTTACAACCGTGCGGCAACACGATAAAATTCTAATTTATACCTATTGCGGCATAGTTGTGCCGCTCATTTTTTGCCCTCGCTGCAAATTATTTTCCAAAAGCCCTTGCTATTTTCCGCAAAATGTGATATAATCAGTATAACTGCAATTATGTGTAAATGTTCATTGGCAGTCAATAAATTTGCGGGGAAAACGTTTGCGAAAAAACGCCCGCAGAGTATGAAGGGAATGATGTTAGGGTTGGAAAAAAAGCTGGCTTTGTATGGCTTTAACAACCTCACAAAAACGCTTAGCTTCAATATCTATGACGTGTGCTATGCAAAAAGTGAGAGAGAACAAAAGGATTATATCGCCTATATCGACGAGCAGTACAACTCCGAACGACTTACGGGCATCCTCTGCGCCGTTACCGAGAGGATAGGCGCTACCGTTCTCAATATTTCCAAGCAGGACTACGACCCGCAGGGCGCTTCCGTCGACGTAATGTTCGCCGAGGGCAGCATCGACCCCGATCACATCGACGGCTCCTGCAATAAGGGACTGAACTACTTTCAGTCCGCGGGCTGTTCGGTGAACGCGCACCTTGACAAGAGCCACATTACCGTGCATACGTTTCCCGAATACCATCCCGACAAGGCGATCTCCACTTTTCGGGTAGATATTGACGTCGCGACCTGCGGAGAGATCTCTCCGCTGAAAACACTGGATTTCCTTATCGGCAGCTTCGACTCCGATATTATAATCATAGATTACCGCGTGCGCGGCTTCACCCGCGACGTGGAGGGCAAAAAGTGCTTTATGGACAGCCCAATGACCTCGATACAGCAGTTCATAAACCCCGAGACACTCACAAAGTACGACGCAATGGACGTAAACGTTTACCAATCCAATATTTTCCACACAAAAATGCTTATCAAGGAAATTGAACTTCAGAACTACCTTTTCAATACCGACGCGTACGAGGTTCACCCTCAGGAACGCCTTGCGATAACCAACAATCTTCGCCGCGAAATGATAGAGATCTTCAGCGGTATGAACATTTATTGACTGCTATGAGATTAGATCAGGACTACGCCCCCCTTTACGAGGCTATCGGGGAGTATCGGACCAACCGCGTTGTCAAGTTCGACGTGCCCGGGCACAAGGGCGGACGCGGAAACAAAAGGCTCTCGGACTTTCTTGGCGAGAGCTGCCTTAAAAATGACGTTAATTCAATGAAGCCGCTTGACAACCTCTGCCACCCCGTTTCCGTTATCAAGGAAGCGCAGGAGCTGGCGGCGGACGCTTTCGGCGCGGAGAACGCGTTTTTTATCGTGAACGGCGCAACGGGCGCGGTACAGGCAATGGTAATGAGCGTGTGCAAGTCGGGCGAGAAGATAATCCTCCCGAGGAACGTCCACCGCAGCGCCATAAACGCGCTTGTGGTGTGCGGAGCCGTGCCCGTTTACGTTAATCCGGGCATCAACAAGGAGCTCGGCATACCGCTCGGAATGACCGTTGAGGAGGTAGAAAAGGCTATTCTCGAAAATCCCGACGCTAAAGCGGTTTTAGTCAATAATCCCACCTATTACGGAATATGCTCGGACTTGAAGCGTATCGTCGAGATCGCGCATAGGCACGGGCTTCTGGTGCTGTGCGACGAGGCTCACGGAACGCATTTCTATTTCGGCGAGGGCTTGCCCGTGAACGGAATGGCGGCGGGCGCGGATATGGCGGCGGTCTCCGTCCACAAGACGGGCGGTTCGCTCACGCAGAGCGCTATGCTGCTTATGGGCAAGGGCGTGAACGCCGATTACGTCCGTCAGGTCATAAACCTTACGCAGACTACCTCGGCGAGCTATCTGCTTATGGTGTCGCTGGACTTGGCGCGGCAAAATCTGGCGCTGCACGGTCGGGAGTTCTACTTGAAAACCGTAGCGTTCGCCGAATACGCGCGCGGAGAGATAAACGCGCTCGGCGGCTATTACGCGTTCGGCGGAGAGCTTTGCAACGGACGTGACTTCTTCGCGTTCGACAAGACCAAGCTCTCGGTTCACACGCGCGCTATGGGCTTAGCGGGGATAGAGGTGTACGACCTGCTCCGCGACGAGTACGATATTCAGATAGAGTTCGGCGATATCGGCAACATTCTCGCGATAATCACGGGCGGCGACAGGGCTCTTGAAATAGAGCGGCTGGTGTCGGCGCTCTCGGAGATAAAGCGGCTGTACGGGCGTTCTCCCGTGGGGCTGTACGATCACGAGTACATAAACCCGACGGTCGACCTGCCGCCGCAGAAAGCGTTCTACGCGAACCGCGTTTCGCTCCCAATCGAGGAGACGGCGGGGCGTATCTGCGGCGAGTTCGTTATGTGCTATCCGCCCGGGATACCGATACTTGCTCCCGGAGAGCGGATAACGCGGGATATTCTCGATTACATAGCCTACGCCAAGGAAAAGGGCTGTTCGCTGACGGGTCCGCAGGATATGAACGTTGAGCGGCTGGAGGTCGTCGAGTAGTCGGCGGATAGGCTTCCGAGGGGGTGTGAATAATGAAACGATTTGTCTGTGACAAGTGTAAGGCTCCGATTCGCAAATGGAATATCGTTTGTTACAGTTGCAGCTACACCAACACCCACCTTGCCCGCAGATTAAAAATAGCGAGAGAACTGAAAGCGATATTCGCAATAGCTTTGATAGTTGGAAGTATAGCGCTATGCAATTCTCTATTGCTGTTTCCGTGGCAGTGGGGAGCTAGGAGAAACAAGCAGGTTATCCTTGAATACGCAGAGGAACATTATCCTGACGCTAAAATTATAGACAAAGAATTTAATTCAGCAAAGTTCTTTGTATGGAATAATTTTATGGACTGTATAGTCTTTGAGTGTGATAATATCGAATTTGGAATTACTGCCGAAGGAGGGAAGATTCTAGTAGATGGTTATTGTGGGGCGAGAGCCATTGCGCAATTTGATAAAATCATTCAAACCGGTTTTTTTGAACCGCGAGAAATAGAGGCACGTACCAACTATAACTTTATTGATAATTATTATGAGTTGTATCCATACACTGGCGGCTTAGTGGTCATGATTAGTGTTGCCGATCAGGGCTCAACTCCGAGAGAAGTGGGCTGGCTTTATGATTTTTATAAGTATTGGCAAAATGAAGCTTCCTTCTTAAAATCATACGATGTGTGGATTTACATTGTTGAAAACCACAAGACCATATATTATGTTGATTTTAAAGACAGAGATCCATTGCTAAATGAAAACGAATTTTACAGTTCTTTTGAAAGAGATGATTAGTCAGAGGGCAAACGCACTGTGTCGGTCATTATGGGAATATTCGCGGCGGTCTGGGCGATTTATGTTGCGGTGTCAGTCTGGGTGATGTGCAACGCGCATCGACTGCCGATGTGGCTCGTCAAAGGCTTTGTCAAGCCGAGTTACCTTACAAGACCGCCGAGAAGATAACGGTTTACAAATTGATAAAACGGGGTGAGTTAAATTGGAGTTATGGTTCACCGAAAACCACACCGACAGCGTGAGGTTTTCGATAAAAATAAAGAAACACTTGTTCTCGGAGCAGAGCGAGTTCCAGAAGATCGACGTGCTCGAGAGCGAGGAGTTCGGGCGAATGCTCGTGCTGGACGGCTATTTAATGCTGACCGAAAAGGACGAGTACATCTATCACGAGATGATAACGCACGTTCCGTTGTCGGTCAATCCCGAAATAAAGCGCGTGCTCGTTATCGGCGGCGGCGACGGCGGTGCGGTGCGCGAGCTTTGCCGCTTCAAGAACGTCGAGCATATCGATATGGTGGAGATAGACAAGCGCGTTGTGGAGGTCTGCCGCGAGTATCTGCAAAAGACCGCGTGCAGTCTCGACGATCCGAGGGTTCATCTTTATTACGAGGACGGGTTGAAGTTCGTGCGGCGCGCGGAGAACGAGTACGACCTGATTATCGTCGACAGCACAGACCCGTTCGGACCGGGCGAGGGTTTATTCACCAAGGAGTTTTACGGCAACTGCTACAAGGCGCTGAACGAAAGCGGGATTCTGGTAAATCAGCACGAGAGCACGTTCTATAACGAATACGCAAAGGCGATGAAGCGCGCTCACGCACGCATTAAGAGCTTCTTCCCGATAGCGCTTGTGTATCAGGCGCATATCCCGACTTATCCGAGCGGACACTGGCTGTTCGGGTTCGCGTCGAAAAAGTTCCATCCCGTAAACGACCAGAACGCCGAGTGGTGGGTGGAGCAGGGTCTGAAAACGGGCTACTATAACAGATTTGTCCACAGCGGCTGTTTCGCGCTGCCGCAGAATGTGCGTGACGTTCTCAGAGAAACGGCGGCGGAAAAATAAAAAAACAGTGCGCTTATCATGGCGGCGCTGTTTTGTGCAGCG
Organism: Oscillospiraceae bacterium; assembly: GCA_014799395.1. Taxonomy (GTDB): domain Bacteria; phylum Bacillota; class Clostridia; order Oscillospirales; family Ruminococcaceae; genus CAG-115. The sequence goes on along the minus strand of JAAVID010000012.1, from coordinate 29,657 downwards.
GGTATTTTGGTTTTTGAACGTTAATAATTTTTTACGGAGGGTACAGTTATGCTTATTGATTTTGACAAGATCGTTCATTCGACTATCGAGAACTTCCGCGGCGGCGAGAAAAACACGCGTCTGGCATTGTATGCCGATACCGTAAACCGCATCGGAAAGGTAACTTTGCGCCCCGGAGCGTCGATAGGTCTGCACAGGCATACCACAAGCTCGGAGATCATTTTCGTGGTATTGGGTACCGGCGTTATGACCTGCGACGGTGTTGAAGAGGAGCTGCGTTCGGGATTGTGCTCGTACTGCCCTATCGGAAGCGAGCATACGCTGCGCAATACCGGACAGGACGAGCTGGTGTACTACGCGGTCATTCCCGAGCACACCGCGGATATTGAGGAGATCGGAAAAATTGCCGAGGAGGATACGGAATGAGCAGAGCGCTTATTATAGGAGCGGGCGGCGTGGCAAGCGTCGTTATCGCGAAATGCTGTCAGAACAGCGAGGTTTTCACCGAAATTATGATAGCGAGCCGCACAAAATCCAAGTGCGACGCGTTTAAGGAAAAATTACAGCCGACCACCAAGACGGTCATCTCGACCGCGCAGGTGGACGCGGACAACGTTCCCGAGCTGGTCGCGCTTATCAAGAGCTATCAGCCCGAGATCGTCATTAACGTTGCATTACCGTATCAGGACCTGCACATTATGGACGCGTGTCTGGAGTGTAAGGTGGACTATCTGGACACCGCGAATTACGAGCCCGAGGACACCGCGAAGTTTGAGTATTCGTGGCAGTGGGCGTATCGAGAGCGCTTTGAAAAGGCGGGTATAACCGCTATTCTCGGCTGCGGATTTGACCCCGGAGTTACGGGCGTATTCTCGGCGTATGCAATGAAGCACGAGTTCGACGAGATAAACTATATCGATATTCTCGACTGCAACGGAGGCGACCACGGCTATCCGTTCGCGACCAATTTCAACCCCGAGATAAATATCCGCGAGGTATCGGCAAAGGGCTCGTACATTGAAGACGGCAAGTGGGTCGAGACCGAGCCTATGGAGATAAAGCGCGTTTACAACTTCAAGGACGTAGGCGAAAAGGATATGTATCTGCTTCACCACGAGGAGCTTGAAAGTCTCGCGCTCAACATCAAGGGTATCAAGAGAATTCGTTTCTTTATGACGTTCGGACAGAGCTATCTTACGCATTTGAAGTGCCTTGAAAACGTAGGAATGACGAGCATTGAGCCGATAATGTACGAGGGTAAGGAGATCGTTCCGCTGCAATTTCTTAAGGCGGTGCTGCCCGACCCCGCGTCGCTCGGTCCGAGAACGGTCGGCAAGACGAACATCGGCTGCATTTTCCGCGGCAAAAAGGACGGCAAGGACAAGAATTACTACCTGTTCAACGTCTGCGATCATCAGGAGTGCTACAAGGAGGTCGGCTCGCAGGCTATCTCCTACACCACCGGCGTACCCGCGATGATCGGCGCGGCTATGGTGCTGACGGGCGAGTGGAAAAAGCCGGGCGTGTTCAACGTCGAGGAAATGAACCCCGATCCGTTTATGGACGGACTTAACAAGTGGGGGCTGCCTTGGCAGGAGGATAGGAATCCCGTGTTGGTTGACTAATTGTCGGAGGTGTAAAGTGACAGAACAGGAATTTGAAGTAAATGCAGAGGAAATTGTCAAGTCAATTGTAAATAAAATTTCCGAGAAAAAATATGCGGAGTTAGCGCTTGTTACCCGTATTGACTCTTCTTGGGTCAAATCTGGGCAAACGCAGGAGCAAGCATTTTCGGCGTTTGGTGAATGGCTTGATGAACAGCTTGCTATTTGGGAAGAGGACGAAGAAAGAAAATTTGTTGTTGACAAGTTTGATATATCGTGTTTAGACGATATAGAATTGGAGGAGGATAATACATCTTTCACCACTTATAATCCGACAAGTTTTGGTGAGGAATTGGACATCTGGTTTGAGATCAAATTCTGTGTAGACAAAAACGAGCAGATAACCGCGACATTTAATGTGAATTTCTGATTGATGGTTGATTAAGGAGCGGCTTTATGATTTTGGCATTTATCTTATTGATAGTAGGCTTCGTGCTTCTGGTAAAGGGCGCGGACGTGTTTGTTGACGGAAGCTCGGGTATCGCGAGGTTTCTGAAGATACCCTCTATCGTAATAGGATTGACTATCGTGGCGTTCGGCACGAGCGCGCCCGAGGCGGCGGTCAGCATTATCGCGGGCGTGAACGGCTCAAACGACATCGCCGTCGGGAACGTTATCGGCTCGAATATGTTCAATCTGCTGGGCGTTCTCGGAATAAGCGCGCTGATAAAGCCCGTAAACGTTGACGGTCAGATAGTCAAAAAGGAGTTTCCGTTTATGCTTGCCGCGACGGCGGTTTTCGCTCTGACGGCGTTCGATACGGTTCTCGGCAGCGGCGAGGTCAACGTAATTTCCCGAAGCGAGGCGTTTACTCTTCTTATTTTAATGGGGATTTTCCTGTACTCGGTGATAACGTTCGCTCTGCGTTCACGCAAGGAAAGCGGCGATAACAACGACGATAACGACAAGCCGAAAAGCCTTTTGAAGTGCGTACTGTTCACGATAGGCGGACTTGTCGGAATAATCGTCGGCGGACAGCTTGTCGTTGACAACGCGAGCAAGATCGCCGAAAATTTCGGTATGAGCGAGACCCTTGTCGGACTTACGATAGTAGCGGTGGGAACCTCGCTGCCCGAGCTCGTGACGAGCATTGTCGCGGCGAGAAAGGGCGAAAGCGATATTGCTATCGGAAACGTCGTAGGCTCGAACGTGTTCAATATTCTGTTCGTGCTTGCGGCTTCCGCGGCGATAACCCCTATGAACATCAACACTCAGGGCTTGTGCGACTTGCTTATCCTTGTGGGAATTTCGGTGATAGCGTATATTTTCTGCGTTACCAAGAAAACCATAAACCGCGTCGAGGGCGGAGTGCTTGTGCTGCTGTACGCGGCTTATATGACTTTCGCTATAATTCGGTAAACAAAGAGGTCGGCTATGGACCGGATAGACAAGGACAATTTATAAGGGCAAAGTATGAAAATATATATACAATCCACCGAAAGCAATATACCGTGTAATTATAATTTTATGAACGCGTATCAAGGTTTTCGGGAAATGGGATTTGAAATAGTTCATTTCTCTAACAATGAAAAATTGTGTGAAAGCAATAGGGAAGATATTGTGGTTGGATATGTCAACACGGTGCGGTCAAGATTATTTGAATTTGGGGTCGTTGCGCCCGAAATAGATTATCCGGACGAACTGCAAAATTTTCTTGGGCGCAGAATTTGGACGACGAAAATGAACGAAATAAGCAGCACTCCCGAAAAATGGCCTGTGTTTGTGAAACCGCTTGAGGATAAGCAATTTACAGGTGTTGTTGTCCGTTCTCCAAAAGACCTTATCGGCTGCGGTATTCCGAATGTGAATCAAGATGTTTATTGCTCCGAGGTAGTCAATTTCTTGGCGGAGTGGAGATGTTTTGTACGGTATGGAAGAATATTGAGCGTTAGACCCTACAAAGGGGATTGGCGTAAGCAATATGATTATAGGGTTATTGAAAACGCAATTATAGGTTTTTCCACTGCTCCTGCCGGATACTCGGCGGACTTCGGAGTGACCGATGACGGAAGAACTTTGCTCATTGAGGTAAATGATGGTTACGCATTGGGCTGTTATGGGCTGTTTTATCTTGATTATGCAAAATTGTTGTCAGCACGTTGGGCGGAACTTACAAATACGGAAGACGAATGTGCATTTGATATAAAATAGGTGTCATAAATTTTAACTTTGATAAAAATGGGGGGTAACTTTTAATTTGAATAATTGGATAAACAAAGTCAATACCCCCTGCTACGTCATTGACGAGCGTAAATTAAGGGAAAATCTTGAAATACTCGCCGATGTGAAAAAGCGTTCGGGGTGCAAAATATTGCTGGCGCAGAAGGCGTATTCCGCGTTTGCGACCTATCCGCTTATTGCCGAGTATCTCGACGGCTGCACCGCGAGCGGGCTGTACGAGGCGAGGCTCGGCTATGAGGAGCTCGCAAAGCCGTTCGGTCGAGAAAACCACATCTTCTCGCCCGCCTACCGCGAGGAGGAGTTCGACGAGATAGCGAAGATATGCGGTCACGTTATTTTTAATAACATTCGGCAGTACGAGAAGTTCAAGGACAGAGCGAAGGGCGTTTCGTGCGGGATACGCGTTAATCCCGAGCACTCCACGCAGGAGCACGGCATTTACGACCCGTGCGGCGAATTCTCGCGGCTCGGCACGACTATCGCGAATTTCCCCGACCTGCCCGACGGCGTTGAGGGCTTGCACTTCCACACGCTCTGCGAGCAGAACGCCGACGCGCTCTGCGAGACTATGGCGGCGTTCCGGGCGAAATTCGGAAGATTTCTCGGCAGGCTGCGCTGGCTGAACCTCGGCGGAGGTCATCACATCACGCGCGCGGATTACGACCGGGAGCTGCTGATAGAGGCGGTAAGGTTTGAGATAGACGAATACGGCTTTGACGTTTACCTTGAACCCGGAGAGGCTGTCGCGCTTAACGCGGGGTATCTCGTGACGACGGTGCTTGATACTTTCAAAAACGGTATGGATGTCGCGATAACGGACGCTTCCGCCGCGTGTCATATGCCCGACGTTCTGGAAATGCCGTACCGCCCGAATATCCAAGGCTCGGGAAAGCCGGACGAAAAGGCGTTCACTTACCGTCTTGGCGGAAACACCTGCCTCGCGGGAGACATTATCGGCGATTATTCGTTTGACCGCACGCTTTCCGAGGGCGACCGCCTGGTGTTTGAGGATATGGCGATATATTCAATGTGTAAAAACAACACGTTCAACGGCATAGCGCTGCCGTCTATCTATCTGCTTAAAGAGAGCGGAGAGCTCGCCTTGCTGAAAGAATTCGGCTATGAGGATTTTAAAGGAAGATTATCGTAATTAGGAGTGTAAGAATGGCTGTCTTGTACAATGTTGAGCCTTTTACGGCAATGAAAATACTGTATCAAGGAGAGACCGACGGCTTCCCCGAGGAGGAGTTTACGCGCAACGAGACCGAGCGCAATATAGTCCTCCCGCAGATGCTCAAACGGTTTCTTCTGGATTACGGTTATATGACGGTGAACAGGCTTTCGGACAGCGTTCGATTACTCCACCCGAACATAATGACGCGGCGCGTGTTTCAATACGGCGATAACCGCGAGCTCCCGCTGCTGATAATCGGCAGGGTGGGCGCGTTTCAGGTCGCTATTTCAAACGAGCGCGCGGCAGACCCCGAGATATTCCTGTTAAAGCAGACCCCCGAGCATACGCAGATACTTCCGAGCGACGACACCGTTTCCGAGATATTAAAGGTCATGGTGTGCGGAGTGCTCCTGAAAAGCGAGGGCGCGGTCATTGCCGACGACCCGCAGCTCGCGGTAAAATTGCTGAAAGAGAACGGCGTTGACCTGCTGAAAATTACATACGACCCCCGTCTGCGCAGAGAGTATTCGATATGCTTCAGCGAGGAGCCGAGAACGTTTACGGCGGCGGAATTTATCGAGGGCGAGCTCGCGAGGTTCTTTTTCGTTCAGTCGGAGAAATTCAAAAAGATATAAAGGTGATAAAATGGTTCTATATAATCTTCCTCCTTTGGAGGCTATGGCTTTGTTCTATGACGGCGAAAAGCGCGGCGTGTGGAACGGCGATTTCATAAAAAACGAGAAAAAGCGCGGGCTTGTACTTCCTCCGATGTTGAGGGAATTTCTGGAAAATTACGGTTATCTCGAAATAAACGAGGGCGGCGAGGGCAGGTTCAAGCTGTTTCACCCGGACGGAATGGGCGGCGTGCTGCTAAGCGACGAGGAGGAGGGAGACATTCACCTTCTTGTTATCGGAGCGCTCGGCGAGCTTTGGGTAGCCGTTCGTATGGACGAGTGCGACTATCTGCGTATCGTTTTCGGTGAACGCTCCGAAGACGGGACGTTATGGACGCCCACCGAAAGCGGAACTCTCGAGGGCATACTTACCGTGATGTTCTGCTCGCAGCTTTTCGGCTCGGCGGATTCGTTCGTGTTCGAGGAAGAGAACGAGATAAACGCGGTGCTGAAAAAGCGCGGCGCGGACAGGTCGCTTATCCTGCCGAGCGAGGGAAACGCGCAGCACATCTCGCTTTGCTTTGACGAAGACAGCGGAGCGTTCCTCGCGGCGGAATTCGACCCCGAGTGCGAAAATATCACGATGCTGCACGTCGTTCCGCGAAAGACGTTCGAGCAGCGCAAGGCGGAGAAATACGCGACGGTCTCTTTAGAGGAGCTCAACGTGCTGTTCGACGGCGAATTTTACGCGAACGCTCTGCACTGCGATTTCGCTCACGCGCTGGAAATACAGCTCGAAATAATAAGCCGTCTCGAGACGTCGGACGTTGATGATACGGAGCTTTACGAGCATTACAGGCTCGCCGGGCGCTGCTGCTGGGCGCTGAAACGTTTCGACGGGGCGCTTGAATGGTACGGCAAGGCGGGCGCGATAGTCGAGCGGCTGGGCGACCCCGAAAAGCTCGCCGAGTATTATCATACGTTAGCGAACTTCTACGCCGACAACGGGCAATGGGAAAAGAGCGACGAGCTGTACGACAAGCAGCTTGACATTCTCCGCGAGAATTTCCCCGACGACGTGTACAAAATCGGAATGAATTACCAGTCGCGGGCGCAGTTCCTCGACAGCGCGGGCGGCGACCCCGAGCGCGTTATCGAGCTGTGCAATCTCGCGCTGGAGCAGTTCCAGAAGGATCCCCGCGACAGCGGCTGCAAATACGAGACCGCCCGTACTCAACAGCTCCGCGGCGGGGCAAAGCGCCGGAAAAAGGAGCTTGACAAGCAGAAGAATTCGGGATAATAGCGTCGGATACGGCGCATGTGGTATATATGTATTGCGGTGTCAAGTGTTTCCGCTCGGCACCGCAATACTTATTATTAAAAAGGCATTTCTTTTGTGAGCAGTATTTTAAATTTTCATAGTATGTTCTTTGCTTTAGCGTAAAAATTTATTTTTTATGTAACTTTTCGCTTAATTTTTAAACTATATGGGTGAAAGGGGCTGTTGACAAAATGGACGACAATAAAATCATTGAATTGTTTTTTGAGCGTTCCGAGCAGGCGATTGCGGAGATCGGCAACAAGTACGGACGGCTTTGCAGTTCGGTTTCCTACAATATCCTGCACAACCGCGAGGACGCGGAGGAGTGTGTGAATGACGCGTATTTTACCGTATGGAATAAGATACCGCCCGAACGACCGAATTCACTGGCTGCATTTGTCTGTATGATCGTCAGGAATATCTCGTTCAACAAATTCAAGTATAACAAGGCGCAAAAACGCGGATACGCTGTGTGCTTGGACGAATTGGAGGAGTGTGTTTCCGGCGCGGACGATCCCGCTGAACACTTTGAAAACAAGCAGTTGGCAGGGTACATAGACGAGTTTCTTGATGGGCTTGACGACAAAAGCCACGCGGTATTTGTCCGCCGATACTGGTTTGGCGAGGATTTTTCCAAAATCGGCAGGATTATCGGGGCAAGCGATGGCGCGGTAAAGGTAAGGCTTACGCGGCTCAGAAAAAAGCTGCGGGATTTTTTGGTAACGAAAGGAGTAACACTATGACAAAATTTACGCTCGCCGACGCTGTTGACAATATCAGCGAAAGACAGATACACAGGACGTTGAGTTACAGGCGGAGGGCAAATAAGCTGTTGTGGTTCGCTCCTATCGCTGCTTGTTTGGTTATTGCGGTATGTCTGATTCCTATGCTCCTGAACAGTACTTCAACCGAACCGCCCGTTTCAAATCCCGTTGATTCCACGGATGATAAAAATCCGGGCGGTGCAACAAACGATAATCATTATTTAAGCTACAACGGTGAATATTTCGAGTTTGACCATTGCGTTATCAGAATAGTTTTTGATGATAACGGGCGTATAATCGAGCCCGAAAAAGCGGATTGGGACGCTTTTACCGAGGAAACTCTCAAAGCCGCCGATAAGCTTGATGCGCTTGAATATATAGGCACAGGTGAAGTGATCGGAACAGATCCGAACGCAAAACTCTATATAATGCCGAGCGGAAATATTCTCGCCGTCAGACCCTGCATAATTGAACCGTATACCGACGCCGAGGAAATGCTCGCGAAATATTCCCGAGACCATATTTTCGAGATCTTCACCTTTATTAAAGTTTATGATGTATAATAAGGGTTGTGATGGCAAAGAAAACAATAACCCAAAACTTTATCATCCCGAATCGGCATTTCGGGATAAAATCGGGCACTCCGCAATTGCGGAGTGCCGTTTTGTTATTGTCCGTTTATTTTTGGCATTCTCTGTCCTTGTACGCGCTTTCGCGCAGTAATTCGTAGTCGGGGTCATAGTTCGGATCATCATATTCTGGCGGAAACTCCACAGAGCCTATAAGCGTCTCAACAACGAGCTGCTTTTCCTTTAATTCGGACAATGAAATATCCATAAACCGCCCTCCATTTAATAAATGTATTGTGTATTTATTGTATCACGACAGACCTGTTTTGTCAATGGCGTATGACTTTTTGTGAATTTGTTACCGTGCTTTTTGAGCGCGGAAAATTTTTTCAAAAAACCTATTGACTTTTTGGCGGACAATATGTATAATATAATTAGTGGCGGACAAAAAGTGAGGTGAAAACTATGTCCCCAAGAACAGGCAGACCGAAGATTGAAAATCCGATGAACGAGAGGGTTTCCGTTCGACTTGATAAAGACAGTGCCGAAACGCTTAAACGTTATTGCGAAACGGCTAAGGTCGATAAAGCCGAAGCTATTCGATACGCGATTTCCAAACTGAAGTCAGAGCCGGACAAAAAATAAACCGCTGCCCGACTAGCAATCAAAACAGCGGTTTATCCCAAAAAAGACAAGGAAGTCCCCGTCTAAAATCTATTATACATTAGACAGAACCTCCTTGTCAAGTACTTTTTGAAAGGAAGTTTTTTATGAACAAAATAATCGACGAACTGTTCGGGGTGTATCTTGACGGCAAGCTGGGCGCAAAGCCGCACCTCTCGACCAACGAGGAAGATGAGGAGCTTGAAGCTGTCGAAAGGCAGTGCGCCCCGACCAAGGAGGATCTGCGCGTTCTGGAGAACTACATATTTAAATACGGGCGCGCACAGGAAAAATTCGGCTTTTACGCGGGATTTCACACCGCGTTTGAGCTGTTCGCGGAGATTTACAGCCTGAAAGGTATCCTCGAATAACCCGAAATTTTGATCCTCTGAATCGGCATTGCAAGGGAACTCCCGCAATGCCGATTTTTTTGCGTAAATTTCCGCAACACCCACATCTTGTGAACATTGGCGTCAAACCCCAAAATAAGCGCAAGATATGGGTTTGATTTGTCGAGCTCTGTCCATATCTTGTAAATATTCACAATTTTTTGCCCTAACTAATATCTTTGAGAACAAAATTTTTGTGAAAAGTGTACAAAAATATGAACAAAAGTTTATCTTGATTTTTTCGTAAAAGTCTCGGATTTGCTCTTGAAAAAATTTTCCAAGTAGGTTATAATATGATTGTGGGGAAAAGTGGTGAGAAAATTCACTGTTTTGGTGAAAAATTCATTAAAGAGAAAAATCACTTATATCCCGCCAAGGGAAATATATTTATTTAAATCTACGAAATTTTCCGTCTGAGGAGGACGGAACGGCGCTTTTCAAGTTCATTGCGGGGGGGAATGGAAATGTACGGCGAATACGAGCATACCGTTGACGCTAAGGGACGTATGAACTTCCCCGCCAAGCTCCGCGAGGAGTTCGGCGAGCATTTCTATATCTGCAAGAGCTTTACCGAGAAGTGTCTGACGGTGTATACGACAGAGAGCTGGGAGGAATTAAAAACCAGCCTGAAAGGAAAGCCGTCAAAGGTCGCGCTGCCTATCGAGCGTTTCCTGTTCGGAAGCGCCTGCGAGGCCGAGCCCGACAAGCAGGGCAGAATTGCCATTGCGCCCGCTTTGCGCGCATACGCGAATATCACAGGCGAGGTCGTGGTCGTCGGTTTGGTCGACCGCGCCGAGATCTGGGATAAAGCGTCCTGGGAGGAATATACAAACAGTACGCCTCTTGAGGATATCGCGGGTATGGCGGAGGAGCTTGGGATTTAATGGAATTTGTACACACAACCGTGCTGCTTAAAGAGACGGTGGACGGCGCGTATTCAGACCCAAAGGGCGTTTACGCTGACTTGACCACGGGCGGCGGGGGTCACAGTCTGGAGTTGGCAAAGCGGCTTTCGGGGGGAAGGCTTATTTGCTTCGACCGGGACGGGGAGGCTATCGAAGCCGCGGGGAAACGGCTGAGCGGCTATCCCGTGACGTTTGTTCGGCGAAATTTCGGGGAGCTTGGCGAGGTCCTGGACGAGCTGGGGATTGAGGCTCTGGACGGGATCGTCGCGGATCTGGGCGTTTCATCGCACCAGCTTGACGACGCGGAACGCGGATTTTCATTCCACAACGACGCGCCGCTCGATATGAGAATGAGCGGCGAGGGTTTATCCGCGCGTGATGTTGTCAACGATTACACATTTGAGGAATTACGGCGTATATTATATGAATACGGCGAGGAGAAATTCGCGCCGAAGATCGCGCAGGGCATTGTGGACGCAAGGGCGGTATCTCCGATAGAGAGAACGGGAGAGCTTGCCGGGATAATAAAAAACAGCGTTCCCGCCGCTTACAGGCGCGAAAAGAACCCTTGCCGAAAGAGCTTTCAGGCGATCCGAATAGAAGTGAACGGAGAGCTTGACGCGCTGGACAAGGCATTGACAGACGGCTTTGACCGCCTTAAGATCGGCGGAAAAATGTCGGTCATCACGTTCCACTCGCTGGAGGACAGGATCGTGAAGAACCGCTTTAAGGAATTCTGCACGGGCTGTATCTGCCCGCCCGAGTTCCCCGTGTGCGTGTGCGGGAGACTGCCGAGAGGTCGGCTCGTCACAAAGAAGCCCGTCGCGCCGAGCGCGGAGGAGCTTGCGGAAAACCCGAGAAGCCGCAGCGCAAAGCTGCGCGTTATAGAGAAAATAAGGGCGTAAACACGCTTACAGATAATGGAAGTGAAGGAGGGACGGCATATGGCGTATCCGATGAATACAAATACAAACCTGGCTTACGATCTTTCGATGTTCGATACAGCCGAAAGAGAGCGCCGCGAAAAGCAGCGCCGCGCCGACGAGGAAGCTCGCAAAATACGTCTTGCCCCTCTGAATTCCGTTTCCAGAAGCGGCTCGAGGACAAAGATCGTGGCGATGGCGCTGATGATCTTTGCCGCGCTTTTTGCCGTCAACTATTACAATACAAAACGGGACGACGTTGTCAGAATGGTGGCGGAGCAGGAGGAGCTGCTCGCCGCCGCAAAGGACGACAACAGTCTGCTCCAGAGCAAGCTCGACTCCATGGCGAATATCGGATATATCGAGAAATACGCCACGGAGCAGCTCGGAATGTCAAAGGTCGCCGCGTCGCAGAAGAAATACATAAGCGTTAATACCGAGGATCTTATCGAGGTAACGGGCGACGACGACGGCGGATTTTTCGGCTCTCTAAAGAGAGAGTTCTCCGCGTTTTTGGAATACATTGGATTCTGACGGCATAAAATAAGGGTGAACAAGCCCTTTGACAGGTTGTCGGCAGACTGTTTATTACTAAAAGCAGCAAAGTCGGCTAAACGGCTTTGCTTTTTTGGTTTTTTGGAGGTTGTTGTTTTGAGTAAAAATACGGGCAGTAGCAGAGGTTTATTCTGGAGATTTCTTGATTATCTGAAGAAAAAAGACGCCGCCGACGCGGAGAAAAAGCCGCTTATCGGCTATCGCGGACGGCAGATAGTTATTCTCTCGCTTGTTGTGGGATTTTCGGCGTTTGTCGGCTATAATCTGCTGAAATTCACCGTTATCGACGGCGAGATGTGGAGACAGAGAGCGAACAGCCAGCAGATGAGCTCGATGACGATAATGGCGAACCGCGGCTCTATCTACGACGCGAACGGCACGGTCCTCGCGCAGAGCTCCACGGTGTGGAACGTTATCATTGCTCCGACCCCCATTCACGAGGCGAACGAGGAGCGGCGCAAGGATTACGACGAGAAGCTGAAGAATAAAAAGGACGGCGAGGAGATACCGCAGTTCAGAGAGCTCTCCGACATAATCAGCACCGAGCTTTCCAAGATACTCGGCGTAAAGACCGACGGAATGATCGAGGCTTGCAAGGATTACAAGGACAACTACTACTACGTTGTAAAGCGCAGCGTGGAAAAGCCCGAGGTCACGCTGATAAAGCAGATGATGATAGACAATAATATCCGCGCGGACTGTATCGTTACCGAGCAGTCGAGCAAGCGGTATTATCCCAACGGCTCGCTTGCGTCGAACGTTATCGGCTTTACGAACTTTGACGGCGACGGCGTTTACGGTCTCGAGGCGTACTACGACGACTATCTCCGCGGCACGGACGGCAAGGCGTTCTACGTCACGGACGGTCTCGGAAACGGCGTTGAGAACGAAAACGACTATGTGTTCAACGCGACCGACGGATACAGCCTTGTGCTCACCCTCGACGAGGTTTTGCAGCATTATCTCGAGAAGAACCTCGAGCAGGCGGTGTCTCAGCACTCGGTAATAAACCGCGCGTGCGGAATTATTATGAACTGCAAAACGGGCGGAGTACTCGCAATGGCGACCTCGCCGTCCTACGATCTGAACGATCCCTCGGCGCTCACCAGTCAGTACGACCTTGATCTGCTTGCTCAGATGAAAGAGGAGGGCAAGTCCGAGGACGAGATAGCGGAGCAGGAGGGTATTCTCCGCGAGCAGCAGTGGAAGAACAAGGCGGTAACGGAGCTGTACTACCCCGGCTCGGTTTTCAAGACCGTGACCGCTTCGTCGGCGCTGGAGGAAGAGGTCATCAATATCAACTCCACGTTCTTCTGTCCCGGTTACGCGGACGTTGCGGGAACGATAATAAACTGCTGGCGCGAGTGGGGTCACGATACGCAGACGCTCCAGCAGGCGATGACCAACTCCTGCAACCCGTCCTTTATCGCGATAGGTCAGGCGCTGGGAATGGAGAAGTTCTGTAATTACTTCGAGGCGTTCGGCTTTACCGAGCCTACGGGTATCGACCTCCCCGGCGAGGCGCAGAGCCTGTATGTTCCGTATTCGAGAATGAACCTTGTAGACCTTGCGATGTCGTCAATGGGTCAGACCAACAAGATAACGCCTATTCAGATGTGTACGGCGTTCTGCGCGATAGTAAACGGCGGAAATCTTGTAACTCCGCACCTTGTCGACAAGATACTCGACAGCAACGGAAACGTTGTCGAGACAAAGGAGACGCAGATAAAGCGCCAGGTCATCTCCGAGGAGACCTCCGAGACAATGCGCGGTATCCTGGAGACTATCGTTACCGAAAACGGCGGTCATAACGCGTATATCGCGGGTTACAGAATAGGCGGAAAGTCGGGAACGGCGGAGAAGATCGACGAGTACAACGCCGCGGGAGGTCTGGCAGGCGGCGCTCACATGACTTACATAGGAACATTCGCGGCAGCAGTGCCTATGGACGATCCGCAGATAGTTATGCTGGTGCTTATAGATACGCCTACGGGCTCGCAGTATTACGGCTCGGCAGTCGCTTGCCCCGTAGTTTCGGCGGTATTCAAGGACGGTCTGGAGCATTTGGGCATTTATCCTACATACACTGCCGAGGAACAGGCGAAAATGGACGCTACCGTGCCGTACGTTCTCGGTGATATGGCGATGTACGCGCAGAGCTACCTTACGGCAAACAACTTTGAGGTTGAATTTGTCGGCGACCCGTCCAGCGACGCGACCGTAAAGAAGCAGATACCCGAATCGGGCAGCAGTATACCAAAAGGCTCGACCGTTGTGCTGTATCTTGACGACAGCGAAACGAAAATGGGCATTGTGCCGAATGTGCTGAATATGAGCGTTTCGGCGGCAAACGAGGCGATAACGAACGCGGGCTTCAACCTCAAGATACTCGGCGGCGCTGCCGAAAACGCGGACGCCGTGGCGACGATACAGAACTATGCCGAGGGAACGTCCTTGGCTAAGGGAAGCGTTATCGAGGTAACGTTCCAGGCAAATTCGTTCGGAGATTAAAATATTACGGGCGGTGAAGATATGACGATAGGAGAGCTGTTTTCGGGGATATGCGAAATACCCGCGGAGCTTGAAAATATCGGGGTGACGGGCGTTACCTCGGATAACCGCGAGGTCGGGAGCGGCTTTCTGTTCGTCTGCATTAAGGGCGGGAGCTTTGACGGACACTCCGCCGCGAAAGCGCTTGAAAACGTCGCGTGCGCGGTGGTCACGCAGAATAAGCTCGGACTTGACCGCGAGATAACGGTAGAGAATTCGCGGAGGATATATCCCGAATTGCTGTCGAGATTTTACGGCTCGCCGACGAAAAAATTCAAGCTCTGCGCGGTCACGGGAACGAACGGAAAGACTACCGCGGTCAATCTCTGCGCGCAGATAACGAGAAATTTAGGTCACAGAACGGGCGTTATCGGAACGCTCGGCACGGACACGGGGAACGGGCTTTCCTACTCCCACAGCGGTCCTCCCACCACTCCCGAGCCGCGGAGACTGTATCAGCTGTTCGCGCAGATGGCGGCGGAGGGCACGGAGTACTGCTTTATCGAGGCGAGCTCTCAGGCGCTGGCGCAGTACCGTTTCGCGGCGGAGAATTTCGCTGTAGGGGCGTTCACCAACCTCACGCGCGATCATCTGGACTATCACGGCACAATGGAGAATTACTTCGCGGCTAAGCGAATGCTGTTCGATATGTGCGAAAACGCGGTCGTCAATATCGACGACGAATACGGACGAAGGATCGCGGAATACTGCCGCGAAAAGGGCGTTCCGTTAAAGACGGTATCGGTGGACGGCGAGGCGGATTTCTATACGGAGTTCGTAAAGCTCTCCGCTCACAAGTCCGAGTTTATTCTCACGGACAGAGCAAACGGAAAGAGCTACCCCGTGCGGTTCGCGATGACGGGGCTGTACAATGTACTGAATGCGGTCGAGGCGGCGGTCATGGTACACCTTACGGGCGTGCCTATGGACGAGGTCTTGTGCGCGCTGGAGAAGATAGAGGGCGTTGCGGGCAGACTGGAAACGCTGTATTCCGGTGATTTCACGGTTATCCGCGATTACGCGCACACCGAGGACGGACTCGAAAAGCTCCTCTCAATGCTGAAGCCGTTAGCGAAGAACCGCCTTATCGCGGTATTCGGCGCGGCGGGCGAGCGCGACGCGGGCAAGCGCCCCGATATGGGAAAAACGGCGGCGAAATACGCGGACGTGCTGGTAGTCACGACGGACAGTCCGCGCCACGAAAGCCCTCAGCAGACTATCGACGATGTGGTCAAGGGAATTCCCGAGGGCATACCTCACGAGGAATTTATCGACAGAAAAGCCGCGATATTCCGCGCGCTGGGAATGGCGCGAAAGGGCGACGTTATAGCGCTCTGCGGAAAGGGTCACGAGGACTATCAGGCGATAGGAGACGAGTATATTCACTTTGACGAAAAGGAGATCGTCGGAGAATTTTTCAAAAAGGGGTAAGGGCTATGTTTTCGACAAAGGAGATCGCGAATGTCACGGGCGGCGAGCTTGTCGGAGGAAGCGTTGAGGTAACGTCCGTTTCCACCGATACGAGAACGCTCGAAAAGGGAGCGCTCTTTATCGCGGTAAAGGGCGAGCGCTTTGACGGCAACGATTACATCAAGCAGGCGGCGGAAAACGGCGCCGCGGCGGCAATATCCGACCTCGCGGCGGGAACGGTCAAGACCCATATACCCGTTGTCTATGTGAAGAATTCGCGCACCGCTCAGCTTAAACTGGCGCGTTATTACCGCGATAAATTCGGCGTTAAGCTCTGCGGAGTGACGGGCAGCGTCGGAAAGACCTCCACTAAGGATATGGTGAGCGCGGTCTTGTCGGCGAAATACAACACGCTTAAAACCGAGGGCAACTTCAACAACGACATAGGACTTCCGAAAACGCTTTTCCGTCTCGGCGAAAGCACGGAGGCGGCGGTCATAGAAATGGGAATGAGCGACCGCGGCGAAATTTCGGCGCTTTCGGGCGCGGCTCACCCGAACTGCGCGGTCATCACGAACATAGGCTTCTGCCATATCGAGAACCTCAAAACGCGCGAAAATATCCTCGCGGCTAAGCTGGAGATACTCGACGGAATGGACGAGGGCGCGCTTATCGTCTGCGGAGACGACGAATATCTCGGAAAGCTGACCTCGGAGGACATAGGCGGACGAAAGCTTATCCGTTACGGTCTGAGCAATGATTGCGACGTTTGGGCGGAGGGTATTTCCCTTAACGAAAACGGCGGAAAATTCACGCTGCGTTACGGGGATACGTCTTATAAAGCGTCTGTTCCCGTTATGGGAGAGCATCATATACTGAACGCTCTGGCGGCGTTCTGCGTCGGTATCGAATTCGGGATGGCTCCAAAGGAGATAATCCCCGCGTTTATGAATTACGAAAGCAGCGGAATGCGGCAAAGAATAGAGCTGCGCGAAAATAATATCCGCGTTATACTGGACTGCTACAACGCCTCGCCTACTTCTATGAAGTCGTCGCTGTCGGTTCTCGGCGCGGTAAAAACGGAGGGCAGACGGATCGCGGTGCTCGGCGATATGCTGGAGCTCGGCGAGCAGTCGAAAGCGCTCCACGCGGGGCTTGCGGAATTCGCGGAGGAGTACGCGGATATGTTCTTCCTGTACGGGCGCGAAATGAAGGCGCTCCGCGACGAGCTAACAAAACGAGGCGCGAAAGTGTTCCACAGCGAGAACAAGCAGGAGCTGACGGAGCTGTTACTTAACGGGATAAAAAGCGGCGACGCGGTGCTGTTTAAGGGCAGCCGCGGAATGAAAATGGAAGAGATCGCCGAAAAGATAAAATAATGGGAGAAAAATATGCAGATTTGGACAAGCGTTTTTGCGGCGATCGCCGCGTTCGTGCTGACGTGGATAGCGGGGTTCTGGTTTATCCCGCTGCTTCACAGGCTCAAATACGGTCAGACGATACTCGACATCGGTCCCAAGTGGCACAAGGCGAAAAAAGAGGGCACTCCGACAATGGGGGGGATAACCTTTATTTTCGCGGTATTCGTGAGCTTTATCGTCGGGATGATCGTTTTTTCGGCAACGGGAGCGGACTATTCGGGCGCGGATAAGGCGGAGCTGATACGCTCCATGGCGGGTATGATAATGGCGGTAATGTTCGGCTTTATGGGCTTTCTCGACGACTTCATCAAGGTGAAGAAAAAGCATAACGAGGGACTTACGCCGCTCCAGAAGATAATTTTCCAGGTGATGATAATCGCGGCGTACTTCGCGACGCTGTACATAAGCGGTCTGCGGCGCACGGTGATACTGTTCCCGGGCGGCTTGCAGTGGGATATGGGCTTGTTCTACTATCCCGTGATGGGTATCGGGATACTTTATCTCGTGAACGCGGTAAACCTTACGGACGGTATCGACGGGCTGTGCTCGTCGGTGACGGTGATATACATGGCGGTGTTCGCGGTCATCTCGGGAATGCTCGGAATGTTCGGTATGCGGCTTATGGCTCTGTGCGCGGCGGGCGGCTGCGTGGGCTTTTTGATGTGGAACTTCCCGCCGGCGAAGGTGTTTATGGGCGATACGGGCTCGATGTTCCTCGGGGGGATAGTCTGCGCGCTGGGCGTGGGCTGCGGCGTGGAGTTCCTTATGGTGCTCGCGGCTATGGTCTATATTCTTGAGGCGCTGTCGGTAGTCATTCAGTCGACGGTGTTCAAGATAACCAAGAAAATTTACCATACGAAAGAGGGCAAGCGCCTGTTTAAGATGACGCCTATTCATCATCATTTCGAGCTTTCGCACTGGAGCGAGATAAAGATAGACGCGGTATTTTCGACGGTCGCGGCGCTTTTCGGAGCGTTCGCGGTGGTGTTGGCGTACGGAATGTTCGTCAAGTAGCTTTTGGAGGTATATATGCAGCAGGCAAGACAGAATACGGCGGCAAGACAGCAGCCGAGAGATACCGCTCCGCCCGGCGCGAGACCGAGAACTCAGCGCGCTCAGCTGAGAACCGCCCCGCGCAAGCCTGTTCAGGGCAGACCCGCGGCAAAATCGCCGCAGAGGAGCGCCGTTCCTGCGGGGAATATCGGAAAACCGGCTTCGGTAAGAAACGCGGCGGTCAGAGACGCGGGAGTCGCCGGACGCGTGCGCGGACCGCGCAGGCAAGCGGTCAAGTCCGCCGAAAAGGTAAAGAAAAAGAAGATAAAAGACCCGAACAGAGTTCGTCTGTTCAACTTCCAGAGCAGAGTAGACGTGCCGATGATGATAATCATAATGGTGCTGCTGGTTTTCGGCGTTTCCATGATGTTCTCGGCGGGACACGCGCTGTCCTACCGCGACAACGGCGGCGATTCGTTTTATTATGTAACGAGGCAGATGACGGCTGCGGGAATAGGACTTGTGGGAATGTTCTTCCTTACGTTCCTGGATTACCGCTGTCTGCGTTACGAGCTTAAGCTGTTCGGAAAGCGCGTTACGCTTACGCATATCCTTATGGGGATAGCAATGGGGCTTAATCTGCTGACGATACCGTTCGGTATCGAGGCGGTCGCGGGACAAAGGCGCTGGCTGCCTATCCCGTTTCTCGGACAGTTCCAGCCGTCCGACCTTATGAAGATAGCGGTTATCGTATACTTCGCGTACTATATCCAGAAGCATTCGGATCAGATGCGCAAATTCTACGACGGCATACTTATCCCGGGACTGGTGCTTATGGCGGTCATTTTATCGGTAATAAGCCAGACCCACCTTTCGCTTATGGTAATTATCTGCGTGGTTTTCGCGGTAATGCTGTTTGTCGGCGGAAGCAATCTGAAATATCTGCTGCCGATATGCCTGATGGTAGCGGGAGTGGTAGTATTCGCGGTAGTCGTGCTGGACGTCGGATATTTTAAGGAAAGAATAGTATTTATGGATCCGCTTTCCGACCCCGGAGACGGCTCTTATCAGAATTACCAGTCGGCGCTGGCGCTCGGCTCGGGCGGTATCTGGGGCAAGGGCTTCGGCAACTCCAGTCAGAAGTACTATTACCTCCCCGAGGCGCAGAACGACTTCGTTTACGCCGTGCTGGTCGAGGAATTCGGCTTGGTGGGCGGTCTCGCGGTCATCGTGCTGTTTCTTATTTTCGTGTTCAGGGGCTTTTATATCGCGAGAAGATCGGAGGATAAATTCGGCTGTCTGCTTGCGACGGGAATTACGTTCCAGATAGGCTTGCAGGCGTTCCTGAACCTCGGCGTAAATCTATGCTGCATACCGAATACGGGTATCTCGATGCCGTTTTTCAGCTTTGGCGGTACGGCGCTTATGCTTCAGCTGTGGGAAATGGGATTGCTGCTTTCGGTAAGCAAGCGGGCTAAGTTAAGTTAAGGGGCTATTATGAAGGTAATTTTTGCCGCGGGCGGAACGGCGGGGCATATCAATCCCGCGCTCGCCATAGCGGATAAGATGAAGCAGGTGTTCCCGAACACCGAGATACTGTTTATCGGCACGCCGAACGGAATGGAGAGCCGCCTTGTCACAAAGGCGGGCTACGACTTCCGCGGCGTGGAGATGTCGGGATTTCAGCGCGGTTTTTCGCCGAGCGATATAGTCTGCAACGTAAGGGCGGCGTATCGTTATCTTATCTCGGCGAAAACGGCGGTTCGTAAGATAATCAAGGAGTTCAAGCCAGAGCTTGCGGTCGGAACGGGCGGCTACGTCACGGCGACCGTCCTCGGACAAGCCGCCGCGATGGGCGTAAAGACGGTAACTCACGAGAGCAACTCCTATCCCGGAATGGCGACGAAAATGCTGTCGGGAAAGGCGGATAAAGTCCTGCTCGCCGCCGAGGACGCGAAAAAGCACCTCAAAAATACGGACAGGTGCACGGTCACGGGAAATCCGCTGAGGACGAATATCCCGATAGAGGAGCAGTCCGCGGCGAGGAAGCGGCTGGGCTTGCCCGACGGGTTTACCGTGCTGTCGTTCGGCGGAAGTCTCGGCGCGAACAAGATAACGGAAGCGGTCGCGGAGCTTATCGCGTGGGAGAAGAAAACGGGCGGGATAAATCATATCCACTCGTTCGGGAGCAAGAACAAGGACACGTTTTACGAGGCGCTTGCGCAGAGCGGCGTTTCCGAGGATAGATCGCGGCATATCTTCCGCGATTACATCGATAATATGTATACCTGTATGTGCGCGGCGGATCTGATAATCTCCCGCGCGGGGGCTATGACGATAACGGAGCTCACCGAGATAGGCAGACCGTCTATACTCGTGCCGTACCCCGCCGCCGCCGAAAATCATCAGTACTACAACGCGCTTACTTTAGTCAACGAAAACGCCGCGGTACTTATCGAGGATAAAGACCTCACAAGGGCAAGACTGGTCGACGAGGTCTCAAAGCTGTACAACGACGGGGCGCGCCTTGAGCTTATGCGCGGGAACGCCGCCAAAATGCGGAAAGCCAACGCCGCGGATATAATTTTATCGGAAATTATCGACCTTGTGGGCAAGGAGCATTTCGAGTAAATTTAGCTTGGGGTGAAGATTATGAACTGTCCGTATTGTGACAAGGAAATGCAAAAGGGCATTATCATAGCCAACGCGAAGTGGAACGTAGTCTGGAAAGCGGTTGATGAACACGGAATAGTGAACGATGAGAACAAGGTAAAATTATCGAAATTCGCTTTTTTCGGACCTTATGAGATTGAAGCGTTTTATTGCGGCGGCTGCCAAAAAATGATAATTGATATGGAAAATATTCCGCAATGATAAAGTTCATTCACACAAAAATCTTTTCAACATATTATGCTGTATAATTTGTTGAAAGGGTGATGTTATGAATGATCGCCGAAAAATCATAGTGAACGGCGGACGCAGACTCGAGGGCGAGCTTAGAGTTCACGGCGCGAAAAACAGCGCTCTGCCGCTGCTGTCCGCGGCGGTCCTGGCGCATGGAGAAACGGTTCTGCACAACTGTCCCGAGCTTACCGACGTAGATGCGGCTTGCAGGATATTGACCCATCTCGGCTGCCGCTGCAAAAGAAGCGGCGACACGGTAACTGTGGACGCGACAAACGTTTCCGGCTGCGAGATACCCGACACGCTTATGCGGGAAATGCGGTCGTCTATCGTTTTTCTGGGCGCGGTGCTCGGGAGAACGGGTCGGTGCAGGCTGTCGTTTCCGGGAGGGTGCGAGCTTGGCGCGCGGCCTATCGACCTTCATCTCGCGGCGCTCAGACAAATGGGCGCGGAGATAATCGAGGAGCACGGCTATCTCGACTGTACGGCGGCGGGAGGGCTTCACGGCGCGAAGATAACGCTTTCGTTCCCGTCCGTTGGCGCTACGGAGAACGTTCTGCTTGCCGCGGCGTCCGCAAAGGGCTTGACCGAGATACATAACGCCGCGCGCGAGCCCGAGATAGTTGATTTAGCCGACTGTCTCGGCAAATTCGGCGCGAGGATAGGCGGCGCGGGCGAGAGCGTGATAACCGTTGAGGGCGTTGCGCGGGCAGAGCCGTGCGAGCACAGCGTTATCCCCGACAGGATAGTCGCGGGGACGTACCTCTGCGCGGCGGCGATAACGCGCGGCGAGCTTATCCTGACAAAATGCGAGCCGCGGCATATGAACGGCTTTATCCCCGTTCTTGAAGCGATGGGCGCGCGTATCTACACCTACGGCGGCGGTAAGCTGTACCTTAGCTGTAACAAGCGCCTTTCCGCTCCGCCGACGGTACGGACTATGCCGTACCCCGGATTTCCGACGGACATACAGGCGCCGTTTACCGCGCTGTGCGCTACCGCCGAGGGAACGTCGGTGTTTGTGGAGACGATATTCGAGAACCGTTTCAGACACATTCCCGAGCTTGTGCGGCTCGGCGCTTCGATAAAGACCGAGGGCAGGGTGTGCGTAGTCCAGGGGGTAAAGCGGCTGTCGGGCGCGAAGCTGTGCGCGGCGGAGCTCCGCGGCGGCGCGGCGCTCGTCACGGCGGCGCTTGCCGCGGAGGGAACAAGCGAGATAACGGGTCTCGGCTACATCGACCGCGGCTATGAGTCGCTCGAGGGCGCTCTGCGGTCGGTCGGCGCGGATATTAAAAGAGTATAGGCGGTATCGCGGAGGGCATTCGCTTTCCGCGGTACGGTCGTAAAGGAAGTTGAGGTGACGGTAAATGTCGAATAAACAAAAAAAGCAGGTCTCCGATAAGGTGCCGAAGGGTATGCTTAAATCGACAAAGGAGCTTCCGGTAAAGAACGAAGCGCGCCGTCCGGTCATCAACAAAAAACCTATACGGAAGCAGGCTCCGCCCAATAACGCGCCGAATCCGCCCCGGAATCCGCCGCGGAAGCCCGTAAACACACAGACGAAAAAGGCGGTCGCAAGGGCTATGAACGCCAGGACCGCGACGAAAAAGCGCCGTAAATTCCGCGGGGGAAATTATATACTATATTATATAATGGCGGCGATAATCGTTGTTATCGTTATGATAGTGCTTGCTAATACGGTGCTGTTCAGGTGCGGCGATATAGAGGTGCGTGGGAACGCGCGCTATTCGGCGGCGGAGATAATCGCGAGGTCGGGGCTGAAAACGGGCGATAATCTGCTGCACGTCAACGTTGCGGAGGCGGCGGACAACGTTATAAATTCGCTTGCCTATATCGATAAGGCGGAGGTCAAGCCGTCGTTCCCGACTAAGTTTATTATTACGGTAAGCGAGGCGGAGCGCTGGTATGCTTTGAGTCAAGGCGGCGTTACGGTGGCGGTCTCGCGTATGGGCAGGATAATCGAGCAGGGGAACACGGACGGGCTTACCGTAGTCAAGGGCTTTGACGCGGAGAGCGTAGAGACGGGAAAATGGCTGAAATCCAAGACCGAGGGCAAGGACGAGATACCGCAGATCGTGTTTGACGCGGCGGAAAAGGCGGGTCTTGAGGAGCTTGACGAGATAGATATGACGGACAGGTTTGCGGTGAAGCTGTCGGTTGACGGGGGAAGGGTAGTGCTGGAGCTGGGTCCCGCGACGGACGTTGAGGGCAAGCTGCGCGTTGCGGCGGCGATAATCGAGAAGGAGCTTGGCGCGGAGGAAAGCGTTACGCTGCTGCTGACCAATCCCGAAAAGGTCGCGGTGAGGAATAAGCCGAAGCCGCCGAGCATGAGCAGTTCGTCGACAACGACGACAGTGCCGCCGATAGTTCCCGAAACATCGGAGCCGTCCGAGACGGAGGAGACCTACGAGCCGAGCTATGAAGAGCCGTCCTACGAGCCCACTTATGAAGAACCGTGGACCGACGAGGGAACATGGGAAACCGAGGAATAATCAAAACCGCCGCCGCTTTTGGCGGCGGTTTTGTCTGTGATAAATTATAATTTTGTCGCGGCGGCGAGGTGGGGAGATTTTATTTGTTGTCGGCGGTGGTTACGTTTCTTTTAATTTCTATGTCGTCGCACGGGTGCAAGAGGACACCCTTCGGGAAAGAGGGGGCTGGGTCTCGTGACGAATAGCGGACACATTACACAGCGCCCCCTCTCTCCCTACGGGTTTCCTCTTCCGATCTNCAGCGTCGAACTTGTTTCGACCCGCCCTCTCCCACTCACCCCGTGTGAAAGGTGGAGTTTGAACGTTGCTTTTTCGGTAGGACAGAACCGCAATGAAGTGCGGTTCATAGCTTTAGTACCTTATGCGCTTAGACTTCTCTCCCACATAGGGTTTCTCCTCCCAATTGTCACACTGCTCTCCCCCTATGCTCTCCCTTTTCTTTCGCGCTCTTATCGGAAGGTAGTAGTGCATAGACAAATTTGTTTTCCCGCGGTTCTATCGGAAAGTAGCGCATTAGGCTCGTTGCAATTGGGAAGGCGAGTGTGCGTTGCTTCGGAAGTCTGAGCGTATAAGGTACTAAAGCTATGAACCGCAATTCATTGCGATTCAGTCTGACCGAAAAAGCAACGTTCAAACTCCACCTATATCACGGGGTGAGTGGGAGAGGGGAAGGAGATCGGAAGAGGAAACCCGTAGGGAGAGAGGGGCGCTATGCTAGAGAACCGCTGTTTGTCATGGTGTCCAGCGCCCTCTCTCCCGAAGGGTGTCCTCTTGCACCCGTGAGACAACACTATAATTAAAATAAACGAAACCACGACGAGAAGCCTTAGCAAAAAAATCACCCAAAGCCCAGCGCAGCGCAACCAAGATAAACAATAATTTACTATAGTTTTTTCCGTTTTGTGCTATTGACAATACAACCTGTAATATGTTACAATAAATATATAAAGTGTAAATCAACATTAAAATGGGGAGATTTTATGACGGTATTTATTCTGCTTGTGGCAGTCGTTTTGCTGTTGTGCGTGTTTTCCGACCGTCTGTCGGGAAAGATCGGCGTGCCGGCGTTGTTGATATTTATAGGAATAGGAATATTCTTCGGCTGCGACGGACCGGTGAAGATACCGTTCGAGAACTACGAATTTGCATCCTATGTCTGTGAAACGGCGCTTATCGTCATAATGTTCACGGGCGGCTTTTCCGTCAACTGGAAGTCCGCAAAGCCGGTAATGATAAAGGCGGGGCTGTTGTCCACGCTGGGCGTTGCGGTGACCGCCGGAGTGACCTGCGCGTTCTGCTTTTTCGTGCTGAAGTTCGGGTTCGCGGAGAGTCTGCTGCTCGGATCGGTGATAAGCTCCACGGACGCGGCTTCGGTTTTTTCGGTGCTCCGCTCGAAAAAACTGAACCTCAAAAACGGGCTTGCTCCGCTGCTTGAGGCGGAAAGCGGCAGTAACGACCCGTTCTCGTATATGCTGACGGTGATCTCGCTGTCGCTGCTGACCGATGACGGCACGGGTTCGATTTTCGTGATGATCTTGTCGCAGCTCGCTTTCGGTGTGATATTCGGTGCGCTTACGGGAATATTCGGCGCGTTTATCGCCAAGAAATTCAAGGCGCAGACCGAGGGCTTCGAGTGTATAATGTACCTGGCGTTCGCACTGTTGGCGTTCGCGCTGCCGACTATGCTCAACGGCAACGGTTACTTAAGCGTGTACATAGCGGGAATTATCATCGGAAACGCAAAGTCGCCGAAACAGGATTATCGCGGAAGGTCGCCGATAAAGCGTTTTATTGTGAATGTTCTCGGCATAACGATCGGCGGAAGAGGCAAGGAGATCGCGCCGCCCGAGGCGGTCGTGTTCCTGAACGGCACCACGGGCGTTTGCCAGATCGCGGTATTCTTCCTGCTGGGTCTGCTGTCAACGCCGTCGCAGTTCGGCGAGAGCGTTCTGCTTGCGGTGCCTATCTACCTTTGCCTTACGCTGCTTTCGCGTCCTATTGCCGTGGCAATATTCGGCGGAAAGTCTCCCATTGCCGACAGACTGTTTGTTTCGCTTGCGGGTCTGCGCGGCGCGTCCTCTATCGTTTTCGCGATACTCGCCATTGTCAGTGGCGCTCCGACGGAGCATAATATTTTCAATATCGTGTTCTGCGTATGTCTGCTGTCAATGCTTCTCCAAGGCTCAATGCTGCCCGCCGCCGCTAAGAAGCTTGACCTTATCGACAATAACAGCGATGTTCTCAAGACCTTCAACGACTACCGCGAGGACGATCTTATGACGATGATGAGAATGTTTATTCCCGAAAATCACAACTGGGCAGGCAGGAAGCTCAGCGAGATAACACTGCCGACAGGCTCGCTTGCGGTAATGATAAGGCGCGGCAAGGAGACCATTATCCCGCGCGGCGATACGGTGATCGAAGCGAACGACAGCGTTATCCTCTCCGTGCCGCCGTACAAGAGCGACAAGAGCCTAAAGCTCCGCGAGATACCGATAAACGAAAAGCACGTCTGGAAGGACAAACGGATACGCGACCTGATGCTTCCCAAACGCTTGCTTATAGTAATGGTAAAGCGCGGCGAGGAGAGCATTATCCCGTCGGGCGCGACCGAGATCCTTTACGGCGACGTAGTAGTGGTCACCGATACCGAGGAAGCCGTTCAAATGGCATGACCTGTATATAATAAGAAATGCCCCGTTTTTTCAACGGGGCATTCGCTGTTGTTTAATTATGCCTGTGTCATAAGCGCCTTTTCCAAAGCCTCCACCGCAAGGGCAAATGCCTTTGCGGACTTTCTGGTGTTTCTCAAAAGAGCCACGCTGTAATTTCCGTTGATATAGGAGTCGATAAACTGCGAATAGTCGTCAACCACCTTGTCATATGCATCGTTTGTTTCGGTTACAAGCTTCATGATCGATTCGTCGGAGATCATCTTATCCATATATTCATAGTTGGAATAGAGCGCCACAAAACGCTCGCCGTACTCGTTGATGACATCGTACAGATCGTCGTCGGTCATATTGTCGAAGTTGAGTTCTTCCGCCGAGCTTCCCGCGGGATTTACGGGCGTTACGGGATCAGCGGGCTGTGCCGCCTTATAATCCTTTTCAAGAGCGTCAACATCCGCCTTTAAAGCATTGTATTCGTTGGTGTATTTGGTGAACTCGTCCTTTGTAAGCTCCCAATCCTTGTTGACGATCTTGGTATACAGGTCGTCAAGCTTATCCCAGAGATCGTCCGCGCGCTTGTCGAGCGCGTCATCGTAAACGCCGTATTCGTAGGAAAATCCTCCGAGATCGTATAATGTATCCGAAATATCCTCGGTGAGATCGTAAACATCGTCAAACGAAACCTCTCCGCCGGTTGTGCCGGGAGTGCCGCCAAAGCCGCCGAGGAGCATACCCTCAACGCTTTCATAGATGAGGTCGAACGGACCATCCTTCATTTCCTCAAGCTTCTTACCGACGCTCTCGAGATATTCCATAAGCGCGGTCAAAGTCGCCTCATCGGGCTGATCCTCTCCGTTGCCGAGGTCGATAACGTCGGTCGGTATCGTCAGAGCCGAGTTGTCATTGGAAACGGAAACGGTGGATTTCAAGGTTACACTGCCGTAGCTGCTTACGCTTGCGCCGATAGTGGTCTCCATTGTGTTATCGCCGCTTACCGAGTTGGAAACGGTGAACTTCATTCCCGAAAGCATATCTACGCCCTCGGCGAAATCGGCGGGAATATCAAGACCGATAGTGTAATTGCCTACAAATGTATCCTTGCCGCAGAACTTAGCGGTCTCAACGCCCGAGTAATCAACAGTCACGGAAACAACTCCGTCATCGTCCGCAAATTTTACGTTTACGGAACCCTCCTTGTCACTCTTTACATCATTTACAACAGAGAGAACGGTCTTGCTGTCGGATCTGATCTCAAACGTGATCTGTTCCTTGCTGTCAACGTATACGATCTCCGCCATTTCGTCGGTATCTTCAAGAGCCTTCCATGACTTCGCGAGAACGTTGCCGTTGTTGTCGATGACCGTGCTGATGACCAGCTTGTCGGTGTCGTCGAACAGATCGGGATCAAACGCGCTCATTATCTCGTCCCTGTATTCCTGCGCGGTGATGTCCGCACCGTACTCGTTAGCGAAATCAACGATCTTGTTGGTGAAATACTCGTCGTTCACGAAATGCTCCGCGAGAGTGCCGAACAGAGCCGCAAGCTTTTCGCCGCTGAACTCCGCGGTGATGAGCTTGCCCTTTGCGGTAAGACCCGCCGCGGTAAGCTCGCCGTCTCCCATTTCAATAGCGCCCTCTTTGTATTCCTTAACGTACAGCTCGACCATTTCGCCGATAATGCGCTCGATCTCCTTATCGTCAAGCTCCAGCGGCTTTATGTCCGCAGTTGCTGTCGACTTTTCGGTCGGGATCTTTACCTTGAGCGCCTTGTCGCCGACAAACGGGAGCACCAGATAAACGTCGCCGTCCGCGGTGAATATCGTCTTTGCGTTGATGACCGCCGAGCCGCTGCTCGCGCCCATTTGCGCCGCGATAGTATCCTTTGAAGCGGTAACATCGGTCGAGAAAGTCAGACCGTTGAGAAGCTCGATGATCTCGTCCGCGTCCTCGCCGAGCATGGACTTTACGGAGTCGGAGATGCTTGCGTTGATGCTTACGGAAGCCTTGACGGAGTTCATTCCGTATGTATCCATCATAGCCTGGTAGTACGAGGATATGATCGCTTCAAGGTCAACGCCGCCCTCCGAATAGGACATCATGGGTGCCGCGCCGACGTGGGTGGAGGTATTGCTCACTCCGGTAAAGCCGCCGAACGACTCGTCAATACCGCCGAAATCGGGTTCATATTCTCCGCCGATAGAGGCAAGGCTCGCCGCAAGTGTCGATGTGGACTTTATGCTCTCGGAGAGCGCCGCGGTATCCAGCTTTTCAGCCGCCTGCTTTATCGAGTTGCCCTCGACCATTGCCGCGTAGTTGGGCTTGCCCATAATGAGACTGAGCGCAGTTGCCTTATTGGTAAAGAAGAATATCGCGGCAGCCGCGATCAGAACAGCGGCAACCGACGCGATAATAATTCCGACCTTCAAGCCCGTTCTCTTTTTAATAGGTGTAGCAACTATAGCCGCCGCGCCCATATCACCGAACGGATTCTCGGAAGCGCCGAAGGGAGCCGCCGTGCTGTTCGCCGCAGGAGATTCGGGGATAAACGAGGGAGCGGACGAGCCGTAGCCCGTACCCGAGCCGCTGAAGCCCGACGAAAACCCGGAATTGTTGCTGTTGGACGGCATAGGCACACCGTTCGAGGGAGTAGGTACTACGTTGTTTGACGGCGTGGGAACAGCGGACGGAGCGGCGGCGGTATTCATAGCCGCTACGAGGCTGTCCGACGCGCTGGGCTTGTCAAGCGACACCGCCGACATATCTCCGCGTCCGAAAGTCGAACCGTCGTTTTCGTTGATCTTTACGTCGCCGGCCGCCGCGGGAGCGCCGCAGACCGCACAGAATTTCGCGCCGCGGTTCAGCTCGAGACCGCACTTGCCGCAATATGTTTTAGTCTCCGCTTCGGGAGACGCGGCAGCGGGCTTCACGTCCGGAGCAGTGCCGCAGGCGTTTCCGCAAACGGGGCAGAATTTAGCGCCGTTTGGTACTTCGCTGTTGCATTTTGTACAAATCATATTTAAATCCTTTCACAGATGGGCAAACCGCCCGACCAAGCAAACCCGTAAACATGGTTAGCCACTTTTATTATATAATTTTTTTCCCGTTTCGTCAATATCGCGCGCGACAAATTTAAACTTTAATTACCGCAAGATTTGTGCAATTTGCAACAAACGGGAAATAACCTTATATTATTAACACGATCGGCGATTCAAAAAGGTTGCAGCGTTTTAAAATTTTTATTGGTATATATTTGAATTTATCGTGGTAACACTGCGCTGGGCTTTGGGTTGATTTTTTGCTTTTGTCGCTCGTTGTTATTTAGTGTAGCAGCAGTTTTTTCGCTAAGGCTGACCGCCGTGGTTTCGTTTGTTTTAATTAAAATGTCGTCTCACGGGTGCAAGAGGACACCCTTCGGGAGAGAGGGCGCCGGACATCGTGACGAACAGCGGTTCTCTAGCATAGCGCCCCTCTC